>BNBP01000032.1 GCA_014656015.1 Streptomyces griseoaurantiacus | reverse complement strand
CGGTGCGTGCGACGGCGGGGCGCGGGCCGGCCCGCGCCCGGCCCGTCCGTCGTGCCGAACGGGCGCGCGGCCCGTCGGCGGCCGGGCAGCCGGTACTCGGCCCGTCGGTGCGCCGGGCCGTGCTCAGCCCGTCGGTGTGCGGCCCGTACTCGGCCCGTCGGTGTGCGGCCCGTACTCGGCCGGTCGGCGTGCCGGAACGTGCTCAGTCCGTCGGCGTGCCGGTACGTGCTCAGCCCGTCGGTGTGCCGATCCGGGCGCGTTCGAGTGCGGCGCGCAGGTCCGCGAACGCCCGTACCGTGGCCGGTGCGCCGCCGAACGCCTCGCCGATGAGTTCGGCGAGGCACGCCGTGGCGGTCCGTTCCGCCGCGTCGACGAGTCGCGCGCCCTCGTCGGTCAGGGCCAGCAGGCTCGACCGGCGGTCGTCGGGGTTGGGCTGCCGGACCACCCACCCCCGCTTCTCCAGCCGGTCCACCCCCTTGCTCGTCGCGCCGATCCCGATCGCGAACGCGGCGGCGATGTCCGCCACCCGGGCCCCGGGGTGGTCGCGCAGATGGCGCAGGGACTCGAACTGCGAGGTCACGATGGAGTGCTCGGCGCGGAGACGGTCGCTGAGGGCGTTGTACACACGGGTCTCGCAGCGGACCAGGTCGTCGAAGAAGGCGACCAGGTCGAGCGCGTCGCTTGATTTATATGCCACGGCATATAGTGTAGCGGCAGCTACTTTCACTCTGGGAGCACACCAGTATGAGCAGAGAACAGCGTGCCCGCGTCGATGCCATGATGCGGCAGGGCCGCCACGAGGGCCCCGCAACGGTCGAGGAGATGCGCGCCGGATTCCGTGCGCTCATGGCCGGCATGAAGGTGCCCGAGGGCCTCCGCACCACGCCGGCGGAACTCGGCGGGCTACCGGCCCTGCGGGTCGAGCCGGAGGCCGGACCGCGCGCCGGAACGATCCTCTACTTCCACGGTGGAGCCTGGGTGTTCGGCTCCCCCGAGACGGCCCTGTCCCTGACCGGACACCTCGTCGCCAAGACCGGCTTCGGGGCGTACTCGCTGGACTACCGGCTCGCCCCCGAACATCCCTTCCCGGCCGCGATCGAGGACGGCGTGAACGCCTACCGGGCCCTCCTCGACGGCGGAGAGGACCCGGCCGGCATCGTGTTCGCCGGGGACTCCGCGGGCGGCGGGCTCTCCGTCACCGCCTGCCTCGCCGCCCGCGACGCCGGCCTCCCGCTGCCCGCGGGCATCCTGGCCTTCTCCGCGGGCCTGGACGCCACCCGGAGCGGCGAGAGCATGGACGGCAAGGCCGGCGCCGACCCGGTCTTCACCCGTGCGGACTTCGACCGCACCAGCACCCTGTACCTCGCCGGCGCCGACCCGCGTCAGCCGCTGCTCAGCCCGGCCGTCCACGCCGACCTGAGCGGCTTCCCCCCGATGCTGCTCCAGGTGGGCACCAACGAACTGCTGCTGGACGACTCCACGCGGCTGGCCGTCCGCGCCCGGGAGGCCGGGGTGGACGTCGTCCTGGACGTCACCGCCGAGGCGCCGCACGTGTTCCAGGCACTCGTCGGCGAACTGGACGAGGCGGAGGAGGCGCTGGACCGCGCGGCCCTCTTCCTCACCCAGCGGATCCGCGCCCGCGACACCCGCGTGGGTGGGTGAGCGAGCGGCCTCACTCCGCGAAGGGTGCCGCGAGCACCAGGTCCTCCACCGTGGGCACCGGGAAACCGGGCAGGTGGCGGCGGCCGACCTCGGCGAAGGGGTGCATCAGCACCGACATGGGCTTCGTGCGGCACAGCGACAGCATGGTGTCGACCGCGTCCTGCTTGAAACCCTTCCGGGGGAAGGCGCCGAGGATGTCCTCCAGAGTGCCGGACGGTATGCGGTCGAGGCCGTTGCCGGAGAAGTCGGCCCCGGAACCGACCGCCACCATGGCGATCTCGGGCCGCTTGCGGGCCGCGATGGCGGCATCGGTGTGCAGGGCGATCGCGTCCCACACGACCGCGATCCGGTCGTCCGGAACGTGCCGCGCCTTCAGGAACCGCTGCGCGGCGTCGGCGCCGTCCAGCTCGAAGCGTTCGTCCGGGGTCCGGTACGCCTCGACCAGCCCCAGGTCGTGCAGGACCGCGGAGAGGAAGGCGAGTTCGCGGTCGTAGGGGACGCCGCGCCGGTCGAACAGCGCACAGCCGAACAGGTAGCTGCGCATGACGTGGTTGAACAGCGTCTCGGAGGACGCCTCGCGGGCCAGGGTTGCGGCCGCGCGGGTCACTTCGCCGGAGGGGATGCGAATCCCGGCCACGGACCGGGGGAGCGCCCCGCCGTCCGCGGGCCGCGTCCGTCCCGGGGACGCGGCGGCCGGGGCGGACAGGGGGCCGGCGAGCGCGGCGGTCACCCCGATCGCGGCCGCGCCGACGCCCCGCCCCAGTGCGGCGCGCCGGCTGACGTGCCTCTCCGCGCCCTTCCCGGCAGCCTCGTCGCCCTCGGCGGACCCGCTCTTGTCGAACACGTGCATGACCCCTTCCCAGGTGTTCCCAGGTGTTCATCGGCGTTTCCCGGTGATCGAACGACCGATGTCAGGAGCCTATGAACGGCACCGACCACCCGACAGTGGCGAAAATGCCGGGTGGCCACGCCTTCTCGCCACGCCGTCCCGCCGGGACGTCGAGGTCCCGCGGGCGCCCGCGCGGCGGAGGTCAGCCGGACACGTCGATGTGCCGGGCCAGGGCGGTGACGTGCAGGTCGCCGTTGTCGACCCACTCCGGGAAGGCCAGTGTCCGGTGGGTGGTGGCCGCGGGCGGGGTGATCTCCAGGTACGAGGCGTGCACGGCCTCGGAGGTCCCGGCGTCGACGTGGGTCCAGGCGAGGACCGCCTCCGCCGCCTCGCCGTCCTTCAGGAGGAGGGTCTTGGTCCCGGGGTCGCCGGCGTACCAGGTGTCGCCCCGGTGGGTGTGGGTGGGAAGCGTCCGGTGGGCGGCGTCCTCCAGGCCCACCCCGGGGAAGCCGCGCAGCGCGCACGTGGTGCCGCTGAGGTTGCGGAACGTCAGGACGACCCCCGCGTGGTTCATCCCGCCGGTCAGATGCCGGCCGAACGTGGTCTTCAGGGCGGCGGGAGAGCAGGTGGGCGTGGACGCCGTGCCGCTCGTGGCGCCGCCGTCCGCCGCCCGCGCGGCGGCCGCGCCGGCGAGGCCCAGCCCGGCGACGGCTGCCAGGGCGAGCGCCGCGCGGCCGAACCGGCGCCCGGCGAGGCGCGCCCCGGTCGGCCGGACGGCGGGAGTCTGTTCGGTGGTGGTGGTCCGGTACTCGGTCACAGCGATCGCTCTCCACTCGTGCGTGTGCGGGTGCACGTGTGCGGCGGCGGAGGGGTCGGGTCCCCGTCCACGCGACGGCCACGTGCCGTACACGAGATTCGATGGGGGAGCGGGCCGGAAAGTTCGCCGAAACCCGGTACGACTTTTCAGCCGCTCGTCCGGAGGCCCGTCGTGGCGGCCTCCGGTCAGCCGGCGGGCCAGCGGTGCGCGGTGATGCCGGTCAGGATGAGGTCGATGCCGGTGAGGAACTCGGCCCGGTCGTCGTGCTCGCGCAACTGATCGGCGACGGTGCGGGTGAACACGTACCGGTCGGCGTCGAGGGCCGCCCAGTGGTCCGCGACGGAGCCCACGTAGGCGGTCCTGTCCGTGGCGGGCTGCGGCATCCGGGCGTTGGCGGCATTCTGGCCCGCCACGCCGAGGATGTAGTTCCACAGCGCGGAGACCGCGGAGAACCAGGCGCCCTGCGGCACCCCCAGCGCCCGGACCTGGCGGCCGAGCTGTTCGAAGATTGGCAGCATCGGTGACTGCGAGGGTGTGCCCACGAGCTGCGCGCCCACCCAGGGGTGCTCGTCGATCGCGTCGAAGAGGCCGAGCGCGAGGGCGCGGACCGTCTCGTGCGGCGTGGCGTCGGGCTCGTCGCCGACGGCGGCGGCCGTCAGGACGGCGTCCGTGGCGGCGACGAGGAGCTCGGACCTGCCCGCGATGTGCCAGTAGATCGCCCCGGGTCCCGTAGCGAGGCGCTCGGCCAGTGCGCGGAACGTCAGCCCGCCCTCGCCGACGGTGTCCAGGAGTTCCACGGCGGCGGCGACGATGCGCTCCCGGGAGAGCGGCTCCCGACGGCGTTCCGCGCCACGCGTTCTGCTTGCCATGCCGGTCATTCTAGACACCGCGCGGTCCGCTGGAACCATGTTCCAGCTTGACAGGACCTGGAACGCCGTTCCACTGTGGAGGCGTGCTGGAACGTCGTTCCAGAGATTTCCCGTGTGCCGTCGTCCGGGCTTCCGTCCCGGCGGGCACCGCACGCACCAGTGAGGTGGCACCATGACCACACCCGTCACGATCATCGGCGCCGGGCTCGGCGGGCTGACGCTCGCCCGGGTCCTGCACATCCACGGCATTCCGGTCACCGTCCACGAGGCGGAGGCCTCGTCCAGCGCCCGCGCCCAGGGCGGCATGCTAGACATCCACGACCACAACGGGCAGCTCGCCCTCAAGGACGCCGGTCTCTTCGACGCGTTCCTCGGTCTCGTCCACCAGGGCGGTGAGGCACTGCGCGTGCTCGACAAGCACGGAACCCTCGTGTTCGAGCAGCCCGACGACGGCGACGGCACGCGGCCCGAGGTGCTGCGCGGCGCGCTGCGGCAGCTTCTGCTGGACTCCCTGCCCGCCGGCACCGTGCGCTGGGGCCACAAGGTCACCGCCGCCCGCTCCCTCGGCGACGGCCGCCACGAGGTGACCTTCACCGACGGCACGACGGTCACCACCGGCCTCCTGGTCGGCGCGGACGGCGCCTGGTCACGCGTCCGTCCCCTGCTGTCCGAAGCGCGGCCCGAGTACGCCGGAGTGGTCTTCGTCGAGACCTACCTGTTCGACAGCGACGAGCGCCACCCCGCGAGCGCCGCGGCCGTCGGCGGCGGCTCGATGTTCGCGCTCGCACCCGGCAAGGGGATCACCGCCCACCGGGAACCCGGCGGGGTGCTGCACACCTACGTCCAGCTCCTCAAGGGACGCGAGTGGATCGACGGCATCGACTTCGCCGACGCCGCCGTGGCCACGGCCCGGATCGCCGAGGAGTTCGAGGGCTGGGCGCCCCGGCTCACCGCACTGCTCACCGACGGGGAGACCGCACCCGTCCCGCGCGTCGTGCACACGCTGCCCAACGAGCACCGCTGGGAGCGGCGCCCCGGCGTCACCCTCCTCGGCGACGCCGCCCACCTCATGCCGCCCTCCGGGGAGGGCGCCAACGCCGCCATGTTCGACGGCGCGGAACTCGGCAAGGCGCTCGCCGCCCACCCCGACGACACCGAGGCCGCCCTCGCCGCCTACGAGGCCGCTCTGTTCCCCCGAAGCGCCAAGCACGCCGCCGAGGCCGCCGAACTCCTGCCGCTGCTGCTCGGGGACGAGGCCCCGTACGGCCTGGCCGACATGTTCACCGCAGCCCGGCCGACCGCAGGCCCGTCCCGCGACTGAGCCCGCTCCGTCCCGCAGCGGGACCCGGGCCGGACGTCGGCCCGCCCCGGACCCAGGCCGGACGTCGGCCCGCCCCGTGCCGAGCCCGGAGGTCGGCCCGCCCCGTGCCCGGCCGCCGTCCCTCACGCCTCCGGCGCGTCCTCGGACGCCGGCAGCAGCCGCAGCTGCAGCATCGCGGCGAAGCGCTGGTCGGGGTCCTTCAGATCGAGTTCGCCGACCTCGGCGAGGCGGCCCAGGCGGTAGCGGAAGGTGTTGGGATGGACATGGGCCCTGGCCGACGCGGCCGGCACGTCGCCGAACGCGTCCAGCCAGCACCGCAGAGTGTGGACGAGACGGGAGCCGTGACGGGCGTCGTGGTCGAGGAGACGGGCGATCGCCGCCGTCGGGCGGTCCCCGCGGGCGGCCGCGAGGTCGGCCAGATCCAGCAGGAGGGCGTCGATGTGCACGTCCTCCAGGGTGGCGACCCGGCGCCCCCGACCCGCCGCGAGCAGAACCCGCAGGGCACGGTCTGCGCCCTCGCGCGCACGCCGTACCCCGGTACCGTCCCGCGCGGGCGGGCCGATGCCGATCGCCGCCTCCTCCGTGTCGCGCCCGGTGCGCTCCAGGAACGCCGAGGCGAGGCGCAGCGCCCGCGCCACGTCCTCCGGTTGCTCGCCCGGCAGCGGGAGCAGCCCGTAGGCGACGTTCCCGAGCAGCGCGACCGCCGCACGGGGCTGCACCGTCGTCAGGTGGGTGGCCAGCGCGTCGGTGAGCCGTTGCCGCTCGGCCGTCCGGCTGACGTCCTCCTCCGGGGTACTCGTCCCGGGCGGGTCGGCCAGGCCCATCGCCAGCACGACCAGCGGCCGGCCGAGCAGGCCGAGGCGGGCGAGCGCCTCGGGGGCCGCCGTGCCGCCCTCCAGCACGGTGCTCACCAGGTCCGCCCGCAGCCGCCGTTCGACGTCGGCGCCCGCCCGCAGCCGCAGCATGTGCAGGGCCACCACCTTGGCGGCGTCCACGAGCGCCTGCGCGCGTTCCTCGCCGACGGGGCCGGGGACCGCCGCCCAGACCGAACCGAGGATCTCGTCGCCCGCGCGGACCGCGACGGCCAGCCGCGGCATGCCCATCTCGAAGTCCTGCGACCGCGGATCGACGTAGACGGGGCCCTGTTCGCGGTACAGCCGCTCGAACACGCCGTTGGCCTCGAGGTGGCGGGTGAAGTGCGGGGGCACCTGCCGGCCCAGGATGGTCCGCGCCCGGGGCTGGTCGGCCTCGTCCTGCCGTCCGGAGAAGGCGAGCACGCGCGAGGCCCGGTCCTCGATGGTCACCGGCGCGTCCAGCAGCGCGGCCACCGCGTTGGCCACGGCGAACAGGTCCCCGGCCGGTCTCCCGTCGAGGGTCTGCGGCGAGGCGTCACCGAGGTCCTCCTCGGCGAGCACGGTGCGGAGCATCGCGGCGAGCTGCGCCCAGGAGGCCCCCGCCGCCAGCCCGAGCAGGGCGACGCCCGCCTCCTCGGCGGCGCGCACGACCTCGGGCCCGGCCTCCACGGGCTGCCGGACGACGAGCGCGGTCGCCTCCCGGCGGCCGTACTCCCGCAGCAGCCGGACGATCTCCTCCGGCGCGCGCACGCCCACGCACAGCACCACGGCATGCGCGGCACCGCCGCTCGCCGGAGCGTGCGGAGGCGTGCCCGGAGGTGTCCCGGGCGTGCTGTCCAGGGGATCGTGGATGACGACGTGGTCGAGCCGTGCGCCCCGGCGCCGCAGCCCCGCGAGCGGCTCCAGCAGGACGCCCCCGAGGTCGTCGAGCACCCGGCTCAGCCGGGTACGCGGTCTTCCGGGCATCGGCGCCACCACCACCTCGACCTCGCACGCGCGCCCGGCTCCGTTCGTCCCGGGGGACGGAATCTAACACCCGTTCCGTCGCCCGCCACGAACTCAGGCGCCGATCCAGGCGGTCTGCGTCGTCACCTCCGCCAGCGCCTCCGGCACCGGGACGACGCCGAGGCCGGGACCGGACGGCACCGGGAGGTGCCCGGCGTCCAGGACGAACGGCTCCGTGATGTCGGTGCGGTAGTAGCGGTCGGAGGCCGAGGTGTCGCCGGGCAGCGTGAAGCCGGGCAGCGCGGCCAGCGCGACGTTCGCCGCCCTGCCGAGCCCCGTCTCCAGCATGCCGCCGCACCACACCGGCACCCCGTGCGCCGCGCACACGTCGTGCACGCGCCGGGCCTCCAGATAGCCGCCGACCCGCCCGGGCTTGATGTTCACGATGCGGCAGGCGCCCAGCGCGATCGCGTCGGCGGCCGAGCGGGCCGACACGATCGACTCGTCGAGGCAGACCGGCGTGCTCAGGTGCCGGGCCAGCTCGGCGTGGCCGCGCACGTCCTCCTCGTCCAGCGGCTGCTCGATCAGCAGCAGGTCGAAGGGGTCGAGCCGGCGCAGACGCGGGATGTCGGCGAGGGTGTACGCGGTGTTCGCGTCGACCTGGAGGAGCACCTCCTCGCCGAAGCGCTCGCGCACGGCACGGACCGGTTCCACGTCCCAGCCGGGCTCGATCTTCAGCTTGATCCGCGCGTACCCCTGCGCGAGGTAGTCGCCGACGGCGTCCAGGAGCTGGGGGACGGAGTCCATGATGCCGACCGAGACCCCGCACGGCACCGTGTCCCTCGTCGCGCCGAGCGCGGCGCCGAACGAGACGCCCTGGGCGCGCAGTTCGGCGTCGAGGACGGCCATCTCCACCGCGGCCTTCGCCATCCGGTGCCCCTTGAAGGGGGCGAGCAGCGGTGCCACCCGGTGCGCGCTCACCCCGTCCGCCTCCAGCAGCGCGGGCACGAGGTACGTGCGCAGCGCGTGCGCGGCGCCCTCGACGTACTCCGAGGAGTAGAGCGGATCGGCCATCGCCACGCACTCGCCCCAGCCCTCCCCGTCCGGCGTCTCCACCCGCACCAGCAGCGCCTCGCGCACGGTCTGCGTGCCGAACGAGGTCCGGAACGGCGTCCGCAACGGCATCCGTACCCGCAGGAGTTCCACACCGTCGAGCTTCACGAGTCCCGCTTCCTCTCCACGACGTACCACCCGGTCCGGTCGAACCCGGTGACTTCCGCACCCTCGGCCATCAGACCGCCCAGCACCTCCCGCACCGCCGGCCGCCACGCCCGGCCGAGTGCCGGGTCGCTGCGCCGCAGCCCCTCTATGTCGGGCGGCACCGCGACCAGGAGCACGGGCCCCCCGCCGGCCCCGGTCACCGGCCGGCCGTCCGCGCCGGCCGACAGCACCGGGACGGCGCCCCGCGCCCGCAGCGCCGCCGCGCCGACGGCCGCACCGCCGCCCGCCCCCGCCCCGCCGGTGAGGTCCCAGGCGACCAGCAGCCGGTCGGTCGCCTCCGCGCCGTTGATCCCGTCGTGCAGCGGGCCGTAGAAATCGGGCACGTAGCGGACCGGACGGGCGCCCAGCTTGGCCAGGTTGAAGTGGGCGTTGCGGCGCACCAGGGGATCGAAGGTCCACGAGACGGTGTCCACCCCCCGGCGCAGGGCCCAGGCGCGCTGGTGCAGCTTGAGCGCCAGGCCCAGCCCGCGCCCCAGCCCGGCGGGCAGGACGCCGGTGATGTGGCTGTGCAGGGAGCCGTGCCCGGGGGCACCGAAGAACCCGAAGCAGGCGCCGAGGAGTTCCTCACCGTCGAAGGCGCCGGACACGTAGTTCCCCGCCACGGTCATCGCCCGCAGCAGTTCCGCGGGGACGGGCCCGTCGCCTCGCTCGGAGCGCCACACCGACCGCAGGAGTGCCGAGACGGCGGCCAGGTCGCCCACCTCCGTCAGCTCCCGGACGGTCGCCTTCGCCTCCCGGGCGGCCTCGGCGGCGGCCCGTTCCGCGCGCGCCACCACCGGGGGCGGCGGACCGTCGGTCCCGGCCGGGGCGGACGGTATGCGCGGCACCCGCTCGTTCATCGTGCCACCCCTTCGGACCGCCCCGGGCGGCCGCTCAGCACGGCCTCCACGAGCGCCGTCAACAAGGCCGTGCGACGCGGCAGTTCGGCGACGAGGACATGCTCGTCGTCGGCGTGGGCCCCGCCGCCCACCGCGCCGAGGCCGTCGAGCGTGGGAACGCCCAGGCCGGCGGTGAAGTTGCCGTCGGAGGCGCCGCCGACCGCCGCGGCGGCGAGCGGGCCCAGGCCCAGATCCCGCGCGAGGGAGTCCGCGAGGCCGAACAGGGCGCCGGAGGCGGCCGCCTCCAGCGGCGGCCGGTTCACACCGCCCGTGACCCGCACCCGGGCTCCGGGCAGCACCGGGCACAGGGCGCGCAGGCCCGCGTCGACGCGCTGCTGCTCGGCCAGGTCCCACGCCCGCACGTCGAGCGCCACGACGGCGGCCGCCGGGACCGTGTTGACCGTCGTACCTGCCGACAGCACCGTGGGCACCACGCTCGTCCCGCGCGCGGGATCGGCCAGTTCCGTCACGGCGAGGATCTGGTGCGCCAGCTCCACCCCCGCGTTCACGCCCTTCTCCGGTTCGAGCCCCGAGTGCGCGGCCCGGCCCCCGACCTCGACCCGGTACTGCGAGACGCCCTTGCGGCGGCACTTCAGCGCGCCCCCGTCGGCCGAGGCCTCCAGCACGAACACCGCCTCGCAGCCGCGGGCCTCCTCCTCGATCAGCACCCGTGACCGGGGCGAGCCGATCTCCTCGTCCCCGGTGACCAGGACCGTCACCCCGGCCCGCTCGGGGAGGGCCGCGAGGGCGTGCAGCGCCATCACCAGGCCCGCCTTCATGTCGAAGCAGCCGGGACCGCGCAGCACCCCCTCGTGCACCCCGTACGGGTGGGTGAGCAGCGAACCGGCGGGCCACACCGTGTCGTGGTGCGCGAGCAGCAGCACGCGGGCCGGACCCGGGCCGAACCGCCAGCGCAGATGGGGGCAGCCCTCGGTGAGGAGGTACTCCGGCTCGGTCCCCAGCAGACGCCCGCCGATCGCGGCGACCTCGGCCGCGCTGCGGGCGAGAGCCTCGTGGTCCTTCGACGGCGACTCGCACGTCACCAGGGTCTCGATGTCGGCGAGCAGCGCGCCGAGGTCCGGCGTGTTCACCGTGCCTCCCCGCGCAGCGGCCGTCCGGGGAACGCGTCGGTGCGCAGGGCGCCGTCCGCGACCACCGGGACCCCGGCCACGAGGAGGTGGCGCACGCCCACGGAGGGCCGGGTGGGCTCGGCGTACGTCGCCGCGTCGGAGACCGTCTCCGGGTCCAGCACCACCAGGTCGGCATCGGCCCCCACCGCGAGCCGGCCCTTCGCGCGGGCGGCCGGGGCCACGTCGTCCAGGACCCGCGCCGGCAGGTAGGAGCAGCGCCGGAACGCCTCCGGCCAGCTCCACGTCCCGGTCTCGCGCACCATCAGTCGCAGCGTCTTGGCGAAGGTCCCGGCGGTGCGCGGATGCGTGGTCCCGCCCGGCGGCAGCGGCCACGCGGCGCTGTCGTGCGCGCCGTCCGGCCAGTGCACCGGCATCGCGTCGCTGGCGACGACCGCGTCCGGGAAGGCCAGTGCCCGCCGCAGCAGCGCCCGGTCGCCGGGGGCGCCCTCGTCGAGGAACTCCAGCAGACAGGGGGCGCCGGGGTCCCGCGCGCGCAGCAGGCGCAGGCGCGCCTCGTCGGCGATGCGCTCACCCGTCTCGACCATGACGACGCTCCTCGGTCCGAGTCCCTTCGCGCGCAACCGCTCCGGAGCGATGAACGCCGCACCGACCGCCGTGCTGCCCGCGCCGTACGGATACGCCTCCACCGTCACCCGTGATCCCGCCCGCCGCGACTCCTCCAGCGTGCCGAGGACCCGGTCGACGTGCCGGCCGGAGGTGCTGTTCACATGGCAGTGGTGCATCGCGGCCCCGGTCTCGGCCGCCGCCCGCGCCACCTCGGCGGAACCGTCGACGGGGGTGGCCGGGTCCACCTCGGTCAGCTCGCGGACGTGCGTGAACGTGGGCACGCCGGCCTTCGCCGCGAGCCGGGCGACCGCGAGGTACTCCGCGGGGTCGCTCGCCGGGGCGTACCCCATGAGCACGCCGATGCCGAGGGCGCCGCCGGCCAGCTCGTCCTCGATCAGCGCCAGCCAGGCGGCCAGCTCGCGCGGGGTGGAGGTGCGCTGCCAGCGCGGGTCGCCGAGCACGGCCAGGGACGAGGCGAACCGGGCGTCCGGTGTCCGTCCGGTCAGCACCGCCGCCCGCGCGCCGCCCCAGGAGGCGGAGAACCCGTAGTGCAGCGGGCGCCCCTCGGCGGCCGCCTCCGCGTAGGCGCGGGCCACCGGCATCAGCCCGGCCTCCAGGTCGAGCGCCGTGGTCACCCCGTCCATCGCCTGCAGCCGCTGCCCGGCCACCGAGTGCACATGGCTGTGCAGATCGACGAAGCCGGGGCCCACGACCAGCCCGGCGGCCTCGACGACCGCCGCACCCGGCGGTGCCGCGACACCGGGGCCCACGGCGGCGATCCTGTCACCGTCCACGAGCACGTCGGCCGGCCCGTCGAACCCCGTGCCCGGGTCGATGACCCGGCCGCCCCTCACCAGCGTCTGCATGGCCGCCTCCTCGTGAACGCCCGCCGTGGCTTTCGACCCTAGGAGCGCAGGCACCGCCTTGGGTTCGTCCGTGGATACGAACGCGCGTACACATGTCCGTCCTCCCGTACGAAGCGGGTGGGGCGGGAGGCGGTGCATGGGGCACAGGTGGGACGGCGGGGTGGCCGGGGGTCACCGCGGTGCTTGGTCCGAGGGGGTGCGCGTGCCCCCGTGGGGCGCGGCCGCGGCGGTCATGAGGTGGCGGGTGCGGGCGCGCAGGAACTGGTGGGTGCGGTCGTGGTGGTTGCGCGGATGCCACGCCATGCCGATCGTCAGGGACGGCAGCTCCAGCGGGACGGGGAACGCGCGCAGGCCCAGCGCGTCGAGCATCCGCCGCCCGAGGCCGGCCGGGGCCACGCAGACGACATCGGTCTCGCGGGCCATGAACAGCGCGCTCGCGAACGTGGGCACCACCGCGACCACGCGGCGGCTCAGCCCGAGACTCGCGAGGCGGTCGTCGATCGGCCCGTGGGTCCTTCCGAGCCGGGACACCGCGATGTGGTCGGCGGCGGCGAACCTCCGCGCGGTCACCGTCTTCGCCCCGGCCAGCGGATGTTCCGGCCGCACCGCGCCGATCAGCGTCTCGGTGAGCAGTGTCGCGGAGCGGATCTCGGGATCGCCGGTGCGGATGATCCCGATCTCCAGATCCACCAGGCCCTCCCGCAGCGCGGGGGTGTCCTCGGTGTTCTCCGGCCGCAGCCGCAGCGAGATCCCCGGCGCCCGCACCCGCAGATCGTCGATGAGGGAGGGCAGGAACGTCGTGGACAGCATGTCGGTGACCTGGAGGTCGAACATCCGGACGGCGGTGCGGGGGTCCGCGACGGCCGAGGGCGCGAACAACGCCCGCGCCCTCGCGGCGACCGCGTGCACCTCGCCACGCAGCTCCAACGCCCGTGGCGTGGGAACGAGTTCACGCCCGGCCCGCACCAGGAGCGGATCACCGAAGGCGCGCCGCAGCCGGGCCAGCGCGCGGCTCACGGCCGGCGGCGAGGTGTGCAGACGCTCCGCGGCCCTCGTCACGCTGTTCTCCGCCAGCAGTGCGTCCAGCACCTCGATGAGATTCAGATCGACATGATCCATGCGCCGATTGTCGTGGGCCGGTTGCGCCTGACGCAATGACCCCCTCCGGGGGTTGCGGCCACGGCAATCGGCCGCGGAGGGCGCATCCGTCGACCCGCCTGGCTGCGCCGATACCCACCCGGTATCGCCGCTGCGCAACGGGACTTGGACAGCGGCACCGCCCGGGAGGTGGGATCGGGGCACGGCCGGGAACGACGCCCCGGCGCGCTCCGCCGCAAGCGCTCCTGTCGCTTCCGGCGGAGCACCCTCCTCCACCCCTTGGACGCGACCGTGGAAACCGCTCACTGGATCATCGCCGGGCTGCTCGCCCTGTTCTACCTCTACGGCGGAGGGGTGAAGGTGCTCCGCAGCCGGGAACGGCTCCTGCCGATGATGGAATGGGTCGACACCACCCCGATGCCCGCGGTACGGGCCATCGGCACCCTCGAGGTGCTGGGCGCGATCGGTCTGATCCTCCCGCCGCTGACCGGCATCGCCCCCTGGCTCGCGGTGGCCGCCGCCGCCGGATTCGTGCTCCTCCAGATCGGGGCCACCCGGGTCCACCTGCGGCGGGGCGACCGGCAGATCGCCCTCAACCTGACGCTGCTGCTCACCGCCGCCGTCACCGTGTGGACCGCGACGGCGTGGGCGTGACGGCTGCCGGGCGCGCCCGACGCCTGGCGTGCGGCCCTACCGCAGCCCCGCCTCCGGGTCCAGGCCGGTCAGTTCGGCACTGAGGGACCACAGACGGTCGGCCACGCCGGGGTCGGTCATGTGCGAGGGGGCGGGCTCACTCCGGGGCGCCCCGCGCATGCCGAACACCCTCGGCCCCCACAACTGCCCTTCCACCACCTCCGGATCGAGGACCGCCCGGACGATCGGCCACGCTCCGGCGTCCTTGCCCTGCACGAGGAGCCCGGCGGGCAGGCCCCGCAGGCGTTCACCGGCCGTGCTCACCCGCACCCCGGGTCGGGAGGGGGTCAGCGAGTCGAGCGCCCCACCGGGGTGGGCCACCACGCTGCGCACCGTGCTGCCGGCCGCGCGCAGCCGGCGGTCGAGCGCGAAACCGAAGGACATCTGCGCCAGCTTCGACCGGCCGTAGGTGCGCTTGGGCCGGTAGTCCCGCGAGGACTGGAGGTCGTCCAGGTCCAGCCGTTCGGAGCGGGCCGCGAAGCTGCCCACCGTCACGACCCGGCCCGCCGGCGCCGCGCTGAGCAGGGGGGCCAGCCACCGGGTGAGCGCGAAGTGACCGAGGTGGTTGGTGCCGAACATCAACTCGTGGCCGTCCGCGGTCTCCCGGCGCGGCGGCTCGTCGAGTGCCACCCCCGCGTTGTGCACCACGGCGTCGAGGCGCTCGACGTCCAGCCCGGCCACGGCGCCGCGCAGGGACGACAGGTCGGCGAGGTCGAGCGGAAGGTGCCGCAGTCGCGCGCCGGGGACCCGCCCGCCGATCGACGCCATGGCGGCCTCGGCCTTCGAGGCGTCGCGGCAGCCCAGTACGACGACGGCACCGGTGGCGGCGAGCTGCTCCGCGACGAAGTAGCCGATTCCGGCGTTGCCCCCGGTGACCAGGAACGTCGCACCGTGGGCGGAGGGCGGCCGGTGGACGTTCCAGGCCTGGGCCTGACGTGCGGACAACACGATGACGGACTCCTCGGTGGGTGTGGTGTGCCAACCCGGCCAGGGTGACCGGACCCACCGACAACCCACCGACAACCCACCGACGAACCGCCCGCCGCCCCACGGAGGGAGCGCCGACGCGCACCGCGGGCGGTCACCCTCGCGCGCGGTGTCTCAGCGGCGCCTCACAGGAGCCGCCAGAGGTGGTCGGCGGTGCCGTTGTCCTCGTACTGGACCACCTGCGCGCTGTTGGCGGTCGACATGCGGTCCACGCCGAGGACCTTCCCGCTGTTGCGGTTGCGCAGCCGGAACCAGCCCTCGCCGTCGTCGACCCGCGTCCACAGGTGGTCCGCCGTCCCGTTGTCCTCGTACTGGACGACGATCGCGCTGTCGGCGGTCGACATGCCGTCGACCCCCAGCACCTTGCCGCTGTGACCGTTGCGGACCAGGAACCAGCCGTCACCGCGGTCCACGAGCTGCCAGGCGTGGTCGCCGGTGCCGGTGTTGTCGTACTGGACGACCCGCGCGCTGTTCTCCGTGGACATGCCGTCCACGGCGAGGACCTTGCCGCTGTTCTTGTTGGCGATCCGGCGGAACGGCGGCTCCGGCGTCCATGCCCGCCCGTCGGGCGCGGCCGTCGGGAAGGACGTCACGCGCAGCCGGGCCGCGCCCATCGGCACGAGGGTGACGGTCTCCTCCGGCGCCGTACTGCGCGCGGTGCCGTCCTGCAGCGGGGCGAGGACGTGCTCGTCGTCGGCGATCCACTCCTCGATCCGCCGGGCCCGCGCGGTGAGTCGCAGCGGGACCGTGTCGTGGGTGAAGGGCTGCGCGGGCACGGCGCCGCCGGTTCGGGCCAGGGTGAGCGGCGTGTCCGGGAGGAGGCCGTAGTTCCAAGGGGTGGTGGCGTGCACCTCGTAGGAGGGGAACGTGTCGCTCCCGCCGTTGCGCTCGTAGCGCTCGCCGATCTCCAGCGAGTACGTCAGCGGGCCGCGCTCCACGCTGACCGCCCCGTGCTGTCCGGGCCACTGCCGCAGCCGGGCCCGCTGCGGCAGCCGCAGCCGGACCACGTCGCCCGCGTGCCAGGTACGGGTGATCTCCGCCCAGTCCGGACCGTCCGGGGCCTTCACCGGCTTGCCGTTGACGCTCAGTTCGGGGTTCCGGCACCAGCCGGGCACCCGCAGCCGCAGCGGGAAGCGCACCGGCCGGGAGGTGGCGAGGGTGAGGGTGACGGTGTCCGTGAAGGGGTAGCCGGTCTCCTCGGTGACCGTCACCGTCGTGCCGCCCGCCACCTGGGCGCGGACCGTGCTCGGCGCGTACATCGCCGCCGCGAGCCCCTGGTCGGGGGTGCCGAGCCACAGCTCCTCGGCGAAGTACGGCCAGCCCATGCCGTAGTTGTGCGGGCAGCACCGGTACTGGTCGACCCCGGCCTGGAAGGCCTGCATGGCGAACCCGTTGTCGAACTGCCCCTGTGTCTTGGGCCGGTCGTCGAGGTCGACGCTGTTGGCGGCGGTCACGTAGTGGACGCCCCTGCCGCTCGGGTCGAGGGAGGCAGGGAGCATGTTGAAGGCGAGGTCCTCGCAGCGGTCCGCCCAGACCGGGTCGCCGGTGAGCCGGGTGAGCAGCTCGTGGCTGGCCATGAACTCCACGATCCCGCAGGTCTCGAAGCCCTGCCGGGGGTCGCCGAAGCCCGGCCGGTAGTTCTCGTCGCCCGCCAGGCCGCCGCCGGGGAACTGCCCGTACGCGGTCATGACGCTGTCGTAGGCGCGGTAGGTCGCCCGGGTCAGTTCCTCGGAGCCGGTGAGCCGGCCGTACTGGGCGGGCTCGCGGAAGCCCTGGGCGATGTTGACGTTGTGCCGGCTCGGTGTGGCGCCCGTCCAGTCGGCGCCCCGGGTGTGCATCTTCGCCGCCAGGTCGAGCAGGAAGGATTCCCCGGTCCGGTCGTACAACCACACGGCGACGTCGAGGCCGTCGCCCCAGCGGTAGGAGACCCAGCTGTGGTCGAAGGCGCCGGGTCCCTGGGCGTTCATGAACCGCAGGAAGCGGGTGAGGAAGGGGACGACGCGCGTGTCCCCGCTGTACTCCTCGTGGGTGCGCAGGGCCTGCAGCAGCGGGAGGAAGGGCCAGAAGTCGGGTCCGCCGTCGAGCGAGGTGCGCAGGGCGCGGGGCCCGAAGAAGCCGTCGCTCTGCTGGGTGGCCAGGACGGCGTCGATCCACGCGCGGGAACGGGACAGCGCGTGCGTGTCGCCGGTGGCGATCGCCAGCGGGAGGTAGCCGCGCAGCCAGTACGGCAGTTCCTCCCATGCCCCGCGCTCGGGATGCACCCAGCCGCTGGTGGCGAAGTCGAGGAAGTGGGAGCCCTCCTCGAACCGGCCGCACAGACCGTCCAGTTGGAGCCGGAGCTGTCCGGCGAGCCACCCGTGGGCGGTCACGCTGCCGGGCGGAAGGCGCCGGAAGGCATCGGGGGTCCGCCCCTCCGCCCGCCGGTTCACCGGGGCCGGGGCGAGGGGCGAGGCGGCCGCGGGGACGGCGAGCGGACCGCCGAGTGCCGCCGCGCCGAGCGTCGCGGCGCCGGCACCCAGGAGCGTGCGTCTGCTGACGGGCATGGGGGACCTGCCTTCTCACGGGGACGGGGGTGACAACGTTGTCGCGTGCGGTGGGGGGTGGGTGGAGCGACGGTTGTACAACGTGGGAACGGCCGCAGGTATGACAGCACGGCGGACAGGACCTGTCCAGCGTGTGCGCAGGAAACGAGCGGGGGACCGGAGGGCGGTCGGGGGACGGCCCCGAAGCGTCCCCGCGCCGGTCGGGCCTCGGCGGGCGCACGGCACCTGGTGGAACAACACCCCACCGTGCGACCGCGAGGAGTGTGGGGTACACACCTGAACCCCCGGGAGACGGCGCCCTACTGTCGCGGCATCACTTCGCCCGTGATCCGTGCCCGTGCGAGGCAGAGAAGAGGTCGGCGTGAGCAGTACATCGGCAAGAGGCGCGAGGACCCGTCGGGTCGCCGTGCTGACGAGCATGGTCCTGCTGGCGGGTGCCACCCAGGTGCTCGGCGCCCGGGCCGCGACATCCGGGACCGCGAGCGGCCCCTCGGCGACGGCCAGGTGCGCCGCCCTGGACGGGACGAGGATCCCGGCCTCGGCCATGACTCTCCCGACGACCGGTGGCCGGGTCACCTCGGCCTCGGTCGTGACGGGCGCCGTCAGCGGCACGACGGTCGAGTACTGCCGGGTGGAGGCCGACCTCCACCCCGTGGACCCCTCCGCGCCCGACATCAGGATACGCCTCGCCCTGCCCCGCGACTGGAACCGCAAGGGGCTGATGTTCGGGGGCGGCGGTTACAACGGCACCGTCCCCGACGTGACGGGGAACGTGCCGTTCGGCCCCACGGACCGGCCCGCGCCGCTGGCCCGCGGCTACGCGACCTTCGCCAGTGACTCCGGGCACCGGCAGAACCCCGCCGCCCCGCCCTCCCTGGACGGCTCCTTCGGCGTCAACGACGAGGCGCTGCGCAACTTCTCCGCCGGCGACGCCCTCAAGAAGACACGCGACGCGAGCCTGTTCCTCCTCCACCGGGCCTACCGGGCCGAGCCCGCCGAGGTCTACTTCGCCGGAGGCTCGACCGGCGGCCGCGAGGCGCTGGTCGTCACCCAGCGCTGGCCGAAGGCCTTCGACGGCGTCATCTCCGGCTACCCCGCCTGGAACAACCTCGCGGAGGCCCTGGACCTGGGACATCTGACCCGCGTCCTGTCCCGCCCCGGCGCCTTCCCGGGGGTCGAGAAGCAGACCCTCCTCTACGAGAGCGTCGTCCACGCCTGCGACGGACGCGACGGCGCCGAGGACGGCGTCGTCTCCGCCCCCGACGGCTGCCGCTTCGACCCCGTCACGCTGCGCTGCCCGCGCGGCGCCGACACCGGCCCCACCTGTCTCTCGGACCCCCAGATCAAGGCCGTCAGGGCCATGTCCTCCCCCTTCCGGTGGGGGTACCGCGTCGCCAGCGGCGAGAGTCAGTACCCCGGCTTCCCCTTCCTCTCGGGCGCGGACATGAGGACGCCCTTCCTCGGCTTCGGCACCACCGCCCCGGCCGACCCCATGCCGGTGACCAGCGGCTACGGCATGCAGTACTGGGACCAGTGGGTCAAGTACTTCCTCACCCGCGACCCGGGGCACAACTCCCTCGACATCGACCCCCGGCACCCGGGGAAGTGGCGGGCGCGCATCAGTGAACTGTCCACCGTCCAGGACCGCAACAACGCCGATCTGCGCCCCTTCGCCCGGGCCGGCGGCAAACTGCTCCTGCTCCACGGCGCCGCCGACGAACTGGTCTCGCCCCGCTCCACGAACGACTACTACGAGCGGGTGCGCGCCAGGGTGGGCGCCCGGACGGCGCACGACTTCCTGCGGTACTACGTCGTCCCCGGCGCCAACCACGCGAACTTCGGCTCGCCCGCCTTCGCCGCGAGCTGGGACTCGCTCACCGCGCTCGAACAGTGGGTCGAGAAGGGGAGAGCGCCGGCGAACCCGGTCGTGACCGACGCGGCCCACGCCCGCACCCGCCCGCTGTGCGAGTACCCGGAGTGGCCCCGTTACCGCACGGGCGACCCGGACAGCGCCACGAGCTTCGTCTGCACACGCTGACCCGTGCCGCCGTAGTGCCCCGGTCCGACTGAAGTGGACCGGGGTGCCGGGGGAGCGCCCGGAGGGCCGTTCCGGGAACGGGCCGCGCCCGCCTCACACCGCGGCCCGCCGCCGGTCGAGTTGCTCCAGGACACGGTCACGCAGCAGCTCGTACTCCTCGCGGAGCCTGCGCAGTTCGGTCACGGGCGGGCGGGGTATCACGGTCCCCTCGGTGACCTTCTCCCTCGGGCCGAACTGCTCACGGGTCAGATCGATCTCGACGCCCATGCCCAGCCGGTTCCACCAGTGGTAGTCCACGCGTTCCCCGTCCACGAGGACCTCGCCGCGCAGCAGCTCGCCGCCCAGCAGGTCGTTCAGCACCAGGGCGGTCACGCCGCACTGGTCACGGGCCGGATCGGCGTCGGTCCACTGCGCCCGGGACTCGGGCGGGCAGGTCTCGGCGCTCCAACTGTCGCGGACGGCGGCCTCGATGTCGGCGAGAAGCAGAGGTGTCATGCCGCCGATACTGCCGCACGGCACTGACAACGGGCCCGATACGCCGCTGGGGCCTCTCGTCTGGATCGTCCCGGCGTCGCGGGGCCCGGCACACACTTCCCACTGCCGTGAACGGGCGTGAGGGTGCCCCCGGCGGCGTCGTTGCCGGCTGATCCGGACGAAAGACCCTAACCGCGAGGCGGAGTCCCCTCCGAAGCCGAAGCCGAAGCCGAAGCCGAAGCGGGAGCCGGAGCGGCAGGCGGGACCGGGGCCGCAGCGGTCTTGGTGGCCGGTGTGTTCAGGGCCGCCTCCTGGCCGTCGGCGGCCGAGGCGACCACCTCCGAGGGGGCGCCCCGGTCCATCAGCCCGCCGGCCACCGCCAGGGCGAGGCCCGCCGCCGCCATCACCGCGCCGACCAGCGCGGGCGAGGTCCAGCCCCAGCCCGCCGAGATGGCGAGCCCGCCGAGCCAGGCACCGCCCGCGTTCGCCAGGTTGAAGGCCGAGTGGTTGGAGGCCGCCGCCATCGTCGGCGCGTTCTTCGCCTTGGCCATCAGCAGCATCTGGACCGGCGTGGTGACCAGGGCCCCCAGCGCGCCGATGAAGACCAGCGTCACCAGGGCGGGCACGGTGGAATGGACGGTGAAGTAGAAGGCCACCAGGGCGAGGGCGAGCGAGCCCAGCCCGGCGTACAGCGTCGGCCGCAGGGCACGGTCGGTGAGCGGACCGGCGACCAGCGTGCCGATGGTCATGCCGACGCCGTAGAGCGAGAGGACCAGCGTCGTCGAGGAGTTCGAGATGCCCGTGACATGCGTCAGGATGGGCACGAGGTAGCTGTAGACGGCGAAGAACCCGCCGAAGCCGACGATCGCCGTCAGCACGCCGATCCCCACGTGCCGGTTGCCCATCGCGCGCAGCTCGTGACGGATGCCCGACTGCCGCCCGCGTGGCTGGTGCGGCACGAAGGCGGCCAGCATGGCGAGGGCGAGCAGCCCGAGGACCCCGACCGCGATGTACGCCGAGCGCCAGCCCAGGTGCTGCCCGAGGGCGGTACCGGCAGGCACGCCGACGATGTTGGCCACGGTGAGCCCGAGAAACATCCGCGACACCGCGCGGCTCGCCCGGTCCGGTGCGACCAGCCGCGAGGCCACGACGGCGCCCACGCCGAACAGCGCCCCGTGCGGCAGACCCGCCAGGAAGCGCGCGGCGAACAGCAGGGAGAAGTTCGGCGCGAAGGCGGAGGCCACGTTGCCGACGACGAACACCCCCGACAGGAGCAGCAGCAGCCGCTTGTGGGGAATGCGCGCGCCGATGCCGGTCAGCACGGGCGCGCCGACGACGACGCCCAGCGCGTACGCCGAGACGAGGTTTCCCGCGCGCGGTACCGAGACGCCGACTCCGTCGGCGATCTCGGGCAGCAGGCCCATCGTGGCGAACTCGGTCGTGCCGATGCCGAATGCGACGACGGCCAGGGCCAGCAGAGCCAGTGGCATGGGGAGAGGGAACCTTTCACAGCGACGGCGACGGGACCGGAGGCGCGGGCGGACGGGCGTGTCCGCGCGCGCCGAGCACCCTCGCTCGGCGGCCCCCTGGGCGGGGGAGGCCCCTCAGGGCTCCAGCCACGGTGAGGAGCCGCCTATTCCGGCCAAGGCTCCCACGTGATGTGAAACGTGTCACCAGGCGTCGACCGGAACCGCCACGGGACAGAGCCGGAACAGGCACCGGCGTCGACCGTCGCCCCCTCAACCTCCTACTGTGCAAGGGCCGTTGGGGCGTGCCGACAGATCGTTGCTCTCACCGACGACCTATGATCACCGGGCCGCACACCGACCGGAACGGAGAGGACCCGCCCATGCCGACACCCGGATTCCCGCCACACACACTCGACGAAGGCGGACCGGTCTGGATCAGTGACCTGGCCGTCGCCGACCCCAATCACGCCCTCCACGTCGTGCGGGGCCTGGACCCGGCCGAGGCCCTGCGCCTCCTGGGCGCCGAGCCGGACGCGGTGCGCCCCCTGGAGCTGCCCGCGGCCAGGCCGGACGACTGGACCTGCCTGCCCGCCGCCGCCCTCGGTGCGGAAGCCGCGGAGGACGTGCTGCTGGCGGGACGCGTGGGCGAGTGGACCTTCGTCTACGACGCCGCCGGAGTCACCTGCGGGGACGAGGACATCAAGGCGCTGTCCGCCGACGGCAGGACGGCCGCCACCAGCGTGGTCACGATCAACCTCGACACGAGTTTCGACTACGCCGTCGACGGCGAGACGGTCCTCAGGACCAGCGTCGACGACCTGGACCTCGCACAGGACCTCCCGGCCATGCCGGAGGAGGTGCGCGCCGCCTTCGAGGCCGCCGGAACCTTCGACGCCGAGCACCTCGATCCCGGTGAGCCCGACTACGACCTCACCATGCGCGTCGCCTGCGCCCTGGCCGGCCTCGTCTTCACCACCGAGGACCTGCGCCGACTCCCGCTGCTGGGCGCCTCGCTCGGGTGATGCCGGACGAGGGTCGCCGCGCGCGTTCAGGCGGGGGAGGGGCGCGCGTTCGGACGGGTGAGGCCGAGATCGTAGGCGAGGATCGTCGCCTGCACCCGGTCGCGCAGTTCGAGTTTCCGCAGCACCGCGTTGACGTGTGACTTCACCGTGCCGACGGCGATGCCGAGGTGTCCCGCGATCTCCGCGTTGGTCAGCCCCGAGGCGATCAGCCGGAGGACGTCGTGCTCGCGGGCGGTGAGGGTCTCCAGCGCGGCGGGCGCCTCGGGGTCCGGCGTCCGCACCCCGGGCCCCGAGGCGTAGTGGCCGATGAGCCGGCGGGTCGCGGAGGGTGCGAGGACGCTCTCGCCGGAGGCCACCACCCTGATGCCGCTGAGCAGTTCGGCGGCGTGCACGTCCTTCAGGAGGAACCCGGAGGCGCCGGCGCGCAGCGCGTCGAAGACGTAGGCGTCCAGGTCGAACGTGGTCAGTACCAGGACGCGGGGCGCCCGAGGCCGGGCCGTGATCAGCCTCGTCGCGGCGATGCCGTCCAGTTCCGGCATCCGCACGTCCATGAGGACCACGTCGGGCGCCAGTTCCCCGGCCAGCCGGACGGCGGCGGCACCGTCGGCGGCCTCACCGACGACGGTCATGTCCTCCTCGGCGTCGATCACGGCGGCGAACCCCGCCCGTACGATCCCCTGGTCGTCGACGACCAGCACCCTGAGGCCCATCGTGTGTCCCGTCCCGCTGTCTCGTCGTCCCGCCGGACATCCGGCGCCGCGGGCATCGTAGGCGGCCGGGCCCGAGCGGCCGGGCGGCCGTCTCGGCATGCGGGCCGGCGGTCCCGGCGGACCGACTGCCCGGCACCGGCGGGATCGACGCCTCCCACGCGGTGTCCGTCTCCCACCCCGGGGCCGTGACACGCCTGGTCGAAGCGGCCGTCCGCACGGTCCGCCGACGCCCGCCCCGTCGGTCACACGCCGCCGGGGGCTCGGCCCAGCCCGCGCAGCGCCTCCTCGTCCGCGCTGCCGGCCTCGGGGAAGTACACGTACAGCACGTGCCCCTCGGGGCCGGTGAGCGCGAAGGTCTCGAAGGCGAGGCGGAGGACGCCGACGCCCTCGACACGCAGCCGCTTGTCGCCCGTCGTGCGCTGGTACACGTCGTGGGAGTCCCACAGCGCCCGGAAGGTCTCGCTGCGGGCACGCAGGTCGGACACGAGACCGTCGAGTTCCCCCTGCCGCGCGGCGGCGGTGGCACGCAGCCCGGCGACGGCCTGCCGGGCGATCTCCTCCCAGTCCGGGTACACCGTGCGGGACCTCGGATCGAGGAACGTGAAGGCGATGAGGTTGTGCCCGGGGCTCCAGGCGGGATTGACCCGCTCGGCGAGCGGGGTCCCGGCCAGCACGTCCCGGCCGGGTCCGATCACGAAGGCCGGCAGGTCCGCCCACCGTTCCAGCAGCGACAGCACCCCGGGCCGCACGGCGGGGGCGGGCGCCCCCTCGTTCCCGGCCGGCGGCAACGCGGGCATCGCGAGCGACCACAGATGGGTGCGCTCGGTGTCGTCCAGGCGCAGCACGTCGGCCAGGGCCCGCAGCACCTCCCGGGAGGGGTTCCGGTCGCGGCCCTGCTCCAGCCGGGCGTAGTAGGAGGGGCTGAGACCCGCGAGCAGCGCCAGTTCCTCCCGGCGCAGCCCCTTCACCCGGCGCCGGGTGCTGTCCACGACACCGGCGGTCGCGGCGTCGATCCTCTCCCGACGGCTGCGCAGGAAGGAGCCCAGCTGATTGTCTTCACCTGCCACCCGGCCCACGCTACCGCGCCCCGCCGTGCCGCACCCGCGCCGCCGGGCGGCCGCGGCACCCGCGCGAGAGGCCGCGAAACAGGCCCTGCGAGGGCCACCCCCAAGGGGGTGTGGCACGTCCGCCCGGCGCCCGTTGTCATGGAGGACATGCACAGGGAAACGACACCGAACGACACACGGGTATGGCTCATCACCGGCTGCTCGAAGGGGCTCGGGCGCGCCCTCGCCGTGCACGCCCTCGAACGGGGCGACCGGGTGGCGGTCACCGCCCGCGACCGATCGGCCGTCACCGATCTCGCCGCGAAGTACGGCGACAGCGCCCTGGCCCTGCGCCTCGACGTCACCGACCCCGCCTCGGTCACGGCGGCCGTCCAGGAGTGCGAACGGGTCTTCGGCCGCGTCGACGTCCTGGTCAACAACGCCGGATACGGCTACCTGGCCGCCGTGGAGGAGGGCGAGGACACCGAGGTCCGCGCCCTGTTCGACACCAACGTGCACGGTGCGGTGACCGTGCTGAAGGCCGTGCTGCCCGGCATGCGCGCCCGCCGCTGCGGGCACGTCGTCAACGTCTCCTCCTTCGGCGGCCTGGCCGCCTTCCCCGCGACCGGCTACTACCACGCCACGAAGTTCGCGCTGGAGGGCCTGTCGGAATCCCTCGCCGGGGAGCTCGCCCCGCTCGGGATCCGGGTGACGATCGTCGAACCGGGCGGCATGCGCACCGAGTGGGCGGGGGAGTCCATGCGCCGGTCCCCGGTGCGCCTGGAGGACTACGAGCCGACCGCCGGAGCCCGCCGCGCCACCACGCTCGCCGTATCCGGCCGCCAGCCCGGCGACCCGGACCGCGCGGCCGCGGCCATCGCCGCGACCGTCGACGCCGAGTCGGCACCGCTGCGGCTGCTGCTCGGCTCCGACGCGCTGGCCGGCATCCGCGCCCGCCTCGACCGGACGCGGGACGAGATCGAGGCCAATGAGGCGCTGACCGTGAGCGCCGACCTGGAGGAGAGGTGAGCGAAGTGAGCGACAAGGGAGCGGACAGGGGAGCGTTCGTCGTGGTCGGTGCCGGACCGGGCCTGGGGGCGGCGGCCGCCCGGCGGTTCGGCCGGGACGGCCACCCGGTCGGGCTGATCGCGCGCAGCGCCGGGAGCCTCGACCAGGTCGCCGCCGGCCTGCGCGCCGAGGGGATCACGGCGGCGACCCGCACCGCCGACGTCACCGACGCCGCGGCGCTCACCGCCGCGCTCGGCGCGCTGCGGGAGACGCTCGGCCCGGTCGAGGTGCTGCTGTTCAGCCCGCGGCCGGCCCTGGAGTGGATCAGACCCGTGCTGGAGACCGCCCCGGCGGACCTCGAGGACGCCCTGTCCCTGAGCGTCGTCGCCGCCTCGGTCGCGGTCCGCGCGGTGGTGCCCGACATGCGCCGCCGCGGACGCGGCACGCTGCTGTTCACCACCGGGGGCGCCGCCGTCGAACCGCACCGGGACCGCGCGGTGTCGGGCATCGCCTACGCGGCCGAGTCCGCCTACACGCGCATGCTGCACGACACGCTCGCGGGCGAGGGGATCCACGCCGCGCAGGTCACGGTCGTCGGCCCCCTCGGGCCCGGTGCCCGTCACGAACCGGACGAGGTGGCCGGGGAGCTGTGGCGCCTGCACACCGCACGCGAGGAGCCCCTGCTCGTCCTGCGGTGAGCCCGCACGGCCGCCCCCGGCGGGCACCCTGCCATGCTGTGTGCCATGCGCATCCTCCGTACCTACGCCCGCGTGTACACCACCGATCTCGACACCGTGTCGGCCTCGCTCGCCGCCGCCACCGGCGAGCCGGTCACCAGCCGCTTCTCGCTGCCGAACGGTCCGGACCTGGCCACCGTCGGGGAGGTCCTGGTGGTGGCGGGGGACGAGGAGGCGCTCGCGCCGTACCGGGAGACGGTGGCGACGCTGCTCGTCGACGACCTCGACGCGTGCCGGGAGCGGCTCGACGAGGCGGGGGCGGAACTCGTGCGCGGGCCGCGGGCCGTACCCACCGGGCGGAACCTGACCGCCAGGCTGCCCGGCGGCCTCCAGCTCGAGTACGTCGAGTGGAGTGAGGAGCAGTGGGAACGCGCGGGAGGCCGTCCCGCCTGAGGGCGGTCCCGACGGGCCCCGGCACTCCGGCACGACACCCGGGCACGGCAGCCCGCTGCCAGGAGGCGCACTCGCCGCCCGGCGGACGGGAAGCGCCGGGCAGGCTCTAGGCTGGGGCGATGCCGTCCGAGAAGCCGTCCCTCGAAGCACTGGTCCTCCGGCGTGCGGAGGAGGGCAGTGTCCTCCCGCGGCAGCAGACAGGCGCCTCCCCGCAGCGCCTGCTGACCACCCTGCTCGGCGAGTACTGGCTGGACGTCCCGCAGGCCCTGCCGATGGGCGCGGTCATCTCCCTGCTCGCGGAGTTCGGCGTCAGCGAGACCAGCGCCAGGGCGACGGCCAACCGCCTGGTCAAGCGCGGGGTGCTGGAGGCGGAACGCTCCGGCCGGCAGTCCTATCTGCGGTTCAGCGAGAACGGCCGCGAGGATGCCCGGCAGAAGATCCTCAGCATCGTCCGCTTCGGCACCGGGTCCGACCACTGGGACGGCCTGTGGACGGTGGCCGGATTCAGCATTCCCGAGCAGCAGCGGCACCTGCGTCACCGGGTGCGCAGTTATCTGCGCTGGCTCGGCTTCGCGCCCCTCTTCGACGGTCTGTGGGTCTCCCCGCGTGCCGATCCCGAGGCGCTGGAGCCGATCTTCCGGGCGGCCGGGGTCGGCAACCTGACGGTGCTGCGCGCCTCGGAGGCCGGCGGGATCTCGCCGCTCACGGCCTGGGACCTGGACGCGGTCGCGGAGGCCTACCGCGCCTTCGTCGAGGCGCACCGGGAGTCCGCGGCACGCCTGGCCTCCGGCACCCTCACCCTCGTGGACGCGTTCGCCGAGCGGCTGCGGGTCTTCGACGGCTGGCGCACGTTCCCCGGGCTCGACTCCGACCTGCCCGGGGACCTGCTGCCGCGGGACTGGCCCCGCGCACGGGCCAGGGAGACGTTCCAGACCCTCTACGACGGCCTCGGCCCCCTGGCCGAACTGCGGTTCCGCCAGATCGTCGCCGCCCACGACGAGGCGCTCGCCGCGTCGGCGACACACCTGACCTGCGGGGACTGGACGGGGGAGGGCAGCCGGACCCGGCAGCCGGAGAACGCCCGCGGATAGCGCGCCCCGGCCCCGCGCGGGTCACCGGCCGCGCCTCACGCCGGCGTCCCCTCCTCCGTCGCGGGCCGGTCGCGGAGCTGCTCCACGGACTGGAACCGCGCCCGCCGCGCGGCCTCGGCGTCGTGCGCGCCCATGATCTGCTTGACCCGTGACTCGGCGAGGGGCCCCAGCGCGTTGTAGACCTCGGTGAACAGCGCGCGTGCCTCCTCGCGCGGCCATCCCTCGGGCATGTGGGCGCTGGGCAGGCCCGGGTCCGTGCCGGGGAAGCGCCGGTAGGTGTCCATCAGCCGGGTCCGGGCGATGAGTGCCTGCCGCGGGGCGACCCGTCCCGCGAGGACGGCGTCGAGCAGCGGGCGGGTCTCGGCGAGGAACGTGGTGTAGACCGACGCGAGGGCGTCCAGGTCCCAGGCGGACAGGGGCGAGCGGTCGACCGTCGTCTCGGCGGTCGCGGTGAAGACGGTCGCCGAGGTGATGTCCAGCGCCGCCAGGACCGCCCGGGCGTCGGCCGCCGTCGAGGTCGCGGACACCCAGAGCGCGTCGTACAGCGGGGCGAACCCGAACCAGCTCAGCCGGGAGCGGAGCAGGTGCCTGCTCTCCCGGCGGTTCTCCGGGATGGAGAAGGCGACGATCGTCCACTGCCCGTCCCAGTCGGTCGGCAGACCGAACGAGGCGATGCGCCGGCCGCCCTCGACCACCCGCTCCACGACCTGGTGGCTGAGCCGGTAGAAGGTCTGGCGGCCCGCCTTGCGGATGTCGACGAGTCCCCGGCGCAGCAGCCGGTTGAGCGCGGCGCGGGCACTGGACGCGCTCACCTCGAACTCGGCCAGCAGGTCGATGAGCCCGGCCGAGGGCAGGTCCCCGTCCTGCCGTATCCAGTAGTCACCGAGGAGGGTGACCAGGAGGTGCTGAGGCGAGGAACCGCCCTGTGCGCGGGGCAGCGCCACGTCCTCCAGTTCCCGGACGGGAACGGAATCGGATCGCACGCTCTGTGTCCTTAGCTGTGTGAAGACCCTTGCGGAACTCCGAACGCGTTACAGATTTCGTTACGCCCGGATGGCAGGGCAGATGCTACAGCTCGCATGTGATCCCTGTCTGTAGGCAGGCCCCGATCGAGGCACCCCGTGCCATACGGGCGTCGTATGTCGGGTCGGGAAAATATCTGTTGCACTTATGTTGACGCTCGTAAGTGCCACGTATACGTTCACTGCAACTCGTGGCCGAATCACACCCACCGGAGCGCGTGATGAAAAAGCCTCTTCGTGGAACAGGGCGGGGCCGCCGCCCGGCCGGTCGCCTCCGTCTCGCCGCCCTCGCTCTGGCCTCGGCCCTCCTGCTGAGCGCCTGTGCCGGAACGGAAAGCGGCAGCGTCGCCGGGGAGCAGCTCTCCCTCCAGTTCACCGGACCTCCCATCAGTATGAATCCGGCCATGGCCGGAAACGGCGGCTCGACCATGTTCTCCGCACTCGCCTACGACCCGCTGATCTACCTCAGCGGCGAGGGCGAGCTGGTGCCCGACCTGGCCACCGACTGGCGCTACCTCGACGACACGAACACCGTCTTCGAGCTGAAGCTGCGCGAGGGCGTCACCTTCTCCGACGGCTCACCCCTGACCGCGAAGGCGGCGGCCGCGTCGATGAAGTACTTCCTCAAGGCGGGCGGCGGCCTGGTCGGCAAGGTCGGAGCGGTCGAGAGCGTCCGCGCCACCGGCCCCATGACCGTGCGCGTCACCTACGCCGAACCGCAGTCCGACGCGGCGTCGACGATGACCCAGTACTACGGCATCGGCAACATCATCGGCCCCGCCGGACTCGCCGCCCCCCAGTCACTGCTCACCTCCAGCAGCGGCACCGGCCAGTACGTGTACGACGGGAAGGCCTCCGTCGCCGGCAACACATACGTGTACCGGCGCAACCCCCACTACTTCCGGCCCGAGGCGCAGCACTTCCGGTCGGTGGTCATCCACGTCATCGGCAACGCCAACGCCGTCCTGTCCGCCGCACGCACCGGACAGGTGCAGTACGCCTCCTCCGGCAACGCCAACACCGCGGACGCCGCGAAGCGGGCGGGACTGACCGTACGCACCGCGCCCTTCTACAACTGGGCCCTCAACCTGGTCGACCGCGAGGGCAAGGTCGCACCCCCGCTCGCCGACGTCCGCGTACGCCGTGCGATCGCGCTGGCCTTCGACCGGCCGACCATGGCCCACGGACTGGCCGGCGCCTACGCCACCCCGAGCGGCCAGATGCTGCTGCCGGGCACCGACGGCTACGACAAGTCCCTCGGCTACGGCCACGACGTCCGCAGGGCCAAGAAGCTGCTGGCCGAGGCCGGCTACCCGCACGGCTTCCGGCTCACCGTGCTCACCCAGTCCCTCATCGACCCCAACACCAACTACTCCCAGGCCGTGGCCGCCGCGCTGGAGGACATCGGCATCGACGTGAAACTCCAGGTGCAGACCACCGGCATCGGCCAGTTCACCGCCGACGCGCTGTCGAAGAAGTACGCCGTCACCCTCTTCCCCAACGTCGGCACCACCACGGCCGAGGTCGCCTCCCAGGTCATGACCGGCGCCTTCAACCCCTTCGGCTCCTCGGACCCGAAGCTGAAGGCGCTGCTGCGCCAGGCGGCCTCCGAGACCGACGCCGGGGCCCGCACCGAGCTGTACCGGAAGGCCTCCGCACGCTTCGAGGAGCTCACATGGTTCGTGCCCGTCTTCGCGACCAAGAACATCTCCTACGCCGCCGAGAACCTGGAGAACATCAGGTCCTCCGTGGTCAACCCCAACCCCGTCCCCACGGGACCCCGCGCCGACCTCTCCTGGCGGCTGCGATGAGACCCGCACACCCCCGCGAAGGAGCCGGAGGCAGGCCGTGCTGCGTCTGATAGGGAACCGGATCGCCACGTCGATCCCCCTGCTGCTGATCGTCACCCTCATCGTCTTCGTCCTCCAGGCCTTCGTCCCCGGAGACGCCGCCCGCACCATCCTCGGCGAGAACGCCAACCCGCAGACCGTGGCCGCGCTGCGCGAACAGCTCGGCCTGAACGAACCCCTGGTCAGCCGCTACGGCGACTGGCTGGCCGGCGCCCTCCACGGCGACCTCGGCACCTCCATCATCAGCGGCGTCGACGTGATGTCGAGCCTGGACACCCGGCTGGGGGTCACCCTCTCCCTGCTCGTGCCGAGCATGCTGCTCAGCGCCGTCGCCGGTATCGCCCTGGGCTTCGCCAGCGCCGTGCGCGGCGGCTTCCTCGGACGCGTCATCGACGTCGTCTCGCTGCTCGGCTTCGCCCTGCCCAGCTTCTGGATCGCCCTGCTCCTCGTGGCCGCCCTCGCGGAACGCGCCAATCTGCTGCCCGCCACCGGCTACACACCGTTCGCCGAGTCGCCCGGCGACTGGCTGCGCTCCATCGTGCTGCCCGTCATCGCCCTGAGCCTGCACGGCATCACGGCGGTGGCGAAGCAGACCCGGGACTCGGTCGCGGAGGTGCTCGAGGCCGACTACGTGCGCTTCCTGCGGGCCAACGGCGTGGGCACCACCTCGCTGCTGCTGCGGCACGTCCTGCGCAACGCCGCCATCCCCGTGGTCACCTCCCTCGGCCTCGTCTCCATCGGCATGCTCAGCGGCGCCGTCTTCATCGAGAACGTGTTCGTGCTGCCGGGCCTCGGCACCCTCGCCACCCAGGCCACCCTCGACCACGACGTCCCCGTCATCCTCGGCGTCGGCGTGGTCCTCACCCTGGCCGTGATCGTCGTCAACCTGCTGATCGACATCGCCTACGGCCTCCTCAATCCCAAGGTGCGTGCGGCATGACCACCACGGCCCCCGAGACGCCCACCGCGCTCCCGGCAGCGGCGGACGCGCACCGCGGCATCCTCCGCTCGGTCCTGCGCACCCCCCGCGGCTCGATCGCCGGCGGATTCCTGCTCCTGCTCATCCTGGCCACCCTGCTGGCCCCGGTACTCGCCCCCGCCGACCCGCTGCGGCAGAACCTGCACCACGTCCTGGAGACGCCCAGCTCGCGGTACTGGCTCGGCACCGACAGTCTCGGCCGGGACCTCCTCAGCCGGCTCCTGTACGGCGGCCGCCCGGCCCTGGCCGGCGTCCTCGAGGGCGTCCTCGCCCAACTCGTCGTCGCCGTGCCCCTCGGAGTCGCCACCGGATACCTCGGCGGGCGCTTCGACCGGTTCGTGATGCGCGTCTGCGACATCGTGATGTCGGTGCCGACGATCGTGATCCTCCTCGGCGTCCTCACCATCTTCGACCGCTCCATCGCCGCCGCGATGATCACCCTCGGCGTACTGAGCGCCGCGGGCACGCTCCGCGTCGTGCGCGGCGCGGCCATGACGGTCCGGCAGGAGCTCTACGTCTCCGCCGCCGAACTGCTCGGGCTCGGCCGCGTGCAGATCATCTTCCGGCACATCCTGCCCCGTTGCCGCGGCGTCATCATCGTCCAGACCTCCCTGTTCGCCGCCGTGGCGATCGGCATCCAGACCGGACTGACCTTCCTCGGCCTGGGCCCGCCGCCCCCCAGCCCCACCTGGGGCGGCATGATCAACGAGTCCGCCGTCACCCTGTCCAGGGCACCCTGGCTGCTGGTCCCCGCCGGCGGGCTGATCGCCCTGACCGTGCTCGCCTTCGGCATCCTCGGCGATGTCGTCCGCGACGTCACGGCGCAGAGCCACACCTCCTCCGGCGGCCTGCGGGCCCGTCCCGCGTCCGGACGCCGGGCACCCGAGGCACCCGTCGAGGTACCCGGGTCCGAGGCCGAGGCTCCCGTACTGCTCCGCGTGCGCGACCTCGACGTCTCCTTCCTCACCCCGCACGGCGAGAGGGAGGTCCTCACCAAGGTGGGCTTCGACGTACGGGCCGGCCGCACCCTGGGCCTGGTCGGCGAGTCCGGCAGCGGCAAGTCCGTCACCGCCCGCGCCGTCCTCGGCCTGCTGGAGGCCAACGGCGCCGTCACCGGCGGCTCCGTCCGCTTCCGGGGCAGGGAACTGACCAGGGCGAGCCGTAAGGAACTCGCCGCGATCCGCGGCACCGGCATCGCGCTGATCTCCCAGGAACCCATGGTTGCCCTCGACCCCTCGTTCCGGATCGGCGCCCAGCTCGGCGAGGTCGTCCGCGCCCACACCCGCATGTCCCGCGGGGCCGCGCGGCGCAGGGTGCTCGAACTGCTGGAGATGGTCGAACTGCCCGACCCGGAGGAGATCGTCACCCGCTACCCCTTCCAGATCTCCGGCGGCATGGCGCAGCGCGTCGCCATCGCCGCGGCCCTCGCGGGCTCTCCCGAACTGCTCATCGCCGACGAGCCGACCACCGCGCTCGACGTCACCGTGCAGGCCGACATCCTCGCCCTGCTGCGCCGCATCCAGGCCGACACCGGCATGGCCGTCCTGATCGTCACCCACGACTGGGGCGTCGTCGCCGACATCTGCTCCGACGTGGCGGTCATGTACGCGGGCCAGGTCGTCGAGAGCGCCCCCGTGGAGGACGTCTTCGCCCGCCCCTCCCACCCCTACACCGCCGCGCTCATGGCCGCCGGCCCCGAACACGCCCCGCGCCGCACCCCGATCAAGGCCGTCGAGGGGACGGTGCCGCCGCCCGGCGACCGGCCCGCGGGCTGCCGCTTCCGCACCCGCTGCCCACTCGCCGAGGCCGACTGCGCCGAGCAGGAGATCCCCCTGCTCCCCGTCGGCGAGCACCGCACCAGCCGATGCATCCACACCGCCCACCTGGAGGCCCGACGATGAGCGCTCCCGTGCACGAGACACCGGGCCGCGAGGAAGCCGGCCTCGTCATCGACGACCTGGTCGTGGACTACCCCCTCGGCCGGCGCAGGCACCGCCGCGCCGTCGACGGCGTCAGCCTGCGGGTCCCCGCGGGCCGCAGCGTCGGCCTGGTGGGGGAGTCGGGATCGGGCAAGTCGACCGTGGCCAAGGCCGTCCTCGGCATGGCGCCGATCGGCTCCGGCGCCGTCACCTACGGCCCGGCCCGGCTGCACGAGGCGGGCCGCCGCGACAGCAGACCGCAGGAGATCCAGGTCGTCTTCCAGGACCCCTACAGCTCCCTGGACCCCACCAAGACCATCGGCTACACGCTCGCCGAACCACTGCGCGCCCGCGCCGACCGCACCGGCACCCCGCTCGGCCGGGCCGAGTGCCAGGACGCCGTGCGGGCCATCCTGGACCGGGTGGGGCTGCCGCCCGACACGGCGGACCGCTACCCGGCGCAGTTCTCCGGCGGCCAGCGCCAGCGCATCTCCCTCGCCCGGGCGCTGATCGTGCGGCCCGAACTCGTCATCTGCGACGAGGCGGTCAGCGCCCTCGACCTGTCCGTGCAGGCGCAGATCCTCAACCTGCTCCTCGAACTCCAGCAGGACCTCGGCCTGTCGCTGCTGTTCATCACCCACGACCTCGCCGTCGTGCACCACATCGCGGAGGACCTCGTCGTCCTCTACCGCGGCCGGGTGATGGAGTCCGGCACCGCGGCGGACGTCTGCCGCGCCCCGAGCCACCCCTACACCCGCCAACTGGTCATGTCCGCCCCGCTGCACAGCGTCGGCGGGCAGCGCGAGCGCCGCGAACGCCGCGAGGCGATGACCCCGCCGCCCGCCCGGGCCCTGCCCCTCGCCGAGGCCTGCCCCTTCACCCACCGCTGCCCCTTCGCCGTCGACCGCTGCCGCACCGAGCGCCCCGCCCTGCGCGAGGCACCCCACGGCGGCCGCGTCGCCTGCCACCGCGTCGAGGAACTCCCGGACTGGACCGAGCCGTTCGGCCCGCCGGCCTCCACGCCGCACCACGAGAACGGAACCTTGTGACACCGCACCTCCGCGCACTGCCCGGCGATCCCGCGTCGCCGCCCCTGGGCACCAGCCACCTCTCCGAGGAGGGCGTCGGCGTCGACCTCGCCCCCCTCGGCTACACCGAACACGAGTACCTGGTCGACGGCACGGCCGGGCTCCACCGCCACCGCGACGGAGTCCGGGAACGCGTCGGCGAACTCCCGTTCACCACCCGCGTCCTGGTCCGCGTCCCCGCCCCCGGACACTTCAACGGCGTCGTCGCGGCCGAACCCCTCCACCCCGACTACGACAGCGCACCCGCCTGGCGCGTCGCGCACGGCTGGATCACCGCCACCGGCGCCGCCTGGGTCGGCATCACCCAGGACCACCGCAGCGCCGCGACCCTGCGGGAGCACTACGACCCCGACCGCTACCGCGAGGTGTCGCTGCCCGCCGCCGGACTGGGCTGGGACATCGTCGGCAGCGTCCTGGCGGACCTGCGCACCCCGGGACGGAGCGTCCTCGGCGAGCCGGCCGCACGGGTCCGGCACGTGTACCTCTCCGGATGGTCGAACACCGGCAGCTTCTGCCGGGTCTTCCTCCAGGACGGCTTCCACGAGCGCCACCGGCTCCCCGACGGGCGGCCCGCCGTGGACGGCTACCTCATCGGCATCTCCTCCGGCGCCGCCGGCGCCTCCGGCTACCCGCCGCTCTCCGAGGACTCCGAGGTCCTGCCGCCCGACGACCCCCGGCGCACCATCGGCCCCGCCGGCGTCCCGGTGATCGAGCTGCTCAGCGAGTTCGAGAGCGAGACCCACCGCGCCGCCCTGCGCCCCGACAGCGACGCACCCGAGGACCGCTACCGGCTCTACCAGGTCGCCGGCACCTCCCACCACGACCCGCTGACCTCGACGGTGCTGACGAACACCGCCCAGTTCCGCCGCAAGGGCCACGACGTGTCCGACTGGCGGATCGCCGAGCCCACCAGCGACGCCCGCCCCGACGCCGTCGCCCGCGCCGTCTACGCCCTGCTGCACCGCTGGGCCGCCACCGGGCAGGCACCGCCGCGCGCCGCGCGCTTCACCTTCGCGGCGGCGGAGAGCGAGGCACCCGCCGGGACGGCGGAGGAACTCCTGCGCGACGAGGACGGCAACGTGACCGGCGGCGTCCGCACCCCCTGGGTGGAGGCCCCGCTCGCCTCCTACCGCCCGCACAGCACCCCCGCCCCGGGATCCTGCCTCCCCTCGCCCTGGGCACCGCTCGCCGACCCCCGCGCGGTCGCCGGGCTCATCGGCCACATGACCCCCCTGCCCCCCACCCGGCTGGCCGGGCTCTACCCCGGCCCCGGAGACCGCACGCACCGCTTCGAGGAGGCCTGCGCGCGCCTCACCGGCCAGGGGCTGCTCCTGGAGGAGGACGCCCGCGCCCTCCTCGACGCGGCCCGCCGCACCCGCCTCCCCACCCCGCCGGACCACCACGCGGCGGCCACCACCGACGAGAAGGGACCCCGTACATGAGCGTCCTCCGCCTCACCGGAGCCGACGTCCGGTACGAACGCCACGGCTCGGGAGACGACGTCGTCCTCTCCAGCGCGGCCGGCTTCGACGCCTACCCCGCGATCCTCGCCCGGCCCCCGTACGACTGCACGGTCGTCACCGTGCAGGCCCGCGGCTTCGGCCGCTCCAGCCACCTCGCCGGACCCCCGGCCGCCGGATGGCTCGACCAGTGGGGCGAGGACGTCCTGGCCGTCGCCGACCACCTCGGCATCGACACCTTCGTCTACACGGGCGTCTCGCACGGCGCCGGCATCGGCTGGCACCTCGCCCGCCGGCACCCCGAACGGCTGCGGGCGCTGATCAGCGTGGTCGGCACCCCCCACGACCGCACCGGCGACACCTCCTCCTCCGAGGGCCGCCGCCGCATCATCGAGGGACGCCACGACCCGGCCGTCGTCGAGGAGCAGTTCCGCGTCCTGGGCGGCCGCACCGAGGGCGAACGGCGGCTCGCGCTCCGCGAGGAGACCGTCCGCGCCCTCGTCGCCCACCAGCTCGCCCTGAGCGAGGAGGAGGCCGCCGTCAACCAGGGCATGCCCTTCCCCGAGGCCACCACCGACGAGGAGGTCGCCGGGATCCTCGAGACGATCGACGTGCCTGTGCTGTCCCTCGCGGGCATGCGCGACGGCGTCATCTCACCCGCCTCCGCCCTGCGCGCCGCGACCCGCGTACCCCACTGCAAATCGGTGTTCTTCGAGGACGAGGGCCACTTCATCGCCCGCGAACGCCCGGAGCGGCTGGCCCGCGAGGTGCGGGTCTTCCTCGACGAACTCGCCGGCTACGAAAGCAAGGGAGGCCAGTGGTGACCACCACCACCGTTCTCGCCGTGGGCGACATCATCCTGGACGAGCCCGGCCCCGACTCCTTCTTCGACCCCAGCCGCACCGTGCTCGGCACCGGGGACGCCGTCATCGGCCACGTCGAGGTGCCCCACTCCACCACCGACACCCAGTCCAGCACCGACGTGCCCGCCCCGCCCGCGGACCCCGCCGCGCTCGGCGCCCTCGCCCGCGCCGGCTTCCACGTCGCGACCCTCGCCGGCAACCACATCGCCGACGCCGGACCCGAGGGCGTCCTGGACACCGTCCGGCACGCCCGGTCCCACGGGCTCGCCACCGCCGGCGCCGGGGCCACCCTCGACGAGGCCCGGCGCCCCGCCCTCGTCCGCGCCGGCGGCCGCACCGTCGCCGTGCTCAGCTACAACTGCGTCGGCCCCAGGGAGAGCTGGGCCACCAGCGCCAAACCGGGCTGCGCCTACGTCCACGTCCTGACCCACTACGAACTCGACCACGCGAGCCCCGGCGGCCCGCCCGCCGTCTACACCTTCGCCGCCCCCGACAGCCTCGGGCGCATGGCGGACGACATCGCGCGCGCCCGGCAGGAGGCGGACGTCGTCGTGGTCGGCCTGCACAAGGGAGTCGGCCACACCCCCGCCGAGATCGCCATGTACGAACGGCCCGTGGCGCAGGCCGCGGTCGACGCCGGGGCCGACGCCGTCTTCGCCCACCACGCCCACATCATGCGCGGCGTCGAGATGTACCGGGGGCGGCCCGTCTTCCACGGCCTCGGCAACTTCGTCACCGTCACCCGTGCCCTCACCCCCCAGGGCAACGACAGCCCCGAGCGGGCCGCATGGGCACGCCGCCGCGTCGAGCTGTACGGCTTCGCCCCCGACCCGGACATGCCGTACTACCCCTTCCACCCCGAGAGCCGGAACACCGTCATCGCCTCCCTGCGGGTGGACGAGGACGGGACACGGGCCGGCCTCGTGCCCTGCCGCATCGACGACCTGGGCCGCCCCGTGCCCGTGACCCGGACCACCGGAGGCGAGGAAGTCCTCGACTACGTACGGGACATCACCCGGCGGGCGGGACTCACCACCCGCTTCGTCTGGAACGGGGACGCCGCCGTGGACGTCCTGGAGGAGGAACTGTGACCGCCGAGCACCCGAGCACCGATGACCTGGCCGAAGCGGCCGCCGGCCGCCCGCTGGACGGCCTCGTCGTCCTGGACCTGACCACCGCCCTCGCCGGCCCCTACGCCACCCTGCTGCTCGCCGGGCTGGGCGCGACGGTCGTCAAGGTGGAGAACCCCGCCACCGGCGGCGACTCCTCCCGCAACAACTCGCCCTACTACGGCCCCGAGGGACTCACCGTCGCCCGAGGCGGCGACACCGACATGTCGGTGTCGATGATGGGCCGCGGACGCAACAAGCGGAGCATCACCCTCAACCTCAAGGACCCCCGGGGCCGCGACACCTTCCTGCGCCTCGCGCGCGGCGCCGACGTCGTCGTGGAGAACTACGCCGCCGGAACGGCCGACCGCCTCGGCATCGGCTACGCCGACGTGTGCGCCGTCAACCCCGCCGTCATCTACACCTCCATCAGCGGCTTCGGCGCCGGCCGCCCCGGCAAGGCCATGGACTCCATCGTCCAGGCGCTCAGCGGCGTCATGTTCACCGCCGGTGACCCCGGCGCCGACCCGGTCCGCTTCGGCCTGCCCGTCGGCGACCTGCTCGCCCCCCTGTACGCCGTCATCGGCACCCTGGCCGCCAAGACCCACCGCGACACGACCGGCCAGGGACAGCACGTCGACGTCTCCATGCTCGGCGCCCTCACCTCCCTGCTGTCCACCGAGCCCTTCGACGCCTTCCAGCAGGTCGGGCTGCCCCTGCGCACCGGCAACGAGGTGCCCCGGCTCGCACCGTTCGGCATCTTCCCCGCCAAGGACGGGTTCCTCGCCCTGTGCGGCCCCACCGACACCTTCGCGCGCGGTGTCTTCCGCGCACTGGGACGCCCCGAACTCATCGAGGACGAGGACTTCGCGACCCGCGACGGAAGGGTGCGCAACGCCGACCGGCTGCACGCGTTCATCGAGGACTGGTCCCGGTCCCTGCCCCGCGCCGAGGCCGTCGCCGCCCTCGCCGCCGAGGGCGTCCCGGCCGCCGAGGTCCTGGAACCCGCCGACGCCCTGCGGGCCCCCGCCGTCCTGGAACGCGAGGAGGTCGTCGAACTCGGCCACCCCGAGCAGGGCCCGACGGGACTCATGGGCCCCGGCATCCCCATCCGCTTCTCGCGCTCCGAGGCCCGGCTGGACCGCCCGGCCCCCCACCTGGGCGAGCACACCGCCGAGTTGCTGGCCCGGCTCGGCGGACTGACCGAGGACGAGATCGCGCTGCTGCGCGACGAGGGGGTGATCTGAGCGTGGCCCCCTCCGACACCACCCACCGGGCGGCCGCCGCGCTCCGGGCCGCCCACGACGACCCGCTGCTGCACGCCCGCGACTGGGCGGCGCGCGGACGCCCCGTCGTCGGCTACGTCGGCGCGGACACCCCCGTCGAACTGATCACCGCGGCCGGCGCCCTGCCCGTCCGGCTGACCGGCCGGCCCGGGCGCGACACCCGGCGCGCCCGCGCCTACCTCGACGGGGCGGTCGATCCGCACACGGTGAACCTCCTCGCCGGGCTCCTCGCCCCCGAGGGCCCCGCCCTCGACCTTCTCGTCCTCACCCACGACTGCGACGCCTCCGTGCAGCTCTTCCACACCCTGCGCGAACTGCGCCGCATCCGCGCCGAGGAACTGCCCCCCTTCCACTTCGCGGACCTGCTGCACCTGCCGGGCGAGGCCACCCGCCGCTACAACCTGCGCGGTCTGCGCCGCCTCGCCGACCAACTGGGCGCCTGGCGGGGCGCCGCGCTGACCCCCGCCGAACTCGAGGAGGCCGTCGCCGCGCACAACACGGCACGCGCCGCCCGCCGGGAACTGCGCGGGCGGCGTGCCGCGGAGCTGTCCGGGGCGGACGCCCTGCGCTGGTACACCGCCGGGACGGTCATGCCGCCCGGCCTGTACGCCCGCACCCTCACCGAGGCCCTGTCCGCACCGGGCACCCCGCCGCCCGGCCGGCCCCTGCTCCTCTCCGGCAGCGCCCACGACACCGCCGCGGTCTACGACACCCTGGAGGCCGGGGGATGGCGCGTGGTGGGCGACGACCACGACAGCGGCGACTCGGCCGACCAGCCCCCCGTCACCGAACCGACCCTGGAGGGACTCGCCGAGCACTACACCCGCGAGGTGCGGCCGGCGACCGCGCGGACCGCGCGCGAACGGGCCGGCGCCGCCGCGGCGGGGGTGAAGGAGGGCCGGGCCGAGGCGTTCCTCTGCTACTGCCGCCGGCACGACGACGCCCACCGCTGGGACTTCCCCGCACAGCGCGCCGCCGCACCCGTGCCCTCCGCCCTGCTCCACGACCAGCCCTACGGAGAGATCGACACGACCGGACTCGACGCGCTGTCGGACCGGCCGGCGACGGAGGTGGCCTCATGACCGGCCGACAGCGACTGGCCGCGGCCGGTGCCGCACTCAGCCACCAGCGCGAATGGTTCGCCGGGACGCGGGCGGAGGCCGAGCGCGGCAGACCGTTGGCGCTCGTCAACGCGGACGCGCCCCAGGAGATCTTCCGGGCCATGGACGTGCCCTACGTCGTCAACCAGTGGTGGGCCTCGATCATCTCCGCCAAGCGCATGTCGGGCCGCTACCTCGAAGCCCTGCGCGGCCGCGGACTGCCCGACGACATCGAGCAGTACAGCGCCCTGCCCCTCGCCGAGGCCCTGGCCCCGAGGGCCGACGACGCCCCCTGGGGCGGACTGCCCCGGCCCTCCCTCGTACTCGCCGAGTGCACCGGCGACAGCATGCGCCGCATGTTCGGCCTGTGGGAGAGCGAACTGGGCGTTCCCTTCCTGCCCCTGGAGAGCGCCGTCGCCGAGAACGTGCCCACCGAGTGGTGGACGCTGATGCGCCACGACTGGGAGTCGGCCGTCGGACCGGCCCGCATCGACCTCCTCGAACAGGAGCTGCGCGCCCTCGTCCCCCGGCTGGAGGAACTCACCGGGGCCGCCTACGACCCCGACCGGCTCGCCGAGGTCATGGCCCTCTCCAACGAACAGGCCGAATGGAACCGGCGCACCCGCGACCTCCTGGCCCGCGCCCCCAGGTGCCCGGTCCCGGTGAACGACGTCATCCCCGCGGTCATGATCCCCCAGTGGCACCGCGGCACCCGGTGGGCCACGTCCGCCGCGGAGAACCTGTACCGGGAGGTGAGCGCCCTCGTCGAGAAGGACCACGCCGTGGTCGAGGACGAACGGCGCCGGCTCATGTGGATCGGCCGCGGGCTCTGGTTCGACATGAACTTCTACCGGTCCTTCGAGGAGAGCCACGGGGCGGTCTTCGTCTGGTCCATGTACCTCGCGCTCGCCGCCGACGCCTACGCCCGCTACGGCGAGGACCCCCTGCGCGCGCTGGCCGCCAGGTTCTGCGCCTTCCGCGACCAGATGTACACCCCGCCCTGGTCGGTGGAGTGGTACGTCAAGGAGGCCAAGGAGCACCGGGTGGACGGGGTCGTCCACCTGATCAGCCCGGACAGCCGCAGCAGCTGGTTCACCACCCACGCCCTCGAGGCCGCGGGCGTCCCCGTCCTGGAGATCCGCGCCGACAACGCCGACGGCCGCTCCCTGGACCCGTCCGCCCTGCACCGGCAGGTCGCCGACTGGATCCGGGCACTTCCCTGAGGGGGTGCTACGACTGCTCGTCCGCCGCCAGGTAGCGCCGGTTGACCTCGATGAGGCGATCGAGTTCGCGCCGGGCGGCGGCGAGCCCGTCCAGGGCCGAGCACAGCCGCTCCCGCTCGTCACCCATGAGTACCAGCGCCCGCTCGGCCCTGCCCCTGCTCGGCTCCGCCATGCAGGGAACCATCTCGGCGATGGTGCCGCTGGACATGCCCGCGGCCAGGAACGACCGGATGAGGCGCACCCGTCGGACGTGTTCCTCGTCGTAGTGCCGCTGCCCGCTGGGCGAGCGTGCGCTGACGAGCAGCCCCTGGTCCTCGTAGTAGCGCAGCGACCGACGGCTGACGCCGGTCCGGACGGCCAGTTCCCCGATCCGCACGGCGCCTCCTTCCCCTGTGGGCCGGGTCACTCCGGCTTGCCCCTCACATGGATGTCAAGGGTTACGTTACTCCCGTGGTCGCGCGGCCCGTTCAGTACCGCAATGGGTGAAAGGGAACCGGAAGTGCTCAAGCTCGCCTTCATGATCAACCGTGTCGAGGGCCTGTCCTTCGAGGAGTTCGTCGACCACCACAGGAACCGGCACGCCCCGCTGTTCACCTCCATCCCGGAGGCGCGGCGCTACGTGCGGCGGTACACCGTGTCCCATCCGGTGCGGGCCGACGCCTACCCCGCTCCGGCCTACGACGGTCTGACGGAGATCTGGTTCGAGAACTGGGAGGACCACGACGCGTTCTTCGCCTCGGCGAACTACAGGGAACGGGTCAACCCCGACGAGGCGACCTTCATCGACATGGCTTCGGTGGGGGTCATGGTCACCGAGGAACGTGTGGTCCTGCCGTAGCCGGAACGCCACGGCCGCCGGCGCGCGAGGGCGCCGGCGGCCGTGGTCGGTTCAGGGGGACCCGTCGCGGGACCGGGGAGGCGTGGTGCTCACCACCCGCCCCGCGTCGCGGACCGCCCCGAGCGGTCCCACCATTCCCGCGCCGGGGACCACAGAGGGCTGCCGCCGGGAATCCGGCCGGCGCCCGCCGTGCCGTCCGCCGGATGCGGCCCGTGGGCGTGGCCCGTACGCAGGAACCCGACCGTGTACGTCCGGGTGACCGCCCCGTTGGCCGAGGTCACCGTCACCTTCCGCGTGCTCAGCCGGGAGGAGCCCGAGGTGAGCACGGTGCCGCCGTCGGTGACCTTCACCCGCGCCCCGGACGCGGCCGCGGCGGCCGTGACCGCCGGGAGCGGCCTGTTCGAGGGCCAGTCGACGACGTACGTGGACACCGCCGGGTCGAAGCCGTCGAGCTCCGCCCCGCCCACGGCGAGGGAGCGGGCGTCGGCGACGCTCGCCCGGGTGGCGTCGGCGAAGTTCGTCACCTTGACCGAACCGTCGGCGCGCACGACCACGTCCGCCGCCAGTGCGGCCGCCAGATTGATCCGCTGCCAGCTCTCGCGGCCCTCCCCGGTCAGGTCGAGCGGGTAACCGGAGTCCGTCGCCGTCTGCTCCAGAACCTGTGCGCGCTGCTCCTCGGTGAGGTCGGGGAAGGCGGTCACCAGCAGGGCCGCCGCGTCGGCCGGCACCTTCAGGGCCTGCCCGGCCTTCCCCGTCCGGGAGAACCCGTAGGTCAGCCGCTGGGTGTACAGGTCGACCGCCCGCGCCGGGCTCAGACCGGCGTAGGGATCACCCGCACAGGCCGTCAGGGTCGTCCCGTACCCCTCCTCCTCGCACCGCGCGAGCAGCACGTTCTCGATCTCGGTGTGGGCCTGCTGGAGCAGCCCCTCGAACGCGGGGTCCGCCCACCGGTGCGCCACGGTGGCCTGCGCGCCGATGCGGCCGCCCAGCACGTCCAGCGGGTAGTGGAAGCCGAGGATCACCCTGTTGTCCCCGTACTCCGAGGTGCGCGCCAGGATCGAGGGCGCCAGCTCCGGCAGCAGCGTGGCCAGGACCGTGCCGGCCTCGTAGCCGCTGTAGGTGTGGCCGCTCGGGTAGGACCCGCTGGTGGCCAGACCGCCGTAGGAGCCGTCCTGCGACTCGTAGATGTCGCCGCCCTCGCCCACGAACCCGAGCCGCACGTACGGCCGCAGGTAGGTCCAGTGGTTCTTCGCCGCGTCGTGGGTGTCGAGCTTCTTGGCGACGCGGGAGAACAGGGCGCTGGTCTTGGGCAGCCGGTTGCCCTTCAGCGCCTCCTCGTAGAGCGCGCCGAGCCGGGAGCCGAGGCCGTCGGCCATCGTGACGGTGGGACTGTGCGTGGCGTCGACCTCGGCCCGGTCCACCTCCTTCTGGGTCGCCGCGTTGTTGATGCGGACGGAGATCGTGTCGTTCTCGGCGGTGGGCGGCGTCCCGGCGGGCACCTTCCTGTTGGCGCCGAGGGTGCCGGCCGGGAGGTCGTCGAAGCCGTCGAGCAGGGACGTGAAGTAGTCCGTGCCGTCGCCGGTGGACGGCCACTCGTCCGAGGCGTAGTCCGCACCGAGCACGTCGTCCGGGAAGGGCGTCGGCTCGTACGTGCCCGGGTCGGCGGCCCCGCCCTTCGCGGCGGCTCTGGTGCCGGCCGTGACGGCGGCCCCCGAGGCCCCGGCCAGGGTGCGGGCGGTGACGGTCGCCGTGTGGGCCCTCGCCCCGCTTCCGGCGGTGAGCAGTGCGGTCTCCGCCGTCCCCGGGACGTACGCGGTGGTGCCGTCGTCGAGGGCGACGGTGTAGCCGAGGACCGGGAATCCGCCGTCGCCGGCGGCCCGCCAGGTGACCCGGACCCGCTTGCCCTCGGTGAGCACCCCGGTCACGGCCGGTGCCTGCGGCCTGGCGCCGCCGGTCACCACGGGTGCGGTGGCGGCGCTCGGCCGCGAGGTGCCGACGGAGTTCACCGCGCCGACCCGTGCCGAGTACGACCGGCCGGCGGGCAGCCGGGTGAAGGTCGTGGCCCGGCTCTCGGGATCGTGGACCTCGACCCGGTGCTCCTCGTCGAGGGTGATCACATAGCCGGTGACGGGGGAGCCGCCGGTGTCCTCGGGAGCGGACCAGCTCACCTTCACCCCACTGCCGGACACGGTCGCCGACACGGCGCCGGGCGCCGCGGGCACCGTCTTCCGCTTCGTGGTGAGCCCGTCCATGGCCTGGGCGAGGGCCTTGCGGCGTGCGGTGAGCGTCTCGTCACCGGCGGCCTCGTCCGCCAGCGCGGCCTTCGCCGCGGTGAGGGCCGTGGTGAACGCCTTCCACGAGGCGTCCGTGTAGCGCGCGTCGACCAGGGCCGACGCGGTCTCGACCAGGTCCTCCAGGCGCAGCCTGGCCAGCGGGACGAGCTGCCCCGCGGCGAGGGTGAGGGAACGGGTCTGCGTGTCGACCTCCAGCTGGGCCGCGTCCTCGGCGCCGGCGAGGGTGCGGGCGGCGTCCAGTTCGCGGCGGAACACGCCGAAGTCGATGGCGCCGTACCGCTCCGCGTCCTCGGCGAGCCCCTCGTACCGCTCGATCGCCTTGTTCAGCGCGGTCCTGTCCGTCTCGGCCGGAGCCTCGACACGGCTGAACGTGATCCGGCCCAGGTTCGCGACGTACGGGTGCGAGGAGTCGGGCTGCGTCGTCAGCCGCAGATGGACACCGTGCGTGCCGCTGATCCCCTTCGGCAGGGTCAGGCTCGTCGTGCCGCCCGAGGACCAGGCGCTGCCCGTGACCGGCAGCGGCACGGTCGCGTACGGCGTGCCCGGGTGCGCCGGGTCGAAGCCGTCCAGGTAGAGCTGTACGGCCGAACCGGTGCCGCAGCGCGCGGAGTTGTTGACGTAGGTGAGGGTGACGGTGTTCTTCGCCGAGCGGCCGAAGTCGATGTCCCCGTAGTCGAGCCACGCCCCGTCGTAGGTGCCGCCGAGGTCGGTGGCCGAGCCCGCGCCGCTCCAGCCGGCCGGCTCGCTCTTGAGTCCGCCGCCGCTGTGCGAGCGGAACGCCGTGGCGTCGAGGAACACCGGGGGCTCGGCGCTCCTGGTCAGGGTGAGCGCGTGGATGTTGCCCACGTAGGGCCGGTCGGCGGTCTGGGTGGTGGAGGCGAAGGCCGCGTACACGTCCTGGACGCCGGTGAAGACGTCAGGGGCGAGGCGCACGGTCGTGGTGGCGACGGTTCCCCAGCCCGGCCCGGTGTAGTCGAGGGGGACCTCGACCTTCCTCGGGCCGTCCTTCGCCCCGAGGTGCAGGACGAGGTGCGAGTCCGAGGCGGCACGGGACTGCGGCTTGTCGTAGCGGACGGTCAGGGTGTCGGCGCCCTCACCGAGGTCGGTGTCCCGCCACTCGGCCCAGGCGCCGTCCGTCACGTTCTCGAAGATGCCGCCCGAGAGCTTGAGCGGCTGCGAACCGTCGCCGGTCGCGGTGCTGTCGGCCGCGGTCAGCGTGGCGAGCGTGGTGGTGGGGGAGTCGGACACCTCGTAGGGCGAGAACTGGAACCAGTCGAAGTTCGACACCCACTGCTGCCCGGTGGGCGCGTGGAACACGAAGGTCGCGCGCGAGGCGTTCAGCAGGGCCTCGGGGTCGCCGACGTTTGCCCGGACCGTGGTGTAGTTCTGCCAGCTCCCGGTACCGGGCAGCGAGACGGTGGCGGCCACGGGGCCGTCCGCGTCACCGGCGTGGATGTCGACGCTGCTCGGCTTCGCCGTCGTCGCCTGGGAGTTGGCGTAGCGCACGGAGACGCTGCGCGGGGCGACCCCGCCGAAGTCCAGCCTGGTGAAGCTCTCCCACGCGCCCTCGGTGACGCCGCCGAGGTCGCCGTCGGAGTAGTAGGCCTCCTTCACCAGGTTCGGGCCCTCCATCGCGTCCGGGTCCTCGGCCTGCAGGACGGCGTAGCCGCCCTCGTCGAGGGCCAGCGCGTCGGCGGCGGACCGCAGGGCGTCGTGCGCGGCCATGAGGGTGGCGGTCGGGGCGGCGGTGTCCGCGAGGACGGTCCGCGCGCGCTCGAGCGCCGAGCGGAACAGGCTGTAGGAGCCGTCGGAATAGTGCGTGCCGCGCACCAGCGAGGCCTCGTCGACGAGGGCGGCCAGCTTCTTCCGGTGGGCCGCGGCCGTGGAGAGGAGGAGCGGATCGGTCACCGACACCCCGGTGCCGCGCACCGAGGAGGCGGGCACGCCGTGCGCGAAGGCCTTGTCGGCGAAGGTGAGGCCGATGCGCGCGTCCACCTTCGCGGAGCCGTCGAGCGACAGCGTCGCCGTGTGCGCCCCGGTCACCCGGAGGTTCGCGGTGAGGCCTTTGGCGAGGCCGGTCACCGAGGCCGCCCCGGTCGCGGTCAGGCTGGTGCCCGCGCGCGCGGCGAACCGGGCCCGCCCGGACAGGGTGAGCTTGACGCTCGCGTCGACCGTGCCGTTCGCGGCGGCCGCGACCGTGGCCGGGCGGGCGGATAGGACCGTGTCGTCCTTGCCCGTCCCCGTGCCGCCGCCCGTGTCGCCGCCGTCGGTGTCCAGCGAGTACGCGGGCTCGGTGTCCGCACCCCAACGCGAGGGCTCGGACCCCATGGTGAAGCGCAGGGTGCCGCCGGAGACGATGCGCGAGTAGTCGAGCCAGGTGTTGTCGAACCGCTTGCCGTCGAGCGTCGCCCGCTGCACGTAGTAGTCGTCCGGGGAGACGCCGTCGGCCCGCACGGTGAACTTCGTGCCGCCCGCGTAGGTGATGGTCGTGGAGTCGAAGAAGGGGCTGCCGATCTGGAACTGGCTGGAGCCGGCGGTCACCGGGAACAGCCCGAGGGCGGCGGCGACGAACATCGTCGACATGGTGCCGGCGTCGTTGTCCATCGTCGGCAGGAAGCCGTGGGGCGACAGCTTGTACACCTCGGTCTTCACCGGCGGCCTGAACTCGCCGCCGGAGCTGGGCGCCTCGTTGGTGGAGCCGGTGGCGATGTAGCGGTTCCAGGTGGTGCCGGTGTAGATGGCGCGCACCCACTTCTGCGTCAGGCCGGGCTCGCCGACGTAGTTGAACAGGTAGGGCGCCTGGAGGTCGATCTCGTTGGCGTTGGAGTGCAGCATGGTCGAGCCGTCGTCGGCGTCGGAGTCCTCGCCGAACATGTGCCTGACCGCGGCCCGGCCGGCCTTCTCGCCGCCCATGGCCTCGAGCAGACCGCCCATGTCGTAGGCGTCGTACCAGTGGTACTGCCAGAGCGTGCCCTGGTAGAGCTTGGCCGCCTCGAACTTCTCGTGGTCGGCGCTCTCCCAGCCACCGTCCGCCGCGCGCGGGGTGAGCAGCCCCACCTTCGTGCCGTCGGGCGCGCTCCAGGCCCCCGGCTTGACCAGGTTGTCGATGGCCATCGTGGACTGGGTGCGTAGCTTCCTCGCGTCCGCGTCCTCGCCGAGCGCGTCGGCGATCACGGACAGCGCCCACTGGTCGTAGCCGCGCTGGGCGGTCGTCCCGGGGTCCCCCGCGACGTAGCCCTGCCGCAACTGGGTGCCCGTGTAGTACCCGGTGTACGCCTTGAGCGCCGGGTAGGCCTCGTCGAGCCGGTCGAAGTTCTTGAAACCCTTGGACAGCGCGTCGGCGATGACCACGGCCGAGCGCTCCCAGCGCACGGTCGGCACCGTGTGGGTGAGGCTGCTCAGGCCCTTGCCCGTCAGACGCGCGTCGGCGAAGAGCAGGACGGCCGACTGCACCATGTCCCGGTAGGTGGCCGGGTCGATGTACGCCTCGACGGAGTACTTGCGGAAGTCGTCCCAGGTGGACCAGCCGTCGTAGTACGTGAAGCCGTTCGCCTCGTGCACCGCCCCGTCGACACCCCGGTAGGTGCCGTCGGTGCTGGTGGCGTTCACCGGCAGCGCGTACATGCGGTACAGGTGGGTGTAGAACAGTTTGCTGAGCTTCGCGCCGGGGTCCGAGGCCGCGGACGTCTTGACGGCGACCGCGCCGAGGGTGTCGTTCCATTCGGCCCTGGTCCGGGCCCGTGCCTGGTCGAAGCTGAGGTTCCCCACCTCGGCGCGCTGGTCGGCCAGGGCCTGGTCCGCGCTGATCGGCGAGAGGGTGACGCGCAGTTCGATGTCGTTCCCGGCGGCGGGGTCGAAACCGAGGACGACTCCGGTGTCGGTGCCGTCCTGCGAGGTGGCGCCGCTCAGCTTGCCGTCCGCGCCCCAGCTCTTGAACGAGGTGACGGGGGCGTCGGTGGTGGCGGCGTAGTACATCCGGTACGAGGCGCCGTTGAAGGAGCCGGCGATCTGCCCGGTGAGGGATGTGGTCCCGTCCTCGAGCGTCGTGGCCTTCAGGGTCGAACGGGTGCGGCTGGTGAAGTTGTTGGCGAGGTCCAGGACGAGCTGGGGGGAGGCCCCGGCGGGGAAGCGGTAGCGCTCCAGCGCCGTCCGCGTCGTCGCGGTCACCTCGGCGTCGATCGTCCCGGAGTCCGGGGTCACCTTCGAGCCGGTGCCGGAGAGGGCGCCGAGACCCACCCGGTAGTGACCGGGCGTCGCGTCCTCGTCCTCGTGGCTGTACGGGTGCGCGTAACTGCTCGCGGCGGGGCGGCTGTCGTAGCGCACGGAGGTCGGCACGACCAGCAGGTCGCCGCCGCCCCCGGAGCCGCCGACACCGTCGAGGTTCGTGGCGGTGAACCCGGCGATGTGGTCCTCGTCGTAGTCGTACCCGGAGTGGTTGCGGCCCGGCGTGGTCATCGGGTTGACCTTGGCCAGACCGTGCGGGGCCTGGGCGCCCGGCAGGTCGTTGCCGTCGTCGCCGGAGGTCGAGACGAACGGGTCGACGAGCTTCGTGTAGTCCGTGCCGCCGGAAGTCCCCCCGGGGGCGGCGGACTTAGCGGGGGCGCCCGTGCCGGGCAGCGCGAGTGCCGTACCGCCGCCGCCCGCCAGCGCGGCGAGGCCGAGCGACCCGGCGAGCAGCGCGGCCACCACCGCGGCCGTCGGCCGGTGACGGCGGCCGACCGGGGCCGGCGTCGAGGCGGCCCGGCGCGGGGGGACGTGGGGTCTTATGAGTCTTCTCGGCACGAGACCTCTCCAGCGTTCGCGATACCCGCGCACGCCCCGCCCTCACGTGACGACCCCGCTTGGACAACGTTGTCAACACCGAAACAGCCGGTACGTACGCACTCGGTGGACGACATTAATGGACCTTCGCGGAATTGCACCCGCCGCGTGCGGAATCGCGGTCGCCGTGTGCCCGACCGCTCCCTCATCAGACAGGGGAAAGGCGTCCGGAAGGCGAACCGCGGGCGTACGGATGCCCGCATGCGGGGGTGGATGGTCGGGGAGGCCGGAATCGAGCGGGCGGCTCGCGAGAGCGAGTGGCGCGGCCGGGGACGGCCTTCCGTCAGAGAGCGCTCAGAGCGCGGTGGTGGCGTCCCGCACCTCGTCGAGTGCCTGCCGGGCGAGGGCGCCGAACTCGCCCGTGCCGCCGGTACCGCTCCAGCGCTCGTACGCCGTCTTCAGTGCGAGCGCGCCGAGTTGGGCGGCGACCTCCGCGGCGAGGACGGGTGCCCCGCGGTCCGTCAGGGCCCGGGTCAGCGCGGCGGTGAGGTGCAGGCCCTTGAGGGCCTCGCGCTCCTGGAGTTCGGGGTGGGCGTCGATGACGGCACGACGGCGGGCCACGAAGAGGTGGCGCTCGGGGGTGAACACCTCACGCCCGAGCGCGTCGAGGCCGCGCGCCACGGCTTCGAGGGGCGTGGCGGCGGGCGGTGCCGCGGTGAGCGCGGCGAGGAGCGGCCCGGTGAGCGTGTCCTCGCCGAAGAGCACCGCCCGCTTGTCCGGGAAGTGGCGGAAGAAGGTGCTCTTCGCGAGCCCGGCGCGTTGCGCGATGTCGAGCACGGTCGTGTGGTCGTACCCGCGCTCGTCGAAGAGGTCGAGGGCGGCGGTGGCGAGTCGTTGCGCGGCATTGGGTTCCCAGCGGGCCATGCCCACAGCTTACGGGACTTGGTCCCGTCGGGGTGTACAGTGATGGGACCAAGTCTCATCACTGAGTGTTCCGTGTGGAGGTATGTCATGAGTCGAGCGGTGGTGCACGAGAGGTTCGGCGGTCCCGAGGTGCTGGAACTGCGCGAGGTCCCCGAGCCGCACGCCGAACCCGGCCGGGTCCGTGTGCGGGTGACGGCGGCCGGTCTCAATCCGATGGACTGGATCTTCGTCTCGTCGCCCGCGATCGCGGAACGGTTCGGGCTCTCCCTCCCCGGAGGCTTCGGCACCGACTTCGCCGGTGTCGTGGACGAGGTGGGTGAAGGGGTGGCCGGATTCGCCGTCGGCGACCGCGTGTACGGGGGCGCGACCGGCAGGGCCCTCGCCGATCTCGTGGTGGTCGACCCCGCCGCGGAGCAGCTCCTCCACACGCCCGAGGGGGTCACCGACGAGGTCGCCGCCACGCTTTCGGTGGCCGGGCTGACGGCCTCGGCGGCGCTCGACGCGATCGGCCTGAAGGAGGGCGACACGCTGCTGGTCGGAGGTGCCGCGGGCGGTGTCGGCGTGCTCACCGTGCAGCTCGCCCGACGGGCCGGCGCCCGGGTGATCGGCACCGCCTCCGAGGGCACCTTCGGCTTCCTGCGGGAGTTCGGGGTCGAACCCGTCACCTACGGTCCCGGCCTGGTGGAGCGGGTGCGGGCGCTGGCCCCCGAGGGGGTGAGCGCGGCGACGGACCTGTTCGGCACCGAGACCGCCGAGGCGGCGCTCGCCCTCGGCGTCCCCGCCGCACGGATCTCCACGATCGCCGCCGGCACCGACGTGCCCGCGGGAGTACGGCCGACCGGCGGTTTCCAGGCCCGGCCCGAGGATCTGGAACGGATCGCCGCCGTGATCGCCGCCGGCGGGATCAGGGTGCCCCTCGCCGCCACGTTCCCCGTCGAACGGCTGCGGGAGGCCGTGGAGCTGCAGGCGGGCCGCCACGTCCACGGCAAGGTCGTGGTCACCCTCTGACGGGGGCACGCGGGTGGACGCGGGCTCACCCGCGGACCGCGGACCGCGGACTGCGGACCGGGGGCGCGCGGCGGACGCGCGGGCGTGAGGACGGAGGGCGCCAGGCGGGCCGGGGCGCGCGGGGCCGGGGAGCACCCCGCACCCCGACCCCGCACCCCGGCCCCACGCACCCGTCCCCGATGCTCCCCCCGACCAGCCCCGGCCCCGACCGGCCCCGGCCCCGGTCAGGGCAGGAGTTCGACGTACCCCTCGCCGCCGTGGACGCGGATCCGCTGTCCGTCCCTGATCAGCCGGGTGGCGCCGTCCACGCCCACGACGGCCGGCAGCCCGTACTCGCGGGCGATCACCGCGCCGTGGGTCATCAGACCGCCGACCTCCGTCACCAGGGCCGCGATCCCGAGGAACACCGGCGACCAGCTCGGATCGGTGAAGGCGGTGACCAGGATGTCGCCCGCCTCCAGCTCGGCCTCCGCCATGTCGCGCACCACCCGCGCCCGGCCCTCGACGGTCCCGGCCGACACCGGCAGTCCCACCAGGGCGCCCTCCGGCACCCCCTCCCGCCGGTAGGAGCCGGTGACCGACTCGCCGTCCGAGGTGAGCACCCGGGGCGGCGTGAGGGTCCCGAAGAACCGGAACTCCTCCTTGCGCCGCCGGACCAGCCCCTCGTCCACCCGGCCCGTGCGCACCGCCTCGCGGAACTCCCGCAGCGTCAGGTGGAAGACGTCCTCACGGTCGGTGAGCGCACCTGCCGTCACCAGCCGGTCGGCCTCCGCGAGAAGCGCCTGCTTGTACAGGAAGAAGCGGTTGACGATGTCGTACTTCGGATACTCCCGGTAGCCGGCGAAGGCGCGGACCCGGTCGATCATCGCCTTGGCCTCGGCGGCCTTGCGTTCCCCGTCCGGCAGGGCCCGCAGGCGCTCCAGCACCTCCCGCTCCTTGTGCCGCGCCTCCTGCCGTCCCTCCTCGAAGCGGCGCTCGGCGGCGCCCGGTTCGGCGTTCCTGACGTGGTCGAGGAGGACGGGCAGAAGCGTGCCGGGGCGCTCGCTCCACCGCTCCCTCGTGAGGTCGATCTCGCCGGCGCAGCGCATGCCGTACCGGTCGAGGTAGTCCCGGAGGGCGTCCCGGGCGTGCGCCCCGCCGGGAAGGTCCGCCAGTCGGTCCAGGAAGTCGCCGCGCTCGTCGTGCTTGCCGTGTTCGACGTTGCGCAGGAACGCCACCACCTCCGGGTACGGGCGGACGACGTCCGCCACGTCGAGCAGCGCCAGCCCCATCTCCGAGGTGATGTTGCCCGGGGCGGACAGGGTGAGCGTGTCGGCCGCGTTCTTCTCCCCGAGCCATTCCTCCAGCTTGTCGTTGAGCCACCACGCGGCCTCCATCCCCGCCGTGATCACGCGCAGGCTCGGCGGGTGGGAGAGGACCCGCTTGTGCTCCTGGGCGGCCGGCCCCAGCAGCAAGTCGAACAGTTCCGGTCCGCTCCTGTCGGCGAGGTCGCGGCGGAGGGCGGCCAGGGAGGCCCTGCTGTGGTCGATCAGTTCGGCGACGAGGGCCGGATCGGCCTCGAGCGGGGGCGGCGGGGCGGCCCCGGCCGGGGGCCCCGGGGGCACCTCGTCCGGCGGCGCGGGGAGGAAGTCCTTGCGCGCGAGGACGGTCTCCAGCGCGTCCCGGGTCACCGGGTCGGACCTGCCGATCATGTCCAGGAAGACGGCCCGGGCGGGCGAGGCCAGCCGTGGGGCCGCGTCGACGAAGAGCCTGCCGCCCGCCTCGAGCATCGGCGCCATGGCCATGAGCTGCCACACGGACAGCCCGAGGGCCTTCATCGGATCGGTCATCATCTGCTGGTGGCCGACGGACAGGTAGACGTGGTTGCCCCCGGCGGGGTTCTCGGGGAGCGGGAACAGCGTGGTGATCGGCCGGCTCTGCACGAACACGAAACCGTCCCCGGTCAGACACCACTCGATGTCCTGCGGGCGACCGAAGTGCGCCTCGATCCGCCGCCCCAGCGCCACGAGTTCCCGAACCCGCGCGTCACTCAGCGCCGGCTCCCGTTGCCGCCGCGGCTCCACCTCCACCGTCCGCGTGCCGCCGCCCGGAACGGCCTGCACGGCCCGCTGCTTGGCGCCGACCGACCGGGCGAGGATCTCCTCGCCGCGCACGGTGAACACGTCCGGGGTCACCGTGCCGGACACCAGGGCCTCGCCGAGACCGAAGCCGGCGTCCACGGTGGCGACCGTGCGGTTGCCCGAGACCGGGTCGGCCGTGAACAGCACGCCGGCCGCCTCGGGGAGAACCATCCGCTGCACGACCACGGCCATGCCGACCGTTCGGTCCTCGATGCCGTGGTGCCGCCGGTAGACCACCGCCCGCTCGGTGAACAGCGAGGCCCAGCACCGGCGGACGTGCCGCAGCACCTCCTCGGCTCCGAGGACGTTGAGGTAGGTGTCCTGCTGTCCGGCGAACGAGGCCGTCGGCAGGTCCTCCGCGGTCGCGCTGGACCGCACCGCGTACGCCACGCCCTCGCCTGACCCGGCGAGTGCTCCGGTGATCGCCTCGACGACCTCCTCCGGCAGGGGAGTGTCCTCGATCGTCCGGCGGATCTCCCCGCAGACCGCGCGGAGCGACTCCCGGTCCTCCGGATCCACGCGCGCCAGCCGCCCGATGCCCTCCGCGAGCGAGGGCACCCGCTCCAGCGTTCTCCGGTGGGCCGCCGTCGTCACACAGAAACCGCCGGGCACCCGGATGCCCTCGATCCGGGACAGCTCACCCAGGTGCGCTCCCTTTCCTCCTACGAACGCGACGTGTTCCCCGTCGACCTCTCGCAGATCCCACACGTACCGCTCGCTCACCGCGTCAGCTCCCTTTCCGCAGGTGGTGGCCCGAGCCGCAGATTGTCCGGTACGACGGGGGCCTTGCCGCAAGCCCCCCGGTGAGCTATACCTTGAGAGTGGCGAGGAGAGGCTGACTCCTCGCCTTCGTCATGTCCGCACGCCGCCCGCGCCCCGGCGCCCGTCGTGTCCGCCCGCCGTGCCGGGACGGTGTCCGGCTACTGCTCTCCCAGTCCCGTGGCACGCTGGTCCACCTCGAACTCCGAGCGCCGCGCCCCGGCGAACCGGGTGGGCCGGAACGGGCCGAGGAGTTCCTGCTCCTCGCCGGTGGTGACCTCGGCAGCCACCAGGCGTCCCAGGAGCGGTGCCAGGGTGATCCCGCTGTGCGAGACGAGGCAGTAGACGCGCGAATCCGCCGAGGCGTACCCGGCGACGGTGCGGCCGTCCGCGGGCAGTGAGCGGAAGCCGACGCGCAGGTCGATCTCCGGCCCCCGTTCGGAGCCGTCCAGCAGGGCCGAGAACCGCCCGGCGAGTATGCGCGCCACCTCTGCGTCCGGGGCGGGCGGCCGCGCCGGGTCGACCTCGGCGTTCAGGTCGAGGGCCTGCAGGACGGTGTGGCCGCCGGACGAGGGGCGGAGGTTGAGGCCGGGGCTGTGCACCACGCAGCGCAGGCCGAGCCGCGGCGACCTGGCGTAGCCGAGCAGTCCGACGGTCGCCGCCCCGCGGCCGGTCCCCGTCACCATGGGGATGTCGATCCCGGCGCCCGCGGCGAGCCGGTGCGTCCAGCGGCCCGCCGCCAGCACCACCCGGTCGGCCCTGCGGACCTCGCCCCCGGCCAGGGTGACGGCCACGCCGTGCGGGACCTCGTCGAGGGCCACCACCTCGGCGGTCGCGTACGCGGCCCCGTGCCCGAGGGCGTCCGCGAGCAGGCCGCGCACGAAGACGTCCGGCAGCACGTAACCCTCGCCGGGGAAGTGCGCGAGGGCGGTGACGCCGTCCGGGACGCGCAGCGGGGCCGCGAGGCGTGCCGCCTCCTCGCGCGTGACCCAGCGGGCGGGGTAGCCCAACGCGCGCAGCCGTTCGACGTTCTCGCCGAGCCACCGTTCGCTCGCCGCGTCCGCCCATTGCAGTGCCCCGCTCGGGAAGTACGCGCGTGCGCCGGGCAGTCGCCCGGCCAGCCTGCCGTGTTCCGCCATGCCCTCGACGTTGAGCCGGTGGTAGGCGGGGTCCGGCTTCCGGCTGGAGTTGACCCACGCGAAGGTGGTCGCGCTGGTCCCCGTCCCGGCACCCTGCCGGTCGAGCAGCAGCACGTCCGCGCCGGCCCGGGCGAGCCGTCCCGCGACGCTCAGGCCCAGGACGCCGGCCCCGACGACGATGATCCTCATGGTCCGCGTGCTCCCTTCGGGACGGGCCCGGCGGGAGGAGCGCGGCGCCGGGCCGGCGGTGCGTGGCTCGGCACTCTCAGGTCAGCACCAGCCAGCGGCGGCCGTCGATCAGCTCCCGGGCCGCGTCGAGGTGCCCGGCATGGCACGCCGTCTCGGTGATGACGTGCAGCAGGACGTCACGCAGGGTGTGCAGATGCGGTGCGCCGAACAGCTCGTGCGGCCACCAGGCCAGGGGGGCCTCGGCGGGGGTGGCGGTGATGAGGGCGTCGGCGAGCTCCGCCTCCCGCCGGTAGCGGTCGAGCACGTCGGCGGCCGCCGTCTCCGGGGCCACCTGCCATGCCTCGTCGCCGCTCGGCAGGGTGCGGATGACCTCCTCCTCGCCGGCGAGGACCGCGCGGAACCAGAACCGCTCCACATCCAGCGTCAGATGCCGGACCAGCCCCAGGCAGTGCCAACCGGAAGGCAGCACGGGCCGGCGGAGATCCTCCTCGGCGAGCCCGTCGAGAGCGCCGAGGACATGGCGCCGCTGTCCGTCCAGGGCCCGCAGCAGGGCCCCCACCTCACTGCCCGCGACCGGGCCCGTCACCTCGTTCGTCACGCACTTAGCATCGCCCAATTCGCCTTTTCCCGCGAGTGATTGGCCGATACGGGGCCCGCCGTGCTCAGGGCGCCTCCCACGGACCCCGCCGCCGGTCCGTGCGTTCCGTGCGCGGCCCGGCCCGGCGGGCGCCGGTTCAGGCGGTGCGCGCCAGGGCCGGGACGCTGCCGCCGAGGGCGGCCGAGAAGCGGTCGGTCACCTCCTCCAGGGCGCGGGCGGTGGCGTCCGGGACGACGAGGGGGCCGGTGCCGCGCGGGATGTCCCGGTCGAGGGTGAACCAGCCCGGCACGATGTGGCTCGCGCCCATGGAGCTGAGGACCGGGCGCAGCGCGTAGTCGATGGCCAGGACGTGCGCCTGGCTGCCGCCCGTGGCCAGGGGCAGCACGGTCTTGCCGCTCAGCGCGTACTGCGGGAGCAGGTCGAGCAGCGACTTGAGCAGGCCCGAGTAGGCGGCCTTGTACACGGGGGTGCCGATCACCACCCCGTCCGCCTGCGCGAACAGCTCCGCGACGGCGGTGATGGCCGGGTGCCGGACGTTCGCGCCGAGCAGGACGTCGGCGGGCAGGGTGCGCACCTCCAGCGGTGTCACCTCGTGCCCCTGCTGCCGCAGGCGTTCGTCGAGGTGGCGCAGGAGCCGGGTGGTGCGGGAGGTGGGGGAGGGGCTTCCGGAGACGGACAGGACGACGGCCATGACGGTCACCTTTCGGGACGGAGGCGGAGCGGGAGGAGACGGGGGAGGGGGCGGGGGACGGAACGGGACGGCGCGGGAAGGCCGTTCACCAGGCGCTGGACTCCACGGTGACCAGCGGGCGCAGGCCCTCGCGGAGGGTTTCGAGGAAGCCGACGAGTTCCGCGGCCACCGAGCGGTGCTGGAGGTCGTTCAGGACGTCGTGGTGGGCGCCGCGGACGACCGAGAGCCGGGCCTGCGGCGCGGCCTTCACCGTGCGCCGCAGCCCTTCGTGGTCGGCCAGGGGGTCGGCGTCACCGACGAGGAACAGGACCGGCAGGGCGGTGCGCACTTCTTGGGCCGCCGTCAGCACGGCGTCCGGCAGGCTCAGGCCCAGCGAGCCGCGCCGCACCCGGGGGTCCTCGGTGAGCGTGCCCCGGTGGGTGGGGCAGGCGGTGCGCACGTCGAGCTCGTCCTCCCAGCTCCCGGCGGCCCCCGTGCCCCGTCCCGGCAGGCCGGCCAGGACCAGCGCGTCGGCCCGTACGGCGGAGGCGGTTTCGGTCCCGCCGAGGAGCGCGGCCACGGCCGCGGCCCCCGAGTCGGCGCCGAGGACCACGAGCGGCCCCGTGACGTCCTCCCCCTCGGCCGCGGTGCCGGCGACGGCGGCGCCGAGCCGGGCGCCCAGCTCGGTGAGGGCGGTGTCACCGTCCCCGTCGAGGGCCGGCGCGTCCAGGACGCGTACGCGGTAGGCGTCCGCGGCGAGACGCCTGCCGAGGCGGCCGTAGGTGGCCCGGGTCTCGCCGCGGCCGGGGACCACCACGACCGTGCCGCGTACGCGCAGGCCCTGCGGTGCGAAGTGGTCGTCGTACTCGGTCATGTCAGACTCCTGCGGGTACGGGACCGGCGGCGCGCGCGGGCGTCCAGCCCAGGGCGGGTGCCACCTCGGTCGCGATGAGTTCGAGGGCGCGTACGGAGGCGTCGTGGTCCACGACGGCCGGGTTGAACTGGGTGATCAGATCGGTCGCGAGGGGCAGCGCCTTCTCCTGGCGCAGGGCCGCGACGATCTCCTCGGGATGGCCGTGGAAGGAGTGGAAGCGGCGCAGTGCCTCCTCCGTGTCCAGGCCCCCGGGGAAGGCGCCGGACTCCGCCATCCGCGCGGCGGCACGGCGCACGTCCTCGCCGATGTGACGCAGCGCGGTCCGCCGGTCCTTGGCCGGGAAGACCAGCCGGGACAGGCCGACGCGGGGCCGGGCGGGCCGGTCCCAGGCCGCGAGGTAGGCCTCCGCCCACGGCCGCTGCACCTCGTCGGTGGGGGCGTCGAAGCCGTAGGCGGCCCGGTTGAGCAGCAGGTGGGAGCCGCCCGCGGCCGCGTGCTCGGCGCCACGGGCGCTGAACACGCCCTGCCAGATCCGCCCGCCGAAGTCGCCGGCCGGGGGCTGGACGCGGAAGCCGGGCGTGCCGACCTCCTCGCCCGCCAGGGCCCGCCGCAGCGTGTCGAGGTGGTCGCTGGTCAGTTCCCGCTTGCGGGCGGCGTCCCGGCCGAAGGCCGCGTACTCCAGGGCGCTGGACCCGCTGCCCACCCCGATCTCGACCCGGCCGCCGCTGAGGACGTCCACGGTGGCGATGTCCTCGGCGAGCCGCAGCGGGTCCTCCAGCGGGAGGACGGTGATCGCGGTGCCGAGCCGGATACGCCTGGTGCGGGCGGCCGCGTGGGCGAGGAAGGTCCACGGCGAGGACAGGCCGCCGCCCTGGAGGGCGACGTGGTGCTGGGCGACCCAGCCGGTGTCGAAGCCGAGCTCGTCGGCGACGGTGAACAGATCCTGCGCGTTGCGGTAGGTGCGGGCGAAGTCGTCGCCACGGCCCTGGACATGGGTCAGGAAACCGAGCCGGAAGCGGGGTCTGTCGCTGGTCATGGCATGTGCCTTTCGCGTCGGGGGCGGTCTCAGCCGGCCGTGAGCGTCCGCTCGCGGGCGTGGCGGTTCGCCGGGACGGGCAGGCCGAGGTTGCCGCGCAGGGTGTCGGCGGTGTACTCGGTGCGGAACAGGCCGCGCTTCTGCAGCAGGGGGACGACGCCGTCGACGAAGAGGTTCAGTTCCTCCTCGGTGCGGAAGGCGAGGTTGATGCCGTCGAGGGTGCCGGCGTCGTACCACTGCTCGATGGTGTCGGCGACCGTGCGCGGGTCCCCGACGAAGGGCGAGCGACGGAACTGGTTGACGCTCTCCGCCACTTGACGCAGCGTCAGTTTCTCGGCGCGGGCCCGCTCGATGAGCTTGGCGGCCCCGGTGCGCCCGCCCTTCTCGGAGAGGTGGGCGACGTCCGGGAACGGCGCGTCCAGGTCGTGCACGCTGAAGTCGTAGGCGCCGAAGGAGCGGCCGAGCAGCGCGAGGTTGCGGTCGAAGTCGTTGTCCTCCTCGAAAATCTCCCGCTCACGGCGCCGGGCGGCCTCGTCGGTGGCGGCGACGACCGGGCCGCCGTGCAGGAAGATCTTGATGTGGTCGGGGTTCCGGCCGTACGCGGCGGTGCGCCGCTTGATGTCGGCGTAGTACTCCTGGGCCTGCTCCAGGGTCCCGCCGGGCGCGTAGATGCCCTCCGCGACCCGGGCGGCGAGGTCCCGGCCCTCCTCCGACACCCCTGCCTGGAAGATCACCGGCTGGCCCTGCGCGGAACGGGAGACGTTCAGCGGACCGGCCACCGAGAAGTGCTCGCCCACGTGGTCGAGCGCGTGCAGCTTGTCCGGGTCGAGGAAGACGCCGCGTGCGACGTCGGCGGGGAAGGCGTCGTCCTCGTAGGAGTCCCACAGCCCCCGGGCGACCTCGACGAACTCCAGGGCGCGGCCGTAGCGGGTGGCGTAGTCGAGGTGTTCGTCCAGGCCGAAGTTCCGCGCGGTGCCGGTGTCGAAGCTGGTCACCACGTTCCAGCCGGCCCGGCCGCCGCTGATGAGGTCCAGCGAGGCGAACCGGCGGGCCAGGTTGAACGGCGAGTTGTAGGTCGAGCTGGCGGTGCCCACCAGGCCGATGTGCCGGGTGTGGGTGGCGACCGCGGACAGCAGCGTCAGCGGTTCGAGGCGGTTGAGGTAGTGCGCGGGGTAGGTCGCGTTGATGAACTGGCTGTCGACGATGAACAGGGCGTCGAACAGGGCGTGTTCGGCCGCCTGGGCCTGCCGGATGTAGTAGTCGATGTCGATGCTGGCGTTCTTCGCGACGCGGGGGTCCTTCCACAGGCCGTGCTGGCCCGGGCCGCCGACTCCGTAGGGGTGGAGCGCGAGATGGAGGGTGCGGGGCATGGGGTGTCCTTTCCGGCCCGTCGGGGGCCGAGCGTTCCCGCCCGTCGGGGGCGGCCGGTTCTCGCCCTTCGCGGGCTTTCTTCGGGGAGCGGAGCGATCAGGTGTGCAGCAGCGCGCGCAGGGCCTCGCGTGCGGCGCGGTCGGCGGGGGCGCCGCGCAGGGTGGGCGCGGAGCCGACGAGCAGTCGCGTGTAGGGGTGCCGGGGCGCGGTGATGACCTCGCGGGTCGCGCCCGCCTCGACCAGTTCACCCCGGTACAGCACCGCGACACGGTCGGCGACCCCGGCGACGGAGCCCAGGTCGTGGGAGATGAATACGAGGGCGACGCCGTCGGCGCGCAGGTCCTTGAGGATCTCCAGGACCTGGACCCGGTTGGCGGAGTCCAGGGCGCTCACCGGCTCGTCGAGGATGACCAGCCGGGGCCCGGTGACCAGCGCACGGGCCACCGCGACCCGCTGGCGCTGCCCGCCGGACAACTCGCCCGGCAGCCGGTCGAGGAGGTCCTCGTCGAGGCGGACGCGAGGCAGGAACTCCCGCACCCGGGCCGCCGCCTCCTCGCGGCCGGCGCCCCCGATGAGCAGGGGCTCGGCGAGCGAGGTCCCGATGCTCAGGTCGGGGTCGAGGCTGCGCAGCGGGTCCTGGAAGACGTACTGGATCACCCCTCTGCGGCGCAGGGCGCGCCATCGGCGGGTGCCGTACGAGGTGACGTCCTCGCCGTCGACGAGGACCGATCCGGCGGAGGCGCGCACCAGACCGAGCGCGGCCCGCGCGAGGGTGGACTTGCCCGAGCCGGTCTCGCCGATGATGCCGACGGTCTCGCCCGGGGCGACGCTCAGCGAGACGCCGCGCAGGGCTGGCCGGCGTCGGCGGCGGGCCCCGTAGTGCACGTGCAGATCCCGGACGTCGAGCACCGGGCGGGCGGGCCCCGCGGTGCCGTCCGTGGCGCCGTCGACGGCGTCGTCGTGGTCGCTGGGGTCGACGGGCCTGCTCACGCGTCCTCCTCGGCGGTGCGGAACCTCTCCAGGCCGTACTGCTCGTGCTCGGCGATCAGCAGCCGGGTGTACGCGTGCCGCGGACGGTGCAGCACCTCCTCGGTGGGCCCCTGCTCCACCACCTCGCCCCGGCGCATGACGAGCACCTCGTCGCACAGCTGGGCGACGACGGCCAGGTCGTGGGAGACCACCACGAGGGCGAGGTCGGTGCGCTCGCGCAGATCGGCCAGCAGGTCGAGGATCTCGGCCTGCACGGTGACGTCGAGCGCGGTCGTGGCCTCGTCGGCGATCAGGATGTGCGGATCGGCGGCGACGGCCGCCGCGATGAGCACCCGCTGGAGCATGCCGCCGGACAGCTCGAACACGTACTGCGAGTAGACGAGTTCGGGATCCCTGAGGTGCACGGCGCGCAGCAGTTCCAGTGCCTGCCGGCGGGCCTCGCGCCGGCCCGCGCCCTTCTTGATCCGCACGACCTCGGCGACCTGTCTGCCCACCGGGATCGAGGGGTTGAGGTAGGAGGCCGGGTCCTGGAAGACGGCGCTGATGGTGGCACCGCGCAGCGCCGTCCACTCGGCGGGCGTCAGACCGCCGATGTCGCGGCCCTCGATCTCGACCGAGCCGCCGGTGATCTCGAAGTGCGGGGGCAGGATGCCCAGCGCGGCCCGGCAGGTGAGGGTCTTCCCGCTGCCGGACTCGCCGACGATGCCGACCGTCCGGCCGGGCGCGAGGGTGAAGCTCACCCCGCGGACGATCTCGCGTCCCGCGGTCCGGTCGCTGATGCGCACGTCACGCACGGACAGTGCGGGCGCCACCGGCCGTGCGGGAGCGGGCCGTTGAGGGGCACGGCGCTCGGCGAGCGGCTTCTGGGACAGGGTGCTCATCGTGTGCCTCCGGCGGGAGCGGGATCGGCCTCGTCGAGCCGGTGGGCGCGGGCCCGGCGGCTGTTGAGGAGTGCGCGGCCGGCCTCGCCGGAGACGTCGCGCAGGGCGTCGGCGAGGACGTTGCAGGCCCAGACGGTGACCATGATCAGGAGCGCGGGGGCGACCGGCGCCCACGGCCGCTGGCCGAGATAGCCCAGGTCGGAGGCGAGCAGCCCGCCCCAGGTGGGCGCGGGCGGCTGCACGCCGATGCCGAGGAACGTCAGGCTGGAGACGATCACGAAGCCGGTGCCGACGGTCTGCGCGAGCGCGACCGCGATCGGCGGCAGCACCTTGGCGAGGACGTGGCGGCGCACGACCCAGCCGATCGCCGCCCCGGAGACGAGGGCCGCCTCGACGTAGGGCGAGCGGGCCACCGCCAGGGTGGCGGCGCGGGAGACCCGGTAGAACAGCGGGGAGACCAGCACCCCCGTGACCAGCATCGCCTGGGTGATGCCGTTGCCCAGCAGAGCGACGACGGCGACGGCGAACAGCAGGAAGGGCAGCGCGACGAGGGTGTCGGCCAGCCGCAGGGTGAGCCACTCGAAGGTCCGGCCGAGGTACACCGACAGGATTCCCGGCACCACCCCGACCACCAGCGCGGTCAGGGCCACCTCCAGCGAGCCCAGCACACTGACGCGGGAGCCGTCGAGCAACCGGCTCAGCACGTCCCGCCCCAGGTAGTCGGTGCCCAGCCAGTGGGCGCCGGAGGCGGCGGCGAGCGGGGTGTCGCCCGCGGCCAGTGGATCCTGCGGGGCGAGCAGCGGCCCGGACGCCGCGAGGAGGGCGATCACCGCGAGCACGCAGACGGCGATGCGGCCGGACGGCAGGGACAGCACACGGCGCACCATGGGTCACACTCCCCTCTGCGCGGCGGGCGTGACGCGCGCCAGCACCAGGTTGACGACGAGGTTGAACGCCACGACCAGGACGATCGACACGACCAGCACGCCCTGGACGGCGGGTACGTCGCCGGACTGGGCGGAGTCGTTGGCGAACCGGCCGAAGCCCTGGAGACCGAAGATCCACTCCGTGACGACGGAGGCGCCCACGAGCGAGGGGAACTTCAGACCGAGGGTCGCGAGTGCCGGCCCGAGGCCGTTGCGCAGCACGTGGGTGAAGAAGATCCGGCGCGGACTCAGACCCCGCACCAGCGCGCCGGTCACGTAGTTCTCGCGGTAGGCGGCGACGAGACTCGAACGCAGCTGGCGGGCGACGTCGGCGACGACGTCGAGGCTCAGGGCCACGGCCGGCAGCGTGATGTGGGCGAGCCACGGTCCGATGCCCTGGCCGGGCTCGACGTAGCCGGCGGAGGGGAACAGCCCCAGGCCGACCGCGAGGACCGCCACCAGGACGATCCCGACGACGAAGGCGGGCATCACCGAGATGACCGTGACGAAGCCGGTGACGGCGCGGTCGATCCAGGTGGTGCGGCGCAACGCCGCGAGCGTGCCCAGGGCGAAGCCGGCGAGGACGCCGATGACCAGGGCCAGGGTGGCCACCGACAGGCTCACGCCGAGGCCGAGCCCGATGAGGGTGGAGATGTCGGCCCCGTTGGTCCAGCTCGCGCCGAGCTGCCCGTGCAGCACGCCGCCGATCCAGTCGCCGTACTGCACCAGGAAGGGGCGGTCCAGGCCCCACTGGGCCTCGACCCGGGCGATCGCCTCGGGCGTGGCCTGCTCGCCGAGCTGGATCCTGGCGGGGCTGAGCCCGCTGAGCGAGCGCAGTGCGAAGGTCACGAAGGTCGCGACCAGGAAGACGGGCACGAAGAGCGCGGCCGACCGGGCGACGGTGGCCAGGACACGGCCCAGGCCGTGCCGCGCCCGGGCGCCGGCGGCACTGCGGCCGTCCGCGGGCGCGGCCGGCTCCCGCGCCTGCTCCTTCGTCGTCGTCATGGGATGCCTCCTTTCGAGGAGTGCGGGACGGGGTGAATGAGGGGTGGAGCGGGGCGGACGCGGTGTCAGTGGCCGCCGATGGTCACGCCGGTCCAGTCGATGTGGGCCGGGTTCCTCGGCAGGTCGGAGACGGACCTGCTCTTGGCGATGAGGTTGGGCTGGGAGTAGGTGAAGACGAGCGCCTCGCTCTTCAGCCCGGCCCGGGTCGCCGCGCGCAGGACCTCGGCGTAGTCGGGCGAGTCGAGCGGCGTGCGGCGCACCTTCGCGGCGGCCGCCTCGAAACCGGAGGGCTCGTAGGGGGAGCTGAGGTTGAGCGGGCCGTGCGGGCCGAAGTGGGCGGTGAGCGTCTGCAGCGCGGAGTCGCGGCCGGTCGTCGAGTACAGGGAGAACGCCAGGTCCTTGGCGAAGAACGGGGTCGCCCAGTTCTTGTCGATCTTGATGGTGACCTTGACGCCCACCTTCGCGAGCTGCGACTGGACGATCTCCGCCTGCGGGTCCTCGGCCGGGACGACCAGGTTCAGCTTGAGCTCGCCGGCCTGGTAACCGGCCTCCGCGAGCAGCTTCTTCGACCTGGCCGGGTCATAGGGGTAGGCGTCGGCCGAGGCGGGGTCGTAGGCGACGTATCCCTTCGGGAAGGGCTGGTCGGTCGTCTCGCCGTAGCCGAAGGTCAGCTTGTCGACGAACTCCTGCCGGTCGACCGCGTGCCGGACGGCGTCGACGACCTTGCCGTTGTCGAACGGCGCCTTGTTGACGTTCAGGCTGATGTTGGACGCGTTGAACCCGGGCTGGACGAAGACGTCGAGTCCGGCCTTCTTGGCGGCCTCGGCCTGACTGGGGTCGATGTCGGCGAAGTTGTAGACGCCGGTCCGCAGTCCGGAGACGACCGTGGAGGCGTCGGGCGCGGAGGTGAGTTCGACGTTGTCGATGTGGATGTTCTCCGCGTCCCAGTAGTCGGGGTTCTTCCTCAGCACCGCCTTGGTGCCCGGGACGATCTGCGTGACGGTGAACGGGCCCGCGCCCACCGGGTTCCGGTCCAGCGCGCTCGCGTTCCGCGCCGCCTTGGGGCTGGCGATCTGCAGCACCCGCTCGCCCAGCAACTGGGGTATCTGGTAGTCGACCTGGTTGAGGTGGATGACCGCGTCGAGACCCTTGGCCTCCACCGACTCGATGGACGTCAGATCGCCGAAGAGCGCGGAGTTCTTCTGCTTCTTGGCGCGTTCGACGGCGGCCTTCACCGCGGCGCCGTTCACCGGTTCGCCGTCGCTGAACTTCAGGTGCGGCCGCAGATGGAAGGTGATCCGGTCGCCCCTGGCGTTGTAGTCCCAGCTCTCCGCCAGGTCGGGCACGGCGTCGCCCTTCTCGTCGGTACGCGTCAACGATGCGTAGACCAGAGCCAGTTCGCGAAACTGTGCGCCGCTGCCGCCGACCACCGGGTCCCAGTGCGAGGGGAAGTAGGAGGAGGCCCACTTCAGGGTCGGGGTGTCGCTCGCGGCGGCACTGTCGCCGCCGCAGGCGCTCAGGGCGGGGGTGAGCACGGTGAGGAGGACGGTGCCGAGGGCGGCGGTGCGCAGCCGGCTCCTCCGGGCGGGGCGGTGTCCGGGGCGCGCGGGGTGCCGGTCCTGGCCGGTACGCGGGTGGGTGAACGGTGGGAGCATCGCGGTTTCCTTCTACGAGGGCGCGCGCCGGTGCCGGGCCGTGTCCGGTCCCCGGGCGCGCGGACTCGGGGATGACGGCCTCGGCCTCGGGGGCAGGAGCGGGCTCGGCGGCGGGGCTTGGCGAACGGAGCGGGGCGCCCCGGCGACGTCGTCGTACGGCGGGGCGGGCGGGTCCGGGCATGCCCGGTCGCGGCGGCGGGCACGGGGCCGCACCGCGCTCAGGGACGGGCCGGAGCACTCGGGGTAGAGGGAGTCCCGCGTCGCGCGGGCGTCAGCCGGCGGACGAGGGGGACGGGGACGTGCGGGACGCCGGGAACACGGTGGGGGGAACGGGCGCCGTGCGGCGGACCGGCGGAAGGCCGGTGCCGGCGGGGGAGAGGCGGGCGCCTGTGAGCCGTGGGCGGCGGGCGGTCAGCGACAGAGGGCGCTGCAGGTGCGCCGCAGGTCCACGTAGCGGCACACCACACCGGGGTGCGTCGTAAGCATGGTGCTCATCCTGAGGTGAGGCGTGACCCGCTGTCAATGGACACTAAAAGGTGTCTCATTGGGCGGGACGGATCGTCCTCGCAGCTCGGGAGGGTGTCAGCGTTCCGGCGGGGGAGTGGCCCGGACGGCCGGACGGACCGCCGCCTCCTCCGGGTGCAGCCACAGGGGACCCCCGGCGGTGTCGATCCGTACCGCCCCCGGCGGGGGCCACGGACCGTGCGTCAGAAGCGTCCGCTCCGGCTCGGTCAGGCTGCGGTACCGGGCGAGGGCGGCCCCGGCCGACAGCGGCGCGGGATCGGCCGGCAGGCCCGGCCGCAGTGCCTCGACGGCCTCCGCGTACTCCTCGTACGGCCGTCGGCCGGGCACCGCGCGCACGGCGCCCGCGCGACGCACGAGCAGGGTGGGCAGCGCGTAGCGCAGACCGCCGTCCGGGGTCTCCTTCGCGGCCCCGGGGTGCGGGGAGTCGCCTCCGGCGGACAGGACCTCGGGCACCGGCCGGCGGGTCTCGGCGCGATCGGCGCGCACCCGGTCCCGGACGGCGTCCGAGGCGGCGTCCGCCGCGAGCCGCTCCCCGTCCAGGCCCGGCACGCCGCGCGCCGCCGCCAGCGCCAGTTCCGGGGAGTCCGCGGGCTCGCCGAGGACGAACACGCTCTCCCGCAGCCGGCGCAGCACCCGTTCGGCGACCTCGGGGCCCTGCGCCTCGGCCGCCGCGGCGACGAGCGAAGCGGGCCAGGAACTCTCCGCCACGCGCCGCAGCCGGAAGGCCCGGGGCGCCCGGGTGTGACGCCCGATCTCCTCGAGGTGGCGCGCGTACCAGAGCGTCTCCGCGGCCGGGTCGGGGGCCGGGTCCTCGTCCTGGTCGAAGAGGATCCCGTACACCCGGCGCCAGCGGACCCGGCCGTCCAGTGCCGCGCGCAGTCTGCGCAGTACGGGTTCCGAACCCCAGGCCCAGGGACACAGCGGGTCGGTGTACTCGACCACCTCGACGTCCACCTCGACGTCGGCCCCGGCCGGCCCGGGGTCCTTCGGCCCGGGGTTCGTCCGTCCGGGATCCGTCGGCATGGTCATGCGGCGCCCTTGCTCGCCGCCGGCGCGCCCGAAGCGGCGGGCAGCGGCGCGCTCGCCTCCCCGGGCAGCAGCGAGGTGAGTGTCGTGGAGCGCAGCAGGGCGGCGGCCTCCTCCTCGATACGGCGCCACACGGCGGGCAGACCGGAGGCGGGGCCGGGGTAGTCGAGCCCGGTCAGGGGCTCGCCCCGCAGGGTGATCAACTCGCCGTCCACGGCGTGGGCCACGTCGAGGAGCGTGATGGCCTCGGCGGGCCGGCCGAGCCAGTAGCCGCCCTCGCAGCCGCGCTGACTGCGCACCAGGCCGGCCCGGCGCAGTTCACCCACCACGGACTTCAGAAAGCGGAACGGGATGTGCTGCGAGGAGGCGATGGCCTCACATGTCAGGGGGCGGGAGGGTTCGCGGGCGAGCTCCAGCAGGGCCCGTGTGGCGTAGTCCGCCTTCGCGGAGATGTGCATGGGTTCATGATGCCCGAAGGGACCTTCGCCGGGAGGGGTTCCGTATGGTTCGCCCGTTCATTGCGGGAACATTGCCGCAGGTGAAGTGCAATGGACACCTCTTGACATCTTTTTTCGGCCGGCTCTAGCGTCCGAGCCATGAGCGAGCCGTTGACCACCCCCGGCGAAGGTTTCCACCCCCACCTCGGTGACGCGGCGGGAGAGCCGAAGGCCCCCCTGCGCAGGCGACTTCACCACATCCGCGCCGATGCCCTCGACGGCGGAACCGCCCAGACCTCCGGCATGCGCCGGTTCGCCGCCATCAGCGGCGGAACGGTCGGCTCGGAGAAGTTGTGGATGGGCGAGACCCACGTCGCCCCCGCGACCTCGTCCTCCGACCACCACCACGGCGAGTCCGAGACCGCCATCCACATCGTCAGCGGCCACCCGGAGTTCGTCTTCATCGACGACTCCGGCCCGCGACCCGAGGAGGTGCGGCTGCGCACCTCGCCCGGTGACTACATCTTCGTCCCGCCGTTCGTCCCGCACCGCGAGGAGAACCCCGACCCGGCCGAGGAGGCGGTGGTCGTCATCGCCCGCAGCACGCAGGAGGCCATCGTCGTCAACCTCCCGCACCTGTACGCCCTGGGCCAGGAGAACGGCACACCACCGGCGTGAGGCCACGCCGGTGGCGCGGGCCGTGCTACTCGTAACAGCTCCCCGTGCAGAGGACGGTGACGGTGCCGTCCTGCCCCTCGGGCAGGAGTCCGTGCCACGGGTTGCCGTACTGGGCGAGGGATCCCGCCGGAGCGAGACCGTGCCAGGGGTTGCCCTCCTGGACACCGAGGGTGCCGTTCTCCGCGGCCGGGACGTTGCTGGTCTCCCACGGCATGGGCATCGCCATGGCGGGTGCTCCGAGGGCGCCGAGGGCGGTCGCGGTCAGGAAGACCACGGTCAGGGCACGCTTGCGCAGGTTCATGGGTTTCTCCTCCTCGTACTGCTCACCGTCCGCGGCGCCTACTGGTAGCAGGGGCTCCCGCACAGCACGGTGACGTTGCTGGTCTCCCACGGCATCGGCATCGCCATGGCCGGTGCGCCCACGGCGCCGAAGGCGGTGGCCGTCAGGAGGATCACGGTCAGGGCACGCTTGCGCAGGTTCATCGTTCGCTCCGTTCTTCCGCCGGGTCGTTCGGCGGTGGATACGGAGACACTGGCACGGGCCTACGAGGCGGACCAGGCTTTCGATGCTGGTCGAATCGACCGTCCGTTCCCGGCCAGCAGGCTGAGCGCCAGCGGCGTCGCCGCGTGCGCGACATGCTTGCCCTGGCGGCAGCTGACGACGAGGCCCGCGCCGCGCAGCACCCCGACCTGGTAGCTCGCGCTGGCCGGCGCGAGGCCGAGGCTGCGGGCCACCTCAGTGGTGGTCCGTACCCGGTGCGAGGCGACATCGGCGAGCACCGCGCTCCGTGTCCTGCCCAGCAGATGCTCCAGCCGTTCCTCACCCGCCCGCACGATGTCGAGCGGCTGCTTGGCGATGGGGTAGACCAGCACCGGGTCGAGCCCGGGGTCGGCGAGCGCGGTGGGCCTGCGCCAGCAGAAGTAGGAGGGCACGAGCGTCAACCCGCGCCCCTCCAAACGCAGTTCACGGTCGGCGGGGTAGTCGACCTCGAGGTAGGGGGGATTCCACCGGGCGAAGGGTCGCAGGCTCTCCAGGAGTGCGGCCGTCCCGCCGCCGAGCACGGTGCGCGCCCGGACCGCCACATCGTCGCCGACGGAGGACCGCACATGCTGCCAGTACGGTTCGAGCAGCGTGTGGAAGGAGTCCCGCAGGAGGTTCGTGACGAGCCCGAGGGAGACCGCCGCCGGGATGCGGGGGCTTCCCGCCCCTCCCGCCACCGGGCGCGCCTCTGCGAGCCGGGTGAGCTCCGACACCAGCCGCCCGCGCGGGGTCGCCCGGACGTTCTCGAGCCCCGCCTCCAGGCCCTCACCGGTGACCGGCGGTGTCAGGAGGTCGGGGATGTAGCCGGAGGTGGGTACGAAGGCGCGCAGGGTGTGCAGGGCGCGGGCGGCATGTGGGTCCCGGGCGAGCCGCCCGGCGGTCTCGTGGCGCCAGTGGCCGAACGCGAACGGCCCCTGCCCCGTCTGCCAGCGGCAGACCGCGCACATCAACTCCCACAAGGGATCCGGCTGTTGAGCCAGTCGTACGTTCTGGATATCGCGCCAGCCGAAGTGGATGCGTAACAAGTGATTCCTCGGGGTCGTGGCGAACACGGCTCGGAGAGGGCGATGGTGACGACCCTGACGCACCACGTCCCGGGCCGGAAGCCCGGGGCACGCAGAGGATCGGCACCTTGTCGATAACCTGCCGTGTATGACTCCCGGTCGCGGTTCCGTCGGTGCGTCGGAGCCGAGCGTTCACCAACTGCGCCTTCTCCTCGTCCTCGCCGAGGAACTGCACTTCGGCCGGGCGGCGGCACGCGTCTACGTCACCCAGCCCGCGTTCAGCCAGCAGATCAGGTCCCTGGAACGGCGGCTCGGTGTCGCGCTGGTGGAGCGGGGCGGCAGGGCCGTGCGGCTGACGGCGGCCGGGCTCGACCTCGTGGAGGAGGCGAGGGCGGTGGTGGACGCCATGGCCCGGCTGCGCCGCACCGCCGACCGGCACGCGGGGGCCGCCCGGGGACGGCTTCGGATCGGCAGTCTCGGCGCCGAGGCCGGTATGCCCTACGCCCAGGCCGTCCTCTCCCGGTTGCGCGGCGGGCATCCCGACCTGGAGATCGAGGTCCGCAACCTCACCTTCACCGACATGTTCAGCACCCTGCTCGCCGGGGAGGTGGACGCCGCCTTCCTGCGTGGCCCGCTGCCCCCGGGCATCCAGTCGCTGCGCCTGGCGACGGAGCCCCGGGTGGTCTGCCTGTCCGCCGACGACCCGCTCGCCGGCCGGGACACGCTCACCCTCGCCCAGCTCGGCGACCGCGCGGTCGTCGACATGCCGCCCGAGGTGCCCCGCGCGTGGTGGGACCACCTCACGGTCAACCCGCGCCCGGACGGCACCCCGGTGCGGTTCGGGCCGGTCGTCAGGGACACCGAGGCCATGGTCCTCGCCGTCACTCAGGGGCGGGCGATCACCTTCCTGCCCGCGGCGGCCCGCCGGCTGTACCCCAGGGCGGGCATCACCTATGTGGACTGCCCCGAACTGGGCGAATCGACGGGCGAGTTGGCCTGGCTGCCCGGCAAGCGCGACGATCCGGCCGTGACCGCCCTGCGCGAGGCGGCGCACGGCATCCTCCGACAGTCCTCGGACCGGGCGAGGCGTCGGAATCCGGACGAGCGGGGCGGGCTGGAGTAACGGGGTGAGCGAGACGGGCTGGAGTAACGGGGTGAGCGAGGCGGGTGGGTGGAACGGGGTGAGTGGGATGAACAGGGCGACCGGGGTGGACGGAGCGCACGGCGGTGACTCCGGTGCGGCACCCCGGATCCGGCCCCGGACGGACGAGGACGTCGAGACCTGCGTGGCAGTCCTCGCGCGGGTCCACGCCTGCGAGGGCTACCCGGTCGACTGGCCCGACCGGCCCGCCGCATGGCTCGCGGGCCCCGCCCCGCTCGGCGCCTGGGTCGCCGAACTCGACGGGCGCCCGGCCGGCCACGTCGGCCTCTTCCGGGGTGGCGAGGGCGACGCCGCCCCCGGACTGTGGAGCCGTCGCCACGGCCGGAGCGGGAAGCCGACGGCGCCGACGGCGGTGGTCGGCCGGCTGTTCGTCGACCCCGGAGCCAGAGGGCACGGCCTCGGCGCGCTGCTGCTCGACCGCGCGGAACGTGAGGCGCACGGCCGCGGCCTGCACCCGGTGCTCGACGTGGTGGCCTCCGACACCGCCGCGATCGCCCTGTACGAACGGCTCGGGTGGCAGCGGATGGCCACGGTCGAGCAGCGCTGGGGTCCGCTCACGCGGGTGACCGTCCACTGCTACGCGGCGGCGCCACGCGGACGCGGCCGGGACCTCAGTGCGCCGCCGGACCGGAGCTGAAGAAGGCGACCGTCCGCTCCAGGCCCCGCTCGCCGAACATCATCTCCAGGGCGGCCGCGGACTCGGCCGCCGAGGCCTCGCCGCGCGGGAAGAGCGCCGCCTCGTAGGCGGCGAGGGCGGCCTCGGTGTCGCCGGGGTGGGCGGCGAGCGCGAGGGCGAGCTCGGAGCCGTCGAACATGGCGAGGTTGGCGCCCTCGCCCGCGAAGGGCGACATCAGGTGGGCGGCGTCGCCGAGCAGGGTCACCCCCGGCGCGCGGTCCCAGCGGTGCCCGACGGGAAGGGCGTGCACACGGCGCGGGGTGAGCCTGTCCGCCTCGGCGACCAGACCGCGCAGGTCCCCGTCCCAGCCGTCGAAGTGGGCGAGGACCGCGGCCTTGGTGGCGGCCGGGTCGGTGAAGTCGACCGCGTCCAGCCATCCCTCCTCGGTCTTGAGGGCCGCGTAGGTGTGGAGACTGCCGTCCGTCTCCCGGTGGGCCAGAAGACCGCGCTCGTCGCCGAGGGCGAGGAAGAACCCGCCGCCGACGAGCGCCGCGCCGCGCGGGTGACGGGTTTCGGCTTCGAACAGGTCGGCCTCGACGAAGGAGATGCCGGTGTACGCGGGGCGGGCGTCCGAGAGCAGCGGCCGGATGCGGGACCAGGCGCCGTCCGCACCGATCAGCAGGTCCGTCGTGAGGACCCGGCCGTCGGCGAAGGTCACCTCGTGCCGCCCGTCGTCCAGCGGCCGGGCACCGGTGACCTTGCGGCCCCAGTGGACGGTGCCGTCGGGCAGTGAACCGAGCAGCAGGTCACGCAGGTCGCCGCGGTCCACCTCCGGGCGGCCGCCGGAGCCGTCGTCCTCCTCGGCCACATGGACCGTGCCGTCGGGGCCCAGCAGGCGCAGGGCCTGGCCGCCCTCGTGGACGATCCGGCGGAAGCCCTCGTGCAGACCGGCGGCCTGCAGTGCCTTCTGCCCGTTCTCCACGTGGATGTCGAGCATGCCGCCCTGGGTGCGGGACGCCGCCGAGGCCTCGGCCTCGAAGACCGCCGCCTCGATGCCGTGGACGTGCAGGACGCGGGCGGCGGTCAGTCCGCCGAGCCCGCCGCCGATGATCGCGAGGGGGAAGTGCGGGGTGCTCATACAAGCCTCCGGAAGAAGGGGAAACGCCGGAGGAACCCGTGTGCGCTCCGACCCGGCCAGCGTAACGAACATGTTCGTCACGAACAAGTTCGCCGGGCTGCGGGCGGACACGCCGCAGCCCCGGCGGACCGCCGATCGCGAGGATCGGTCGTCCACCGGGGCCGCACGTTCGAGGCGCCACCCGGCCCCCGGGCGGAGGCGGGACCGCGCTCAGGTGCCGGCGCCGCCGTGGGCCGGCGCCGTTCGCCTCGTCACGGCACGAGGACGAGGGAGTTGATCGGCGTGTAGTCGATCGCCGCGTAGTCACCCGTGGCGCGGTACACCGGCGAGCAGTTCGTGCCGTTGTACCCCAGGCACTCCTGGAAGCCGGCGCCGCCGGTCTGGGAGTTGACGACGACGCGGTAGCCCGTGACGTTCGACAGGTTGTGCGCGCCGTAGCTGTAGAAGATGTTCTTGCTCAGGATCGTGCCGTTCGTCTCGCGGATGCAGACGGCCCCGCTCGGACAGGGCGTCGCCGCCTGGGCGCCGGGCGCGGTGGCGAGTCCGGCGCCCACCAGGAGCGCGGCCCCCGCGACGGTCATGGCGATCTTGCGCATCTCTCGTTCCCCCATCTGTCGAGTACGTCAGCGGCGGAGGTCGGGCCGCCGCCGGGTCCGGGACAGACTGTGTCGCCTTCGGGGTGGGGCGGCCATCCTTTCCATCACCGTCGAAATGTTCGGGCCGCCAGGTGGAGGCGGTCCGCGCGGGCGCCTCGCGGTCAGTCCCCGGCGGCCCGGTCCGTCCCGTCGTCCGTGGCGGGGACGGGGGTGTGCGTGATGCCGTTGACGAGGGCGTCGAAGGCCCAGCGCATCCTGTTTCGCGGGGGGCCGCCGATCAGTTCGGGCATGTGCGCGGTGATCGCCGGGTACGTGCCCGCGTCCGCCTCACCGAGGGTGCGCACGGTCGCGTTCCAGTCGTCCTCGAAGGCGGGGTCGCTCTCGTGCGCCCCGTGCTCGGCGGCGGTGGCCGTCGCGTCCTGGAGCAGCTTGTCCACCCCCCAGGCGACCTGCGCGCGCGCCGCCCCGCTGCGCGAGAGGAGGTCGAGGATCCGTTCCACCAGGCGCAGGTAGTTCTCGCCGCTCGGGCGGGCGACGAGCGCGGACCGCGCGAGCTGCGGATGCGCGAACAGGACCAGGGTGTACGAGGTCATGACGGCGCGGAGCTGCTCGCGCCAGTCCTCGCCGCCCTGCCGCCCGCTCAGGTCGACCTCGCCGAGCAGGGCGTCCAGCACGGCCGCGTGCAGCTCGGCGGTGTTGGCGACGTAGACGTACAGCGAGGCCGGGCCGGTGTCCAGCTCCTGTGCGAGGCGGCGCATCGTCACCTTGTGGAGCCCCTCCGCCCGCATGAGCCGCACGGCGGCGTCCACGATCACGTGCCGGGACAGGGCGGGCTTGGCCGGCCGCTCCCGGCGGCTGATCGGCTCTCTTCTGGCAGTCATGACCGCGATCGTAACGAACGTGTTCGCTCGGGCGGAACGCCCGCTTCCGGCCGACCCTTCGCCTCACGCACGGAGCGGGATGCTTAACGGCACGTGCAGTTGGAAACGATTATCACGAACTGATCATCGCCGGGGGGACCACCGGGGGGAACGCCGCGGTGATCTACCCGAGGCCGACACGGGGAGGTACCACGTGAAGGACGCGCCCTTGTATCTGAGGCCGCGGGTCGACCCACCGCTCGCCTCACTGCTCGGGAACGCGCCGTTGCTGCACTCCCTGGCCGACGCGCTGG
>BNBP01000031.1 GCA_014656015.1 Streptomyces griseoaurantiacus | reverse complement strand
CCCGCGCAGCCCGCCCGGCCCGCGGCCGCGCCCGCCGACGCACCGGCCGAGCAGGCCGCGAAGCCCGCCGCCGCCCCGAAGGCCGCTCCCGCGGCCGCCAAGGCGACGCCGGCCACCGAGGCCCCCCAGGGCCCCGAGTACGTGACGCTGCGCGGTCCCTCCGCGGCCGTGGCGAAGAACATGAACGCCTCGCTGGAGATGCCCACGGCCACGTCCGTGCGCGCGGTCCCGGTGAAGCTGCTCTTCGACAACCGCATCGTCATCAACAACCACCTCAAGCGGGCCCGGGGCGGGAAGATCTCCTTCACCCACCTCATCGGCTACGCGATGGTGCAGGCCATCAAGGCCATGCCGTCGATGAACTGGCACTACGCGGAGAAGGACGGCAAGCCGACCCTCGTCAAGCCGGAGCACGTCACCTTCGGCCTGGCCATCGACCTGGTGAAGCCCAACGGCGACCGCCAGCTCGTCGTCGCCGGCATCAAGAAGGCCGAGACGCTGAACTTCTTCGAGTTCTGGCAGGCCTACGAGGACATCGTCCGCCGCGCCCGCGAGGGCAAGCTGACGATGGAGGACTTCAGCGGCGTCACGGTCTCCCTGACCAACCCCGGCGGCCTGGGCACCGTCCACTCCGTGCCGCGCCTGATGCCCGGCCAGTCGGTCATCATGGGCGTCGGCTCCATGGACTACCCGGCCGAGTTCCAGGGCACCTCCCAGGACACCCTGAACAAGCTGGGCATCTCCAAGGTGATGACCCTCACCTCCACGTACGACCACCGGGTCATCCAGGGCGCCGCCTCCGGCGAGTTCCTGCGGATCGTCGCCAACCTGCTGCTCGGCGAGAACGAGTTCTACGACGAGATCTTCAAGGCGCTGCGCATCCCCTACGAGCCGGTCCGCTGGCTCAAGGACATCGACGCCAGCCACGACGACGACGTCACCAAGGCCGCCCGCGTCTTCGAGCTGATCCACTCCTACCGGGTCCGCGGCCACGTCATGGCCGACACCGACCCGCTGGAGTACCAGCAGCGCAAGCACCCCGACCTGGACATCACCGAGCACGGGCTCACCCTGTGGGACCTGGAGCGCGAGTTCGCGGTCGGCGGTTTCGCGGGCAAGTCCCTGATGAAGCTGCGCGACATCCTGGGCGTGCTGCGTGACTCGTACTGCCGCACCACCGGCATCGAGTTCATGCACATCCAGGACCCCAAGCAGCGCAAGTGGATCCAGGACCGCATCGAGCGCCCGCACAGCAAGCCCGAGCGCGAGGAGCAGCTCCGCATCCTGCGCCGCCTCAACGCGGCGGAGGCCTTCGAGACCTTCCTGCAGACGAAGTACGTCGGCCAGAAGCGGTTCTCCCTGGAGGGCGGCGAGTCCGTCATCCCGCTGCTCGACGCCGTGCTGGACTCGGCCGCCGAGTCGCGCCTGGACGAGGTCGTCATCGGCATGGCCCACCGCGGCCGGCTGAACGTGCTGGCGAACATCGTCGGCAAGTCCTACGCGCAGATCTTCCGCGAGTTCGAGGGCAACCTCGACCCGAAGTCGATGCACGGCTCCGGCGACGTGAAGTACCACCTGGGCGCCGAGGGCACCTTCACCGGTCTCGACGGCGAGCAGATCCGCGTCTCGCTGGCCGCCAACCCCTCCCACCTGGAGACGGTCGACCCGGTCATCGAGGGCATCGCCCGCGCCAAGCAGGACATCATCAACAAGGGCGGCACCGACTTCACGGTCATGCCGGTGGCGATCCACGGCGACGCGGCCTTCGCGGGCCAGGGCGTGGTGGCCGAGACCCTGAACATGTCGCAGCTGCGGGGCTACCGCACCGGCGGCACGGTCCACATCGTCATCAACAACCAGGTCGGCTTCACGGCCGCCCCGGAGTCCTCGCGTTCCTCGATGTACGCGACGGACGTGGCCCGCATGATCGAGGCCCCGATCTTCCACGTGAACGGCGACGACCCGGAGGCCGTCGTGCGCGTGGCGCGGCTCGCCTTCGAGTTCCGCCAGGCGTTCAACAAGGACGTGGTGATCGACCTCATCTGCTACCGCCGCCGCGGTCACAACGAGTCGGACAACCCGGCCTTCACCCAGCCGCTGATGTACGACCTGATCGACAAGAAGCGCTCGGTGCGCAAGCTCTACACCGAGTCCCTCATCGGTCGCGGTGACATCACCCTGGAAGAGGCCGAGCAGGCGCTGCAGGACTACCAGGGCCAGCTGGAGAAGGTCTTCACGGAGGTCCGCGAGGCCACCGCGCAGCCCGCCGCCCCGCACTCGCCGGACCCGCAGGCCGAGTTCCCGGTCGCCGTCAACACGGCGATCTCCACGGAGGTCGTCAAGCGGATCGCCGAGTCCCAGGTCAACATCCCCGACCACTTCACCGTCCACCCGCGGCTGCTCCCGCAGCTCCAGCGCCGGGCGTCGATGGTCGAGGACGGCACGATCGACTGGGGCATGGGCGAGACCCTGGCCATCGGCTCGCTGCTGCTGGAGGGCACCCCGGTCCGGCTGTCCGGACAGGACTCCCGCCGCGGCACCTTCGGCCAGCGCCACGCTGTGCTGATCGACCGCGAGACCGGCGAGGACTACACCCCGCTGCTGTACCTGTCGCAGGACCAGGCCCGCTACAACGTCTACGACTCGCTGCTCTCCGAGTACGCGGTGATGGGCTTCGAGTACGGCTACTCGCTCGCCCGTCCGGAGTCGCTGGTGATGTGGGAGGCGCAGTTCGGCGACTTCGTCAACGGCGCCCAGTCGGTGGTCGACGAGTACATCTCGGCCGCCGAGCAGAAGTGGGGCCAGACCTCCGGCGTCACGCTGCTGCTGCCGCACGGCTACGAGGGCCAGGGCCCGGACCACTCCTCGGCCCGCATCGAGCGGTTCCTGCAGCTCTGCGCGCAGAACAACATGACGGTCGCCCAGCCGACCTCGCCGTCGAACTACTTCCACCTCCTGCGGTGGCAGGTGCACAACCCGCACCACAAGCCGCTGGTCGTCTTCACCCCGAAGTCGATGCTCCGCCTGAAGGCGGCGGCCTCGAAGGCGGAGGAGTTCACCACCGGCCAGTTCCGCCCGGTCATCGGCGACGACACGGTCGACCCGGCCGCCGTCAAGAAGGTCGTCTTCTGCGCGGGCAAGGTCTACTACGACCTCGCCGCCGAGCGGAAGAAGCGCGGCGCGAACGACACGGCCATCATCCGCATCGAGCGCCTGTACCCGCTGCCGGGTGCCGAGCTCCAGGCGGAGATCGCCAAGTACCCGAACGCCGAGAAGTACCTGTGGACGCAGGAGGAGCCGGCGAACCAGGGTGCCTGGCCGTTCATCGCGCTCAACCTGATCGACCACCTGGACCTGGCGGTCGGCGCGGACATCCCGCACAGCGAGCGCCTGCGCCGCATCTCCCGGCCGCACTCCTCCTCCCCCGCCGTGGGTTCCGCGAAGCGGCACCAGGCGGAGCAGGAGCAGCTCGTCCGCGAGGTGTTCGAGGCGTAACCGCGCAACCGGCCGACACCGGTTCGACGGACGGGCCGCACCCCTTCCCCGGGGTGCGGCCCGTCCGCCTTCCCGCCCTATCCTTGACCCATGTACTTCACCGACCGTGGGATCGAGGAACTGGAGAAGCGGCGCGGCGAGGAGGAGGTCACCTTCGAGTGGCTCGCCGAACAACTCCGCACGTTCGTCGACCTCAACCCCGACTTCGAGATCCCCGTCGAACGCCTGGCCACCTGGCTGGCCCGCCTGGACGACGAAGAGGACGAGGAGTAGGGACCGGGGAGCACCGGACGGAGGCGCGGAAGCGCCCTAGAGGGACGCGGAAGCGCCGTCAGGGGCGCGGGGAACCGCGCGACCAGCCCGAACGCACCCGCACCTGTCCCACCACCCCGCCCACCCGAGCTCCCACCCACCCGGCCACCCCGGCCCGCCGGCCCCACCCCGGGGTCCGAGGGGCAGAGCCCCTCGAAGGGACGGGAAGGGTAGGGGCGGCGGGGGCGAGAAAACCCCCGCTCCCCCTTACGCGCGCCCCCAGGCCCCCGCTCGCACACCCCCCACCACCCCGTCCCCCACCAGCACCAACCCCGCCACCACCCACCCCGCACGCCGACGCCGCACCCCCCACACCAGCACCGGCACCCCCAACCCCACCTGCACCCACGCGACCACCCGCGCCCCCGTCCCACCGGACACACCCGAGCCACCCGCCTCTGCCCCCGCTCCCGCGGCCCGGACACCCCCACCCACCTCGACCCGCTCCCGCACCGCGCCCTCCGGCACCACCTCCCGCACGACCTCCCGCAACCCCTCCACCGTCTCCCCCGGCGCCACCCCGTCCGGCAACCTCAGCCCCAGCCCCGCCAGCGCCGCCAGCAACCCCCGCAGCCGCCCGATGCCGTCCACCGAGGGCTCCGGCCGCGTGAGCGCGAGCAGCGCACCGGCACCCGCACCCGCACCCAGCCCCAACCCTTCCCCCAACGTCCGCATCGCCTCGTCCTCCCCCACCGCCGTCCCGTTGCCCAGCCACACGTACGGCACGGGCCGCCGAAACCCGGACGCCAGCACACACCCGCTCCGGTCCGCGTCCCACCACACCGCGAGCACCGGCCAGGAGACCCCCACCGCCAGCGCGAACGCCCACCCCGTGGCCACCCGCTCGACGGTCTCCCCGTTCCGCCACGGCTCCCCCTCCGGCACCAGCAGCGTCCACCCGTCGCCCGCCCCCGCGATCCCCGTCCGCTCGCGCAGCAGCGGCACCACGGGCGCGACGGCGTCGGGCCCGGCCCGGCAGAGCAGCAACACACCACCGGCCGCACCGCGCGAGGAGCCCGTATCCGTCGACATGCCCTCACGGTAGGCAGCTTCCTCCCGGTTCCTCCCCGGCTGTTCACCTGGACGGGTGTCTTGACTTCGCGAGCGCACGATATATCGTGTGTAGCCAAGGACGCGATATGACGCGATCCCTGCCGCGCCTCGCACACAACCGGAGCCGGCCGACGCCGAGGAGGTCACCACCATGTCCGAGTGGTCCGTCGCAGAGCCCGGAAAGCTCACTTTCGACGACCCCCTGACGTCCCTGCACGTCCGTATCGTCAACGGCACGGTGAACGTCATGGGCACGGAGGACAGCACGGCCCGGCTGGAGGTCTCCGGCATAGAGGGTCCCCCGCTGACGGTGACGCACAAGAACGGCACCCTCACCGTCGCCTACGACGACCTCCCCTGGCGGGGCTTCCTGAAGTGGCTGGACCGCAAGGGCTGGCACCGCTCCGCGGACGTCACCCTGGCCGTGCCCTCCGGCACCCGCGTGGAGGTCGGCGTGGTCGGCGCCCACGCGATGGTCTCGGGCATCGAGGAGCGCACCGAGGTGAAGGGCGTCACCGGGGACGCGACGCTGGTCGGCATCTCCGGCCCCCTCCGGGCCACGACGGTGTCGGGGAACGTGGAGACGCAGGCCGTCTCCGGCGAACAGCGCCTCAACTCCGTCTCCGGCGACCTCACCGTCGTCGAGGGCGCCTCGTCCGCCGTCAAGGCGGACTCGGTCAGCGGGGCGATCATCCTGGACCTGGACCCCACCGGCGGCCCCACGGACGCCCGGCTGACCAACGTCTCGGGCGAGATCGCCGTCCGCCTCGCCCACCCCGCCGACGTCGAGGTGGAGGCCAACACGGCGGGCGGTGCCGTCTCCAACGCCTTCGAGGACCTGCGGGTCAGCGGCCAGTGGGGCACGAAGCGGATCTCGGGCCGGCTCGGCGGCGGCACCGGCCGGCTGAGGGCGACCACCGTCTCAGGCTCCATCGCCCTGCTGCGCCGCCCGGGCGACGAGGAGCCCTGGGACGCGCCCCCGCCCGGCCCCGCCGAGGAGCACACACCCGACGCCCCCGAGAACCCCGACGCCCCGGCCGCGGACGGCCCGACCGACAAGAAGGTGCTCTGACATGGCCCCCGTCTTCGCCCACGGCCGGTTGCGGCTGTACCTCCTCAAGCTGCTGGACGAGGCCCCGCGCCACGGCTACGAGGTGATCCGGCTGCTGGAGGAGCGCTTCCAGGGGCTCTACGCCCCCTCGGCCGGCACCGTCTACCCCCGCCTGGCCAAGCTGGAGGCCGAGGGGCTCGTCACCCACACCACCGAGGGCGGCCGCAAGGTCTACTCGATCACCGACGCCGGCCGCGCGGAGCTGGCCGGACGCAGTGGTGAACTGGCCGACCTGGAACTGGAGATCCGGGAGTCGGTGGCGGAACTGGCCGCCGAGATCCGTGCCGACGTCCGGGGCGCCGCCGGCGATCTGCGCCGGGAGATGCAGGCCGCGGTCAGCCAGGCCCGCAGTGGCCGCAAGAAGCAGGAGATGCCCTGGGACGCGCGGGACTGGGCCGAGGACCGGGAGTCCTGGCGTGTCGCGAAGGAGGAGATGCGGCGCGTCAAGCAGGAGTGGAAGGAGCAGGCCAGGCGCGCGAAGGACGAGAGCCGCCGGGCCCGCGAGGAGGCCGAGCGGGCGCGGCGCCAGGCCAAGGAGGCCCAGGAGCACGCGCGCGCCCAGGCGCAGCAGGAGATGCAGCGGATCGCCAAGCGGGTCCAGGAACACGCCCAGGAGCACTTCGAGCGGGGCGACTGGCCCACCGGCGTCCGCGAGGGCCTCACCGAACTGACCAAGGAGCTCGGCGAGTTCGGGAAGGTCTTCGGCAAGGAGTTCGGCAAGGACTTCGGCTTCGGGCGTACGGAGCAGGGAGCCGAGGCTCCCTCCGGCGGGGCCGGACCGGAGTACACGGTCACTCCCGAGGACTTCCCCGCCTCCTACGAGCCGTCCTGGGCGCACGAGTCCCCCACGGGGGAACCGGCCCGGGACCTCGACCGGCTCCTGGACCGCTTCCGCGACGAGGTCCGCGACGCGGCCCGGGATCACGGGGTCACCGAGGACCAGCTCCGTGACGCCCGCCGCCATCTGTCCACCGCGGCAGCCCATATCGGCGCGATACTCCGGAGCCCGAAGGTCTGAGGGCCCCAAGCGCCGGAGGGCCGGTCCGCCGCGGGCTCACGGGGTGGGCCGGCGGGGTCAGCTCGCGCGGGCCTCGCCGGTGTCGGGGCCGTAGAGGACCCGGGTCACGGATGCGTGGGTCACTCCGTGGTCGGCCAGCACCTCGGCGGGGACGCCGGGGCGGACGGTCAGGGCCAGCAGGAGGTGTTCGTCGCCGATGCGCCGGTCGTGATGGGCGAGGGCGACGCGCAGGGCGCCCGCCAGCACCTGCTTGGCCCCCGGGGTGAAGGCCCGGCGGCCGGACCGGGACCGGTGGCCGCCGATGCTTCTTCCCGCAGCCGCGAGGGCGCCCGGTCCGTGGGTCTCCTCGACTCGGGAGACGAGCGCGGTGAGGTCGATTCCGAGATCGTTGAGCGCGTCCGCGTCCGCGCGGGTGAGACCGCCTCTGCGGCGGGCCTCGGACAGGTCGCGCGCCACCGCCTCGCGCCGGCCGGGCAGTCCGAGCGCCGCCAGCGCGAAGGAGCCACGGCTGCCCTCACGTTCGAGAAGGGCGAGCAGCAGGTGCGTCTCGTCCACGCGCCGTTCCCCGGAGCGGGCGCAGTGCGCGACCGCCTCGGCGACCACGGCCCGGGCGTCCTCGGTGAACCGTTCGAACATCATCGCCTCCCGTGTTTCTTGTGCACGGCCTGCCTGCTGACGCCGAGTTCCGCGGCGATCTCCTGCCACGACCAGCCCTGTTCGCGCGCGTTGCGCACCTGGACCGTCTCGAGGTGCTCGAGGAGGGTGCGCAGCGCGGTGACCGCCCGCAGTCCGACTCGGGGATCACGGTCACCGGCGCGCTCGGCGAGATCCGTCGCTTCCGTCATGCTGTCAATGTAGGTTGACAGCCCGACGGTCGTCAACCGTGGTTGACACACGAGGAGGGGTGGGGTGGTGGGTGGGAGGGGGGGAAGGGGGGAGAGGGCGCCGGACCGCCTCAGCCGTTGGTCAGCACGATCTTGCCGAACTGCTCGCCGGACTCCATCCGTGTGAAGGCCTCGCGCGCCCGGTCCAGCGGGTACACCTCGTCGATGACCGGCCGCACTTTGGTGGCCGCGCAGAAGGAGAGCAGGTCCTCCAGTTCGTCCTTGCTGCCCATGGTGGAGCCGACGACCTTGAGTTCAAGGAAGAAGATGCGGGTGAGTTCCGCGTGGGAGGGACGGTCGCCGCTGGTGGCACCGGAGATGACGACGGTTCCGCCGGGGCGCAGGGACTTCACGGAGTGGGACCATGTCGCGGCGCCGACGGTCTCGAGGACGGCGTCGACGCGCTGGGGCAGCCGGGCCCCGGTCTCCAGCGCCTCCACGGCACCGAGTTCGAGGGCCCGCTTGCGCTTGGCCTCGTCGCGGCTGGTCGCGAAGACCCGGAGCCCGGCCGCCTTGCCGAGCACGATCGCGGCGGTCGCCACCCCGCCGCCGGCGCCCTGCACGAGGACGGAGTCGCCGGGGCGTACGCCCGCGTTGGTGAAGAGCATGCGGTAGGCGGTCAGCCAGGCGGTGGGCAGACAGGCGGCCTGCTCGAAGGAGAGTTCCTTCGGCTTGGGAAGGAGGTTCCAGGTGGGCACGGTGACCTGCTCCGCGAAGGTGCCCTGGTACCGCTCGGTGAGGATGGAGCGGCGCTCCTCGGGGCCGACACCGTGGCCGGTCTCCCCGATGACGGAGTGGACGACGACCTCGTTCCCGTCCTCGTCGACGCCGGCGGCGTCGCAGCCGAGAATCATCGGGAGGGCGCCCTCGGGGAGGCCGACCCCCTTGAGGGACCACAGGTCGTGGTGGTTCAGGGAGGCGGCCCTGACGTTGACGGTGGTCCATCCGGGTGTGCGCGCGGGGGCCGGACGCTCCCCCAACTCAAGTCCCGACAACGGCTGGTCACGGTCGATTCGAGCAGCATAGGCAGCGAACATGCCCTCGACGATAGGCTTCGCGGCCACCGCGAGGAACCGACCCGCGCTGTGACACGCGTCCCGCCTCGGTGCGGGGCCGGGTGCCCTCCTCGGAGGACACCCGGCAAACGCGTCAGCGGCGGGCGACGCCTTCCGCCCGCGCCGCCGCGGCCACGGCCGCCGTCACAGCGGGGGCGACCCGCTCGTCGAAGGGGGAGGGGATGACGTAGTCCGCCGCGAGGTCGTCCCCGACGACCGCCGCCAGCGCCTCCGCCGCCGCGATCTTCATGCCCTCGGTGATCCGCGAGGCCCGCACCTGCAGGGCGCCCGCGAAGATGCCGGGGAAGGCCAGCACGTTGTTGATCTGGTTGGGGAAGTCCGAACGGCCCGTGGCGACGACGGCCGCGTACTTGTGCGCGACCTCGGGGTGCACCTCGGGGTTCGGGTTGGCCATGGCGAACACGAAGGCGCCCTCCGCCATCGAGGCCACCGCGGACTCCGGCACCGTGCCGCCGGAGACGCCGATGAAGACGTCGGCGCCGGCCAGGGCGGACTCCAGCGAACCGGTCAGCCCGGCCTTGTTGCTGAGCTCGGCCAGCTCCCGCTTGACCGGCGTCAGGTCCTCGCGGTCGCGGGAGACGACGCCCTTGCGGTCGGCGACGGAGACGTCCCCGATGCCGGCCTCGATGAGCATCTTGGCGATGGCGACCCCGGCGGCCCCCGCGCCGGAGATCACCGCGCGGAGCTGCCCGAGGGTGCGCCCGGTCAGCCGGGCGGCGTTGCGCAGCGCGGCCAGCGTCACGACCGCCGTGCCGTGCTGGTCGTCGTGGAAGACGGGGATGCCCAGGCGCTCCTGGAGCCGGCGCTCGATCTCGAAGCAGCGCGGCGCGGAGATGTCCTCCAGGTTGATCCCGCCGAAGGAGGGCGCGAGCCGGACGACGGTCTCGACGATCTCGTCGACCCCGGTGCAGTCGAGCGCGATCGGGACGGCGTCGACGCCGCCGAACTGCTTGAACAGGATCGCCTTGCCCTCCATCACGGGGAGGGAGGCCTCGGGACCGATGTCTCCGAGGCCGAGGACGGCCGTGCCGTCGGTGACGACGGCGACGACGGCGGACTTCCAGGTGTAGTCGTGGACGAGTTCCGGCTGCTCGGCGATGGCGCTGCACACCTTCGCGACACCGGGGGTGTAGGCGAGGGACAGGTCGTCCTTGTCGCGGACCGGGACGGTGGCCTGGACGGCCATCTTGCCGCCGCGGTGCAGCGCGAACGCCGGGTCGAAGGCGTCGAAGGAATCGAGGGGCTCCGCCCCGCCGTCCTGCGCCGCACCGCTGTCGCTGCGAGGGTTGACGATCTCGGCTGCCACTTCTTGATACCCCTTAGGTCTTCTTGGATTGAGGGTGACCACTCCTGGTGAGGGGTGGGCGGGCACCGCGTGAGGCCCCGATGAGTGATACGCGTGGGCGCGGACGCGACGGGCGCGCCGCACACGCGCCCTGAGCCCCGGATGAGGGGTGTAAAGAACCTTCTTACCGGACGGAGGCCGTCGGCGACGAGTCCGGACGAGCCCGTACAGCCAAGATCACATGCAAGCAAAGGTCACCCGCGGGGGACGGCGGCAGTCGCCCCACAGCACGACAAGTCTTGTCAAAGTGTGCGTAAAACACGCAAGGTGAGGCAAAGCCGGAGGCACGACGTATCCACATCCCGGGACGGGCGGGAAATGCTGCGGCCGACCGGAGGAATTTCGGCAGATGGTCCGGCTCTGATGACCGAGCCCGCACGATCCGGGTCACCTGTTATCCGATTTTGACATGGAGAGTCACCTGACTGGCGAAGTCCGAATGGCAAGATGCGGTCATCACACGAGGTCGCGACACCCAAAGGTGTGTGTTCTCGTCGACCCATCGGCAGCACCACCCATCCCGCCGGAGGAACCCACCATGACCGCAGGCATCACCCGTCGTACGACCGCCGCGCGCTCCCGGACAGCCGCGGTCGGCGCCGTCGCGGTCGCGGGCACCCTGCTGCTTGCCGGCTGCGGCGACCAGACCGACAAGGGCAGCGACGGCGGCTCGGACTCGAGCGCCTCGTCCTCCGCCCCGCTCGCCGACAAGCTGCCCTCCGACATACGCAAGGCGGGTGTCATCAAGGTCGGCTCGGACATCGCCTACCCGCCGGTCGAGTTCATGAAGGGCGGCAAGGCCACCGGCATCGACCCGGACATCGCCGAGGCGCTCGGCAAGCAGCTCGGCGTGAAGTTCGAGTTCCAGAACGGCAAGTTCGACCAGCTCGTCGTGGGTCTGCAGGCCGGCCGCACCCAGGTGATCATGTCGGCGATGAACGACACGAAGGACCGCCAGAACGGCATCGACTCCGACAGCGGCAAGAAGGCCGGCGACGGCGTCGACTTCGTCGACTACTTCACCGCCGGCACCTCGATCCTCGTCCAGAAGGGCAACCCCAAGGGGATCAAGTCCCTGGACGACCTGTGCGGCAAGGTTGTCGCCCTGCAGCGCGGCACCACCTCCGAGGGCGTGGCCAAGGCGCAGAGCAAGAAGTGCACGAAGGACGGCGGCAAGGCGATCAAGCTGCTGACCTTCGACACCGACCCCGAGGCGCTGCTCCGTCTGAAGCAGGGCGCGTCCGTCGCCGACCTCAACGACTTCCCCGTGGCGGCCTACAACGCCAAGACCTCCGGCGGCGGCAAGGACTTCGAGGTCATCGGCGAGCAGATCGAGGCCGGCCCCTACGGCATCGGCGTCGGCAAGAAGAACACCCAGCTGCGGGACGCCCTCCAGGCGGCCATGAACGCCATCATCGAGAACGGCGACTACAAGAAGATCCTCGAGAAGTGGAACGTCACGGACGGCGGCGTCACCGAGGCCAAGATCAACGGTGGCTCCTGAGCCTCGGCGCGGAACCGACGAGAGCGAGGGACAGTCACCGTGACCGACATTGTCGACAAGGTTCCGGCACCGGTGCCGCCGGAGCAGATCAAGGCCATCCCGGTGCGCCACTACGGCCGCTGGGTGGCCGGCGCCGCGGTCCTCGCGATCCTGGTGCTGATCGGGATCGCGTTCTCCAACGCGAAGATCCACTACGACGTCATCCCGGACTACCTGACCGACGGCACCATCCTGTCGGGCGTCTGGCACACGCTCTACATCTCGGTCCTGGCCATGCTGCTCGGCCTGGTGCTCGGCGTGGTCCTCGCCGTCATGCGGATGTCCTCGAATCCGGTCACCAGCACGGTGGCCTGGTTCTACGTGTGGTTCTTCCGCGGCACTCCGGTGCTGGTCCAGCTCCTGCTCTGGTACAACATCGCGCTCATCTTCCCCATCCTGAACCTCGGGTTCTACAAGGATGAGATGAACCAGGTCATGACGCCGTTCCTCGCGGCGCTGCTGGGCCTGGGCCTCAACGAGGCCGCGTACATGTCGGAGATCGTCCGGGCGGGCATCCAGTCGGTCGACATGGGCCAGACCGAGGCCTCGCACGCGCTCGGCATGACCCAGGGCAAGACACTGCGCCGCGTGGTGCTGCCGCAGGCGATGCGGGTGATCGTGCCGCCGACCGGCAACGAGTTCATCAACATGCTGAAGACCTCCTCACTGGCGTACGCGGTGCAGTTCAACGAGCTGATCAAGCGGTCCACGGACATCTCCAGCACCTCGCTGGCGGTGGTGGAGCTCTACTTCGTCGCCTCGATCTGGTACCTGATCCTGACCAGCGTCTTCAGCGTGGGCCAGTACTACCTGGAGCGGCGTTACGCCCGCGGCTCGTCCCGCACGCTGCCGCCCACCCCCCTGCAGCGGCTGCGGAAGAACCTCGCCCTGTTCGGTTCGTTCCGCCGCCCGGAGGTGTCCCGATGACCAGTCTGAGCAAGGACGTCGCCACCGGCGGCAGCGGCGGTCCGATGGTGCGGGCCGAGGGCGTGCACAAGTCCTTCGGGCTCGCGCACATCCTCAAGGGCATCGACCTGGAGGTGAACCCGCGCGAGGTGTTCTGCCTGATCGGCCCGTCCGGTTCCGGCAAGTCCACCTTCCTGCGGTGCATCAACCACCTGGAGAAGATCAGCGCCGGCCGGCTGTACGTCGACGGCGACCTGGTCGGCTACCGGCAGAAGGGCGACAAGCTCTACGAGCTGAAGGAGTCGGAGGTCGCGGCGCAGCGGCGGGACATCGGCATGGTGTTCCAGCGCTTCAACCTCTTCCCGCACATGACGGCGCTGGAGAACGTCATGGAGGCGCCGGTCCAGGTCAAGCGCGAGACCAAGGCGGTGGCCCGGGAGCGCGCCCAGCGGCTGCTCGACCGCGTCGGCCTCGGCGACCGCACGGGCCACTACCCGGCCCAGCTCTCCGGCGGCCAGCAGCAGCGCGTGGCCATCGCGCGCGCCCTGGCGATGCAGCCGAAGCTGATGCTGTTCGACGAGCCGACCTCGGCGCTCGACCCGGAGCTGGTCGGCGAGGTGCTCGACGTGATGCGGGATCTCGCGGAGGACGGCATGACGATGATCGTCGTCACCCACGAGATGGGCTTCGCCCGTGAGGTCGGCGACTCGCTGGTGTTCATGGACGACGGTGTGGTCGTGGAGGCGGGCCACCCGCGCCAGGTCCTGGGGGACCCGCAGCACGAGCGCACGAAGTCGTTCCTGTCGAAGGTGCTCTGACGCACCGGCACGCGGAGCCGACGCGGTGAGGGGCGGTACGGGAGATCCGTACCGCCCCTCACCGCGTCCTGCCCGCCGCGGGCCCTACTTGAGGGCGAGCAGCAGCGTGTCGGAGGGGGAGCACCACACCGGGCGTGCCTCGGCGAACCCGGCCTCGCGCAGCGTCCGGGCGTGCCACTGGGGGGAGGGCATGTCGCCGTCGGCGTGCTCGCCGTAGATCTCGAAGCGGCGGGCGGTGGGCGCGGCGAGGGCCGGGTCCTCAGCGGCCCGCTTCCACCAGTCCGCCCAGTCGACGGCGCCGGCCCGCCGGGCCTCGTCCATGCGGGCGTGGCGCTGGGCGCGCTCGGCCGCGTTGATCCGGGGCGTGGTCTCGTCGATCATGTGGTCGGCGTTCATGAGGACGCCGCCTTCGCGGACGAGTCCCGCGAGACGTCCGTAGAGTTCCGCGAGGGGGGCCTTGTGCAGCCAGTGCAGGGCGGTGGCGGTCAGGACGGCGTCGTAGGAGTCGTGGGGCAGCCGCTCGGGCCAGTGGGGGTCCTTGAGGTCCGCCTCGACGAAGGTCACCCGCCCGTCGCCCTCGAAGGTGCCGCGGGCGATGGTGAGCAGCGCGGGGTCGAGGTCGACGCCGGTGCTGGTGGCCTCGGGGAAGCGGGCGAGCAGCCGGGCGGTGATGGTGCCGGTGCCGCAGGCGAGGTCGAGGACGCGGGGCGCGGTGCCGGTCAGGGCCTCCACCATGTCGAGCATGATCCGGAAGCGGTCCTCGCGGTCCGGCATGTACCACTCCTGCTGCCGGTCCCAGCTCTCCTGCCAGGCGTTCCAGCCGGTCGTCGTGGCCGTGTCGAGTGTCGTCATGGTCGTCCGCGTCCTCCGTGTCCTTCGTGTTCCTTCGTGGTCGTTCGCCCGGTCCCACCGCTTCGCGCACCACCCGGGGCACGCGAGTAATACCCTGGGAGCACGATCGGCTGTTACTTCATCCGTACGCACGACCATAGAGCGCGCCCGTAAGGACTACAAGTGGAACTGGCCTATTACTCGGACTATGCTCTCCGGCTCATCAACAGCGAGGAACCGGCCCGGGGCAAGGACGCGCTCACCTCCGTGGAGGCCGTGCGCGCCCTGTTCGGGGCCAACCAGTCGGCGGCCCGCCGCACCACCGACGCCGACGTCACGCGCTTCCGCTCGGTCCGCGGCAGGCTCCGCGCGGTGTTCGAGGCGGCGAACGAAGGGGACGAGACGCTCGCCGTCGACCTGCTCAACTCACTGCTGCTGGAGTTCCCGGTCAGCCCGCAGATCTCCGGCCACGACCACCGCGACGACGACGGCCGCCCCCTGTGGCACATGCACCTGGCCGACCACCCGTCCAACGCGACCGCCGGCTACGCGGCGATCGCCGCGATGGGACTCGCCTTCCACCTGACCGAGTACGGCGTGGACCGTCTCGGCCTGTGCCAGGCCGCCCCGTGCCGCAACGCCTACCTGGACACCTCGACCAACCGCTCCCGCCGCTACTGCTCCGACCGCTGCGCCACCCGGGCGAACGTGGCCGCCTACCGCGCCCGCAAGCGCGAGGAGGCCGACCGGTCGGCCCGCACCGGCCGCACCACCGAGAACGCCCAGCGCACCAGCGCCAGCGGCGAACGCCCCTCGGGCAGCGGGCGGTAGCGCAGCCGCACCCTGGCAAGCACGAGCTCCGGCGGCACGACCCCGTAGTCGGTGCTGTCACCACCGGCGTAGGGGTTGTCACCGAGCACCCACCAACCGCCCTCGCGCCGTTCGACGGCACGCTTGACGACCAGCAGGTCCTGCTGGAACGGATGCCGCAGGACCACGACGTCCCCGGGGCGGATGCGCGCCCCGTACTGGACGACGAGCCGGTCGCCGTGGTGCAGCGTGGGCACCATCGACGGCCCCGACACCTCGGCCGCCCCGAACGGCAGTACGGCTCTGGTGCTCTCGGTCTCCTGCGACAGCTCCGGCATCACGGCCACCTCCCCGGTCTATGGTCCACCAGTCCCAGTCTGGCCCCGGACTTTTGTCGTAAGCCCATGGGGGCACTCGCGAAAACCGGTCCCCCACGGAGTAATCTCCCACGTGAGAAGACGATCACGAGGAAGGACAGCTCAATGCTCTCCCGCCTGTTTGCCCCCAAGGTCACGGTCAGCGCGCACTGCGACCTTCCCTGCGGTGTGTACGACCCTGCCCAGGCCCGGATCGAAGCCGAGTCGGTCAAGGCCGTCCAGGAGAAGATGGCCGGCAACGACGACCCGCACTTCCAGACGCGTGCCACCATCATCAAGGAGCAGCGCGCCGAGCTGGCCAAGCACCACGTCTCGGTGCTGTGGAGCGACTACTTCAAGGCTCCGCACTTCGAGAAGTACCCGGAGCTGCACCAGCTGGTCAACGACACCCTGAAGGCCCTCTCGGCCACCAAGGCGTCCAAGGACCCGGCCACCGGCCAGAAGGCGCTCGACTACATCGCCCAGATCGACAAGATCTTCTGGGAGACCAAGAAGGCCTGACCCCGGGCCCGGCCCGACCGCACCCGGCCCCCCGCTCGCCGCACCGGCGCGCGGGGGGCCGGGTGCGGTTCTCGTGTGCGGTCCTCGCCCCTCCCCGGCGGACCGGGGGGCGTGCGATGCTGGCCGCGTGGACCTCGATGAGCTGGTGCGGTTGCGGCGGACCCGGGACCGGATGGACCGGGAGTACGCCGAGCCGCTCGACATGGCGGAGCTGGCCCGGACCGCGTTCATGTCGGCCGGTCACTTCCAGCGCCGGTTCCGCGCCGCCTACGGCGAGACCCCCTACGGCTACCTCATGACACGGCGCATCGAGCGCGCCAAGGCCCTGCTGCGCCGCGGGGATCTGACGGTGACCGAGGTGTGCCTCGCGGTCGGCTGCACCTCGCTCGGGTCGTTCAGCTCACGGTTCACCGAACTCGTGGGCGAGACACCGAGCGCCTACCGGGCCCGGCCGCACACCGAGAGCGCCCCGATCCCGCCCTGCGTGGCCAAGAACCTGACCCGCCCCGCGCGCACGGGCGCACCGCCGCGCTTCACGGAGCCGTCCGGCGCCCCCGGTTCCGTCGGCCGTACGGACGGTCGCCTCCCGCGGACGGGCCGCGGCGCCTGAGGGTCGTCCCTTAGCGTGAGGGCATGGATGTCAGACTCTCGCAGTGCTTCATCGCCGTCGACGACCACGACAAGGCACTCGCCTTCTACTGCGACGTCCTCGGCCTGGAGGTCCGCAACGACGTCGGGTTCGAGGGCATGCGCTGGGTGACCGTCGGCTCGCCCGCGCAGCCCGGGGTGGAGATCGTGCTCGAACCGCCGGCCGCCAACCCGGACGCCTCCCCCGCCGACCGGCAGGCCATGGCCGAACTGCTCGCCAAGGGACTGCTGCGCGGCGTCATCTTCTCCACCGACGACTGCGACGCCCTCTTCGCCCGCGTGGAGGCCTCCGGCGCCGAGGTGCTGCAGGAACCCACGGACCAGCCCTACGGCGTCCGCGACTGCGCCTTCCGCGATCCGGCCGGCAACATGCTGCGCTTCAACCAGCCCCGTACCGCGGGCCGATGAGCGCGCGTCCGGATCAGCCGCGCGGCTCGCGCCACATCGGCCACATGCGCGGGCCGTCCGGGAGGTCGAGAGTGCGGTCGAGGGCGGCGAAGCCCAGCCGCTCGTACAGCGGGACGCTGCGCGGGCTGCTCGCCTCCAGGTAGGCGGGCAGCCCCTCGCGGTCGCAGCGCTCCAGCACGGGCCGGATCAGCGCGGTGCCCAGGCCCCTCCCCTGGTGCCCGGGAACCACGCCGATCATCCACAGATACTCGTGGGCGCGATCCGCCGGGTGCGCCTCGGCCATCAGCCGAGCGATCAGCTCGACGCGCCCGTTCTCCGGGTCGACCTCCTGCCGCAGCGTCTCCGCCTCGTCCCCGGCCGCGTCGGCCGCTCCGGCGGGCGCGGCGGGCGCGGCGGACTCAGCCACCGGGGCCGCCGGTACGGGCAGCCAGAGGGCGCACGCCGTCCCGTCCTCGACGAGGTCGATACGGCCCTCGGCGAGGACGGTGTCGGCGAAGGCGGCCATCAGCCGGTGATGGGTGGCACGGCGGTGCTCCTCCCCGGGGAAGACCCAGCCACTGACCGGATCGCCCTGGAACGCCTCGTCCAGCACCCGCACGACCAGCTCGCGGTCGTTCCGGTCCGCCCTACGGATCGCCACGCCCATGTGCTCCGCCCCTCCGCCGCCAACCACGGTCACGCGTACGGGCGTTGACCTTAGCGGCACCGGGTGCCGGGCCGAAGCGGCCGATCCGGCCCCGACGGCGCCGTCCGCGGGCGTACGGGGTCAGGGCCCGTGCGCCCGCGGGGCTTCTCATTCCCCCCTCGTCCCCCCTGCCTCCCCTGCCTCCCCTGCTCTCTGCGCCTCCCCTCCGGCCGTTCCCCCTTCCCGCTCACCCCTTTCCCCTCGGGCCTTCCGTTCTGCCTGCCGCCGGGCTTCCTCAGGCGCTGCGGCGGGTCACGAACTCGGCCAGGGCCAGCAGCCCACCGGCCGACTCCGGGTCCGGGACCGCGCGGGACAGTTCGTCCACGGCCCGGGCCATGCGGTCGGCGGCCTGGGCCTGCGCCCAGTCACGGCCGCCGGCGCGCTCGACGGCCAGCACCGTGCGCTCCAGGTCCCCCTCCTGGAACGGGGCCGCGTACAGTTCGGCCAGTTCGGCCGCGGCCGGGGTGCCGGAGGCGAGCGCCGCGACGACCGGCAGCGACTTCTTGCGGGCGATCAGGTCCGCCCCGGCCGGCTTGCCGGTGCGGCCCGGGTCTCCCCAGATGCCGATGACGTCGTCGATGAGCTGGAAGGCCAGTCCGGCCTGCCGCCCGAAGGCGTCGAGTGCCTCGACCTCCCCGTGCGGGGCCCCCGCGTACAGCGCTCCCATCGCGCAGGCGCAGCCCAGCAGCGCGCCCGTCTTGGCCTCCGCCATGGCGAGCACCTCCTCGAGGGTGACGTCCTCGGGGCGGCGTTCCTCCAGTGCCGTGTCGGCGTGCTGTCCGGCGCACAGTTCGACGACGCAGGAGGCCAGCCGCGCGGCCGCCGCCGCGGACGCCGGGTGCGGGTCCTCGGCGAGCAGCCGGTGGGCGAGCGCCTGCAGCGCGTCCCCGGCGAGGATCGCGTCGGAATCGCCGAACACGGTCCAGGCGGTGGGGCGGTGCCGACGAGTGGTGTCCCGGTCCATCACGTCGTCGTGGAGCAGGGTGAAGTTGTGCACCAGTTCCACGGCGGCGGCGGCACGGACCGCGGCCTGCCGATGGCCGCCGAGCGTGGCGGCCGCGGTCAGCACCAGCGCGGGCCGTATGGCCTTGCCCGCGTTTCCGGCGGCCGGGCTGCCGTCCGCGTGCTGCCAGCCGAAGTGGTAGAGCCCGATGCGGCGCATGGACTCCGGAAGTGAGTCCACCGCCCGCCGCAGTTCCGGGTCGACCACGGCCCGGGTCCGGTCCAGGATGGCCTCAGCCTCCTGCCCCTCGGCCGGTCCGGGGCCGGCGGCCGGTCGGGCCCGGGGCGCCCTCGTGCTCACCCCGGTGGCCTCCGCCGGAGCCACCGGGGCCGGCAGGTCCGCCGGCTGCGCCTGGTTGCGTGCGGCGTCCGTCATGATCTCGCCCATGGGGCTCCCCCTCGCCGGAGCCGGACCGCCCGGGAGGTCTCCCCCCGGGCGGTCCGGCGGACGGTGACGCCCGGAATGGTGCCGGGCGCGTGCCTCCGGGATGTACCCGCCCCGTCGGGCGGGGACACGGCGTGCCGCGGTGCGGAGATCACCTCCACCGGCCGATCTCGACGTTCTCCAGGACGCCGATCGCGTCCGGCACGAGGACGGCGGCCGAGTAGTAGGCCGTCACCAGGTACTTGATGATGGCCTGTTCGTTGATGCCCATGAAGCGCACCGACAGGCTCGGCTCGATCTCGTCCGGGATGCCCGACTGCCGCAGCCCGATGACGCCCTGCTCCTCCTCGCCGGTACGCATGCAGATGATCGAGGTGGTCCGGGTGTCGCTGACCGGGATCTTGTTGCACGGGTAGATGGGCACCCCCCGCCAGGTGGGAATGCGGTTGCCCGCGACGTCGATGCTCTCCGGGACCAGTCCGCGCTTGTTGCACTCGCGGCCGAAGGCGGCGATGGCCTTGGGGTGGGCGAGGAACAGCTTGGATCCGCGGCGGCGGCTGAGGAGTTCGTCCATGTCGTCCGGGCTGGGCACCCCGTCGTGCGGCTGGAGCCGCTGGTCGTACTCGCAGTTGTGCAGCAGCCCGAAGTCCCGGTTGTTGATCAGCTCGTGCTCCTGGCGCTCCTTCAGCGCCTCGACCGTCAGCCGGAGCTGCTGCTCGGTCTGGTTCATGGGCTGGTTGTAGAGGTCGGCCACCCGTGTGTGGATGCGCAGCACGGTCTGCGCGATGCTGAGTTCGTACTCGCGCGGGGCGGCCTCGTAGTCGACGAACGTGTGCGGGATGTCCGCCTCACCGGAGTGGCCCGCGGCGAGGTCGACCTCCTTCTCACCGTACTTGTTGGTGCGCTGCGCGGGGATCGACCGGCGGCTGTCCAGGTGCCGACGCAGCGACTCGGCGCGTTCCGCGATCTGTTCCACGTCCCGGCGCGGCAGCGTGAGCACGGTGCACGCCGTGGCCGCGCGGGCCGTGTACTCCCAGATCGCCTCCGGGTCCAAGAGCGTCTGGTCGCCGAAGTAGGCGCCGTCGGCGAGGACTCCGAGGACCACGTCACCCCCGTAGGGGCCGCTGCCGATCTTCTCGACCTTGCCGTGCGCGATGAGGAACACCTCGTCGACCTGGCTGCCGAAGGAGGCGATGATCTGGCCCGCCTCGATCTCGCGCTGCCTGCAGCGCTGGGCGAGTTCGCCGAGCACCTCCTCGTCCTCGTAGGACCGCAGGGCCGGCAGTTCGCCGAGCTCCGCGGGGATGACACTGACCTGGTCACCTGTCTTCACGAAGGTGACACGGCCGTCGCCGACCGCATAGCTGAGCCTGCGGTTCACCCGGTACGTGCCGCCCTGGAGATCCACCCACGGCAGCATCCGCAGCAGCCAGCGCGAGCTGATCTCCTGCATCTGGGGCACGGACTTGGTGGTCGTGGCCAGGTTCCGCGCGGCGGATGTGCCGAGACTCTGCTGGGGACGGGTCTGCTCCGCGCGGACCTCTTCGCCTACCGACATGTACTTTCGCCCTCCCGATCATGCACTGAACTGCGGGGACAAGCCTTCCATCACGGACGGTCGCGGTGCTATTACACGAAAGAGGGGGAATGGATCATTGCGGGTGTGGGCACTGGGGGCGCCCCGGCGGATTCCCGCTCAGTGGCCGAAACCCGTCGTACGCCGTTCCGAACGGCGATTGGGGACGCTCGTCCCAGGTACAAGGCTTCGTGGCGGGCGGCGCGAAAGGCGGCCACCCACAGCACGTGAGGAGGCGGCATGGCGTCACCCATGTCCGCGGCCGCGTTCCTGAAGGCGCTCAGGGACGAGGGCGTCACCGTCGTCGAGGTCGGCGACTGGAAGCACCACAACCGCAATCACAAGGGCCCCTGGGGGCCGGTGAACGGTGTGATGATCCATCACACGGTCACCTCGGGCGCCGCCGCCACGGTGGAACTGTGCCGCAAGGGCCACGCGGACCTGCCGGGCCCGCTGTGCCACGGGGTGATCACCAAGGACGGCGTGGTCCACCTCGTCGGTTACGGCCGCGCCAACCACGCGGGGCTCGGGGACGACGACGTGTTCCGCGCGGTCGTCGCGGAGAAGGCGCTGCCGCACGACAACGAGGCGAACACCGACGGCAACCGGCACTTCTACGGGTTCGAGTGCGAGAACCTGGGCGATGGCGAGGACCCGTGGCCCAAGGCGCAACTGGAGGCCATCGAGCGGGTCTCGGCGGCCGTGTGCCGGCACCACGGATGGACGGAGAAGTCCGTGATCGGGCACCTGGAGTGGCAGCCGGGGAAGGTGGACCCGCGGGGATTCACCATGGCCTCGATGCGCAAGCGCATCCGGGACCGGCTGAAGTAGCCCCGCCCGCGGCGGGTGCGGGCGGGGGGACGGGCCGTGTGGGCGGTCCTCGGTGACCGAGCGGAGAATGGCCGGGTGACCGACGCCCACGTTCCCGAGACGCCCGGCGCGGACGGCGCGCACGAGGCGCGCGGCGCCCTCGGCGGCGTCGCCCCGCGCCCCCTGCTGCCCTCGCCCCTGCGGGACGTGGAGGACGAGCGGTTCGGCCGGCACGGCGTGCGGCTCGCACTGAAGCGGGACGACCTGATCCACCCGCACCTGGTCGGCAACAAGTGGCGCAAACTGGTGCCCAACCTCGCCGCTGCGGCCGGGCGACCCGTGGTCACCTTCGGCGGCGCCTACTCCAACCACCTGCGCGCCACCGCCGCCGCGGGCCGGCTGCTGGGACTGGAGACCGTCGGGGTGGTGCGCGGGCAGGAACTGGCCGGGCGGCCCCTCAACGCCTCCCTGGCGCGCTGCGCGGCCGACGGGATGCGGCTGCACTTCGCGGACCGCGCGGCGTACCGGCGCAAGGCCGAGCCGGAGACGCTGGCCGCGCTGCTGCGGGCCGCCGGGGCCGAGGACGCCCATGTGGTGCCCGAGGGCGGCAGCAACGCGCGTGCCGTGCGCGGCTGCCGGGCGCTCGGCGAGGAGCTGCGCGGCCGTGCGGACGTGGTGGCGGTGCCCTGCGGCACCGGGGGCACGCTCGCCGGACTGGCGGCCGGTCTGGGTCCGGGGCAGCGCGCGCTGGGGATACCGGTGCTCAAGGGCGGTTTCCTGGCCGCCGAGACGGCCGCGCTCCAGGAGCGGGCCTTCGGCGGGCGGCGCGGTGACTGGTGGCTGGAGGACGGCTTCCACTGCGGCGGCTACGGCCGCACGACGCCCGCACTGGAGGCGTTCGCACAGGATTTCGAGGAGCGGCACGGGCTGCCCGTCGAGCGGCTGTATGTGGCCAAAATGCTGTCCGCCCTCCTCGTACTGACCGAACGGGGCGCCTTCCCACCGGGCACGACGCTCGCGGCGGTGATCACCGGCCGCCCCTTCCCCTGACCCGTCAGGTGGTCTCCCGGAAGGCCGCCGCCTCCTCGAGGTCGAGGCGGCGCAGCAGGGTGCGGAGCATCTCGTCGTCGATGTAACGGCCGTCGCGCAGACGGACGAACATCGCGCGCTCGGCGCCGATCATCTCCCGGGACAGCCGGCGGTAGGTGTCGTCGACGCTCTCCCCGGTGACCGGGTTCACCGCGCCGAGGCGCTCCCAGACGGCGTTGCGGCGACGCTCCAGGACCTCGCGCAGCCGGTCGGCGAGGGGCGGCGGCAGCGTGTTGCGCTCGTCGTCCAGGAGCTCCCGCAGGCGGTTCTCGGCGGCCCGGGAGGCCTGCGCCTGGGCGTTGGCCTCGGCGAGTGTCACGCTCTGCGGGTCGGGCCGGGGCAGCCGCAGCCGGCGGATCAGCGGGGGCAGGGTCAGCCCCTGCACGACGAGAGTGCCGATCACGGTGGTGAACGTCAGGAAGAGGATCAGGTTGCGTTCGGGGAAGGGGGCGCCGCCATGCACGGTGAGCGGCACGGAGAAGGCGACCGCGAGCGAGACCACGCCCCGCATGCCGGCCCAGCCGATGATGAGCGGGCTCTTCCAGGTGGGGTTCTCCTCGTTGCGCCGCACGCGGGCGGAGAGCGCCCGGGGCAGGAAGGTGCTGGGGAACACCCAGACGAAGCGGACCGCGACGACCACGAGGAAGAGGGCGACCGCGTAGACCGCCGCACGGGTGCCCTCGTTCTCGCCGAGGCCCCGCAGGACGACGGGGAGCTGCAGCCCGATGAGCGCGAACACCGAGGACTCCAGCAGGAAGGCGACCATCTTCCACACCGCCTCCTCCTGGAGCCGGGTGGCGAAGTCGACCTCCCAGTTGTGGTGGCCCAGATAGAGGGCGACGACGACCACGGCGAGCACCCCCGAGGCGTGCACCTGCTCGGCGACGGCGTAGGCGACGAAGGGGATGAGCAGGGAGAGCGTGTTCTGCAGCAGGGCCTCCCTGAGGTGGGTGCGCAGCCAGTGCAGGGGCGCCATGAGCACCAGTCCGACGACGACTCCGCCGACGGCGGCGAGCAGGAACTCCTCCAGGCCGTCGGCCCAGGAGGCGCCCGCGCCGACGGCGGCGGCGAGCGCGACCTTGTAGGCGGTGATCGCGGTGGCGTCGTTCACCAGGGACTCGCCCTGCAGGATGGTCGTCAGCCGGGAGGGCAGCCCCAGCCTGCGGGCCACCGCGGTGGCCGCCACCGCGTCCGGGGGCGCCACCACCGCGCCCAGCACCAGTGCGGCGGGCAACGGCAGCCCCGGGACCAGCAGGTAGGCCACCCAGCCGACGGCCAGGGTCGCGAAGAGCACGTAGCCGACCGACAGGAGCATGATCGGCCGCCCCTGGGTCCGCAGGTCCAGGTAGGAGCTCTCGGTGGCCGCCGTGTGGAGGAGGGGCGGCAGCAGCAGCGGCAGGACGATCTCCGGGTCCAGCTCGTAGCCGGGCACGCCGGGGACGTAGGAGACGGCGAGGCCCGCCGCGACCAGGAGCAGGGGCGGGGGGACGGGGGTGCGCCGGGCCGCCCCGGCGACCGCGGCACTGCCCGCGACCAGCAACAGCAGTGGCAATACGTGCATCGTCCCGATTCCGCCCTTTTCTTCCGCGCGGTCCCCCACGGGCCCGTCGTAACCTGGCAATCATGAAACAGTGCACGCACACCGACGCGCTGCCGCACCCCGAACCCGCGCCGTCGCACGAGACGTGCCAGGAGTGCCTGGCGGAGGGCACCCACCCGGTGCAGTTGCGGATGTGCCTGGGATGCGGCCATGTGGCCTGTTGCGACTCCTCCCCCAACCGGCACGCCACGGCGCACTACAAGGAGAGCGGTCATCCCGTGATGCGGACGTTCGAACCCGGGGAGGACTGGCGCTGGTGCTTCGTCGACCATGTGCTGGTCTGAACGTCCCGCTCCGTCCGCCGGGCGTGCGACCCTGAGGCGGACGGTTCGGCGGTCTGACGTCTGGGTACGTCAATCCGGCGCGCGCTCTTCCCAATTGGGCCCGCCCACCCCCTAGCCACTGTGCGTGTTCACGTGTTTACTATGAGTGACAGCAAGGGGCTGGGGTCCCGGGGACAACGAACGCCGAGCGCGGTAGCGTCACCGCTGCACCAGTGGTGCGCCACCCGAGGGGCGACCCTCGGCCCCCAGAATGCTTGTACCACCTTGGAGGTGAGGGTGTCCCAGATCGCAGGCGATCCCGCGACCCAGGACTTCGTGGAAGTCCGGCTGCCGGCTGCCGGGGCCTACCTGTCGGTGCTGCGCACGGCCACCGCCGGTCTCGCGGCCCGTTTGGACTTCACCCTCGACGAGATCGAGGACCTGCGCATCGCAGTCGACGAGGCCTGCGCGATCCTGCTCCAGCAGGCCGTGCCCGGCTCGGTGCTCAGCTGCGTCTTCCGCCTGGTCGACGACTCTCTCGAGGTCACGGTCTCGGCCCCGACCACCGACGGCCACGCCCCGTCGCGCGACACGTTCGCCTGGACGGTGCTGTCGGCCCTCGCGGGCAAGGTCTCCTCGGCCGTCTCCGACGACAAGGTCGTGTCGATCAGCCTCTACAAACAGCGCGGCGCGGGACCCGGGCCGGCGTGACGAACGGGGACGGGCCGGTGCAGGACGAAGAGCGCGGCACACGGAAACCGCCCGCCGGAGGCGACGGCGGCCCGGTCGGGCCGTCGCGCGCGGCGGAAGGCATCGACGGCATCCCCGAGCAGGCCCGGCCGCATCCGGAGGACGAGTCGTCCGCGGTCGGCCTCCCGGTCGGCGGGCAGCGGGGGCAGGCGGGCGTCACGCGCGGCGCGCCCGCGTCGGCCTCGGTCGGGGTCTTCCCTGTCCCAGCGGGACCGGGAGCTCGGGGAAGGGTGACGGGCCAGACGATGAGCGAGCACGAGCGGAACGGGAACGCCGAGCAGGGCGTGCGGGAGGCCCCGCAGCCCACGGAGGCCCCGCAGCGCGCGGAGCACGCCCCGCAGCACGGGCAGCACACGCGGCACGACCCCACGGACCGCAGCGGCGCGCGGGCGATGTTCGTCGAACTGCGTTCCCTGGCGGCGGGCAGCCCGGAGTACGCGGAGCTGCGCAACCGGCTGGTCCGGATGCATCTGCCGCTCGTGGAGCACCTCGCCCGCCGGTTCCGCAACCGCGGCGAGCCGCTGGACGACCTCACACAGGTCGCCACCATCGGGCTGATCAAGTCGGTCGACCGGTTCGACCCGGACCGGGGCGTGGAGTTCTCCACGTACGCGACGCCCACGGTGGTCGGCGAGATCAAGCGGCACTTCCGCGACAAGGGCTGGGCGGTGCGCGTCCCGCGCCGGCTGCAGGAGCTGCGCCTGGCGCTCACCACGGCCACCGCGGAACTCTCCCAGCTGCACGGCCGCTCCCCCACGGTGCACGAGCTGGCCGAGAAGCTGGCCATCTCCGAGGAAGAGGTCCTGGAGGGTCTGGAGTCCGCCAACGCGTACTCCACGCTGTCGCTGGACGTCCCCGACACCGACGACGAGTCCCCGGCGGTCGCGGACACGCTCGGCGCGGAGGACGAGGCGCTGGAGGGCGTCGAGTACCGGGAATCGCTCAAACCGCTGCTGGAGGACCTCCCGCCGCGCGAGAAGCGGATCCTGCTGCTGCGGTTCTTCGCGAACATGACGCAGTCGCAGATCGCCCAGGAGGTCGGCATCTCCCAGATGCACGTCTCCCGCCTGCTGGCCCGCACCCTGGCCCAGCTGCGGGAGAAGCTGCTGGTGGAGGAGTAGGCCGGCCGGCAAGCGGTCGACGGCACGGGCGGTACGGGCGGTTCGGCCGCCCGGCTCCTACTTCGGTTCGGCCCGGCCCGGGCCCTTGATCCCCAGCGCTCTGGTCGTCGCCTGGTTGACCAGCAGGACCAGCGCCGCGACCGCCACCACGGCGAGGACGATGCCCGCGGGGATCGCCACACTGTCGGCCTGGAGCAGGCTGTAGGCCACCGGCAGCGCCATGATCTGCGTGATCACGGCCGGTCCCCGGCTCCAGCCGCGGCGCATCAGCAGGCCGCGCGCCGCCAGCAGCGGCAGCAGCGCGAGCACGAGCAGGGTGACGCCGCCGGTGACCCCCTGCTGCCGGTCGCCGGAGTCCCCCGTCGCTCCCAGCACGAGCATCCACACCCCGCCGGCGGCCAGGGCGCAGCCCTCCAGCGCGCACAGCGCTGCGGCGGCGGTCAGCCGCGCGGGGCGCGGTCCGTCGGGCTCCCGGGCGACGGTGTCGGTCTCCGGAACGGATTTCTGCTCAGTGCTCACCCTTGAAAGGGTAGCCCCGCCCGGCGGGCCCGTCAGGGCCGCGTACAGGTCCCCCACGGGCCCTGCGGCCACCGGCGCGGGGCCCGTCCCCGGGCCGTTTCCCGGCCCCGACCCCCACCCTCGGGCTGGGCCGAGTACCACCCGGTAGGTAACCTGCATCGCATGCGTGCACTTCTCGTGGTCAATCCGGCGGCAACCACCACAAGCGCACGTACGCGCGATGTCCTGATCCACGCGCTGGCGAGTGAGATGAAGCTCGAGGCGGTCATGACCGAGTACCGCGGCCACGCCCGCGACCTCGGCCGGCAGGCCGCGGACAGCGAGGACATAGATCTGATCGTCGCCCTGGGCGGCGACGGCACGGTCAACGAGGTCGTCAACGGCCTGCTCCACCGCGGCCCCGATCCCGACCGGCTGCCCGGCCTCGCCGTGGTGCCGGGCGGCTCCACGAATGTCTTCGCCCGCGCCCTGGGCCTGCCCAACGACGCCGTGGAGGCCACCGGCGCCCTGCTCGACGCCCTGCGTGAGGGCAGCGAACGCACGGTCGGTCTGGGCCGTGCCTCGGGGGTGCCCGGCACCGAGGACGAGGCGGTGCCCTCTCGCTGGTTCACGTTCTGCGCCGGACTCGGTTTCGACGCGGGAGTGGTCGGCCGGGTCGAACAGCAGCGCGAGCGGGGCAGGCGCTCCACCCATGCGCTGTATCTGCGCCAGGTCGTACGTCAGTTTTTGGACGAACCCCATCGCCGGCACGGAACGATCACCCTGGAGCGGGCCGGCGAGGACCCGGTCACGGATCTGGTGCTGTCGATCATCTGCAACACCTCGCCGTGGACGTTTCTCGGCAATCGCCCGGTGTACGCGTCACCTAAGGCCTCGTTCGACACGGGGCTCGACATACTCGGGCTCAGCCGCATGTCGACGGCCGCGGTTGCCCGGTATGCGACCCAGTTGCTCACTTCGTCCCCCGAGCGCGGACCCCGTGGCAAGCATGCGGTCGCCCTGCACGACCTGACCGACTTCACCTTGCATTCGAAGGTGCCGCTCCCCCTTCAGATGGACGGCGACCACCTCGGACTGCGTACCAGCGTGGCGTTCACAGGCGTACGCCGTGCACTGCGTGTGATTGTGTGAGCAGAAGCGCTTAAAGTCCTTTCACTCGAACGTTTAGGCCAGGGTCCACCCCTTGGAAGTACGGCTGTGACCTAGTCGACACCAAGGAATCAAAAAAAACTTTCCTGAAGGGGTTGTATCCGCCGCTGAGGTTTGCGAGTCTCTACGTGGCGCTCGGGACGGCGCGCAACACCGGCCCCCCTAAGAGCCCGAATCCCTCCTCGCAACAAGGACCGCCGCAGTGTGGCTGTCGGTCGGCCCTTCACTTGTCGGGGGATTCGTGAAAGCGTTCACATTCACAAGCAACAGCACGTAATACCAAGGAGAGGTAGCAGCCATGGACTGGCGTCACAACGCCGTTTGCCGCGAGGAAGACCCCGAGCTGTTCTTCCCCATCGGCAACACCGGTCCTGCGCTGCTGCAGATCGAGGAAGCCAAGGCCGTTTGCCGGCGCTGCCCCGTTATGGATCAGTGTCTGCAGTGGGCGCTCGAGTCCGGTCAGGACTCCGGCGTCTGGGGTGGTCTCAGCGAGGACGAGCGCCGTGCCATGAAGCGCCGCGCCGCCCGCAACCGGGCCCGTCAGGCCTCCGCCTGACATACCCGCCCCTTACGAGCCCGAGCCCGGCGGCGCGTGCAGCGAGCACGCATCTCCCGCCCCCGAGCCGCAGCGCGCAGTGACCCGATGCGCTTGAAGCAAGCAGCAGTTCGAGCCCCGGACCTTCTGGTCCGGGGCTCGATGCATGTGGTGTGTGCGGCGCGCTGGTACGGGGGGCGCCTCCCGGCCGGGACAGCCGTGTCCGCTCCGCCGGGCTACTTGTGCGCCCGGACCGGGAGGTCGAGGAGGACGCGGGTGCCGCGCCCGGAGGCCGGGACCATGTCGAAGGTGCCGCCCAACTCCCCCTCCACCAGCGTCCGCACGATCTGCAGACCGAGGTTGCCGGAGCTGTGCGGGTCGAAACCCTCGGGCAGGCCGATCCCGTCGTCCTGCACGGTGACCAGGAGGCGGGCCTCCTTGGAGGTGCCGCCGCGGAACGCCGAGACCTCGACCGTGCCGGTCTCGTCCTGGACGAAGCCGTGTTCCAGCGCGTTCTGCAGGATTTCGGTCAGGACCATGGAGAGCGGAGTGGCGACCTCCGCGTCCAGGATGCCGAAGTGCCCGGTGCGCCGGCCGGTGACCTTGCCGGGGGAGATCTCGGCCACCATGGCGAGCACCCGGTCGGCGATCTCGTCGAACTCGACCCGCTCGTCCAGGTTCTGAGACAGCGTCTCGTGGACGATGGCGATCGAGCCGACCCGGCGGACGGCCTCCTCCAGCGCCTCCCGGCCGCGCTCGGAACCGATGCGCCGGGCCTGCAGCCGCAGCAGCGCGGCGACCGTCTGGAGGTTGTTCTTCACCCGGTGGTGGATCTCCCGGATGGTGGCGTCCTTGGTGATCAACTCGCGCTCGCGGCGGCGCAGTTCCGTGACGTCCCGGAGCAGCACCAGGGAGCCGATGCGCACCCCCTTGGGCTTGAGCGGGATGGCGCGGAACTGGATCACCCCGTCCCGGGCCTCGATCTCGAACTCGCGCGGCGCCCAGCCGCTGGCCACCTTGGCGAGCGCCTCGTCCACCGGGCCCCGGCTGGGGGCGAGTTCGGCGGTGGTCCGGCCCAGGTGGTGACCGACGAGGTCGGAGGCGAGGCCCATGCGGTGGTAGGCCGACAGGGCGTTGGGCGAGGCGTACTGGACGATGCCGTCCGCGTCGAGCCGGACCAGGCCGTCGCCCACGCGCGGGGCGGCGTCCATGTCGACCTGCTGGTCGGGGAAGGGGAAGGAGCCTGCCGCGATCATCTGGGCGAGGTCGGAGGCGCTCTGCAGATAGGTCAGCTCCAGCCGGCTCGGCGTGCGCACGGTGAGCAGGTTGGTGTTGCGCGCGATGACGCCGAGGACGCGCCCCTCACGCCGTACGGGGATGGACTCGACCCGGACCGGGACCTCCTCGCGCCACTCGGGGTCGCCCTCGCGGACGATGCGGCCCTCGTCCAGGGCGGCGTCGAGCAGCGGGCGGCGGCCGCGCGGCACGAGGTGGCCGACCATGTCGTCCTGGTACGAGGTGGGGCCGGTGTTGGGGCGCATCTGGGCGACCGAGACGTACTTGGTGCCGTCGCTGGTGGGGACCCACAGGACGAGGTCGGCGAAGGACAGGTCGGAGAGCAGCTGCCACTCCGAGACCAGCAGATGGAGCCACTCGAGGTCGGGGTCGCCGAGGGTCGTGTGCTGGCGTACGAGTTCGTTCATGGAGGGCACGGTGCGAGCGTACCCGGGGGGCCCGACACCGCCCGAATCGCCGGATTCGCAGGCGGGGGCAGGGGGCGGAAGCGGGGCCCGGAAGCACCCGCGGGCCGCGGCGCCTGGGAGGGACCCTCAACCCTCCCGGCACCGCAGCCCGGAGCAGCATCGGCCGTGGGTGTGCGGTCCCGTTCGGCCGAAGGTGAGGAGCCGGAGCAGTCAGGGCAGAGAGCGCCGGTTCCTCGGTCCGCCCTCCTGTGCGGGGAGGACGGAAGTACGCCGGCCGGCGCACGGTCCTCCGCGCGTCCTCCCGAAGGGGCGGAGCGTGGACTAGACCATGCCTGGCCACGGTCCATTGTGGCTGGCCGCACGCGGGTGTGTCCATGCGTGGCGGGATGTTTCTTCCGACTTTTCCGGCCTGCCGTTCCGGGCCCGCGCGGGGCGTGCGCGGGCCCTGCCCGGGCGGGGACAGCTCTGCTAGATTGGTCTAAACCACACAGCGACCCTTTCGGCAGATCGGCAGGCCAGCGTGGAAGTTGTCATCGTCCCCGACGCCGCGGCGGGCGGCGAGCTCGTCGCGAACGCCCTCGCCCGGCTGGTCGGGCACAAGCCCGAGGCCCTGCTCGGCGTGGCGACCGGCTCGACCCCCCTGCCCGTCTATCAGGCGCTCGGCGCGAAGGTGCGCGCCGGCGAGGTGGACACCTCCCGCGTGCGCATCGCCCAGCTCGACGAGTACGTGGGACTGCCGGCCGAACACCCCGAGTCCTACCGTTCCGTGCTCGCGCGCGAGGTGCTGAAGCCGCTCGGCATCGGCATGGACGCGTTCATGGGGCCCGACGGCACCGCCGAGGACGTGCAGGCGGCGTGCGAGGCGTACGACGCGGCGCTCGCGGCGGCCGGCGGGGTGGACCTGCAACTGCTGGGGATCGGCACCGACGGGCACATCGGGTTCAACGAGCCCTGTTCCTCGCTGGCCTCGCGGACGCGCATCAAGACGCTGACGGAGCAGACGCGGGTGGACAACGCGCGCTTCTTCGACGGGGACATCGCCCAGGTGCCGCACCACGTCATCACCCAGGGGATCGGGACGATCCTGGAGGCCCGGCACCTGGTGCTGCTCGCCACGGGCGAGGGCAAGGCCGACGCGGTGGCCGCGACGGTGGAGGGGCCGGTGGCGGCGGTGTGCCCCGCCTCGGCGCTGCAGCTCCACCCGCACGCGACGGTGGTGGTGGACGAGGCGGCGGCGTCGAAGCTGAAGCTGGCGGACTACTTCCGCCACACGTTCGCCCACAAGCCCGCCTGGCAGGGGATCTGACGCGGAGGGGCGGCGGGCCGTCCTTCTCGCCCGCCACCCCTCCCCGTTGCGTCCCGCGCCCCTTCCGGGGCGCCGCGCTCAGTCCCGCCCCGCCGTGATGACCTCCGCCGCGGCGATGCCGCAGACCCTCGCCGCGCCGTGGGTGGCCACGTGCAGGGTGGCGCGCGGGGCGGCCTGGGGCACGCCCATCTCCACGACCACCGTGTCCGGGCGCGCCGCCAGCAGGGTCCGTACCGCCCGGGCCATCCACGGATACCGGTGCTCGTCGCGGACCACGGCGACCACGCGCCGTCCGCCGGCCGCCGCGAGCGCCCGCTCCCCCGCCGTCTCGCCGGTGAACGAGCCCGTGGTGGTGCCCGGCAGCAGCCGGGCCAGCTCCGCCGCGACGCCCCACGGCGTCTCGTCGCCCACCGCGATGTTGGCGACCGGCGTGAACGCGGCCACGTAGGGGGCCCCGGTCAGCGGGGCGAAGTCCGGGGAGCGGGTGACGGTGACCGCGCGCCGGGCGGCGACCAGGCCGATGTCCGTCCCCGAGGCGGAACGGGGGCCCTCCGCCGCGGCGGAGGCCGCGGCACCCGCCGTCCACCTCGCCAGTTCCCGCACCCTGCGGGCCGCGTCCGCCAGCCGGGACTCGGCGAGGACGCCGGTGCGCACCGCGTCCACCAGGGCGTCCCGCAGCCGCCGTACCGTCTCGTCGTCGGCGAGCCCGCCGCCCACGCAGATGGCGTCCGCGCCGGCGGCGATCGCGAGGGCGCTGCCGCGTTCGATGCCGTACGTGGCGGCGATCGCCCGCATCTCCATGCCGTCGGTGACGATCAGGCCCTCGTAGCCGAGTTCCTTGCGCAGCAGGTCGGTCAGGATGCCGCCGGACAGGGTCGCCGGGCGCTGCGGGTCCAGGGCGGGGACGAGGATGTGGGCACTCATCACCGCCTTGGTGCCGGCCTCGATCGCGGCCCGGAACGGGGCGAGTTCCCGTGCGCGCAGGACGGCCGCGTCGGCGTCGATGCGCGGCAGCGCGAGGTGGGAGTCGACGGCGGTGTCGCCGTGTCCGGGGAAGTGCTTGGTGCAGGCGGCGACCCCGGCGGACTGGAGCCCGCCGACGTAGGCGGCGGTGTGCCGGGCCACCAGCTCCGGTTCGGCGCCGAAGGACCGGACGCCGATGACGGGGTTGGCGGGGTTGGAGTTGACGTCGGCGGAGGGCGCCCAGTTGAGGTTGACGCCGCAGGCGGCCAGGCGGCGGCCGAGCTCGGCGGCCACCTGCCGGGTGAGTGCGGTGTCGTCGACGGCGCCGAGGGCGTGGTTGCCGGGGAAGGAGGAGCCGGTGCGGACCTCCAGCCGGGTCACGTCGCCGCCCTCCTCGTCGATCGCGACGAGGACGTCCTCGCGTTCGGCGCGCAGTTGGGCGGTGAGGGCGGCCAGTTGGGCCGGGGAGGCGATGTTGCGGCCGAAGAGGCCGACCGAGGCGAGTCCCTCGCCGAGCCGGCGCAGCAGCCAGTCGGGGGCGGTCGTCCCGGTGAAGCCGGGCTGCAGGACCGTGAGGGCGTCGCGCGTGAGAGTGTCGGTGCCGCTGGCGAAAGTCGTCATCGGGTGGCGTTATCCCTTCACGGCGCCCGCGGTGAGACCCGCGGCCATCTTGCGCTGGACGAGGAGGAAGAGCACGACGATCGGTACGGCCATCATCGTGGCTCCGGCCATCATGGGCGCGTATTCCGTGCCGTGCTTGGTGGTGAAGTTGGCGAGCCAGACGGTGGCGGTCTGCTTCTGCTGGCTCATCAGCATCAGGGCGTAGAGGTACTCGTTCCACGCCTGGATGAACCCGTACACGGAGGTGGCGACCAGTCCGGGCGCGAGCAGCGGGAAGACCACGCGGACGAAGGCGCCGGTGCGGGAGCAGCCGTCGACCATGGCCGCCTCCTCCAGTTCGCGCGGGATGTTGACGATGAAGCCGCGCAGGGTCCAGACCGTGAACGGGAGGATGAAGGTCAGGTAGGTGAGGATCAGGCCGGACAGCCTGTCGTACTGACCCAGGTCGTTGAGGAGCAGGAAGACCGGGATGATCATGGCGACGAGCGGGATCATCTGGACCGCCAGGATGGCGACGATGACCACCTTGCGGCCGCGGAAGGCGAACCGGGAGATGGCGAGCGCGGCCAGCATGCCGACGGCGATGCCGATGAGCACCACGGTCAGGGAGACGACGAGGCTGCGGCCGACCGGTCCCCAGAAGTCGGCGATGTCCAGCGCCCGGCGGAAGTTGGACAGGGTCAGCCCGGTCGGCAGCAGGCTGGGGTCGGGGTCGATGGCGTCCTTGGCGGGCTTCACCGCCGTGTTGAGCATCCAGTAGACCGGGAAGCCGACGACGAGGAAGACGAGCAGGCCGAGGACGTTCCAGCCGGCCTTGGCGCGCCGCTTGCGCGCGGGCACGAAGGGGCGGGTGGAGGGCCGGTCGGCGGCCCTCGGCGGCGCGGCGGTCGTGGTCATTCGACCTCTCCGATCTTCAGCATCTGGCGCATGTAGACGGCGACGACGCCGAGCAGCAGCAGCACGGTGACGAGGGCGATCGCGGACCCCTGTCCGTAGTCGTTGACCACGAACGCCTTGTCGTACGAGTAGGTGGTGAGGACCTGGAACTCGGCCTCGGGATGGCCGTTGCGCATGACGAACACCTGGGGGAAGACGCCCATGTCCCAGATGACGGAGAGGGTCGTCAGCATCACGATGATCGGCTTGAGGATCGGTAGCGTGACGTAGCGGAAGACGCCCCAGGCGCCGGCGCCGTCGAGGCGGGCCGCCTCCTCCATCTCCTTGGGCACCTGGGTGAGTCCGGCGCCGAGCGTGATGACGACGAAGGGCACGGCGCCCCACACCACGAGCAGCATGATCACGGCGAGGCCCTGCGGTCCGCTGGCGAACCAGTTGTGGCCGACGACGTCGACGCCGGGGAGCTTGCTGAGCAGGGCGTTGAAGACGCCGTAGTCGGAGTCGAACAGCCACTTGAAGACGGTGGTGGCCACGATGACGGGCATGCCCCAGCTCGCCACGAGGGCGATGTTGACCAGTGTCTTCACCCAGCCGGAGACCCGCTGCAGCAGCAGGGCGATCAGCATGCCGATGACCATCGTGAAGAGCACGCTGCCGCCGGCGAAGACGATGGTGCGGACGACGACCACCCAGAACTCGCTGTCGCCGAGCACGGTGGCGAAGTTGTCGAAGCCGACGTTCTCGGCGGGCTGGAAGCCCCAGAGCTGCGACTGGCCGAACTTCTGGAAGGAGAGCGTGACCAGGCGGACCAGGGGATAACCGAGGACGACGACGAGGACCAGCAGACAGGGCGCGAGCAGTCCCCAGGGCACGGCGCCCCCGGCGGCGGAGCGCCGCCTGCGCGGGGGGCGGCCCGGTGTGTCCGGTGGGGGCGGGGGTGCCTGCCGCGGGGGCGGCACCTTGGCGGGGGTGGTGGTGTTGGCGGCACTCATCGCGCGCTCCTCGGTGGTCCCTCAGGTCGTACGGGGTGTGGCCCGGGCGGGCGGTGCCCGGTGGGGGTGCGAGCGGGAACCGCGCCGCGGGCGCGGGGCGCGGCGTCCGTGTCCGCGCCCCGCGCGCGCCCGTGCCGCGGCCGTACGGACCCCCGTGCCGTACGGCCGTCCCCCCGTGTCCCCCGTCACCGTTCCGGCGGGGCCGCCGGTGGCACGGCGGGCGGGGGCCCCGCCGGCGTCGACGGGGCCCCCGGGCGGGCTACTTGGTGTTGATGACCTTGTCGATCGCGGCGTCCGCCTCCTTGGCGGCGGCCTCGACGGACTTCTTGCCGGTGCCGATGTTCTGCAGCATCTTCTGCAGCACCTGGGCCTTCTCGACCTGGCCCCAGCCGGGCGCCATCGGCACGAACCAGTTGGACTCGGCCGCGGTGGCCGGGACGGCGGTGGCCGGGTCGTCCTTCAGGGTGGCGAGGTCGGTCTTGTTGTTGGGCAGGTTGCCCTTGGCGATCAGGCCCTTCTGTCCGTCCTTGCCGGTGAACGCGTTGATCCACTCGGCGGCGACGCCTTGCGCCTTGGACTTGACCGGGATCGCGAGGTCCGAACCGCCCAGGAAGACGGGCATGTTCTTGCCGGAGGGACCCGGCATCACGAAGTTCTCGAGGTTGTCCTTGAGCTTGCCGGTCTTGTCGTTCTTCGGGTCGGCGGAGGTCGCGCCCTCCCAGGCGGCACCGAAGATCATCGCGGACTTGCCCTGGCCGTACACGATGTAGCGGTCGGACTCGTCCTTGGTCTTGTCGCCGTGCATGTAGGAGTCGACGACCTTCTTGAACTCCGTGAGGCCCTTGAGGGACTCGGGCGAGGAGAGGCTGCCCTTCCAGGTGCCGCCGTCCTCCTTCGCGATGGAGCCGCCGGCGTCGTAGACGAAGGACATGGCCGCGTACCAGTCACGGGTGGGCTGGTACCAGGCGCTGAACTTCCCGCCCTCCTTCTTCTGGATCTTGTCGAGGGCGGCGGTCAGCTCCTTGTACGTCTTCGGGGGCGTCTTGACGCCGACCGAGGCGGCAACGTCCTTGCGCCAGTTGGCGACGCGGCCGCCGGCGTAGTACGGCACGCCGTAGGTCTTGCCCTCGTAGGTCACGGAGGCCTTCAGGCCGTCCAGCCAGGCACCGGAGTTGTCGAACTTCCCGGCCTCGACGGGGGCGAAGGCGCCCTTGACCATATAGCCGAGCATCTCGGTGTTGCCCATCTCGACCACGTCGGGCACCTTGTCGGTGGCGAGGACGGCGTCGAGCTTGGTGTTCTTGTCGGGCCAGCCGTAGTACTCGTGCTTGATCCTGATGCCCGGGTGCTTCTTCTGCACGGCCTTGTCGGCGGCCTTGACCAGCGTCGGCCAGTTGTTCTGCGCGTCCACCGTGAGCCAGACGGTCAGCTCCTTGGCGTCCGCGCCCTTGGCCGAGTCCCCGTCGTCACTGCCCCCGCACGCCGCGATGGAGATCATCATGCCCGCGATACCGATCGCGGCTGTCAGCTTGCGCTTCACGCCACCCTCCTCAGGGATGCCACGAACCCCCCTGTCCCCCTCGGCGTGCCGCGACCAGTGCGCTGAAGCGAAGTGCCGCGTACGTGCGTTGCCCGTGGGGCCGGGACCTGGTCCAGTGGTGTAGACCAGTAGGGGGAGCTTGGCCCGGACCAATAGGAGTGTCAAGGGCGTGGGACCCCGCACGAGGCGTCCGTTACGCGACCTACATATGCAAGAACCTTTACGTAGGAAGGATGCGAAAAGGCCAGGTCGGCGCGGGTGTCGGCGGCTATACCACTGGGTGGACCACAGGGCACCCCGTGGACTAGACCACCTGGGGCCCGTGGCGGTATACAGAGAAGGTCCCCGGCACGCGTGTGCGGGATCCCCTCACGGAACGTGCGGAGTCTCCCGCGCGGAGCCGTGCCACGATGTGAGCCGTGACCGGCGGGAGTCGTCGGCCCGTTCGGCACACCGAGCCGGGAAGGCGGAGCATGAGCACCGACGTCAGCAGTGCGGAGAGCGAGGGCGGGGCACCTGTCCGCACCGCGCGCGTGCCGAAGTACTACCGCCTCAAGAAGCACCTGCTCGACATGACCCGCACGCTGCCGCCCGGCACCCCGGTCCCGCCCGAGCGCACCCTCGCCTCGGAGTTCGACACCTCGCGCACGACCGTGCGGCAGGCGCTGCAGGAACTGGTCGTCGAGGGACGGCTGGAGCGCATCCAGGGCAAGGGCACGTTCGTCGCCAAGCCCAAGGTCTCGCAGGCGCTGCAGCTCACCTCCTACACCGAGGACATGCGCGCCCAGGGGCTGGAACCCACCTCCCAGCTGCTGGACATCGGGTACATCACCGCCGACGAGCGGCTCGCCGAACTCCTCGACATCACCTCCGGCGGACGGGTGCTGCGCATCGAGCGGCTGCGCATGGCCAACGCCGAGCCGATGGCCATAGAGACGACCCACCTGTCGGCCAAGCGCTTCCCGGCGCTGCGCCGTTCGCTGGTGAAGTACACCTCGCTCTACACCGCGCTGGCCGAGGTCTACGGCGTCCATCTCGCCGAGGCCGAGGAGACCATCGAGACCTCGCTGGCCACCCCGCGCGAGGCCGGGCTGCTCGGCACGGACGTGGGCCTGCCGATGCTGATGCTCTCCCGTCACTCCCTGGACCGCGCGGGACTGCCGGTGGAATGGGTGCGATCGGTGTACCGGGGGGACCGCTACAAGTTCGTCGCCAGGCTGAAGCGGCCGGTGGACTGAGGGGGTTCACCCACCGTCACCGCTCCTCTCCTTTTCGTTGCCTTCCCCAACCGTTATGCGGACAAGGGTTCCGTTCCCTGGACGCGGTGACCTAGATTTCCCTCCGCATTGCCGGTTGACCAGCGAGGGGACGGAGCCGCACATGTCAGATGCCCCAGGAGTCGGCAGAGGGGCGGTGACACCCCTGCGGGTGGTCATCGGCCTCTGCCTCGTCGCGCCGTTCGTGGCGATGCTGTGGGTCGGTTCGTACGCCAAGACCGACCCGGTGTTCATCGGCATCCCGTTCTTCTACTGGTACCAGATGCTGTGGGTGCTGATCTCCACCGCGCTGACCATGACCGCCTACAAGCTGTGGCACCTCGACCAGCGCGGCCGGGCCGCCGCCTCCCGTGACGCGTCCGCGGCGTCCGCAGCGTCCTCGGGGGCCCTCGGCACCCCGGCCTCCTCGGACGCCCCGGCGAACCCGAAGGGAGGTGCGGCGGAATGAAGGACGGCGTGAACGGCGTCGCACTCGGCGTCTTCATCTTCTTCTTCGTCGCGGTCACCGCCATCGGGTTCCTCGCGGCCCGCTGGCGCAAGGCCGAGAACGAGCACAGCCTCGACGAGTGGGGCCTGGGCGGACGTTCGTTCGGCACCTGGATCACCTGGTTCCTGCTCGGCGGCGACCTCTACACGGCGTACACCTTCGTGGCCGTGCCCGCCGCGATCTACGCGGCCGGCGCCTCCGGCTTCTTCGCCGTCCCGTACACGATCCTGGTGTACCCGCTGGTCTTCACCTTCCTGCCCCGGCTGTGGTCCGTCAGCCACCGGCACGGGTACGTCACCACCTCCGACTTCGTGCGCGGGCGGTTCGGCTCCAAGGGGCTCTCGCTCGCGGTGGCCGTGACCGGCATCCTCGCCACGATGCCGTACATCGCGCTCCAGCTCGTCGGCATCCAGGCCGTGCTGGACGTGATGGGCGTCGGCGGCGGCGAGAACACCAACTGGTTCGTGAAGGACCTGCCGCTGCTGATCGCCTTCGGCGTCCTGGCCGCGTACACGTACTCCTCCGGGCTGCGGGCCCCCGCGCTGATCGCCTTCGTGAAGGACGCGCTGATCTACATCGTCATCGCGGTGGCGATCATCTACATCCCGATCAAGCTGGGCGGCTTCGACGACATCTTCGCCTCGGCGGGCGAGAAGTTCGCCAAGGCGGGCGCGGGTGGAGTGGTCCCGGCCGCGGGCGGGCAGTGGACGTACGCCACGCTCGCGCTCGGCTCCGCACTGGCGCTGTTCATGTACCCGCACTCGATCACGGCGACGCTGTCCTCGCGCAGCCGCGAGGTGATCCGGCGCAACACCACGATCCTGCCGCTGTACTCGCTGATGCTGGGCCTCCTGGCGCTGCTCGGCTTCATGGCGATCGCGGACGGGATCAGCGTCAAGAACGGCCAGCTCGCCATTCCGCAGCTCTTCGAGAACATGTTCCCCGACTGGTTCGCGGGCGTGGCCTTCGCGGCGATCGGCATCGGCGCGCTGGTGCCGGCGGCGATCATGTCGATCGCCGCGGCGAACCTGTTCACCCGCAACATCTACAAGGACTTCATCAAGCCGGACGCGACGCCGAAGGAGGAGACCCGGGTCTCCAAGATCGTCTCGCTGCTGGTGAAGGTGGGCGCGCTGGTCTTCGTCCTGACGATGGACAAGACGGTGGCGATCAACTTCCAGCTTTTGGGCGGCATCTGGATCCTGCAGACGTTCCCCGCGCTGGTGGGCGGCCTGTTCACCCGCTGGTTCCACCGGTGGGCGCTGCTCGGCGGCTGGGCGGTCGGCATGGTCTACGGCACGGTGGCCGCGTACGGGGTGGCCTCGCCGACGCAGAAGCACTTCGGCGGCTCCTCGGACGACATCCCCGGCATCGGGGAGATCGGCTACATCGGCCTGACCGCGTTCGTGCTGAACGTGGTGGTGACGGTGGTCCTGACGTTCGTCCTGCGGGCCGCGAAGGCGCCGGAGGGCATCGACGAGACGGCGGCGGACGACTACACGGCGGACGCGGGCGACCCCGGAGTCGAGCAGGAGCTGCCGGCGGCCACGGCGGGGACCACGCACTAGGGTCTCCCGTTCGGCGTGTGAAGGCCGCGGCCGCCCCCGGGGGTGGTCGCGGCCTTTCGCGTGCGGCGGCCTCCCGCGAGTGCGCCTCGGGATCACCGGATGCGCAGGGGCGATCGCGCCCGACACAACATGTGGGCCCGTCACCAGCCCTCCGGCACTACATGTATGCTCGGCACCGCTGCCGCCGCAGGGGAATCCGGTGCGAATCCGGAACTGTCCCGCAACGGTGAATCCACGCGTCCGCGCGTAGGGCTGAGTCCGAGGACCTGCCGGCAGTGCGCCCGGCCGTCCGGTCCGGGCGCCCGACGTCCGGGCCTCGTGGAATGGGCCGGGGACGCGACCCGGCGCATCCGTTGCGTCACCGTTGCTCCCTGCCCTCGTCATGGCCCGCGCCGAACGAGGGAGAGCTCCCCATGACCACCGCCCCGGCCGCTCCGGCCCCGGCGATCCCGGCGCCCGAGGAACCCGACGGTCCCGGCGCCGCCCTGCTGCGGACCCTCACCGAACTGAGCGCCGACCTCCCCGACGCCGACCCCGGCCGGGTCGCCGCGGCGGCCCTGCGCGGCCGCTCCCGCCACGCCGGCGAGGAGGAACTGCGGGAACTGGCCACCGAGGCGGCCGCGGGGCTCATCTCCGAGGACCCCGCCCACTCCCGGCTGGCGGCCCGCCTGCTGACGCTCACCATCCGGGCCGAGGCCGCCTCCCAGGGCGTCACGTCCTTCACCTCCTCCGTGGCCGCCGGCCACCGGGAGGGCCTCGTCGCCGACCGGACCGCCGCGTTCGTCCGCCGTCACGCCGCACGGCTGGACGCGCTCGTCGACCCCGACGCCGACGACCGCTTCGGCTACTTCGGCCTGCGCACGCTGCACACCCGCTATCTGCTGCGCCACCCCGTCACCCGCAAGGTGATCGAGACGCCCCAGCACTTCCTGCTGCGCGTCGCCGCGGGCCTCGCCGAGGAGGCGGACCTCGCCGGAGCGGGGGCGGACCGCGCGGTCGAGGAAGTGGCCGCGCTCCACGGCCTGATGAGCCGTCTGGAGTACCTGCCCTCCTCCCCCACCCTGTTCAATTCCGGCACCCGTCACCCCCAGATGTCCTCCTGCTTCCTCCTCGACTCCCCCGAGGACGAACTGGACTCGATCTACTCCCGCTACCACCAGGTCGCCCGTCTCTCCAAGCACGCCGGGGGCATCGGCCTCGCGTACTCGCGGATCCGCTCCCGCGGCGCCCTCATCCGCGGCACCAACGGGCACTCGGGCGGGATCGTGCCGTTCCTGAAGACGCTCGACGCCTCCGTCGCCGCCGTGAACCAGGGCGGCCGGCGCAAGGGGGCGGCCGCCGTCTACCTGGAGACCTGGCACGCGGACATCGAGGAGTTCCTCGAACTGCGCGACAACACGGGCGAGGACGCCCGCCGCACCCACAACCTCAACCTGGCCCACTGGATCCCGGACGAGTTCATGCGCCGGGTCGAGGCCGACGCGCAGTGGTCCCTGTTCTCCCCCTCCGACGTCCCCGGCCTGACCGACCTGTGGGGCGCGGAGTTCGACGCCGCCTACCGGGCCGCGGAGGCCGAGGGGCTCGCGGTGCGCACGCTGCCGGCCCGTGAGCTGTACGGCCGGATGATGCGCACCCTGGCGTCGACCGGAACCGGGTGGATGACCTTCAAGGACACCGCGAACCGCACCGCCAACCAGACCGCGGAGCCCGGGAACGTGATCCACTCCTCCAACCTCTGCACGGAGATCCTGGAGGTCACCGAGGACGGCGAGACGGCCGTCTGCAACCTCGGCTCGATCAATCTCGGCGCGTTCGTGCGGGAGGGGAACACCGCAGACGCGGGCACCGCAGACGGGGGCATCGACTGGGAACGGCTCGACGCGACGGTGCGCACCGCCGTCACCTTCCTCGACCGCGTCATCGACCTCAACTTCTATCCGACCGAGGAGGCCGGGCGCTCCAACGCGCGCTGGCGCCCCGTCGGCCTCGGCGTGATGGGCCTCCAGGACGTCCTCTTCCGGCTGCGCCTGCCCTTCGACTCCCCCGAGGCCCGGGCGCTCTCGGCCCGCATCGCCGAACGCCTCATGCTCACCGCCTACGAGACCTCCGCCGAACTCGCCGCGCGCAACGGCCCGCTGCCCGCCTGGGAACGCACCCGCACCGCCCGGGGAGTGCTGCACCCGGACCACTACGACGTGGAGCTGTCCTGGCCCGAGCGCTGGGCGGCGCTGCGCCGGCGGATCGCGGTCACCGGCATGCGCAACGCCCTGCTGCTCGCGATCGCGCCCACCGCCACCATCGCCTCGATCGCGGGCGTCCACGAGTGCGTCGAGCCGCAGGTCTCCAACCTGTTCAAGCGCGAGACGCTGTCGGGCGAGTTCCTCCAGGTCAACCCGTACCTGGTGGCGGACCTGAAGCGGCTGGGGCGCTGGGACGCCGACACCCGCGAGGCGCTGCGCGAGGCCAACGGCTCGGTGGAGGGCCTGACCTGGCTGCCCGAGGAGGTGCGGCGGCTCTACCGCACGGCGTGGGAGCTCCCGCAGCGCGCCCTGATCGACATGGCGGCCGCCCGCACCCCGTTCCTGGACCAGGCGCAGTCGCTGAACCTGTTCCTGGAGACGCCGACCATCGGCAAGCTCTCCTCGATGTACGCCTACGCGTGGAAGTCGGGGCTGAAGACGACGTACTACCTGCGCTCCCGCCCGGCCACCCGGATCGCCCGCGCCGCCCGTGCGCAGCGCCCCGCCGCCGAGGCCCCCGCGCCGCCCGTGCCGGACCCCGAGGCGGTCGCCTGCTCCCTTGAGAACCCCGAGTACTGCGAGGCCTGCCAGTGAACACCCACCCGGACACCACCACGGACGCCGTCGGGGCGGTCAAGAACCTGCTCGACCCCGGCTTCGAGCTCACCCTGCGTCCCATGCGCTACCCCGACTTCTACGAGCGCTACCGGGACGCCATCAAGAACACCTGGCACGTGGAGGAGGTCGACCTCCACTCCGACGTCGCCGACCTCGCGAAGCTCACGCCCGCCGAACGGCATCTGATCGGCCGGCTGGTCGCGTTCTTCGCGACGGGCGACTCGATCGTGGCCAACAACCTGGTGCTGACCCTCTACAAGCACATCAACTCGCCCGAGGCGCGGCTGTACCTGAGCAGGCAGCTGTTCGAGGAGGCCGTGCACGTCCAGTTCTATCTGACCCTGCTGGACACCTACCTGCCCGATCCGGACGACCGGGCGGCGGCCTTCGCGGCGGTGGAGAACATCCCGTCGATCCGTGAGAAGGCGGAGTTCTGCTTCCGGTGGATGGACTCCGTGGAGAGGCTCGACCGACTGGAGACGCGCTCCGACCGCCGGCGCTTCCTGCTGAACCTGATCTGCTTCGCGGCGTGCATCGAGGGGCTGTTCTTCTACGGGGCGTTCGCCTACGTCTACTGGTTCCGCGGCCGGGGGCTGCTGCACGGTCTGGCCACCGGCACCAACTGGGTCTTCCGGGACGAGACGATGCACATGTCCTTCGCGTTCGACGTGGTCGACACCGTCCGCAAGGAGGAGCCCGGCCTCTTCGACGAGGAGCTGGGGCGGCAGGTGACCGACATGCTGAGGGAGGCCGTCGAGGCGGAGCTGCAGTTCGCCCGCGATCTCTGCGGCGACGGCCTCCCGGGGATGAACACCGAGTCCATGCGGCAGTACCTTCAGTGCGTCGCCGACCAGCGGCTGGTGCGGCTCGGCTTCGCGCCGGTGTACGGCTCGGAGAACCCGTTCTCCTTCATGGAGCTCCAGGGTGTTCAGGAGCTGACCAACTTCTTCGAACGGCGGGCCTCGGCGTACCAGGTGGCGGTGGAGGGCTCGGTCGGCTTCGACGAGGACTTCTGAGCGCTTCCCGCCGCCTTCCGCTCCTCACTCCGCTCCCCCCGCTCCTGCGCCTCCCGCTCCTGACGGGCCGCCCTGATCTGCCGGTCCACGCGCCAGTCGTGGACCACGCCGGTCAGGGCGGGCAGGGTGATCAGGACGAGGAGGCCGAGGACGGCCAGCATTCCGACGAGTGCCTGTGCGTGTGTCGTGTTCATGTGTTCCACCTTCGCGCCGCCGGCCGCCCGGCGTCAGTGGCAGGACTGCCGCACACCCTCGATTTCCTGCCACCGTCGCGGCACACTGTCCCCATGCTGCGCAATGTCGCCGCCGTCATGCTGGACGGCGTACACCCCTTCGAACTGGCCGTCGTCTGCGAGGTCTTCGGGATCGACCGGAGCGACGAGGGGCTGCCCGTCTACGACTTCGCGGTGGTCTCCGCCGAGGGCCCGCGGCTCGGCACCCATGTGCCGGGCCTGACCTTCTCCACGCCGTACGGCCTGGAGCGGCTGGCGGAGGCCGACCTGGTCGCCGTGCCCGCGGGCGACGGCTTCGAGACCCGCGACTTCCCGCCCGAGCTGCTCCAGGCGCTGCGCGAGGCCGCCGGGCGGGGCACCCGGGTGCTCAGTGTCTGCTCCGGCGTCTTCGCGCTGGGCGCCGCCGGGCTGCTGGACGACCGGCGCTGCGCGGCGCACTGGCGGCACGCGGACAACCTCGCCCGGCGCTACCCGCGGGCGCGGGTCGAGCCGGACGTGCTGTACGTGGACGAGGACCCGGTGATCACCTCCGCCGGCACGGCCGCCGGGATCGACGCCTGTCTGCACCTGGTGCGCAAGGAGCAGGGCCCGGAGGTCGCCAACCGGATCGCCCGGCGCATGGTGGTGCCGCCCCACCGGGACGGCGGTCAGGCCCAGTTCATCGAGCGCCCGCTGCCGAGGAACCGGTGCGACACCGTCGGCGAGGTGCTCGTCTGGATGGAGCGGCACCTCGACGAGGAGGTCACCGTCGAGCAGCTCGCCGCCCGCGCCCACATGTCGCCGCGCACCTTCGCCCGCCGCTTCCAGCAGGAGACGGGCACCACTCCGTACCGCTGGATCCTGCGCCAGCGGGTGCTGCTCGCGCAGCGGCTCCTCGAGGGCACCGACGAGACGACGGACGCGATCGCGGGCCGCACCGGCTTCGGCAACGCGGCGTCGCTGCGGCACCAGTTCGTGCGCACGCTGGGCACGACCCCGCAGGCGTACCGGCGCACGTTCCGGGGGCCCGGCGCCGAGGAGCCGGAGACGGCGGCCTGAGCCGAGGGGGCGGGTGTCCCGACGTGCCGGGCACCCGCCCCCTCGGGCGCGTCAGCTCCGCGCGGGCCCCGGCCTCACCGGAGGACGGGCCTGAGCAGCAGCCGGTGCGGGCGCAGGGTGATGCCCACCCGGGTCGTGTCGTTCGAACCCGCCACCTGTTCGAGGCGCCAGGTGCGCGCCACCGTGGCCGTGATCAGCGTGAGCTGGGCCATGGAGAAGTGGTCGCTGGGACACTTGCGGTTGCCGGTGCTGAAGGGGCTCATGGCGTGCCTGGGCACGGCCTTGGCCCGCTCCGGGAGCCACCGGTCGGGGTCGAACTCCAGGTTCCGCTCGTAGGACTCGGGGTCGCGCTGGATCGCGTACGGGCTGTACACGATGTCGGCGCCGGCCGGAATGCGGAAGCCGCCGAGTTCGGTGTCGACGACCGCCCGGCGGGTGAGGATCCATACCGCGGGCCGCAGCCGCATCGCCTCGACGACGACATTGTTGGTGTGGGTCAGGCGGCGTACGTCGCCGAATGCGACGGGCCGCCCGCCGGTGACGGATTCGACCTCGGCGCTCACCTTTTCGGCCTGTTCCGGGTGGGCCGCGAGAACCTGGAGCAGCCACATGACCGTGGAGGCGACGGTTTCGCTGCCGGGGGTGAGTATCGCGACGACCTGGTCGTGGATCTCCTGTTCCCCGATGGGCTCGCCATTCCCGTCCTTCGCCGCCAGCAATGCGGTCAGCAAATCGTCCGGCGTTTCACCGGACGCCCGGCGTTCGGCGATGATCTCGTCGACCAGGAGGTGCAGATCGGCCAGTGCCCGGTCGAATGCGCGGTTGCCCGGGAGCGGCAGCCGGTAGAGCGGTCCGGCGGGTATCACCATGCGCCGGTACATGCCGCGGAAGACGGTGGCGAGGGCGAGGCACAGCCGTTCGGCGCGCTCGTCCATGAAGCCGCCGCGCAGCAGGCAGCGGGCGGCGATGCGCACGGCTATCCGGAAGGACTCGGAGGTGCAGTCGACGGTCTCGCCGGGGCGCCAGCGCGTCGTGAGGGCGTGCGCCTCCTCCTCCATGACCGGGCCGTACGCGGGGATCGCGTCGAGCCGGAAGGCGGGCTGGATGGTGCGCCGCTGCCGCCGGTGGGTGGGCCCGTTGGCGGTGGCGACGCCCTCCTTGCCGAGCAGGCCCTCCAGGGACTCCCAGAGCGGGCCGCCGATCTTGTAGTCGGGGCTGAGGGCGACGGCGCCGGTGAGCTCGGGGGTGGTGACGGCGTACACGGTCTTCGGGCCCAGGGTGAGCCGTACGACGTCCCCGTGGGCGCGCAGCCGGGAGAGGAAGCCGAGGGGGTCGCGCACCAGTTTCCAGCCGTGGCCGAGGAGCGGGACGGCGCCGCCCGCCAGGGGCGGCTGGGGCAGCGGGGCGGCGGTGCGGGGCTCGGGTGCCGTCGGCTGGATGCTCGATTCCAGGGTCATTTCTCACCTTCCGTTTCGTTCGTGACGTACGGGGGTGTGGCGCTGTCCTCCCAGGCGTCGACGCGGTACCGGCCGGATTCGTGGTGGAACCAGTAGACGGCGCTGAACCAGTTCCGCATATTGATGACGCAGGACTTCACGGCGATGCTGAGTTCCTTGCCGGGGACGGTGCCGTCGTCGAGCGTGTCGGCGAAGCGCAGGGCCTCACGCTCGGCGATCAGGAATTCGTCTATGCAGTCCGTGATACGCCGCCGAAGTTCCGTGACGGCTTCCGGAAGTGTCATCTTCCGGTGCCGTACGAGACTGATACCGAGATTGTGCACCTCGTTTCCCGCGATTTCCTTGGGGAGCGAGCACAGATCGTTGTACCAGGCGGCGAATTCCTGGCTGAGCAGTGCGGCCCTTCGGTAGGCGGGATGTTTCCGTACCGTATCCGGTAATTCCCGTCCCGCGCTCGGTTCGAGCAGATCGGTCCAGATCCAGTGGGCGAAGGTGAGCCGGCGCAGTTCGAGGTATTCCTCGACCGTGGGGACCCGGCCGCGCAGGCGGTTGCGGAACTCCCGGTCGTAGGCCTCGATCACGGCGTGGAAGTGGCGGGCGAAGCGAGCGTTCCACGCCCGTCCGCAGAAGGCGTACAGGCGCAGCACGCTGTCGGCGAAGCCCGCGACCAGCGGGTCCTGGTGGTGCAGATGGGACGTGGGTGAGTCCAGGGCCGTGTGCAGCCGGACCCGCAGGCGGCGCCAGGCGGCGGGCCTGCGGTGGACCACGTCGCGGTCGTGCCGGTCGTCCCAGACGAAGAACCAGGCGCTGTAATCCGCTATCGCCTGGAGCACGTCGTCGGGGGCGCCGAGGTAGTAGCCGGCCATCAAGTCCGTGTAGCACAGACCGTCGGCATATTCGCGCACCTTGTCCTCCGGCATCAGCCGCTTTTCCAGCAGCCAGGAACGGGTGTTCTCCTGGAGCCGGGGCCAATACGGATGCCGTTGCCGGGGAAACGCGGCCTCGATCACCGGCAGCGAGAGCGCCGGTGGAACCGCGACCGCGGTGGTGGTGGGTGAAGTGCTGTGTGGGAAAGCTGGCACGAACAAACCCCTCTCAGCAGCCGGTCGGCGTCGCACCGCTCCCCCCGTGCCCGGGCGCGCGCCCTTGCGTATCCCCGCACTTTCCATTCAGCTACACAACTGACCACTTTGGGAATGGATTTGGCATGTTCCTCGCGTACGTGGCACTTGAACATACATAGAACGGCGCCCGGCCGGGAGAGGGTCTCCCGGCCGGGCGCCGTGAACATCACCACGATCACTCTGAGGCGGTTTTATTCAGCCTTCAATCAGTCTGACTTGACTAAAATACGATCAGATTCGATCGGAATCGGTCTGCTTCGATCGTGCGGATCAGTCGTTCGGCACGATCGGATAGCGCGGCTCGTTCTCCGCCATCTGCCGCAGCGCGTCCTTGCGGTCGCGCTTGGAGAGCCGGTCGATGTACAGGTACCCGTACAGGTGGTCCGTCTCGTGCTGCAGGCAGCGCGCGAAGTAGCCGGTGCCGCGGACCCTGACGGGGTTGCCCTTCTCGTCCTGCCCGGTGACCTCGGCGTAGTCGGGGCGGGCCAGCGACACGTACGCCGTCGGCACGGACAGGCAGCCCTCGTTGTTGTCGTCCAGCCGGCGCCGCTCGGCGGGCAGTTCGACGAGCTTGGGATTGCAGACGACACCCACGTGCCGCACGCCCTCGTCGTCCGGGCAGTCGTAGACGAAGACCTTCCGGTCGACGCCGATCTGGTTGGCGGCCAGGCCCACACCCTCGGCGGTGCGCTGGCTGGCGAACATGTCGTCGACCAGCTTCGCCAGTTCCTCGTCGAACTCCGTGACGTCCTTGCACTCCTTGTGCAGCACCGGGTTGCCGACGACGGTGATCGGCCGGGAGGTGCCGCGCTCGCGGTAGGCGGCCTCGCGCTCCTCGCAGTCCTCCGTGTCGATGACGTACCCCTCGTCGTCGACGGGGAGCACGCCCGCCTGCTGCTGATCGGTGTCCTGCTGGGCCATGGCCGACGTACGCCTTCCTGCACTGTGTCTTCTGAGACCGAGTCGTCTCGGGGCCGAGGTCTTCCCGGGGGCGCCGAGTTCTCCCGCATAGCCTAAGGGGAGCCGCCGCCCGCCCCGCGAGGAGCGCCTCGGTGGACCCCGCCGTACGCGAACCGCACTCCGCCTCAGCAGACCTCTTCCAGGTCCCGCCAGCCGCGCGAGTCCGGGGAGTCCGCGACCCAGCCGTCGAGCAGTCCGCGCACCAGCGCCGCGGGCGCCGCGAGACCGCACTCGCGCTCGGGCACCCAGAGCTGGCCGTCCGTGCGGTGGCCGAGCGGCCCGGGATGGCCGGGTTCGCTGTGGTCGTGCGGGTCGAGGTGCTCGCCCTCGCCCTCGTCGGAGGGCATCCGGGACTCGGAGCACAGGCGGCACAGCAGGCGCACCGAGGACGACCAGTCCTCGGCGGCGTAACCGGCCTCGGCCGCGAGCCGCTCCAGGGCGTCGCGGTCCTCCTCGGTGGCCGCCTCCAGGAGCACCACCCAGGTGGGCACCGGGGAGGGCGCCCACAGTTCGATCTCGTCGAAGACGGGGAAGGCGTGCCCGGCGGCCGTGGTCCGCTCCCCGTGGGGCACCCCGTCGTGCAGCACGACCTCGCCCCAGCGGCGGCCGGAGGAGGGCAGCGGGATGGACAGGACCTCCATGCGCGCGGGGTCCAGCCGGCGCCCCCACACCACCTCGGCCTCGCCCTCGGGCGAGAGCCGTACGGCCGCGCTGCCGAGGTCCATCCCGGCCCGCTCACCGGCGACGCTCGGACCGCCCGGTACGTGCAGCCCGTAGGCCTGCCAGGCGCGGCGGGCCAGCGGCCAGTCCTGCAGGGCGGTGGCGGCGATGCCCACGTTCCACCAGTCAGGAGCGCCCGCCTCGCGGTCCAGCAGCGCCACGGCCCGCAGACCGGCCGCCCTGGCCTGCTCCCAGTCGTGCCGGAACTTGTGCAGCAGGGCGAGGTTGAACCAGGACTCCGACAGCCAGGGTTCCAGGTCCGCCGCGCGGGTCAGCAGCGCGCCCGCGTCCTCGTAGCGGCCGTCCCCTATCAGCGTGAACGCGCGGTCGGTGGCCTGCCGCCAGGAGGCGGAGGGCCGGTGCCGTCCCTTGCCGAAGATCCTCACGATTCCCGCCTGCCAGTCCTTGCGCTTCCCGCCTGTCGCTTCCCTGACGTCCGCGTGGCCACGGACCTTTCGTCCTGTCCCGCCCCCGCGGCCCTTCGCACGTGGCCCTGCTCGCATCCAACCACGTACCGCCGGACGGGCGCTCATTACCCATGGGTTACCCACCGACGGACGCGGTAAGGCCCGTCACGGGCCGGAGTACGGCCTCGGCGCGGGGAGCGGAGCGAGGGTGCGCGCGCCGGGCGCGCGTCGTACGGAGGGCGGTGCGGAGGAGGCGGAACACGCTGCCGGAACGCCGTGCGCCACGGGCGGGCGTGCACCGCGGGCGTGCGTGTGCGGCGGGCCCCCGTGCGCGACGGGGGCCGGCACCCCTCGGGGGCCGGCGGGCCGTGGGCCCGTGCCCCGCGGGCCGGTGCTCAGGCCTCCTGGGGCCCCGGGGACGCGGGCGAGCCCGTGGCCACGTCGTGCTCCGGCACGGTCTGGCCGGAGCGGATCAGATCGATCCGCCCCATGACCTTGGACCTCAGGTCGGTCGGCACCTCGTCATGGCCGCAGCACCGCTTGACCAGCTTCTTCACGGCCTGCTCCAGACCGTACTTCTCCAGGCACGGCGAGCACTCCTCGAAGTGGTGCTCGAACTTGGTGCAGTCGGAATCCGGCATCTCCCGGTCGAGGAACTCGTAGAGATGGTCGAGGATTTCGCTGCAATCCGTCTCGTGCGGCTCTCCGCAGCTCATGAGCCCGAGCCTTTCGCTTCGTTCGACTCTCCGGCGCCGGCCGGGACCAGCCCGCGCTCACGGGCGTAGTCCTCGAGCATGCCGCGCAGTTGACGGCGGCCCCGGTGCAGCCGGGACATCACCGTACCGATGGGTGTCCCCATGATGTCCGCGATCTCCTTGTAGGCAAAGCCCTCGACATCGGCGAGATACACGGCGATGCGGAACTCCTCGGGGATCGCCTGCAGCGCCGACTTCACGTCGGAGTCGGGCAGGTGGTCGAGCGCCTGCGACTCCGCGGAGCGCAGACCCGTCGACATGTGCGACTCGGCGCGGGCGAGCTGCCAGTCCTCGATCTCCTCGGCCGCACTGCGCTGAGGTTCGCGCTGCTTCTTGCGGTACGAGTTGATGAACGTGTTGGTGAGGATCCGGTACAGCCAGGCCTTGAGGTTGGTGCCCTCACGGAACTGGTGGAAGGACGCGTACGCCTTCGCGTACGTCTCCTGGACCAGGTCCTCGGCGTCGGCCGGGTTGCGCGTCATGCGCAGCGCGGCCGAGTACATCTGGTCGAGGAACTCGAGCGCGTCCCGCTCGAAGCGCGCGCTGCGCTCCGCGGTCGACTCGGCGACCGGCGTGACGGCCGGTCCCCCGCTCGTCCCCCGGCCCTCGGGCTGCTCCGCCTGGCCGTTTTCGGTCCCTGCGTCGGTACCGGTGACCGGACCCACCTCCTCGAGTGATCGTGCGGAACCGAGACCGGTCCCACTCGAATCGGAGGATAGACGACGATCCGGCCCGCCCGCCGCCCGAACAGGGGCGGTCTTCGTCGCGTGCAGAACCGTCCACTCCAGGTCGGCGCTGCTGCGACGGTTCGGGCAGATGGTCGAACCCATGCGGCGGACTTCCTCTCTACGGACGGTGGCACGGGACGCTCCGTGCCGCGTGGTGGCTCCCGCCGGTTCCGGCGGCGGTGACCCCTGCCACCTGCCGACCGCGCACCGCGGGTGCCGTCCGATTCGCACAACACGGGTCCCGCGCCCGGCATTCCCGGGCATCACCCGAGTGACGCGACCCACCGCACGACGCTCCCGGCGATCCTCGCGAGAGCCTCCTCCTGGCCGGGTTCCGCGCGCTTGGGCACGGCGAAGCCGTGGTCGGCGTGCGGCACCTCGACGATCTCGTAGGGCCCTTCGGGAAACTCCTCCGGCCTGCCGAAGGGGTCCCTGCCGCCCTGGACGACGAGGGTCGGGACGCCGGTGCCGAGCAGTTCGGGGGCCCGGGTCCGCTCGGGTCGGCCCGGGGGGTGCAGCGGGAAGCTCAGGGCGAGGACGGCGTGGGCGCCCAGTTCCCCGGCGGTGCGGCAGGCGACACGGGCACCGGCGCTGCGGCCGGCGGCGATCACCGGGAGTCCGGGGCGGGCGAGCGCGGGCCACAGGGCGCGCCAGGCGGTGTCCAGGGTCCTCGGAGCCGGCGCCACCTTCTTCCCGGCGACCCGCCAGGGCTGTTCGACCAGGGCGACGCTCACCCCGTGCCGGGGCAGCTCGGCGGCGAGCGCCCGCAGATCACGCGCCTCGATGCCGCCGCCGGCCCCGTGCCCGGCGGCGAGGACGAGGCGGGGTCCGGGGGCGGGGTGCCAGGTGATGCGGGCCTCGCCCGCCGGGGTCGCGACGGTCTCCGTGGTGGGGGTGGCGGGGCCCGTGGGGGGCGAGGGGGGCGAGGGGTCGGCGGGAGGCGTGGGGGTCGTGGGGGGCGTCATGCGGCCATGGTGCCGCCTCGGGCACGGCGGCGGAGGGACCGACGGGAGCGGGGCGGGCGAGGGCGGGAGGGGGGCGGGCGAGGGCGGGAGGGGGGCGGGGCGGGACGGGGCGGGGGAACCGGACATCGGGGATCAGGAGCCGTGAAGCCGAGACCAGGGGCCGGGGACCAGGGGTCAGCAGCCGGGGAGCCGAGACCAGGGGCCGGGGGCCGGGAGCCGGGAGCCGGAAAAGCTGGGGTCGGCCGGGGATCAGCCGGGGATCAGAAGAGCGTGCCCTCCTCCGGGCCGGACAGTTCCTTCAGCAGTTCGGGGCCGTTGTTGCGGACGTTGCTCACCGCGGTGCCCACCGGGTACGCCCGCATCAGCCCCTCCGGCGGCGGCGCGAGCAGCTCCCGCAGCTCCGCCGTGTCGGTGTGCCGGGGGTCGAGCCACGCGTCCCACCGGTCCGGCGTCAGCATCAGCGGCATCCGGGGGTGGATGTCGGCGAGCGAGCGCGGGCCCTCCTGCGGCGGCACGGCGAGCGGAGCCGTCTCTGCCTCCGTGGTGATCACCGAGCACGTGACCCACCAGGAGCGGGGGTGGCCGTCCGGCAGCGTCGGATCGCGCCAGAACTCGTACAGACCGGCCATGGCGAAGACCGAGCCGTCCGCGGGCGTCACGAAGTACGGCTGCTTGCGCGCCCGCTTCCGCCTGCCCTCGACCTCCAGCTCCCGCTCCTCCCGGCCGGTGTCCCACTCGTAGTAGCCGTCGGCGGGGAGGATGCAGCGCCGGGTGGCGAAGGCCTGGCGGTAGGCGGGCTTCTCGTGCACGGTCTCGGCCCGCGCGTTGATCATCCGGGCGGCGCCCTCGGGGGACCTCGACCAGGAGGGCACGAGCCCCCAGCGCAGCCGGCGGAGCTGGCGAACCGGACGCGGCGAGGCGGCGTCCTTCAAGGGGCGGTCGAGGACGACGAGGACCTCCTTGGTGGGGGCCACGTTGTAGTCGGGCACGAGTGGCCCGGGATCCTCCCGGGCCTCCTGGGACTTCTGGGAGCCCTGCGGCTCCTGTGAGTCGTGGAGCTCCTGTGAGTCGTGGGTCTCCTGTGAGTCGTGGGTCTCCTGGGACTCCCAGGACGCGTTGGGTTGCTGGGATTCCTGGGATTCCTGGGCGGAGGGCACCCCCACCTCTATCCCGAAGATCCCCGCGAGATCCTCGGGTCCACGACTCGCCGCATACCGTCCGCACATACGTGCCACACTGCCAGGCCGGCCCGCCGCCCCTCAACGACGGTGGCGGGCGCCGTCCCCGCCCGGCCCGACCTCCCGGAGTCAGCACCGATCATGAATCCCCTCGCCACCCCCTCGCTGCCGGAGCTCTGGGACCGGCTCTTCGGCACCCAGCCCGACCCGGATCTCTGGGTGGTGCTGGCCACGCTGGTCGCCGCGCTCGCGGCCGTCCTCCCGCACGCGGTCTGGCGGGTCTCCCGCAACGCCGTCACGATCGCCCACGAGGGCGGCCACGGTCTGGTGGCGCTGCTCACGGGGCGCACCCTGACGGGCATACGTCTGCACTCGGACACCAGCGGCCTCACCGTGAGCCGGGGCAAGCCGCACGGCCTCGGCATGATCCTCACCGCCGCCGCGGGCTACACCGCGCCGCCGCTGCTGGGGCTCGGCGGCGCGGCGCTGCTCGCGGCCGGGCACATCACGGCGCTGCTGTGGCTGGCCACGGCGCTGCTGCTGGTGATGCTCGTGATGATCCGCAACGCGTACGGGGTGCTGACGGTCCTCGTCACCGGCGGTCTGTTCCTCGCGGTGTCCTGGCTGACCGGCGCGCAGGTGCAGGCGGCGTTCGCGTACGCGGTGGTGTGGTTCCTGCTGCTGGGCGGCGTGCGCCCGGCCTTCGAGCTGCAGGCCAAGCGCCGGCGCGGCAACGCCGGTGATTCCGATGCCGACCAGCTCTCCCGGCTGACGAACGTCCCTCCGGCGCTGTGGCTGTTCCTCTTCCACGCGGTCTCGCTGTGCTCCCTGATCGGCGGCACGCGCTGGCTGCTGGACCTGTGAGCGCGGCTCCCGCGCGGAGCCGTGGCCGGAACGGTGAGCCCGGATGCGCTTTCGGAGCCCCGGGCGGGCTAATCGCCGCCCACGATCGAGATTCGCCCTCATCCCCCGGCCACTAGAATGCGGGCCATGACCGCAACCCCCGCCCACACCGCCCTCTGGCCCGCTCCCCACGCGCGCGGAGCCGTCGACGCGACGGTCCACGTACCGGGGTCCAAGTCGGTCACCAACCGCGCGCTCGTGCTCGCCTCCCTCGCCTCCGAGCCCGGCTGGCTGCGCCGCCCCCTCCGCTCCCGCGACACCCTGCTGATGGCCGGCGCCCTGCGCGCCCTGGGCGTCGGCATCGAGGAGACGGTGTCCTCGAACTCCTCCCCCGCGGGCGCGGGCACCCCGACGGGGCCCGGTGAGGCCTGGCGCGTCATCCCCTCCACCCTGCACGGCCCCGCCACGGTGGACGTCGGCAACGCGGGCACGGTCATGCGCTTCCTCCCGCCCGTCGCCACCCTGGCCGACGGCCCCGTCCGCTTCGACGGCGACCCCCGTGCCTACGAGCGCCCCCTGCACGGCGTGATCGACGCGCTGCGCGCCCTCGGCGCCCGCATCGACGACGAGAGCCGGGGCGCGCTCCCGCTCACCGTGCACGGCGGTGGCGGCCTGGACGGCGGCCCGGTCGAGATCGACGCCTCCTCCTCGTCCCAGTTCGTCTCGGCGCTGCTGCTCTCGGCGCCGCGCTTCAACCAGGGGGTCGAGGTCCGCCACACCGGCTCCTCGCTGCCCTCCATGCCGCACATCCGGATGACGGTGGACATGCTGCGGGCGGTCGGCGCGCAGGTGGACACGCCGGAGTCGGGCGGCGAGCCCAACGTGTGGCGGGTGACGCCGGGCGCGCTGCTCGGCCGGGACCTGACGATCGAGCCGGACCTGTCGAACGCCCAGCCCTTCCTCGCCGCCGCCCTGGTCACCGCGGGCACGGTCGTCATCCCCGACTGGCCGGAGCGCACCACCCAGCCCGGTGACCGGCTGCGGGAGATCTTCACCGAGATGGGTGGTTCCTGCGAACTGACCGAGCGCGGTCTGGAGTTCACCGGTTCGGGTGCCGTGCACGGCATCGACGTCGACCTCGGCGAGGTGGGCGAGCTGACCCCCGGCATCGCGGCCGTCGCCGCCCTCGCCGACTCCCCCTCGACCCTGCGCGGCGTCGCGCACCTGCGGCTGCACGAGACGGACCGGCTGGCGGCGCTCACCAAGGAGATCAACGAGCTGGGCGGGGACGTCACCGAGACCGCCGACGGGCTGCACATCCGCCCGCGCAGGCTGCACGGCGGGATCTTCCACACCTACGACGACCACCGCATGGCCACGGCCGGTGCGATCCTCGGGCTCGCGGTGGACGGCGTGCAGATCGAGAACGTGGCGACGACGGCCAAGACGCTGCCGGACTTCCCCGAACTGTGGGCCGGGATGCTCGGGAACTGACGGGCGGACCGGGATCATGCGCCGTTACGGCAAGCACACCGACGAGGACGACATCCGCAGCCGCCCCAACCGCAGGGGCAACCGGCCGCGCACCCACATCCGGCCCAAGCACGAGGACGCGGCCCAGGGCCTGGTCCTCACCGTCGACCGGGGCCGGCTGACCTGTCTGGTCAAGGACCGGACGGTGATGGCGATGAAGGCCCGTGAACTGGGCCGCAAGGCCGCGGTCGTCGGGGACCGGGTGGCGCTGGTCGGGGACCTGTCCGGCGCCAAGGACACCCTCGCGCGCATCGTCCGCATCGAGGAGCGCACCTCGGTCCTGCGCCGCACGGCGGACGACGACGACCCCTACGAGCGGGTGGTCGTCGCCAATGCCGACCAGCTCGCCATCGTCACCGCTCTCGCCGACCCGGAACCGCGCCCGCGGCTGATCGACCGCTGCCTGGTCGCGGCCTTCGACGGCGGCCTCACCCCGCTGCTCGTCCTCACCAAGTCCGATCTGGCCCCGCCGGAGAAGCTGCTGGAGCTCTACGGCGACCTGGACATCCCGTACGTCGTCACGAGCCGCGAGGAACTGGAGACCGGCGACGCGGCCGCCCGGGTGCGGGCGGAGCTGGACGGCAAGGTGACGGCGTTCGTCGGCCACTCCGGGGTGGGCAAGACCACGCTGGTCAACGCGCTGGTGCCGGAGGGCCGACGCCGCATCACCGGCCACGTCAACGCGGTGACGGGCCGCGGCCGGCACACCACCACCTCCGCGCTGGCGCTCCCGCTGGAGGGCGGCCGGGGCTGGGTGGTCGACACCCCGGGCGTGCGGTCCTTCGGTCTCGCGCACGTCGATCCCTCGCGCGTGATCCACGCCTTCCCCGACCTGGAGGGGGGCACGGAGGGCTGCCCGCGCGCGTGCAGTCACGACGAGCCGGACTGCGCGCTGGACGCGTGGGTGGCCGAGGGCCACGCCGATCCGGCGCGGCTGTACTCCCTGCGCCGGCTGCTGGCGGTCCGGGAACACACGGAGGGCGACTGATCCGCCGCACAACCGTTTCTCCCCCGGCGTACGCGGGCGCGTGACCACCTTCGTGTTTGCGCCTGTACGGCGCAGGTAAATGCATAATCGCACCGGACGGACGCAGCCGGGCGGATCGAACGAGGCAGTCACAGAGCGTGCGGCGGACGCGGAGGACGGCGGCGGACGCACGCGACGTTACGGAGGGACAGTTCATGGCGTGGCTGCTGGTCATAGTGGCCGGAATCCTGGAGACCGGTTTCGCCGTGTGCCTCAAGCTGTCCCACGGCTTCACCCGGCTCTGGCCCACCATCGCCTTCTGCTGTTTCGCCCTCGGCAGCTTCGGTCTGCTCACCCTGTCCCTGCGGCGGCTGGACGTGGGGCCCGCGTACGCGGTGTGGACGGGCATCGGCGCGGCGGGCACGGCGATCTACGGGATGGTCTTCCTCGACGACCTGGTGTCCACGCTCAAGCTGGTGTCCATCGCCTTCGTCATCATCGGCGTGATCGGCCTGCAGCTCTCCGGCTCGGCGCACTGACGGCCCCGGAGTCCTCCCGAGCCCTCATCGCGACTGCGCCGACTGGCCCTGCCGGCCCAACTGGCGCGACAGCACGGTGCGTACGAGGTCGGTGACCGAGCCGTCCGCCGGCGGGGCCGCGACGCAGGACAGCGAGAGCCGGGCCACGAGTTCGGCGGACCGCGCGATCTCCAGGAGGTCCGGTTTCGTGGTGCCGGGCCCGGACAGCGCGGCCACGGCACGGTCGCGCACCAGCGTCACGAGGTCGGAGGGCGAGGGCAGGGGCCCGTCGGCCCGGCGCTGCGCGGGCACCGCGGAGGACGAGGGCACCGCCGACAGCGTCGGCGCGGGGAGCCGCTCGCCCCAGCAGCCGGTGAGCAGGGCGCGCACGAGGGGGTTGTTGCGGGCGGCGGACACGGTCCACTCGGCGAGGGCGGCGAGCCGGTCGCGGCCCTCGGCGGGCGCGGCGAGGACACGTTCGACGCCCACGAGATAGGCGTCGGCCTCGCGCCGCACCAGGGCGCGGGAGAGCCCCTCTTTGCTGCCGAACTCGTTGTACAGCGTCTGCCGGGAGACGCCCGCGGCGGCGGCCACGTCGACCATGCGCACGGCGGACCACGGCCGGCTCGTCGACGCCGCGAAGGCTGCGTCGAGCAGGGACTCCCGCGCTGCAGGCATCGTCGCCTCCCGGATACGGCACTCCTGTCGCCCACAGTTGACGCCCCCACACGGACTGTCAAGGCCCCGGGGCGCGGGGAAGCGGGCCTTCCGGGGGGGGCCGCCGCCGCGGCGCCCTGCTGGCCCCGGCGCGCCGGGGGAAGATAGCGTGCGGTCATGGCCGACTATCTCGATGACCTGCGTCTCGCCCATGTCCTCGCGGATGCCGCCGATGCCGCGACGATGGCCCGGTTCAAGGCGCTCGACCTCAAGGTCGAGACCAAACCGGACATGACGCCGGTGAGCGAGGCCGACAAGGCGGCCGAGGAGCTGATCCGCGGGCAGCTCCAGCGGGCCCGGCCCCGGGACGCGGTCCTCGGCGAGGAGTACGGCGTGGAGGGCACCGGCCCCCGCCGCTGGGTCGTCGACCCGATCGACGGCACCAAGAACTACGTCCGCGGAGTGCCGGTCTGGGCGACGCTCATCGCGCTCACGGAGGCGGACGGCGGGGCTTTCCAGCCGGTGGTCGGCCTGGTCTCCGCCCCGGCGCTCGGCCGCCGCTGGTGGGCGGCGAAGGGGCACGGCGCCTTCACCGGCCGCAGCCTGTCCCAGGCGTCCCGGCTGCGGGTCTCCGGGGTCTCCCGGCTCGCGGACGCCTCCTTCGCGTACTCCTCGCTCGGCGGCTGGGAGGAGCGCGGCCGCCTGAACGGCTTCCTGGACCTGACCCGCAAGGTGTGGCGCACCCGCGCGTACGGCGACTTCTGGCCGTACATGATGGTCGCCGAGGGCTCGGTCGACCTGTGCGCGGAGCCCGAGTTGTCGCTGTGGGACATGGCGGCGACGGCGATCGTCGTGACGGAGGCGGGCGGCAGTTTCACGGGCCTCGACGGCCGCCCGGGTCCGCACAGCGGCAACGCGGCCGCGTCGAACGGCCTGCTCCACGACGAGCTGCTCGACCACCTGAACGAGCGGTACTGAAGCGGGGCGGTGCGCCGAGCGCCCCCGAAAACACCGCACGCGCCCTCTTGTTGACCGGCCCTGTGCCTGCGACTCTGAGAATCCCCCCACTTGTGAACTTGTGAATCACTTCACGGGCGAGCGCCGCCGTCCCCGGCGCGCGGGGGTGGACCGATCCGGAACTCGTAGGAGGTGGCTCACTCCATGCTCGTCCGCGACGCCATGAGCACGGTCGTCCTGACCATCGGCCCCGCACACACCCTGCGGCAGGCAGCCGCACTGATGTCCGCCCGGCGCGTCGGCGCCGCCGTCGTCCTCGACCCGGATGCCGGCGGCCTCGGCATCCTCACCGAGAGGGACGTCCTCAACGCCGTCGGCCGGGGCCTCAGCCCCGACGCCGAACCCGCCCACGCCCACACCACCACCGACGTCGTCTTCGCCGCGCCCTCCTGGACCCTGGAGGAGGCGGCCCGCGCCATGACCCACGGCGGCTTCCGGCACTTGATCGTCATGGACCGCGACGAGCCCGCCGGCATCGTCTCGGTCCGCGACATCCTGCGCTGCTGGGCCCCGGCCCCGCAGCCGGTGCCCTCCTGACATGCGTCGGTGCCTGTACGGGCGGACCCGCACAGGCACCGAACGCCTCCCGCTCAGCCGCGCAGGGCCTGCACGGCGGCCTCCAGCCGCTTGCCGAACTCGGGGTCGGCATTGCGGAAGTTGCCGATCGCGCGCTCGACGATGTCCTCGCGCGTGACCTGGGACAGGGCACCGGACAGATTGCCGATCAGGCGCCCCTTCTCCTCCTCCGTCATGAGCCGGTAGAGATTGCCGGCCTGGACGAAGTCGTTGTCCTCGGCGTGCAGGGGCGCCGCGGCGTCGCCGGTCGCGCCCTCGACGGGGAGGGGCTGCCACAGCGGGCGGTTCGTCTGGAACGGCCCGCCGAAGCTGTTCGGCTCGTAGTTCTTCGCACCCTTGTGGCGACCGTCGTAGAGGTGGCCGTCGCGGGAGTTGGTGCGCGCCTCGGTGGCGTGCGGGCGGTTCACCGGCAGGTGGTCGGCGTTGATGCCGACGCGGTAGCGGTGGGCGTCGCCGTACGCGAAGAGGCGGCCCTGGAGCATCTTGTCCGGCGAGGGGCCGATGCCCGGCACGAAGTGGGAGGGGCTGAAGATCGACTGCTCGACCTCGGCGAACACGTTCTCCGGGTTGCGGTTGAGCTCCAGCTTGCCGATCTCGATGACCGGGTAGTCCGCGTGCGGCCAGACCTTGGTCACGTCGAAGGGGTTGAAGCGGTAGTGCGCGGCCTCGGCGACGGGCATGATCTGCACGCCGACGGTCCAGGACGGGAAGTCGCCGCGCTCGATCGCCTCGCGCAGGTCGCGCTGGTGGGAGTCGGGGTCCTCACCGGCGAGCCGGTTGGCCTCGTCCTGCGTGAGGCTCTTGATGCCCTGGTCGGTCTTGAAGTGGTACTTGACCCAGAAGACCTCGCCGGCCTCGTTGTTCCACTGGAAGGTGTGCGAGCCGAAGCCGTCCATGTGCCGGTACGAGGCCGGGATGCCGCGGTCACCGAAGAGCCAGGTCACCTGGTGCGTGGACTCCGGGGACAGGCTCCAGAAGTCCCAGACGTTGTCCATCTCGGTCGAACCCGTGTAGGGGTCGCGCTTCTGGGTGTGGATGAAGTCGGGGAACTTGATGGCGTCCCGGATGAAGAACACCGGGGTGTTGTTGCCGACGAGGTCGTAATTGCCCTCCTCGGTGTAGAACTTCAGCGCGAAGCCGCGCGGGTCGCGGACGGCGTCCGCGGCACCGAGGTTGCCGGCCACGGTGGAGAAGCGCAGGAACGTCTCGGTCTGCTTGCCGACCTCGGAGAGGAAAGCGGCGCGCGTGTACCGCGTGACGTCCCCGGTCACCGTGAAGGTGCCGTAGGCGCCTGCGCCGCGGGCGTGCACCACCCGCTCCGGGATGCGCTCGCGGTTGAAGTGGGCCAGCTTCTCCAGGAGGAGCTGGTCCTGGACGAGGACGGGACCGCCGGCGCCCGCGGTCTCGCTGTTCTGGTTGTCGGCGACCGGGGCCCCGGCTTCGGTGGTGAGCGGTCCCTGCGTCACGTGCGCCTCCTGCTTGATGCCTTGCGACTTCGATTGCCCCGGCCGCGAGTTGTCCCGGGGCCAGGTCCATACCCGATCCTACGTTGGACTCAATCCAAGTCAAGTTGAGCTCCAGAATCACACCCGTTCAGAATCGGGGGGCCTTGCTGTTAGTCTGGAAACCATGAGTGACCTACTGGAACGTCTGCGTGGACGCGGATGGCGCATGACCGCACAGCGGCGTGTGGTGGCCGAGGTCCTCGACGGCGAGCACGTCCATCTGACGGCCGACGAGGTGCACGCGCGTGCCGCGGCGAAGCTGCCGGAGATCTCCCGGGCCACCGTCTACAACACGCTCGGCGAACTGGTCTCGCTCGGCGAGGTGCTCGAGGTCGCCACGGACCGGCGCGCCAAGCGGTACGACCCGAACGCGCACCGCCCCCACCACCACCTGGTGTGCGCGGGCTGCGGCTCGATCCGCGACGTCCACCCGGCCGGCAATCCGCTGGCCGACCTCCCGGACTCGGAGCGCTTCGGCTTCACGGTCTCGGACGTCGAGGTCACCTACCGGGGCCTGTGCCCGAACTGCGCGGCGAAGGCCTGACCGGCCCGCCCCGCCCGTCTCCCAGGTCACAGACGTAAAGCCCCGGCAGCGAACCGCCGGGGCTTTTCCCTTCACCCGCCTCCGTACGCCGGCCCTCGCGCGGCCGGGCCGGTACGGCACACGCCGAAGGCCGGAACCCTTACGGATTCCGGCCTTCGGTCTTCAGTAGCGGGGACAGGATTTGAACCTGCGACCTCTGGGTTATGAGCCCAGCGAGCTACCGAGCTGCTCCACCCCGCGTCGACAAACGCAACGTTACGTCAAGACGCGAAGCAGAAGCAAATCGCCCCCTCACGCCGACAGCTCCTGCCGCAGCGCGTCCCGCAGCCGCGCCGCCCGCTCGGCGACCTCCGCCGGTCCCAGCTCCACCGCCCGGTCCGCCCAGCGCTGCCCCTCCGCCAGCTCCCCCCGCCGGGCGTAGACCAGCGCGAGCCGCAGCGCCGCACGTCCGTGCCCCGCGTCGGCGGCCCGCGTCCACCACAGGGCCGCCTCCGGCTCGCTGCCCTCGCGGGCGAGCAGCAGGCCGAGGTTGAAGGCGCCGTTGCGCGAGCCGGCCTCGGCCGCGAGCCGGTACCAGCGCGCCGCCTCCACGACCTCGCCGCGCCCGGCGGCGAGCATGCCGACCCGGACCTGCGCCCGGCGGTGGCCCTGGGACGCGGCCCGCTCGTACCACTCCTCGCACTCGGACCTCTCCCGGGCCGGCTCCCCCAGCTCGTGCGCGGGCGCGGGCGGACGCCGCGCGTCGAGCACCGTGGCGAGCCGGTACGCCGCCTCCGCGCTGCCGCCCCCCGCGGCACAGCGCAGGTGCCGCTCGGCCTCCTGCTCCTCCCCGTCCCGCAGCCGCGCGATGCCGACCTGCAGGGCGGCCTCGGTGTGCCCGGCGGCGGCCGCGCGCTCGTACCAGCCGAGCGCGGCCCGCTCCTGGCCGCGCCCCGCGTGGAGGATGCCCAGGTTGAACGCGGCGTCGACGCTGCCCGCCTCCGCCGCCTTGGAGAACCACGGCTCGGCTCCTGCCGCGTCGCCGCCCTGGAGCAGCAGCACGGCGAGTGCGTTCGCCGCCTCCCGGTGCCCGGCGTAAGCGGCCCGCCGGTACCACTGCTCGGCGGGCCCGGTCCGGCCCTGCTCGGCGCAGAGCAGCCCGAGGTTGTAGGCACCGTTGACGTCGCCGGCGTCCATGGCGGCCCGGTACCAGCGCTCGGCGGTCTGCGTCTCCCCGCGCTCGGCGTGCAGCGCGCCGAGCGCGTTGGCCGCGTTGCCGTCGCCCTCCTGGGCCGCCCGCAGCCACCACACGGCGGCGCTTTCACTGTCCCCGGCGTCGCGCAGCAGGAAGCCGAGCGCACAGGCAGCACGCGTCTCGCCGTCCTTGGCGGACGTCAGGTACCAGCGGCCCGCCTCCTTCAGCTCGCCGCGCTTCTCCAGGATCGCGCCGAGGTGCAGCGCGGCCCGCCGGTGTCCGCGCGCGGCGGCCTGGCGGTACCACTGTTCGGCCTCCTCGGGCACGTTCCCGGTGCCGTCGGCGCCCTTGAGCCGGCGCAGGCGTGCGTCGGTGTCCAGCAGGCCCGGTGGGGCGCCTCTCGCCCCTCCTCTGCCCCCGGCGCCCAGCGCGGTGCCCACGGCGTCGGCCTCGCGGTCCAGGGCCCGGGCCAGTCGGTAGGCGGCCTCGCGGTGGCCCCGCTCGGCGGCGACCCGCATCCAGTGCTCGCTGCCCGCGTCGCCGCGGTGTTCCAGCAGGTCGGCGAGGGCGTAGGCGCCCAGTACATGGCCCTGCTCGGCGGACTGGCGCAGCCAGTACTCGGCCGCCGGCTCGTCACCGCGCTCGCGGTGGTGCCGGCCGAGCGCGTGCGCGGCCGCGGTGGAACCGGCGACGGCCGCGATGCGCCACCAGCCGGCGGCCTCCTCGGGATAGCCCCGCTGATGCAGGAGGACTCCCAGGTTGTTGGCCGCGGCCCGGTCACCGGCGGCCGTGGCGGCACGCAGATGGGGCTCGGCTCCGTCGAGATCACCGCGGCGCAGCAGCATGCTGCCGAGGACGCTCATCGCCTCGACGTCGCCGGCCTTTGCGGCCGCGCGCCGACGTGCCTCCTCGGCCAACTCCTCGGCGACCTCCGTGGTTTCGTCCTGTCCGGGAACCTCGGAAACCTCGGAAGTCACAAAAGCCCGCCCAAACCGCCCCGTCTCGAACAGAGTTGCCTTGTCCCCCATAACGTCCATCGTCGCACCACCTGCAACCCGGGTACACCTGGTATACCGCAGCCAGTGAGGTCACTACAGCGTTTTGTCGACATGCCCACAGAGAGACAAGTCAAACACAGGGCGCCCAACTCCCCGGCACGGCAAGGCTGTCGCGCAGGTCGGCACATGCGTTCGCAGGTGTCAGAGGGGAGAAAGCGAACTCACCGGAAGGTGGTCCTCCGCAGGTCATGGATGACGACTGCCATGGATGACGACTGCAGTGGCGCCGAGGCCGCGGACATGCCTGGGGCGGCTCGCATCGAGAACCGGAAGGACACACGCACGAAAGCCCGGATCCTTGAGGATCCGGGCCTTCGGTTTCAGTAGCGGGGACAGGATTTGAACCTGCGACCTCTGGGTTATGAGCCCAGCGAGCTACCGAGCTGCTCCACCCCGCGCCGTTGTGTGTTCACCGTACCACGGCGCGGGAGGGGCCTCTGCCTCAGCCGCCGGCGGAGCCGGAGCCCTTGTCGCTCTTGTCGGTGTTCTTGTCGGTGTTCTTATCGGCCTTGTCGGCCTTGTCGCCGTTCTTGCCGGCCGCGGCCTGCGCGTCCTCCGCCCGCTGCAGGGCCTTCTGGAGGTCCTTCTGCGCCTTGCCGTACGCCTCCCAGTCACCGTTCTTGAGGGCGTCCTGGCCCGTGGTGAAGGCTTCCTGGGCGTCGCCGAGGGCCTCCTTCACCGTCGGGTTGCTCGTCGAGGGCGGCGGCTTGGTGGTGTCCTGGTCGGAATCCGGTGGCGGCGTCGTCGAACCGTCGCCCGGGAAGAGCTTGTTCAGCGCCTCGTCCAGCGTGTTCTCGAACACGGTCTTGCCGCCGTAGGTCATCAGCACCTTGCGCAGCAGAGGCAGCTTCAGTCCGCCACCGCGTACGTAGACCGGCTCCACGTACAGCAGCCCGTCGTTCAGCGGGACCGTCAGGAGGTTGCCGTACTCGATCTCGGAGTCACCGTTCCTCACCTGTCTGATGAAGTCGGTGATGTTCTCCTGGGAGTTCGAGTTGAACTGACTCTGCACCTGTTTGGGCCCGTCGGCCGCTGAACTCTTCAGCCGCAGGATTCTGATGCGGCCGTAGTCCTTCGTCCCGGCCTCGGAGTCGACCGCCATGAAGGCGCTGAGGTTGTCACGCCCGTTGGGCGTGAACGTCGTCGTCAGCGAGAAGGCCTGCGCGTCCTGGTCCGGCATCTTCATGCTCAGGTAGTACGGCGGCACCGCGTCCCCCGACTTGTTCGTCGGGTCGTCCGGCACCTGCCACACCTCGCTGCCGCTGAGGAACGTCTGGGCGTTCGTCACGTGGTAGCGGGTGAGCAGCTCCCGCTGCACCTTGAACAGGTCCTGCGGGTACCGCAGGTGGGCCATCAGGTCGGAGGAGATCTCCTTCTTCGCCTTGACCGTGTGTGGGAAGGCCTTCATCCAGGTCTTCAGGACGGGGTCCTTGGTGTCCCACTCGTACAGCTTGACCTCACCGCTGTACGCGTCGACCGTCGCCTTGACCGAGTTGCGGATGTAGTTGACCCGGTTCTGCTGGGCCACCACCGCGCGCTGGTTGTTGGCCGCGGTGAGCGAGTCCGCCGTCGTGTCCCCCAGGGTGGTGCGGGAGGCGTACGGGTAGCCGTTGGTGGTCGTGTAGGCGTCGACGATCCACTGGATCCGGCCGTCGACCACCGCCGGGTAGGCGTCGCCGTCGATCGTCAGCCAGGGGGCCACGGCCTCGACGCGGTCCTTGGGCGTGCGGTTGTACAGGATGCGCGAGCCCTCGCCGATGGCGCCGGAGTACAGCATCTGCGGTTCGCTGAACGCCAGCGCGTACGCCGCCCGGTTGATCGGGTTGGAGAGGCTGACACCGCTGTCGCCCTGGTAGGTGTAGGCCTTCTCGCCCTTGTCGTCGGAGTAGTCGATCTCCTTCTGGGGACCGCCGACGATCGAGTACGTGGTGGTCTTCTCGCCGTAGTAGACCCGCTGCTCGTGCGTCGGCAGGTCACCGGTGGAGGGCAGACCGGACTCCGTGTAGACCGGCTGGCCGTTCTTGTCGGCGGAGGTGCCCTTGGCGGCGACCACGCCGTAGCCGTGGGTGTAGCGGAAGTGGTCGTTGATCCAGTTGTTCTTCGGGATGCCGTTGAGGTTCAGCTCCCGCAGACCGATGACCGTGTCCTGTTCCTTGCCGTCCTTGTCGGTGTAGCGGTCGACGTCCAGGTTGGTCGGGAACGCGTAGTAGTTCTTGACCTGCTGCATCTGCTGGAACGTCGGCGAGACGATGTTCGGGTCGAGCACTCGCAGGCTCGCCGCGGCGTCCGCGTCCTTGCGGAGCTGGTCGCCCTCGGTCTCCTTGCCCTTGCCGGAGTACTCGGAGACCTCGGCGTCGTCGATGCCGTACGCCTCGCGGGTCGCCTTGATGTTCTTGGCGACGTACGGCGCTTCCTTGGCCTGCTCGTTCGGCTGGACCTGGAACTTCTGCACGATCGCCGGGTAGAGGCCGCCGATGAGGATGGCGGAGAGCACCATCAGGCCGAAGCCGATGACGGGGAGCTGCCAGGTGCGCCGCCACAGGGTGGCGAAGAACAGCAGCGCGCAGATGACGGCGATGCAGAACAGGATCGTCTTGGCCGGCAGATAGGCGTTGGCGTCGACGTAGCGCAGACCGGTCCAGTTGCCGGTGGCCTTGAAGTCGCTGGACTTCACCGCCAGTCCGTACCGGTCGAGCCAGTAGGCGACCGCCTTCAGGGTCACGAAGACGCCGAGCAGGACCGACAGGTGTCCGGTCGCGGCGGCCGTGGCGCGCGCGCCCGGGCTGGTGACCCGCAGGCCGCCGTACAGGTAGTGGGTGAGCGCGGCGGCGATCAGGGAGAGCACGGCGGCGGCGAAGCCGAAGCCGAGCAGGAAGCGGTACCAGGGCAGGTCGAAGGCGTAGAAGGAGACGTCCAGGTGGAACTGGGGGTCCTTCTGGTGGAAGGGCACGCCGTTGACCCACATCAGCCAGGTCCGCCACTGGCCCGCCGCCGAGGCACCGGCGATCAGCCCGACCAGCGCGGTGATGCCGAGCAGCAGCCACTTCTTGTACGGGGCGATGCTCATGCGGTAGCGGTCCAGGCTCTGCTGCTCCGCGGACATCGCGCTCAGCGGCGGGCGGAGCCGGTGCGCGAGCCAGATGTTGACCCCGACGGCGAGCGCCATCAGCAGGCCGAAGACGAAGAACAGCCCGATCTTGGTCCACAGTGTGGTGGTGAACACGGAGGAGTAGTTCACCGACCGGTACCACAGCCAGTCCGTCCAGAAGCCGGCGAACATGGTGAACGCCATGCCGAGGACGGCGAGGACGCCGAGCGTCATCAGCAGGGTCCGGACACGCCGGGACGGGCGGCCCACTCTGATCCGTGGCCCCGTCGGGCCTCCGCCGCGGTCCGGCATCTGGAAAGCCAAGGTGTGCACCTCGAAGTCGCTGTTGGTCGGTCGGCCCCCGCTGCTGTCGTGCAGTGCACGCGGGCCCTCGTCGGCCGGCCCCGGCGTCCGTCGAGATCGTGGGGCCTCACCTATGCAACTTACTCATGCTTTAAGCGGTTCCCGGATCCGGGGATTAACGAGAGAGGATTGTGACCATGTCCAACACTCCCATGGCAGCGAACCCGCTCACCCGGGCCGTACTCGAGATCGACGAGTACGCCTCCGGCCTCGGCTGGGACCAGCCCGCTCGCCTTTTCGCCCTCGTCGACACCGCCCGGCTGCGGGCCCAGGAACCCTCCCTCGCGGCCCAGCTCGGCCTGGACGACGCCGCCGAGACCACCGTCGGTCTCACCCCCATCGAGCAGGAGGAGATCGCCGCCGACCGGCCGCTGGACGAGTTCCTCGGCACCATCGCCTGGCCCGACGCGGTGGCCGGCTGCGCCCTCACCGTGGAGCGTCTGATGCTGCCCCCGTCCGCGGAGGCCACGGTCCCCGAGGACCTGGACGGGGCCCGGCTGAACCAGTGGGTCGCCGAGCACCCGGACCGGCAGGAGGTGCGGATGACGGTCGCCGTGCTGCGGGACGGTACGCGCGAGTCCGCGCTGCGGCTGCGCGAGAAGGACGCGCCCTCCGAGGTGCTCACGGGGGCGGACCTGGTGCCGGGTCTGGCGGAGGCGCTGGGGGCGACGTTCGAGGACTGACCCCCCGCGCGCACGGCCGGCACGCCCGTGCCGGCCGTCCCGCTCCCGGACCGGCCGTCAGGCCCCTCCTGCGGCAACTACCCCTTGGTGGTGCACTTCGGCAGGGCGTCGGTGTGCCCGCCCCGGATGTCCTTGAGGGCGCCGAGGGCGTCGCCGATGGTGTCCACCTTGACGAGAGTGAGTCCGTCGGGGGTGTCCTTCGCGGCGGCGGCGCAGTTGTCCTTCGGTGTCAGGAAGTAGCGGGCGCCCTTGTCGCGGGCCCCGACGGTCTTCATCTCCACACCGCCGATGGGGCCCACCTTGCCCGCGTCGTCGATGGTGCCGGTGCCCGCGACGAACGTGCCGCCGGTGAGACTGCCCGGGGTGAGCTTGTCGTAGATGCCGAGGGCGAACATCAGCCCGGCGCTCGGCCCGCCCACGTCGGCGAGCTTGATGTCGATGGAGAACGGGAACGTGTGGTCGGTCCCGGCGGAGATGCCGACGATGGCGCGCGGGGCGCCCGTGTCGTCGGAGGCGGCGGTGGTGATCGTCACCTTCCGCGTCGCGCTCGCCCTGCGGCGCTCCTTCTCGGCGGCGGCCTGCTCCTTGGCGGGGACGATGGTGAAGGTGACCTTCTCGCCGGGCTTGTGCTTGGTGACCAGGTCGGCGACGTCGTCGGGGGCCTTCACCGTCGTGCCGTCGACGGCCTTGATCACGTCACCTGCGTGCAGCCGGCCCTCGGCCGGGGAGTCCTTGAGGACGGTGGAGACGATCACCCAGGAGTCGACGGGGACGCCGAGTTCCTTGAGGGCGGCCACCTTGGCGCTCTCCTGGGACTGGCTGAACTCCTCCGCGTTCTCCTGGGTGGACTGCTCCTCCGTCTTGCCGTCCGGATAGAGCGTGTTGTGCGGCACGACCTTGTCGTCGTGCGCGAGCCACCCGTAGACGGCCTCCACTAGGTTCATCTTGTAGTCGGCGCTGGTGACCCGGACCGTCGTCATGTTCAGGTGACCGCTCGTCCCGTACGTCCTGCGCCCGGAGATCTGCAGCACCGGCTCGCCGTCGTGCTCGCCCAGCGTGTTCACCGTGGGCCCCGGGGACATCTCCGAGTACGGCACTTTGATGAACACTCCCGCGCACAGGAGCGCGATCAGCATCAAGGTGGAGGCGAGCATCGTCGCGGTGCGGCGTGGCATGGAACGACAGTACGGGACAGACCTGTGGGCGCACTGCCGGGGCCGTCCGTCCGTGGCCCGGCGGCCGCCGGCGCCCCGGGGGGCACCGGCAGGGCCGTGCGTTCGGCGAGGGGGCCTCAGACCTCGGTGCGGGGCTTCTCCATGGCCTCGCGGAAGCGGGCGTATCCGGCGAGTTCGGAACCGTCACCGATGGTCTTGCGATTCCGGCCGGCCCAACCGCCCCACAGTCCGGCACCGATCGCGGCCACCAACGGAATCAGCAACCAGACGAGCGCCGCCATGCCGACCTCCCAACCCCTAGAGCGTCCGCGACTGACTGATCAGCAGATTAATCATCCGCATGCTAACGCGCACGCCAGGGACTGGGTCACGCGGCCGGTGAGGTGCATGGCGCGTGTCGCGGGAGCGGGGGCGTGCGTCCTCCGGTGGGGACGGTCGCGCACGCCGGAGGGAGGGAGCCGCGGCCGCCGGAGGGGTCGGATGCGGCGGCCGCCGGAGGGGCAGGGTCAGCAGGAGCCGGCGCCCACCCACTCCTCCGTTCCGTCCGCGAACTTCTGGTGCTTCCAGATGGGGACCTCGTGCTTGAGGTCGTCGATCAGCTTGCGGCACGCCTCGAAGGCCTCGGCCCGGTGCGGGCAGGACACGGCGACGACGACGGCGAGGTCGCCGATGCCCAGGTCCCCCACGCGGTGGACCGCGGCCAGGGCACGCACGGGGTAGTCGGCGACGACCTTCTCCGCCACGCGCCGCAGCTCGGCCTCGGCGGTCGGATGGCACGAGTACGACAGGGCGTCCACGTCGGCCCCGCCGTCGTGGTTGCGCACCGTGCCCACGAACAGCGCGGTGCCGCCGGCGGTGTCGTCCCCCGCGGCCCGGAGGACCTCGTCGACGGAGAGCGGTGTGTCGCGTATGCCGAGCAACTTGATGGGATCCCCGGCCGCCTGCTCCCCGGGGTGTTCCTGGATACCAGCCATGCCCCCATCGTGCCGCACGGCACCGACAACCGGGGACGGCCGGGGACCGGCCGAGGCAGTCGGGGAGAGCCGGGGAGGCCGCCCGGGCAGCCCCGGCCCGGGCGGCCGGGCGCCGGCCGTCCCGTCCGCGGTGTCCGGTGCGGACGCCCGGCGTCTACCGCCGGCGTGCCTTGCGGGCCCTGCGGACCACCGCCGCCGCACCCAGCAGCGCCACCGTGGCGCCCGCCGCCCCCGCCGCCGTCGCGTCCTTGCGGCCCAGCCGCCGTCCGGCCACCGTGTGCCGTCCGGAGACCTCCTCCAGGAGCGCCGCGAGCACCTCCTCGTTGGTCCAGCGCGGCCTCCAGCCCGCGTCGTGCAGCCGGCTCCCGCTCACCACCCAGGGATACATCGTGTAGGCGAGGTCGCCGGCGGGCGAGGGGGTGAGTCCGATGCGGTGCAGCCGCGCCGCCGCGCCCAGCGCCACGGCCGAGGGGAGCTCCATGCGACGGATCCCGCTGAGCTCCTCGACCTCCTCCTGCTCCAGCCAGCCCTCGCAGCCGACGGCGAGTTCCCCCTCGGCCTTCTCCAGGACGGCGTACTCCAGCGCCCCGCACAGGTCCTCGACGTGGCAGAACTGCCAGGCGGGCCGCGAACCGGCCACGACGAGCAGCCGGGGCGACTCGAAGTACCTGGTCAGCGCGGTGTCCGTGCCGCCGACCAGCACGGCGGGGCGCACGACGGTCACATTGAGGCCGGGGTGGGCGCGCGGGGCCCGCCGCGCGAGGCGTTCGATCTCCAGCAGGTCGCCGACGCCGGTCGCCTCTGCGGTGGCCCGCAGTTCGGCGTCCTCCGACAGCGGCAGCTCGTTGTCCGGCAGCGCCCCGTAGACCATCGCGGAGGTGCACAGCACCACCCGGTGCACTCCGGCCGCGGCGGCGGCGGTCAGCACGGTCTGCGTCCCCCGGACGTTGTAGGCCGTCCGGGCGGCCGCGTCGGACTCGAGATCCAGATCGAGCGCCAGGTGGACGACGACGTCCGCGCCGCGCAGTTTCTCCGCGATGGCGGGGTCGCGGACGTCCAGGACGTGCCACTCGGCGGCGGCGCACTCGCCCCGCCGCTCGTCGAGCGCGATCACCCGTCCGATCTCGTCAGAGGCGGCCAGCCGCTCCGTGAGCAGGGCTCCGACGCCGGTCGCGGCGCCGGTGACCGCGACGACGGGGCCGCGGCCGGCCGGGCCGGTTGTGTGGTTTCGCGCTGCGCGAACCTGCGGATCTGGGGAACTCACCGGGCGTCTCCAGCGGTTGTCTTCAGTACGAGCGCGACGGTACGCACGCGGTGGACGCGTGCGCACCGGGTGGCATCCATCCTGCCGCAGCCCAGGAGTCGGCGACGCACCGAGGCCCGAACCGGTCCGGGTGTCTACGCTGGGTGGTGTTGTCGGGCAGCCAGCCGCCGGAGTGAGAGCCGGTGGCCCAACCAGCCGAGGAATCCCGTGAGTGACACCCCATTCGGATTCGGCCTTCCGCCGGAGGAGCCGGACGACGGCGACGAGGGCAAGAAGAAGGACCAGCAGAGCGGTGGTGGTCAGGGACCGGCCCACCCGTTCGGTTTCGGGTCGCCCGGGGCCGGCGGCGCCGGCGCCGACAACCCGTTCGCAGCAATGTTCGGTTCCCTGAACCCCAGCGATCTGGGAGCCGCCTTCCAGCAGCTCGGCCAGATGCTCTCCTACGAGGGCGGGCCGGTGAACTGGGACATGGCCCAGCAGATCGCCCGCCAGACGGTGGCCCAGGGCGCGCCGAACGGCACCAAGGACGCCAGCGTGGGCCCCGCCGAGCGGGCGGCGGTCCAGGAGGCCGTCCGCCTGGCCGACCTGTGGCTCGACGACGCCACGTCCCTGCCCTCGGGCGCGGGCACCGCCGTGGCCTGGAGCCGCGCGGAGTGGGTCGAGGCGACGCTGCCGGTGTGGAAGGACCTCGTGGACCCGGTCGCCGAGCGGGTCGGCGCGGCCATGGGCGATGTGCTGCCCGAGGAGATGCAGGCGATGGCCGGCCCCCTCATCGGCATGATGCGTTCCATGGGCGGTGCCATGTTCGGCAGCCAGATCGGGCAGGCCGTGGGCGTCCTGGCGGGCGAGGTCGTCGGCTCGACCGACATCGGTCTGCCGCTCGGCCCGGCCGGCAAGGCCGCGCTGCTGCCGCTCAACATCGAGGGCTTCGGCAAGGACCTGGGCGTGCCCATGGAGGAGGTGCGGCTGTACCTGGCGCTGCGCGAGGCCGCCCACCAGCGGCTGTTCGCCCATGTGCCGTGGCTGCGCTCGCACCTGTTCGGCGCCGTCGAGGGCTACGCGCGCGGCATCAAGGTCGACACCGCGAAGCTGGAGGACGTGGTCGGCCAGTTCGACCCGCAGAACCCCGAGGAGCTGCAGCAGGCTCTCCAGCAGGGCATGTTCCAGCCGGAGGACACCCCCGAGCAGAAGGCCGCCCTGGCCCGTCTGGAGACGGCCCTCGCGCTGGTCGAGGGCTGGGTGGACGCGGTGGTGCACGCGGCGGCGAAGCCGCGCCTGTCCTCGGCGGACGCGCTGCGCGAGACGCTGCGCCGGCGCCGCGCCTCGGGTGGTCCTGCCGAACAGACGTTCGCCACGCTGATCGGTCTGCAGCTGCGTCCGCGCCGGCTGCGCGACGCCTCCCGGCTGTGGGCCTCGCTGACGGACGCGCGCGGGGTGGACGGCCGGGACGCCCTGTGGGCGCACCCGGACATGCTGCCGACCGCCTCCGACCTGGACGATCCGGACGGCTTCGTGCACCGCGAGCAGATGGACTTCTCCGAGCTGGACAAGATGCTCGGCGAGGCGGCGCACAAGCCCGACCTGCGCAAGGACACGGGCGACGACGGCAAGGACGGCAAGGACGCCTCCACCGACGGGGACACCTCCGCCGAAGGGAACGACGACAAGAACGGCGACGGCGGGAAGGGCGACGACGCCGAGTGAGCCTTCACGACGACGCGGTCGCGGTCCTCAAGGAGTACACCCCCGCGGAGCGCCGGGAGGACGCCGCCCCGGAGCAGGAGGAACTGCGCCGGGTCTACCTGGACCATCTCGCCGCCCGTCCGGACGGCCTGTGGAAGGCGTGCCGGGACGGCCACCTCACGGCGAGCGCCACGGTGATCGACCCCTCGGGCGGACGTGTCCTGCTGACCCTGCACCGCAAGATCCGCAAGTGGCTGCAGATGGGCGGCCACTGCGAGCCCGGGGACGTCTCCCTGGCCGCCGCGGCGCTGCGCGAGGCGACGGAGGAGTCCGGCATCGCGGGGCTCACGCTGCTGCCGGGCGGTCCGGTGCGCCTGGACCGGCATCTGACGCCGTGCGCGTGGCATCTCGACGTGCAGTACGCGGCGCTCGCCCCGGCGGGCGCGGTCGAGGCGATCAGCGAGGAGTCGCTCGACCTGCGCTGGTTCCCCTACGCCGAGGTGGCGGACGTGGCGGACGACTCGGTCGTGCGGCTGCTGGAGGCGACCCGCGCCCGGCTGTGATCGAGAACCGATAAGGGCAAGCCCACAAAGGTAAGGGGCACGCGCCAGGCGCGTGCCCCTTACCGCTGCCCTTGAAGGCGGTCAGCTCCAGGCGTTGCCCTGGTTCTGTCCGCGGGCGCCCTGCTGGCCCATGCCGAACTGGGCGGCGATGCCCTGGCCGATCACCGCGTTCTGCGGCGGCAGCAGCTCGCTGGGCTGGACCAGCGCGAAGCCGTTGCCCATGAAGCTGAGCTCCCAGCCCTCACCGGTGCTGCCCCGGCGGCGCCACACCCCCGAGGAGTGCGTCTGGGCCTGCATCTGCACGCGCAGCCCGGTGGACCAGGCGACGATCGCGTCGGCGTCGCAGTTGACGTACTTGTCGGGCGTGACCCGCATCATCAGCGGGGCGCCGGAGGTCATCAGGGCGACCTTGCCGTGTCCGGTGATGTTGAGCTGGTACTTGCCCGAGCCGGAGATGCCGTACTGGCTGTCGACGGCGATGACCTCGTGGTGCAGCGTCGAGTCCATGGCGAGGACATAGGCGCTGTCGACGGTGAGTCCCTCGGACTCGACGTCCACCAGGTGCACGTGCTGGGCCAGGTTGGCGAGGTAGACGATGCCCTGGCCGTGGCAGCGCATCAGGTCCAGGCCCTCGCCGGTGTACGCCCGTGCGCGCCGCTGCCCGCCCTGCTGGTACTCGGCGTCGAACTCGACCAGCCCCTGGTAGGCGACCATGCTGCCCTTGCGGGCCAGAAGGTCGTCGTGGCCCTCCAGGACGACGCGCAGCAGCTGCGGGTTCTGCAGGCTGTAGCGCTCCTGGGTCTGCTGGTCGTTGTGGGCGAAAAGAGAACTCTGCATGGTGTGTCGCTCCCCCTCAGCCCCGGATCCGGAGGCGGTCGGTGCTGTCCTCGCTGGGCTGCACCACGACGATGCCCTGCCCGGAGAACGCCATCTGATAGGCCTCGCCGCTGCCCCGCCCGATGAGCGAGCCCGCCTTGAAGCTGCGCTTGCCCTTCACCTTGAGGTTCGGGGACCAGGCGACGAGCGCGTCGGGGTCGACGTACGTCTCGTCCTCGCCGCCGCCGCAGTCGACGACGATCGGGGTGCCCCGGGAGGTCAGCGCGACCCAGCCCTGCCCGGAGATCTTGGTGTTCCACAGGCCCTGCCCGGCGAACTTGGCGAGGCCCTTGACGCGTTCGACGCCCCACGTCAGGTGGGCGTCGAAGGCGAGCAGGTTGGTGGCGTTGACGGAGATCGCGTCACCGCCCAGATTGATGACGACGACGTCCGCCCCGTAGTCGGCGAGGTAGAGCAGTCCGTCGCCGGAGCACTTCATCAGGGGCGCGCCCTCGCCGGTGGCCCAGTCACGGGCGATCTGCCGGACGGCCGGCGGGTTGGGCTCGTACTGGATGAAGCCCTCGTAGGCGACCATCGAGCCCACGCGCGCGAGGAGGTCGCTTCCGCTCTGCATGGCGACCTTGAGCATGTGGTTGCCGTGGTTCCCCATGCGGGCGGTGACGGGTGCGGGGGCGTAGCCCGCGAGCGGCTGGTTCATGACGGGCTCCCCTAGACCTCGTACGGCTGGACGACGATGAAGTTGCCGGGCGCGCCTCGGAACTGCAGGTTGACGCTCTCCCCGGTGTCCCCCGGATAGGCGTTGCGGCGCATCCGCACCTGGCTGGAGACGATCACCTGGGAGGCGGCGGACCAGGCGACGACGGCGTTGCAGTCGGCGAACGTGGTCGGTGTCACCGGGAGCACGACCGGCGTGCCGTGCGTCTTGACGACGAGTGTGCCGGTGCCCTGGAACTGCATGGTGAACAGCGCCCCGCCGGGGATGCCGTGGCCCTCGATGCGTCGGACCTCGTACTGGAGGGACTCGTCGAAGGCGAGGACGTTCTCCGCGGAGACGCAGATCGCGTCGCCCTGCAGCTCGACGGGGTGCAGATGGGCGGCGCCCTCGGCGAGGAACACCTGGCCCTGGCCGGTGCAGCGCATCAGCTGCATCTCCTGGCCGGTGGCGTTGCCGACGATGCGGCCGGCGAAGCCCGCGCCCTTGTAGCCGAAGTCCACCTTGCCCTGGTACAGCACCATGCTGCCCTGGCGGGCCAGCACGGGCTGACCGCCGAGACCGAGGTCGACGCGGACGAGCTTGTGGTTCTGCTGCGTCCAGCGCTGACCGGTGGGTGCCTCGCGGTAGGTCTGCAGTGCCGCGGCGACACCCGCCGCGCCCTGCGGGGCGCCCTGGGGCACGCCGTAGGGCGAGGGCGCACCCGGCACACCGGGCGCTGCGGGGGCCTGGCCGTAGCCGGGGGGTGCCTGTGGGGGCTGCTGCCCGAAGCCGGGGGGTGCGGGCGGACCCTGCTGGCCGTAGCCGGGAGGCATCGGGGCCGACGGGGCGGGCGGCTGCTGTCCGTGACCGGGCGGCGGCCCGGGCGGACCGGGGGGCTGCGCGTACGGGGCGGGGGCGGGCGGGGGCACGGTGCCGGTGGGCGGGGCGTGCAACGGCGCGACGATGGTCGGCGCGGCATGCACCGTGGACGGGGGCGCCGGGGCGGGCGAGGGCGTTCCACTG
>BNBP01000030.1 GCA_014656015.1 Streptomyces griseoaurantiacus | reverse complement strand
GGGCCGCCCGCGTCCCCCGGCAGCCGGGCCCGGCCGAGCCGCCCGCGCGGGAGAGGCCGGCCGCTCCGGCACCCGAGGCGGAGGCCGCGGGCGGCGCCGAGGGCGAGTACCGCACCGAGCAGTTCGCCTTCGTCGAGGAGCCCGACGGAGACTCCGAGGACGTCATCGACTGGCTCAAGTTCACCGAGAACCGCACCGAGCGCCGCGAGGAGGCCAAGCGCAGGGCCCGCAGCCGCGTCGTCGCCCTCGTCGTCGCGCTCGCCGTCGTGGCCGTCGGCGGGGTCGGCTACCTCTGGTACGCGGGCAAGCTGCCCGGCGGCTCCTCCGGCGGCGGCACCACCGGCACGACGACGGCCGCCGGCGCCCAGAGCCGCGACGTCGTGGTCGTCCACCTGCACAACACCAAGGGCGGCGGCACCTCCACGGCGCTCCTCGTCGACAACACCACCACCAAGCGGGGCGCCACCGTCCTGCTGCCCAACTCCCTCGCCCTGACGGACGAGGACGGCTCCACCACGACCCTCGCCAAGTCCGTCGACGAGGACGGCTCCAGCGGCACCCGCGAGGAACTCGACACCGTCCTCGGCACCGACATCGAGGGCACGTGGCGGCTGGACACCCCCTACCTGAACAACCTCGTCGAGCTGGTCGGCACCATCGAGATCGACACCGACACGGACGTGCCGGACCCGGCCGCCAAGAAGAAGGACGCCGAACTCCTCGTCCACAAGGGGAGCGCCCAGACCCTCAGCGGCAAGATGGCCGTCGCCTACGCCACCTACCGCGCCTCCGGCGAGTCCCAGGACGCCCAGCTCAAGCGGTTCGGGCAGGTCATGCAGGGAGTGCTGCGCAAGCTGTCCTCCGACGCGGGCGCCGCGACCACCACGGTGCAGACCCTGGCCCAGATCCTCGACCCCTCTCTGAGCGACAAGGACCTCGGCGCCTTCCTCGCCAAGCTCGCCGCGCACGCCAAGGAGGGCGACTACACCACCGACCTGGTGCCGGTCCGGCCCGACGGCAGCGTCGACGACACGGCCGCCGGCGGTGTGGTGAAGAAGCTGCTCGGCGGCACCGTGAAGAACCCCGAGGCCGGGGACGCCGTACGCGTGGGCATCAGGAACGCCACCGGCGACAAGGACGACACCGAGAAGGCCCGCGTGACCCTCGTCAACGGCGGCTACACCTTCCTCGACGCCGGCACCGGAACGCCCGCGGCGGCCTCCGCCGTCACCTACAAGGACGCCGCCGACAAGGACGACGCCGTCGAGGTCGCCAAGACCCTCGGCCTGCCCGCCGGCGCCGTGACGAAGGGCACGGTCACCTCCGGCGCCGACGTGTCGGTCGTCCTGGGGCAGGACTTCCACCCCTCGTCCTGAGCCCGGAAGCGGGACCCCGGCGGGCCGCCGCCCGGCCGGGGCCCGCCGGCGCGGAGGTGCGGGCGGTCGTTCGCCCGGGCCGCCCCGCGGACCGTGAGACCCTGGGGGAGTGATACCCCGTGCGGGCGGTCGCCGCCTGGTGCGGCCCCGGGCCCCCGCACCGCCCCGACCGCCGACATGGAAAGCCGCGCAGTGACCGCTACCGACCGCTCCCTCCAACTCATCAACACCGCCGCCCAGGCGGCGGCCGACAAGCTCGCGCACGACGTCATCGCCTACGACGTCAGCGACGTGCTGTCGATCACGGACGCCTTCCTGCTGGCGTCCGCCCCCAACGACCGTCAGGTCAAGTCGATCGTCGACGAGATCGAGGAACGACTGAGCAAGGAACTCGGCGCCAAGCCGGTGCGCCGCGAGGGCGACCGCGAGGCCCGCTGGGTGCTCCTCGACTACGTCGACATCGTGGTCCACGTCCAGCACAGCGAGGAGCGCGTCTTCTACGCCCTGGAGCGGCTGTGGAAGGACTGCCCCGAACTCGACCTGCCCGAGGACGCCCGGGCGACCCGCGGCAAGGCCGAGGAGCACGCCAAGCTGCGGGCGGCGGAGGAGGCGGCCGAGTTCGACGGGGACCCGCGATGAGCACCGCCGTCGACGGCGGCGCGAGCGGCGGCCGCAGGCAGAGCCGCGGCCGCCGCATCATCCTGTGGCGGCACGGCCAGACCCGCTGGAACGTCGAGCGGCGCTTCCAGGGCTCCACGGACGTCGAGCTGACCGAGGTCGGCCTCGGCCAGGCCCGCCGGGCCGCCCGGCTGCTCGCCTCCCTGCGGCCGGACGCCGTCGTGGCCTCCGACCTCAAGCGGGCAGCCGCCACCGCCGGCGAGCTCGCCGCGCTCACCGGCCTGGAGGTGACGTACGACGAGGGCCTGCGGGAGACCTACGCGGGCGTCTGGCAGGGGCTGACGCACGAGGAGATCATCGCCCGCCACGGCGAGGAGTACGCCGCGTGGAAGCGCGGCGAACCGGTCCGCCGCGGCGGGGGCGAACTGGAGTCCGAGGTCGCCGACCGGGCAGCCCCCGTCGTCCTGCGGCACACCGAGAAGCTCCCGGCCGACGGCACCCTCGTCGTGGTCAGCCACGGCGGGACCATCCGCACCACCATCGGGCGCCTGCTGGGCCTGGAGTCGCACCACTGGGAGAGCTTCGGCGGACTGTCGAACTGCTGCTGGTCGGTGCTCGGCGAGGGCAGCCGCGGCTGGCGGCTGCTGGAGCACAACGCGGGCACGCTTCCCGAGCCGGTCCTGGGCGACGACGTCTGACCCACCGGATTTCACTTTCCGGCTGGTCGCAGGCTAAAGTTCTTCTTGTTCGCCCCGCCGAGCGGGAAGAACGACGAGGGGCTATAGCTCAGTTGGTAGAGCGCCTGCATGGCATGCAGGAGGTCAGGAGTTCAATTCTCCTTAGCTCCACACATATCGACGATATCCCGCAGGGCCGCTCAGGCCCGGCGGGATATCGCGTTTTCCGCCCGTGCTCCGGCCTCAGGCCTTCATGAGCCGGTCGAGGGCGGAGTCGAAGGTGACCCCGGGCTCCGGTACGAAGTTCCGGTGGGCGGTGCCCTGGGTCCGCCAGTAGCGGGTCTCCTGCACCAGCCGGGTCAGCCGCGTGTGGAACTGCGAGTCCGGGTCCCCGTACTGCTCGGACCAGACCAGCAGATGACTGAGCACCGTGTCGTACTCCCTGGTCGGGCTGGCCGCGGAGTGCGAGCGCAGTTTCTCCTTGACCGCCCGCTGCCAGCCGGGCGGCAGCCCCGACCCGGGCAGCAGGCCGATGAGGTCGCCCGCCTTGTGCATCACGTAGGCCGAGTACTTCTCCTCGTCCCGCCGATCGGGCCCGACAGGTATCGCGTCCTGGCCGTACGCCTCGTAGTTGAGGACATGGGTCATCTCGTGGACCAGTGTGGCGATCTGGTCCTCCCGCGAGCCGGCGGCCGACAGGGTGATGCGGTACCTGGCGTCGGGCCCGGAGACGGGGACGGTGTTCCCGCCCTGTGCCGGGCTGTCACCGGGGGCGGTCCCGCGACCGCGCGGCTGCGCGGCCTTCGCCCCGGAGCCGACGAAGTCCACCCCCCGCACCTGCGGTATGAGCTCGCCGAGCAGCTGACGGAGCACGTGATCCCCCGTTCGTTCCTCGTACTCCCGCAGCATCCGGGAGACGACTTCGGGGCTCAGGTCCATGGGAGGAACGGGGGAGGACACGGCGGGCGCGGTGGTCCCGGCGGATGCGGGGCGCGCGGTGCCCGTCGTCATGTCCTGCATCTCGATCCAGTCATCGGCGTCCGCCCGCGCGGGGGCGCGCTGCACCCACCGACCCCCGACGGGATGCGGCGGGTCCTGCCCCCGCAGCATCCGTGTCACGGCGGAATTGCCCGCGGCGTGCTGCAGGGCGAGGAGCGTGTGCGGCGACTCGTGGTCCACGGGCCCGGCCGGGCCGGCGGCCGGACCGGTGCCCCGGTCCCGCGCGGCGATGCCGGGCGACGGGACGCGGACCGTGACGGACGCGTTCTCCTCCCACGACTCGTTGGCGCGCATGTGTGCACCTCCCCGGAGACGGCTGGAAAGCTCCACGGTAGGCACGCGGCTCGCGGTCCGGAACGGCGGCAGAGGCAGCCTTCGGGGCAGTCGCCGAGGGATCGTGTGAGTCACTCGGGCCCCTAGGGGCGTATATCTCTACGCATGCGCCCCTCCCGTACCTGAACGCGCCGGTCGTAGCGGGTGGGGCGGGTGCCGTGTCCGGACTGGTACGACTGCGTCGCTGACCGGCCCGGCCCGGCCGTGGCAGAATCAAACGGCCGGAAGGGGGCGCGGCCCGACGGGAGGGAGTAGCGATGCCTGCGAGCACCCGCGGGGAGGTCCACCACCTCCGCGCAGTGGGAGCGCCGAGAAGGAAGGCCACCTCGCTCGACTGCCCCTCCTGCGGTTCCTCCCACGTGGCCCAGGTGCTCGGCGACAACGGCGGCGTTTCCTACGTGTGCACGGCCTGCGGCCACATCTGGAGCTGATCGATGGGTGCCCACAGGCGGAAGTGCGACTGGTGCGGGAGCGGCACGCCCATCGTCCGCGACATGGAGCCGGTGAACCAGGACTACCAGTACTGGTGCGAGGAGTGCGCGCGGGCGCTGATCATAAAAGGCGACCCCATCGAGACGTACCGCGAACTCGAGGGCGAACCGATCTACGGCCGGCTGCTCGACGAGCACTGCACGCTCAAGCGCTTCTACTCGTTCGCGACGGCGTGAGGCGCCGGTCCGCGGCCCCGTCCCGGTCCGCACCGGAATCGATTTGGTGGTCGACCCCCCGGACCGTGTAATGTTGGCGTCGCCGCCAGGGAGACCGGCGGCCCGGTCGGAACGCGGGTGCACCGCGTGACCGTACGGGGCTATAGCTCAGTTGGTAGAGCGCCTGCATGGCATGCAGGAGGTCAGGAGTTCAATTCTCCTTAGCTCCACAGCAGGAAAGACAAGCGTGAAGGCGGGTCATCCGGGAACGGATGGCCCGCCTTTCGTGTGCCCGGGAAGGGACCGGAAGGGGCCGCACGTCGGGGGCGGTTCCCGGTCGTCACCGAGGACCGCCCCACCGCTTCAGCGGCCGCTCCCCAGTGCTCGCCGGCCGCGGCCCCCGCCGCGCCCCTGGGAGAGGACGGGCAGGTTGCGCGAGGGCGCCGAGGAGCGCGTGTCCTCCTCCAGGCGCAGCGCCAGCGCCGGGCACCGGCGCACCGCCCGCACGGCCTTCGCCTCGGCGTAGCGGGGCACCGGGGCCTGCGCCACGGTCGGGAAGCCGTCGGCGCCCAGTTCGAAGACCTCGGGGAGGATGTCCGCGCACAGGCCGTGCCCTCGGCACAGCGTCCAGTCGACGAAGATCTTCTGCCGGCTCTCGCCGGACTCGGGTTCGGCCTGGCCGCCGCCCGGGATGCCGGTCGGTGCCCTGCCGCCCTCGAAGAGCGGGAGGACGCCCTCCACGGGCCGCCCGCAGCCGTTGCCCAGGACATGGGCGGCCAGGTCGTCCGTGAACGCCTTGATGGTCGACTCCAGGAACATCGCGGAGCCGTCCGGGTGTGAGCAGGCGCCGCGCCGCTTCACGGCCTTGGCGACCTGCTTGAGTGCCTCCAGGGCGGCGGGGCCGCCGCCATTGAGGATGTCCTCCATGCCGCGCGCGGCGGCCGGCAGGCCGAGGTAGCAGGGGCCGCACTGCCCCGCGCTCTCCTCCGCCAGCCACTTGGCCACCTGGAGCGATTCGCCGAGCGGGCAGGTCTCCTGACGGATCGGCAGGATCGCCCCGGCGCCCAGTGAACCTCCGACGGCATCCAGGGAATTGCGGGAGACGATCGCCTCGTCGACCGTGGCCGCGTCGATCCACTTGCCGTGGTAACCGCCCGTCAGCACGCCCTGCGGGACCGGCGGGGCGCCGGCCAGTTGCAGGACGTACCGCAGGGGCACGCCGGTGGGGACCTCGATCACCATGGGGCGGGCGACGGCGCCGGAGACCGTGAGCATCACGGTGCCCGGCTCGTCGTACAGGCCGGTGTTGCGGTAGCGGTCCGGGCCGATGCGCGCGGCGATCGCGAGTTGGGCGAACGTCTCCGCGTTCGACAGCAGGGTGGGCAGGCCGCCCACACCGCTCTGCGAGGCGCTGATCTTGCGGCCCGGCGGGATGGCCGGGCCGCCGTCGATCGAACGGATCAGGGAGGCGGCGGCGCCCGTCACCATCCGCACCGGGTTGCGCTGCACACGGGCCCGGATGGCCGAGCCGCGCCGGTCGCTGAGCCCGCGCTCGGCGAGCGCCTGCTCCATCGACCGCTCGGTGGACTCCCTGGTCACACCGATCACCAGGGTGCGTGCGCCGAGCGCCTCGGCGACCAGCAGGGCACCGTCCAGGATGAGGTGCGGTGCCCGGTTGATCAGCACCGTGTCCTTGCGGCAGGCGGGTTCGTCCTCGCTTCCGTTGACCACGACCACCGGCCGGGTGCCGCGGCGGATCGCCTGCTCGGCGACCGACCGCAGCTTCTTGTGGAAGGGGAAGCCGGCGCCGCCCCTTCCCTTCAGGGATATCTGTTCGGCGAGCTGCGCGAGCTGCTCGCCTCCCATCGGCTCGAGCGGCCCGTGCACCTTGAGGTGCATGGGCAGATCGAGCCGTTCGACAAGGTCGAAGCCCGACGTGAGCTGGGGAAGTCCGACGACGCGGACCTCGGGGACGTCGGGCAGGGCCTCGTTCACTTAAAGCCTCCGGAAGGCGCGTTCCATGATTCTCCGGAGCCCGGGGCGTCGAAGGCACCGGGCAGGGTTTCGCTGGCGGGACCGCTGTTGTACGTGTCATTGGGGTTGTACGTGCCGAAGGGGGCGTTCGACTCACCCGCGGCCGGGAAAGTTCCGGTGGAGTCGCCGTAGCCCGCCTGGTACGTCATCCCGCCCGCGAAGGTGTCGGTCATCGGGTCGTACGCGGAGGGCGGCGCCTCGCCCACCGGCGGCGGGGACGGGGCGGGCCAGCGTGGGCCCGCCGGGGCGCCGTCCATGCGCGGCAACGGTCCGGTGCCCTGCGCGCCGGCGGGGTCCATCCGCCCGCCGGTCCCGGCGAAGGGGTCCTGCGCCCGAGGGGTCGAGACGGTCCGGTACGCGGCCGCGAAGCCGTTGCCGGGTTCCGGGGTCATCGTGCGGGTGCCGGAGGTGTCGTAGAGCGGCGCGGATCCGGCCCCGCCCGCCGGGCCGACGCCCCCCAGCCCGGCGTCCGGTGCGCCGGGGGAGCGGCGCCCGCCGCCGGAGCGGCCCCCGACGCCCGCCATGGAGGCGGTCTCCGCGTTGCGGGCGCGACTGGCCTCCAGGCCCTCGCGGCCGACCCGGTTGTCGGTGCCGATGAAGGCGACGATCCGGTCGGCGACCTTGCGCTTGAAGGGGCGCGGGGCGCTGCGCAGGGCGAGCGCCGCCATGACCCCGAGCAGGCACAGCTCGTACAGGACGGTGAAGAGGGGGGACTTCACCGCGCGGCCCGCGTACAGGCCGTGGACCAGGGCGCAGCACCAGGCGGGGTAGGCCAGCATGTGCATCGCGCGCCAGCGGGCGGCGACCGGCGCGGGGGAGGCGAAGGCGCTGCGCAGGGCGCCGGTGATGGCGGTGAAGACCATGAGGAGGCCGGCCACCGAGCCGAGCCCGATGAGCATGCCGATGCCGGTGACGCCGAGGCTGAAGGGGATCACCGCGGCGATGAACTGCGTGTGGTCCAGCGCCAGCTTGACCGTCACGTGCAGGAGCAGGAAGGCCACCGAGGAGATGGCCGTCGTCCGGTGCACGGCCTGCGCGACGATGCGCTGGCGCGTGTTGAGGAAGATGCGGTCGGTCGCGACCAGGCCCCAGATCACCGAGCAGGACAGGGCGACCAGCGACAGCACGCCGGCGCCGAAGTTGAGGAAGTCCCGCACCGTGTTCCCGCCGGCCAGCACGACGACGGGTATCAGGAGCAGGACGACTGCGCTCGCCGGCCCGTAGGCCGAACGGCCTGGCCTGGGCAGCGAGCTGGCACTACGACGAGGATTCATGGGGGCGACTCCGAGCGGTTCGGGAAAGCGGTCCCGCTGCTGCACTCTAAGGCGGCTCCGTACCGAGCGGTACGAGGTTTGAGTTATTGCCTTGTTATCTAAGTGGCTTCCGGGGCGTTCGCTGTCCTGTACGGGTCGTTACGCGAAGTAACCAATGAAGATTGTTCACGTTTCTTGATCCGTGCCGCCCGACGGGGAAGCGCGTCGCGGGGCGCTCGGCCGCTGCGGTACCCTGTCGCCATGCGTGCCGTACGCCTTCTGCTTAGCGAGCCGCGCTGATCAGTCCCGACCGCCGGAAGCAAGACGGTCGGAATCGGCGCGGCGTCCCCTCCTGTGCGAGGGGTTTTTTCGTTTCCGGACGCCGGCGTCCGGAAGTCGCAGCCGTGGGCGCAGACGATCGATGGAGCTTTGAGGATCATGAGCGAGACGAACCCCGCTGCCGCCGCCCCGCAGGCGGAGGCAGCGCCGCACCGCTACACGGCCGCCATGGCGGCCGACATCGAGGCACGCTGGCAGGACTTCTGGGCCGCCGAGGGCACGTACGAGGCGCCCAACCCGAAGGGTGACCTGGCCGGTGCCCCGGCCCTGGCGGCCCGGCCCAAGAAGTTCATCATGGACATGTTCCCGTATCCGTCCGGGGCGGGCCTGCACGTGGGCCACCCGCTGGGCTACATCGCCACCGACGTGTACGCCCGCTTCCAGCGGATGACCGGCCACAACGTCCTGCACACCCTGGGCTTCGACGCCTTCGGCCTGCCCGCCGAGCAGTACGCCGTGCAGACCGGCACGCACCCGCGGGTCTCCACCGAGGCCAACATCGAGAACATGACCTCCCAGCTGCGCCGGCTGGGCCTGGGCCACGACAAGCGCCGGTCCTTCGCCACGATCGACCCGGACTACTACAAGTGGACCCAGTGGATCTTCCTGCAGATCTTCAACTCCTGGTACGACGAGGAGGCGAACAAGGCCCGCCCGATCTCCGAACTGGTCGCACAGTTCGAGTCCGGTGAGCGGCCGGTGCCCGGCACCACCCGCGCGTGGAGCGCGCTGGGCGAGACCGAGCGCGCCGACGTCCTGGGCCGGTACCGCCTGGCCTACGCCTCCGACGCGCCCGTCAACTGGTGCCCCGGCCTGGGCACCGTGCTGGCCAACGAGGAGGTCACCGCCGAAGGCCGCTCCGAGCGCGGGAACTTCCCCGTCTTCAAGTCCAAGCTGCGCCAGTGGAACATGCGGATCACGGCCTACGCCGACCGCCTGCTGGACGACCTGGACGAGCTGGACTGGCCCGAGGCCATCAAGCTGCAGCAGCGCAACTGGATCGGCCGCTCCGAGGGCGCCCGCGTCGACTTCCCGATCGACGGCGAGCGGATCACCGTCTTCACCACCCGCCCCGACACCCTGTTCGGCGCCACCTACATGGTGCTGGCGCCCGAGCACCCCCTGGTGGAGAAGTTCACCCCGGCCGCCTGGCCCGAGGGCACCCACGAGGTGTGGACCGGCGGTCACGCCACCCCGGCCGAGGCCGTCGCCGCCTACCGCGCGCAGGCCGCGTCCAAGTCCGACGTCGAGCGCCAGGCGGAGGCCAAGGACAAGACCGGCGTCTTCATCGGTGCCTACGCCACCAACCCGGTCAACGGCGAGCGGGTCCCGGTCTTCATCGCCGACTACGTCCTGATGGGCTACGGCACCGGCGCGATCATGGCCGTCCCGGCCCACGACACCCGCGACTTCGCGTTCGCGCGCGCCTTCGAGCTGCCGATCCGCTGCGTCGTGGAGCCCACCGACGGCCGCGGCACCGACACGACGGAGTGGAAGGACGCCTTCGCCTCCTACGACGCGCGGATCGTCAACTCCGCGAATGACTCCGTCACCCTGGACGGCCTGGGCGTCGTCGAGGCCAAGGCGCGCATCACCGAGTACCTGCGCGGCGAGGGCCTCGGCGAGGGCACCGTCAACTTCCGGCTGCGCGACTGGCTGTTCAGCCGACAGCGCTACTGGGGCGAGCCCTTCCCGATCGTCTACGACGAGGACGGCATCGCCCACCCGCTGCCCGAGTCGATGCTGCCCCTGGAACTGCCCGAGGTCGAGGACTACTCGCCGCGCACCTTCGACCCGGACGACGCCGACACCCGGCCCGAGACGCCGCTGTCGCGCAACGAGGACTGGGTGAACGTCACCCTGGACCTGGGCGACGGGCGCGGACCGAGGAAGTTCCGCCGCGAGACCAACACCATGCCCAACTGGGCCGGTTCCTGCTGGTACGAGCTGCGCTACCTGGACCCGCACAACAGCGAGCGGCCGGTCGACCCGGAGATCGAGCAGTACTGGATGGGCCCGCGCGAGGGCATGCCGCACGGCGGTGTCGACCTGTACGTCGGCGGTGCCGAGCACGCCGTGCTGCACCTGCTGTACGCCCGCTTCTGGTCCAAGGTGCTGTACGACCTGGGGTACGTCTCCTCCGCCGAGCCGTTCCACAAGCTGTTCAACCAGGGCATGATCCAGGCCTACGTCTACCGCGACAGCCGCGGCATCGCCGTGCCGGCCGCCGAGGTGGAGGAGCGCGACGGCGCGTACTACCACCAGGGCGAGAAGGTCTCCCGGCTGCTGGGCAAGATGGGCAAGTCCCTGAAGAACGCGGTCACCCCGGACGAGATCTGCGCCGAGTACGGCGCCGACACCCTGCGCCTGTACGAGATGGCGATGGGCCCCCTGGACGTCTCCCGGCCGTGGGACACCCGTGCCGTGGTCGGCCAGTTCCGGCTGCTGCAGCGGCTGTGGCGCAACGTCGTCGACGAGGCGACCGGCGAGGTCACCGTCGTCGACGTCCCGGAGGCCGATGTCGACGTGGACACCCTGCGCGCGCTGCACAAGGCGATCGACGGGGTGCGTCAGGACCTGGAGGGCCTGCGGTTCAACACCGCCATCGCCAAGGTCACCGAGCTGAACAACCACCTGACGAAGACCGGCGGGCCGCTGCCGCGCCCGGTGGCCGAGGCGCTGGTGCTGATGACGGCGCCGCTGGCCCCGCACATCGCCGAGGAGCTGTGGCGCCGGCTGGGCCACACCGACTCGGTGGTCCACCGGGACTTCCCGGTCGCCGACCCGGCCTACGTCGTCGACGAGACCGTGACCTGCGTGGTGCAGATCAAGGGCAAGGTCAAGGCCCGCATCGAGGTCTCCCCGGAGATCTCGGACGAGGAGCTGGAGAAGGTCGCGCTGGCCGACGAGAAGGTCGTGGCGGCGCTGGGCGGGGCCGGCATCCGCAAGGTGATCGTGCGGGCGCCGAAGCTGGTGAACATCGTTCCGGCGTAGTCCTTACGCAGTCCTGCGTCGTCTTTCGTAGTTCTTCCGGCGCGCTGGGGTCATCCCCTACGGGCAGGTTCGGGGTTCCGGGGGAACCCGGGGCCTGCCCGGTGCGTTTACCGTGGAAGAGCGGCGGGGCAGCCGCGCACACCCGGGTGGAGGGAGAAGCGCCGTGGACACCGTGATCGCGGTACTCGCACTGCTCTTCGTGCTGTTCCTCGCCCTCGGCGCGTACGCCACCGTCAAGGCGGTCGGCGCCGCGAAGCGCGGGGTGGACCGCACGCTCACCCAGGCACGGCGCACCGTCGAGGACACCACGCTGCGCGCGCGGACCCTCGCGCTGCCGGGTCCCGCGGGCGAGCTGGCACAGCTCCGGCTGAGACTGCGCACCTCCCTGCGGGCCACGCGGGAGGCGCTGGAGGCGGGCGCGACCGAGGACGCCTCGCTGAAGGAGTCGCTGGGCCTCTTCGAGCGGCTCGGCGCGCACGGCCGGCAACTGGACGAGGAACTCAGGCGCCTGGAGGGCGAACCGGACCGCTCCGGCCTCGCCCGCCGCCTGCCCGAACTGCGTGAGCGCACGGAGCGGATCACCAAGTCCGCCGACTCCCTGCGCTGGGCGGCCCACGAGCGCGCCCGCCGCTTCACGGAGGACGACCTGTCCACGCTGAGCGGGCAGATAGACATCGAGGCGGGCGCGCTCAGGCACTGGACGACGGAACCGGCGCCGGGGCGGGACACGGCAGCGGCGGAGCCGGCGCCGTCGGAACGGGGGGAGCGGGCAACGGGGAAGTCCGCGGCGCAGACGGACCCGCCGGTGCGTCCCGCCGTCGCGCCGCCCCCGCCGCGGGCCACGTACCCGTGGGACAAGAAGCCCCGTCCCGAGACGACGACATGAAGGGTGCCCCGGTGGATGACGTGATCCCGCCGGTGTCACCACAAGCGGAAGGGGTCGGGCTGCCTCCGCTTCGCCACGGCAGGTAACCTCCAGCTCATGTCCCGCCATGTCGCGATCGTCACCGATTCAACGGCCTACCTGCCGCCGCGGACGATGGAGCGCCACGGCATCACCTCGGTGCCGCTGACCGTGGTGCTGGGCGACCGGGCATTCGAAGAGGGCACCGAGATCTCGGCCCGCTCCCTGGCGGAGGCACTGCAGAAGCGCCGCTCCGTCACCACCTCCCGGCCCAGCCCCCAGCTCTTCGCGGAGACCTACCGCAGGGTCGCCGGGGCGGGCGCCAAGGAGATCGTCTCCCTCCACCTCTCCTCCGAGTTCTCCGGTACGTACGACGCCGCGGCGCTGGCCGCGCGAGAGGCACCCGTGCCGGTGCGCGTCGTGGACACCGGCATGGTCGCCATGGCGCTCGGCTTCTGCGCCCTGGCCGCGGCGGAGACGGCGGAGGCGGGCGGCACGGTCGACGACGCGGTCACGGCCGCGGAGAAGCGGGCCGCCGGGACCTCCGCGTTCTTCTACGTCGACACCCTCGACTACCTGCGGCGCGGCGGCCGGATCGGCGCGGCCCAGGCACTGTTCGGCTCCGCGCTGGCCGTCAAACCGCTGCTGCGCCTGAACGACGGCCGCATCGACCTCCTCGAGAAGGTCCGCACGGCGTCCCGGGCGATCGCCCGCCTCGAGGAGATCGTGGCCGAACGGGCGGCCGGCGCACAGGTGGACATCGCGGTGCACCATCTCGCCGCCCCCGAGCGGGCGTCGGCGCTCGCTGAGCGGCTGCGGACCAGGGTCCCGGGGCTCGAGGACCTCCATGTCAGCGAGGTCGGCGCGGTGATCGGGGCGCACACGGGGCCGGGGCTGCTCGGCGCGGTGGTCTCACCCCGCTGAGGCGCCTGCGGTTGTTGAGGCGCCGTAACCGGCTGAGGCGCCTCGACTCATTGAGAGGCCTCAAGTCGCTGAGGTGCCTCAAGTGGCTGACGTTCCTCATCTCACCGAGATGCTTCACCCCCGCGGGTGACGGAGATATCCACAACCGGCCGGTAGTCCACGGGTTCCGAGCAAGATCATCGCGGTTTCCGTGGGGTGCCCCATCCTGCCCGCATGGCACTTCGATCACCTTCACGCACGGCGAATCCCACCAGTGGTCCGGGCCGGGGCCCGGCTTCCGAGGGCCGCTCCCGGCACCGCTCCGCACGGAACGGCTCCGCCCGGTACGGCGCCGCGCGGCGGCACGGTCCCGATCGGCGCGGACGCGGACGGCACGGTCCCCGGCGGCACGCTTCGGCCGAGGCGCTGCGGGTCCGCGCGGAAGCCCTCTTCCCGCCGGGACCGGACACGGGCCGGCCCGCGCCCCCCGAGCCGGACCCACCGGCCGAGGACCGGCTGCCGTCGCCGCGGACTCATCCCTTCTTCACCGGACAGGACTGGGAACCGCGACCTGAACGCGAGGCGGCGGGCAACGGTCCGCCGGAGCGGGGTGAGCGGCCGGTGTCTCCGAAGTACGGGACGGGCGAGCACGCGCACACGACCGTGCGGGCGCCGTACCGGGCGGTGCCGGGGGCGCCGCCGGAGGCGGAGGAACCCGGGGAGGCGGAGGGGCCGCCGGAGGCGGAGGAGCCGGCAGTCGGCGCGGAGGGCGTGTCCGTGCCGACATGGCGGGAGCGGGTGGCGCTCGCGGTGCGTGAGCGCACCCCGCTGTGGCTGCAGACCCGGTGCGGACTGGAGGGCAGGAGCGTGGCGGCACTGGCCGTCCTGCTCCTGGCGGCCGCGGTCCTCGCCGGCGGTCACTTCTGGTCCGGCCGTACCGAGGAGGTCGAGGCACCACGCGCGGTGGGGGCGGAACTCCCCCGCGGCGGACGCGCCGACGGCACGGAACCGGTGCCGAGGCCGTCGCCGGACCTGCGGGGCGCGAGTGTGCCGGGGTCCTCCCCGACGCCGGGGCCGGGGAGCGGCGAGGCGACGGTCGTCGTCGACGTGAGCGGCAAGGTGCGGCATCCCGGCATCCGGCGGCTGCCCGCGGGGTCCCGGGTCGCGGACGCCCTGCGCGCGGCCGGGGGAGTGCGCTCCGGTACGGACCTCGGCACCCTGAACCGGGCCCGGGTGCTGGTGGACGGCGAGCAGGTCGTGGTCGGGGGCGACGCACCCGCCCCGGCTCCCGGCACCGTCCCCGCGCCGGGAGCGGGAGGCACCGGTGCGGGACTCGGCGGTGCGGCCGCCGGGCCGGCCAGCCCGCTGTCCCTGAACTCCGCCACCGCCGACCAGTTGGACACCCTGCCGGGGGTGGGACCCGTCCTGGCCGGGCACATCCTCGACTACCGCACCCAGCACGGGGGTTTCACCTCGGTCGACCAACTGCGCGAGGTGACGGGCATCGGTGACCGGCGCTTCGCGGACCTCCGCGACCTGGTGCGGCCATGAGCACCCCACGGACGGCGGTGCCGGTGCCGGTGCGCGTGCCTTGGCACGGCCGTCGCTCCCGGCCGCCGAGCGGCGGGCCCCCGGGTGGGCCGCCGGGGTCGCCGGGGCCGCCGGGGTCGGCGGAGCCGGTGGGACCCGGCGGGCCGGATCCCGGCTCCGGTCTCCGCGACGGGCGGGCCGCCGGGTCCCCGGTGGGCGGCGGACGGCTGGGGGAGGCGCATCCGCGGCAGCGGAACCCGAGCGACCTGCGGCTCGTGCCACCGGCGCTCGGCGCGTGGGCGGCGGCCGCCTGGGCACTGGACGCGCCGCCGGGGTGGGTGACCGGTGTCGCCCTCGGCTGCGCGCTGGCCGCCGGAGGGCTGCTGCTGTCACGCCGGACCGCCTGGCCGGCGGTGCCCCTCGCCGCCGTACTGCTGTGTGTCGCCGCGGCCGCCACCTCGGCGGGACTGCACGGCGCGGACCTGCGACGGGGACCGGTGCCCGAGCTCGCCCGCCACTTCGCCACGGCGACCGCGGAGGTCGACATCACCTCGGATCCACGGCTGGTCCGCCCGAAGGTCGTCGGCGACCACGCGGCACCGGCCACGGTGCTGCTGCACGCGGACGTGCGGCGCCTGACGAGACCGGACGGCACGACGGCGGCGACCCGGACTCCGGTACTGCTCCTGGTCGACGCCCGCAGCCACCGCATCGCCCCCGCCCCGGCCGGAACAGGTGCCGGCCCGGGTACGGACGGGGACCGGCGCTCGCCCTGGCTGGAGCTGCTGCCCTCCACCCGCCTGAAGGTGGTCGCGCGGCTCGCGCCACCCCTGTCCGGCGGGGACCGGGTCGCGGCCGTGCTCCGGGTACGGGGCAAGGGACCGCCCGAGACGGTGGGAGCGCCCTCGGCCCCGCAGCGCTGGGCGGGGCACCTGCGGGCCGGGCTCAGGGAGGCGACCGCCGGCCTCGGTCCGGACCCGCGGGCGCTGCTGCCCGGACTGGTCGTCGGGGACACGGCACGGGTCACCCCCGAACTGGACGAGGCGTTCAAGGCCACCGACCTGACCCACCTCCTCGCCGTCAGCGGAGGCAACTTCACGCTGCTCCTCGCCCTGTTCCTCGGCCCTCCGGGACTCGCCCAGCGCGCGGAACGGCGCGGACTGGCTCCGCGGCTCGGGATCTCCCTGCGCGGGACCGCGCTGCTCGGCGCGGTGCTCACGCTGGGGTTCGTCGTGGTGTGCCGGCCGGACCCGAGCGTGCTGCGGGCGGCGGCCTGCGGCGGGATCGCGCTCCTCGCCCTCGCGACCGGACGGCGCAGATCCCTGCTGCCCGCGCTCGCCGCGGCGGTGCTGCTGCTCGTGCTGTACGACCCGTGGCTGGCCCGTGGATACGGCTTCCTGCTCTCCGTCCTGGCCACCGGCGCGCTCCTCACCCTGGCTCCCCGGTGGAGTGCCGCGCTGCGCCGACGGGGGGTTCCGGCGCGGCCGGCCGAGGCGCTGGCGGCGGCGGCCGCCGCGCAGGCACTGTGCGCCCCGGTGGTCGCGGTGCTGTCCGCCCGGGTCAGCCTGGTGGCGGTGCCGTGCAACCTGCTCGCGGAGTTCGCGGTCGCCCCGGCCACCGTGCTGGGCTTCGCGGCCCTGGCGGCGGCACCCGTGTCGATGCCGCTCGCCGAACTCCTCGCCCGGTGCGCGGGGTGGCCCGCGGGGTGGATCGCGGGCATCGCCCGCACCGGGGCCTCCCTGCCGGGCGCGGGCGTGGACTGGCCGGGCAGTTGGACCGGAGCCGCGCTGCTGGCACTGGCCACGGCCGGGGCCGTGCTCGTCGGACGGCGCATCCTGCGACGTCCGTGGCTCGCGGCCGTGACCGCGCTGCTCCTGGTGCTGGTGGTGCTTCGGCCACCTCCGCTGACCAGGGTCATCACCGGATGGCCGCCCCCGGGGTGGCGCTACGCGATGTGCGACGTCGGCCAGGGTGACGCGACCGTCCTCGCGGCGGGCGAGGGCGCCGGCATCGTGATCGACGCCGGACCCGATCCGGCGCTGGTGGACCGGTGCCTGCGCGCGCTCGGCATCAGCCGCGTCCCGCTGGTGGTGCTCACCCACTTCCACGCCGACCACGTCGCAGGGCTGCCCGGCGTCCTGCGGGGGCGCGCGGTGGGGGCCATCGAGACGACCGGCCTGGAGGATCCCGCCGAACAGGCGCGGTCCGTCCGCGCCCGGGCGGCGGCCCGGCACATCCCCGTGATCCGCGCGGTCGCGGGCGAGCGGCGCCGCACCGGAACACTCACCTGGCAGGTTCTCTGGCCCCCGCCCGACCCCGTGCCCCACCCCGAGGGGCCCAACGACGCCAGCGTCACCCTGCTCGTGCGGTCCGGCGGACTGCGGCTGCTCCTGCTCGGCGACCTCGAACCCCCTTCCCAGCAAGCCCTGCTGGCCTCCCCCACCGCTGGGCAATTCGACAAAGTGGACGTCCTCAAGGTGGCTCACCACGGCAGCGCCTACCAGGACGCGGGCCTCCTGCACCGGGTCGCACCCCGCCTCGCCCTCATCTCCTGCGGCGAGGACAACCCCTACGGCCACCCCGCCCCCGGCACGGTGGCGGCGCTGGAGGCGGAGGGCGCGAGGGTGCTCCGTACGGACAGGGACGGGGCGCTCGCGGTGACGGGCGAGGGGGCGCGGTTGGGGGTGGTGCGGAACTGAGCCCCGCGCCACGCGGCGCGGCCACGGAGCAGTCCCGAGGCCCACGTGATGGCCGTGCGGCCATTCGGCCTCAGCGTACGGTGAGGACCAGCTTCCCCACGGTGCGGTTCGTCTCGGACAGAGCGTGGGCGCGGGCGCCTTCGGCGAGGGGGACGGTGTCGGAGACGTGGGCGCGGAGGCCGCCCCGGCGGACGAGGTCGGCAAGGGCGCGCATACCGGCCTGGTCGTGCTCGACGATCAGGGTGACGGCGCGGACCCGGGCCTTCTCCGCCGCGGCCGCGGTGTCCTCGGCGCCCGGCAGCAGGGAGACGAGGACTCCGCCCGGGCGGAGCACGCCCACCGAGCGGGTGGCGTTCTCGCCGCCGAGGGAGTCGAGGACGATGTCGTAGCGCTCCTCGGTGTCGGTGAAGTCCTCGGAGCGGTAGTCGACGCAGGCGTCCGCGCCGAGCGCGCGCAGGAAGTCGTGCTTGGCGGCCGTGGCGGTCCCGGTGACGTGCGCGCCGCGGGCCTTGGCGATCTGCACGGCGAGGTGGCCGACCCCGCCGGCCGCGGCGTGGATCAGCACCCGCTGCCCGGCCTCCAGGCCCGCGGTCTCGACGAGTGCCTGCCAGGCGGTGAGCGCGGCCAACGGCAGGGCGGCCGCCTGGACGTGGTCGATCTCGGCGGGCTTGGCGACGAAGGCGCGGGTGGGGCCGGTCACGTACTCGGCGTGGGAGCCGGCCCCATGCGGGTAGGGCAGCATGCCGAACACCTCGTCACCGGGCTCGAAGAGGGTGACGCCGAAGCCGGTTTCCACCACGGTGCCGGAGACGTCCCAGCCGAGGGTCAGCGGCGGGGGCGGCAGGAAAATGCTCAGCGCGCGGTGTTTGACGTCCGTGGGGTTGAGCCCTGCCGCGTGCACGGCGACGAGGATCTCCCCGGGGCCGGGCGCGGGCCGGGGGAGCCTGGTCGGGCGCAGGACCTCGGGGCCGCCGAGGGCCGTCTGGTGCAGGGCGAGCATCGTGGGGGCGGCACCGGGGGCGGCGGGAAGCGCGGGGTCCGGGGAGCCGGGGTTCTCAGGGGTGTCCGTCGAAGTCATGTCTCGATCCTGGACGTGGGGACCGGACCGGGGCGATGGCGCAATGGTCAGCCTCCGATACATTCCTGCCATGCCCCCCGTGCCTGCCCTCTCCGCCGGTCGCGGTGTTTCCGGTGCCCCCGGTGCCCCCGGTGCCCCCGGTGCCCCCGGCGCTCCGGGCCTCCGCTCCGCCGACCGCCCTTCCGCCTACCCGCCACCGGCCCGCGACCTCGTCGAGCGCGCGGCCGAGCTGAGCCGCCGGATGAGCCCGCCCCCGCGACCCGGCGCCCACAAAGTGGTCGTGCTCGCCCTCGACGGCGTCTATCCCTTCGAACTCGGCATCCCCCACCGGGTCCTGGGTTCCGCCGGTGGCCGCTACGAGGTGCTGTCCGCGAGCGTGGACGGGCAGCCCGTGCGCACCGACGCGGACCTGACCGTCGTCCCCGGGCACGGCCCCGAGGTGCTGGCCGAGGCGGACACCGTGGTCATCCCCCCGTACGCGGTCTCCCCGGTCCCCGACCCGCGGGCCCTCGCCGCCCTGTCCCGCGTCCGCCCCGGCACCCGGCTGGTGTCCATCTGCACCGGCGCCTTCCTGCTGGCCGTGGGCGGGTTCCTGGAGGGGCGCCGGGCCACCACCCACTGGGCGCTCACCGATTTCTTCCAGGAGTTGTTCCCCCGGGTCGAACTCGACGCCGGCGTGCTCTTCGTCGACCACGGCGACGTGCTGACCTCGGCGGGAGCGGCGAGCGGCGTCGACGTCTGCCTGCACCTGGTGCGCCAGGACCACGGCAGCGAGGTCGCCAACGAGGTCGCCCGTCGCTGCGTCGTGCCGCCGTACCGGGACGGCGGGCAGGCCCAGTACATCGAGCGGCCGCTGCCGCCGGCGAGCGAGACCGGCACCGGGCCGACCCGTGACTGGGCGCTGCGGCGGCTGGAGGGGCCCGTGTCGCTGGACGAGATGGCCGCGCACGCGGCGATGAGCACCCGCACCTTCGCCCGGCGCTTCCGCGAGGAGACCGGGCTGAGCCCCGGCCGCTGGCTGACCCAGCAGCGGCTGCGGCGGGCGCGGAACCTGCTGGAGTCCAGCGACCTGCCGGTCGAGCGGGTCGCCCACGAGGTCGGCTTCGCCACCGCCACCTCGCTCCGGCGGCACCTGGCGGCGGAGGCCGGGGTGTCGCCGTCGGCCTACCGGCGCACTTTCCGCGCCGCGCCCCCGGCCTCGATCCCGGCCTCGCCCTCGACCCCGGCCCCGGCCTCGACCCCGGCCCCGGCCTCGATCCCGGCCCCGGCCCCGGCCCCGCCCCCGGCCTCGGCCTCGGGCGCGACGCCGGGCACCTCTCCGTCGCGGTCGTCACGGAGAATGGGCGCGTGAGCGATGTGAGACACGTGCTCGTGCTGCCGGACCGCGAGGCCGCGGAGGAGGCGGCCGAGGCGCTGGGGGAGCGGTTCCGGCTGGACGAGGAGCCGCAGCTCGTCCGTGACGCGCTGGCCGGTGAGGACGACGCCGAGGACGCGCAGTGGCTCCTCGTGCTGCGGGACGAGGCGGGCCGGCTCGACCCGGCGGAGCTGGACGCGTTCGCGGGGGAGTGGGAGGGGTGGCGCGAGGAGCCGTAGCCCGCGCCCGCATACGTCCGGCGGGGACCGCCTCGTGGCCGCGTTGTCGGTGGCTCGTGCGATGCTGTGGGCGATGGCCAGGAAGACCGCACCAGACGACCCTCTCGCCCCCGTCACCCTCGCCGTGGGCCAGGAGGACCTCCTGCTCGACCGTGCCGTACGGGAGGTGGTGGCCGCCGCCAAGGCCGCCGACGCCGACACGGACGTACGTGACCTGAACCCGGACCAGCTTCCGCCCGGCACGCTCGCCGAGTTGACCAGTCCCTCGCTCTTCGCCGAGCGCAAGGTCGTCGTCGTACGCAACGCGCAGGATCTTCCCGCCGACACGGTCAAGGAGTTCAAGGCGTACTTCGCCTCGCCCGCCGAGGAGATCACCCTCGTCCTGGCGCACGCGGGCGGTGCCAAGGGCAAGGGGTTGCTCGACGCGGCCCGCAAGTCGGGGCTGGCGCGCGAGGTGGCCTGCCCGAAGATGACGAAGCCGGCGGACCGGCTGGCCTTCGTGCGCGGGGAGTTCCGCACACAGGGGCGCTCGGCCACGCCCGAGGCCTGCCAGGCCCTGGTCGACGCGATCGGCAGCGACCTGCGGGAGCTGGCCTCCGCGGTCTCGCAGCTCGTCGCGGACGTGGAGGGGACGATCGACGAGGCCGTCGTCGGCCGCTACTACACGGGCCGGGCCGAGGCGTCGAGCTTCACGGTCGCGGACCGCGCGGTCGAGGGGCGGGCGGCGGAGGCGCTGGAGGCGCTGCGCTGGTCGCTGTCGACGGGGGTGGCGCCGGTGCTGATCACCAGCGCGCTGGCCCAGGGCGTGCGGGGTATCGGGAAGCTGCTCGGCAACCGGGGCGGTCGGCCGGCCGATCTGGCCCGGGAGCTCGGCATGCCGCCGTGGAAGATCGACCGGGTGCGGCAGCAGATGCGCGGGTGGACGCCGGACGGGGTGGCGACGGCGATGCGGGCGGTCGCGGAGGCGGACGCCGGGGTGAAGGGCGGCGGGGAGGACGTGGGGTACGCCCTGGAGAAGGCGGTGGTGGCCATCGCCCGCGCGGCTCGCTCCCGCGGCGGATCCTGACCCGGGAGGACCGACCCCTCAGGGACGACCCCTCAGGGACGATCCCTCAGAGACCGGCCCCTCAGGGACCGACCCCTCAGAGACCGACCTCTTACGGACCGACTTCTCAAGGACCGCCCCCCCTCAGGGCCGACTCCTCAAGGACCGCCCCCTCGAAAACCCGTCCCCGGGCACACCGAAGGCCCACGCTCCGCCCCGGGGAAGGGGGAAACGCGGGCCCTGGTGAAGCGAAGGGTTCGCACCCGCGTGGCGAACGCAGGCCGCGTGCGAACCCGGGGGCCGGAAGGGAGCGGATGAGAGAGGGCCCGCTCGTGTCCCTCCGGCGTGTGGACCCGTGGGCACGGACGAGTCCGTGACCGCGGATCCGGACGGACCCCTACGGGTCCGGCTCAGATCAGGGGCGAAGGGCCTCAGCCCTTCAGCGCCGCCACCTTGGTGGCCAGGGCCGACTTCTTGTTGGCGGCCTGGTTCTTGTGGATGACGCCCTTCGAGACGGCCTTGTCGAGCTCACGCGCGGCAACGCGCTGGAACTCGGTGGCCTTCTCGGCGTCACCCGCGGCAGCGGCCTCGCGAGCCTTGCGGATCGCGGTCTTGAGCGAGGACTTCACGGCCTTGTTGCGCAGCCGAGCCTTCTCGTTCGTCTTGTTCCGCTTGATCTGGGACTTGATGTTCGCCACGAAGGAGCCTTTTCAGGTTCTGGCACACGAGGGAGCAACCGCGGACGGGGACCGCCTCGCGCGCCGGTGATTTCTTGGAGTCGCGCCTTCTGTGAGAGGACAGAAGACACAGCTGCCCAGGCTACCATTCGCCCGGCGGGCCGCCCAAACCACCCGGCGCCCCCGGCCCGTGGGACCATGGAGGCTGCGTAACGATCCGACCCGAGACCGCAGACGCTGCGGACGCCTCAAGAATCAGGACCCTGCGTGCCCGCGATCCCCAGCCACGTGCCCGAGCCGAGCCGTACCGACCCGGCGCTGATCCGCAATTTCTGCATCATCGCGCACATCGACCACGGCAAGTCCACGCTCGCCGACCGGATGCTCCAGTTGACCGGTGTGGTCGAGCAGCGGCAGATGCGCGCCCAGTACCTCGACCGCATGGACATCGAGCGCGAGCGCGGCATCACGATCAAGTCCCAGGCGGTGCGCCTGCCGTGGGCCCCCACCCACGACAAGAGCGCCACGCACATCCTCAACATGATCGACACCCCGGGGCACGTCGACTTCACCTACGAGGTCTCGCGTTCGCTCGCCGCCTGCGAGGGCACGGTCCTCCTCGTCGACGCCGCCCAGGGCATCGAGGCGCAGACCCTCGCCAACCTCTACCTGGCGATGGAGAACGACCTCACGATCATCCCGGTGCTCAACAAGATCGACCTGCCCGCCGCGCAGCCGGAGAAGTTCGCCGAGGAGCTCGCCAACCTCATCGGCTGCGACCCCGGTGACGTCCTGAAGGTGTCCGCCAAGACCGGGCTCGGCGTCGAGGCGCTGCTGGACAAGGTGGTCCAGCAGGTCCCGGCCCCGGTCGGGGTCGCCGACGCGCCCGCCCGCGCGATGATCTTCGACTCGGTGTACGACTCCTACCGGGGCGTCGTCACCTACGTCCGTGTCATCGACGGACAGCTCAACAAGCGCGAGCGGATCCGGATGATGTCCACCGGCGCCACGCACGAGCTGCTGGAGATCGGTACGAACTCGCCGGAGATGCTGCCGGCCGACGGCCTGGGCGTCGGCGAGGTGGGCTACCTCATCACCGGCGTGAAGGACGTGCGGCAGTCCAAGGTCGGTGACACGATCACCAGCCAGGTCAAGGGCGCCGAGGAGGCGCTGGGCGGCTACAAGGACCCCAAGCCCATGGTGTTCTCCGGGCTGTATCCGCTGGACGGCTCGGACTACCCCGATCTGCGCGAGGCGCTGGACAAGCTCCAGCTCAACGACGCCGCCCTGGTCTACGAGCCGGAGACCTCGGCCGCGCTGGGCTTCGGTTTCCGCGTCGGCTTCCTCGGGCTGCTGCACCTGGACGTGATCCGCGAGCGGCTGGAACGCGAGTTCGGGCTCGACCTGATCGCCACGGCGCCCAACGTGGTCTACCGCGTGATCATGGAGGACGGCACCGAGCACACCGTCACCAACCCGAGCGAGTTCCCCGAGGGGAAGATCGACGAGGTCTACGAGCCGGTCGTGCGGGCCACCATCCTGGCGCCGACCGAGTTCATCGGCGCGATCATGGAGCTGTGCCAGACCCGCCGGGGCACCCTGCTCGGCATGGACTACCTCTCCGAGGACCGTGTCGAGATCCGCTACACGCTCCCGCTCGCCGAGATCGTGTTCGACTTCTTCGACCAGCTCAAGTCCAAGACGCGCGGGTACGCCTCGCTCGACTACGAGCCCACCGGCGAGCAGTCCTCCAGCCTCGTCAAGGTCGACATCCTGCTGCACGGGGACAAGGTCGACGCCTTCTCCGCCATCACCCACAAGGACCAGGCGTACGCGTACGGCGTACGCCTGGTCGCCAAGCTGCGGGAACTCATCCCGCGGCAGAACTTCGAGGTGCCGGTCCAGGCGGCCATCGGCTCCCGGGTGATCGCCCGCGAGACCATCCGCGCCATCCGCAAGGACGTCCTCGCCAAGTGCTACGGCGGTGACATCTCCCGCAAGCGGAAGCTGCTGGAGAAGCAGAAGGAAGGCAAGAAGCGGATGAAGATGGTGGGTTCGGTGGAGGTTCCGCAGGAGGCCTTCATCGCCGTCCTGTCCAGCGACGACGGCGGCGGTGCCGCCAAGGGCAAGAAGTAGTCCTCCGCCTCGCCGTGAACGGGGGGACGAAGCGGATATGAAGGGGCCCGTCGTGCGAAAGTGCGGCGGGCCTCCGGCGTGCGTACGGTCGGCCTCCGGAGGAAGTGAGCGCACATGGCCCCTTACCAACCGGCCGGTCGGCCCTTACGCTGTGCTCGGTAGTTACTCGCGAGTTAAACAAGAGTCGTTGCCCGTGAGTGGAACAACACTGAGAGTGAAACCAGCCGCACCTGAGTCAGCCGCACCGTCGCGGGCCCGGAGGATGTCGTGAGCGACACACAGACACTGATCGAGAACCGTCCGCCCTCCGTGGCGGCCCTCTTCCTGGAGCGCGTGGCGGCCACACCGGACGCCGAGGCATACCGCTACCCCGTGCCGTCCCCCTCCGGGGAGGGGCCGGACGACTGGAAGACCCTGAGCTGGGGACAGGCCGCCGAACGCGTGCACGCCATCGCGGCGGGGCTCATCCAGCTCGGCGTGCGCCCCGAGGAGCGGGTCGCACTCGCCTCCTCCACCCGCATCGAGTGGATCCTCGCCGACCTCGGCATCATGTGCGCGGGCGCGGCGACGACCACCGTCTACCCGCAGACCAACGCGGAGGAGTCGGCGTTCATCCTCGCCGACTCCGAGAGCCGGGTGCTGATCGCGGAGGACGCCGCACAGCTCGCCAAGGCCCGCGAGAAGCGCGCCGAGCTGCCCGAGCTGGCCCACGTGGTGGTCGTCGACGCGGCAGGCGTCGAGCGGACCGCCGAGGAGGGCGACTGGCTTCTCACCCTGGACGAGCTGGAGAGCCGGGGCGCCGCCCATCTGCAGAAGCACCCCGAGCTGATCAAGGAGCGGGTGGGGGCGATCACCAAGGACCAGCTCGCCACCCTCATCTACACCTCCGGCACCACCGGCCGCCCCAAGGGTGTGCGTCTGCCGCACGACAACTGGTCGTACATGGCGAAGGCCACCGCCGCGACGGGGCTGATCCACGGCGACGACGTGCAGTACCTGTGGCTGCCGCTCGCCCACGTGTTCGGCAAGGTGCTCACCTCCGGGCAGATCGAGGTGGGACACGTCACCGCCGTCGACGGCCGCGTCGACAAGATCATCGAGAATCTGCCGGTCGTGCAGCCGACGTACATGGCCGCCGTGCCGCGCATCTTCGAGAAGGTCTACAACGGCGTCGCCGCCAAGGCCCGGGCGGGCGGCGCGGCCAAGTACAAGATCTTCCAGTGGGCGGCCGGCATCGCCCGCGAGTACGCCAAGGTCACCCAGGACAACTTCCGGCGCACCGGGACGGCCTCCGCCCCGTTCGGGCTCACCACGAAGCACAAGGCCGCCGACCGGCTCGTCTTCGCCAAGATCCGCGAGGCCTTCGGCGGGCGGCTGCGCGCCTGCGTCTCCGGCTCGGCCGCGCTCGCGCCCGACATCGGCTACTTCTTCGCCGGCGCCGGCATCCACATCCTGGAGGGCTACGGGCTCACCGAGTCCTCGGCCGCCTCCTTCGTCAACCCCGGCGAGGCCTACCGCACCGGCACCGTCGGCAAGCCGCTGCCCGGCACCGAGGTGCGCATCGCCGACGACGGCGAGGTCCTGCTGCGCGGCCCCGGCATCATGCAGGGCTACCACGGGCTGCCGGAGAAGACCGCCGAGGTGCTGGAGCCGGACGGCTGGTTCCACACCGGCGACATCGGCGAGCTGTCGCCCGACGGCTACCTGCGCATCACCGACCGCAAGAAGGACCTGATCAAGACCTCCGGCGGCAAGTACGTGGCGCCGGCCGAGGTCGAGGGCCAGTTCAAGGCGGTGTGCCCCTACGTCTCCAACATCCTGGTGCACGGTGCCGACCGGAACTTCTGCACCGCGCTCATCGCCCTCGACGAGGAGGCCATCCTCGGCTGGGCGAAGGAGAACGGACTGGAGGGCAAGTCGTACGCGGAGGTCGTGGCGGCGCCGGCCACGGTCGCCCTCATCGAGTTGTACGTCACGGAGCTCAATCAGGGCCTGCAGCGCTGGCAGACCATTAAGAAGTTCCGCCTGCTGCCCCGCGACCTCGACGTGGAGCACGGCGAGATGACGCCGAGCCTCAAGCTCAAGCGCCCGGTGGTGGAGCGCGAGTTCGGCCACCTCATCGACGAGATGTACGCCGGGACGCGCGAGGCGTGACGGCGGCGGCCGTGTCCGTGCAGCGCCGCCGGGGTCGCCCGGGGACCCGGCGGTGCGCACGGTCCGGGGACGGACGCACGAGTGCCGCGTCCGCGAATCGACGGACGCGGGTCCGCGTCCACGGATGCACGTCCGTGAACCCACGTCCGTGAATCCACGTCCGAGGATCTACGTCCGTGAATCCACGTCCGTGATTCCACGTCCGAGGATCTACGCGTTCCGCATCCGGCGCAGGGTCTCCTCCATGCGCCGCACGTGGTGGCGCAGCGCGAAGATCTCCTGGGCCGGATGTGTGGAGAGCTCGGAGTCGAGCTCGTCGAGGTGGGCCGAGAGCTGCTCGAACTGCCGCCGCTCCCGGGCCACCATCCGTTCGAGCTGCCGGTTCTTGCGGTGCAGGTCCAGGAAGACGCTGACCTTCGCCCGTAGCACCCAGGGGTCGAAGGGCTTGGTGAGGTAGTCGGCGGCCCCGGTGGCGTAGCCCCGGAAGGCGTAGCCCGCGTCCGTGTCCGAACCGGTCAGGAAGATGATCGGGACGTCCTTGGTCTGGTCGACCCGTTTGATGTGCGCGGCCGTCTCGAAGCCGTCCATGCCCGGCATGCGGATGTCCAGGAGGACCACCGCGAAGCGCTGTCTCAGCAGGGCCTTCAGCGCCTCCTCGCCGGAGCGCGCGCGGACCAGGGGCTCGTTGAAGGAGCCGAGCACGGCCTCCAGCGCGATCAGGTTGTCCTCCATGTCGTCGACCATGAGGATGCCCGCCCGATCCTCGGCCGCGGTGCCGGCCCTCGTCTCAGCGTTCATCGCCGGTGCTCCCGCTCGCCGTGTCCCTCATCCCTCGCTCGCCTCCCGGCCGACCCCCGGTCCGGCGCAGGCCGCCTCCTTCGCGTCTCCGCGTCCGTCACCGCGCCCCTCCTGGTCCGTGCCCGCGTCCGCGTCCGTGCCCTCGTCGCCGTGGCCGTCGACCTCGTCGCTCCGCCGGTCGAGCAGGGCGCACATCACCGTCAACAGCCTGTCGACATCCACCGGTTTGGGGACGTACTCGTCGGCGCCGTGGGCGAGGGACTCCTCGCGGTCGCCGTGCATCGCCTTGGCGGTGAGCGCGAGGACGGGCACCTCCGCCCAGCGCGGGATGTCGCGGAGGGCGGCGATCGTCTCGTAGCCGTCCATCTCCGGCATCATGATGTCCATCAGGATCAGCTCGACGTCCGGGTGACGTTCGAGCGTCTCGAGGGCCTCCCGGCCGTTCTCCGCGTAGAGCACCGGCATGCCGACCCGGCCGAGGACATGGGTGAGCGCGAAGACGTTGCGGATGTCGTCGTCCACCATCAGCACCGGTCGGCCCCGCAGCACCCGGCCGGCCCGGCCCGAGGCCCATTCCTCGAGGCGGCGGGCGTCCTTGCGGACACCGTCCCGGTCGGGGGCGGGCGCGAGGGCGGGGGCGGGGTGCGGCAGCGGGGCCGGGTGCCTGGCCGACGGAGGGCCGGGGTCCGCGGACGCTTCCGGCGCGGCGCGGCCCGCCGCGTGGCCGGGGCAGGTTACGGGCACGTACAGCGTGAAGGTCGAGCCCTTGCCCGGCCGGCTGGCCGCGGTGATGCGGCCGCCCAGCAGACCCGCGATCTCCCGGCTGATGGACAGGCCGAGGCCCGTGCCGCCGTACTTGCGGTGGGTGGTGCCGTCCGCCTGCTGGAAGGCCTCGAAGATCACCGGGAGTTTCTCCGGGGCGATGCCGATGCCGGTGTCGGAGACCGCGAAGGCGATCACGCCCTCGCCGGACGCGGACGCGGACGCGGACCCGGAGCCGGACGCGGATCCTGTCTCGTCGCCGTCCGCGGGGCGGTGTTCGGGGTCGTGCACCCGGTTGACGCGCAGCTCGACCCGACCCGAGGCGGTGAACTTGATCGCGTTGGACAGCAGGTTGCGCAGGATCTGCTGGAGCCGCTGTTCGTCGGAGAACATCTCCCGCGGAACGTCCTCGCCGACCGCGATCTCGAAGGCGAGGCCCCGGTCCAGGGTGAGGGGACGGAAGACGGCGTGGACGTAGTCGAGCAGCTTCATCAGCGGCAGCCGCTTGGGGCGGACGTCCATCCGGCCGGCCTCGATCTTCGACAGGTCCAGGATGTCGTTGATGAGCTGGAGCAGGTCGGAGCCGGAGCGGTGGATGGTCTGCGCGAAGTGCACTTCCTGGTCGGTCAGATGGCCGTCGGGGTTGTCGGCGAGCAGCCGGGCCAGGATGAGCAGGGAGTTCAACGGGGTGCGCAGCTCGTGCGACATGTTGGCGAGGAACTCCGACTTGTACTGCGAACTCGTCGCGAGCAGCGACGCCTTCTCCTCCAGCGCGGCGTTCGAGCGCCGCAGCTCGGCCTGCTGGCGCTGCAGTTCGTCGGAGCGCTCCTGCAACTGCGTCGCGAGCCGCTGGGACTCGCCGAGCAGCGACTCGGTGCGGGAATTGGCGATGATGGTGTTGATGGCGACGCCGATCGTGTGCACGAACTGGTCGAAGAAGGCCAGATGCACGTCCGAGAAGCGCGAGAACGAGGCCAGTTCGATCACGCCGAGGAGCTTGTCCTCGAACAGGATCGGGATGATGACGACGCCGGCCGGGGCCGCCTCGCCCAGCCCGCTGCCGATCTTGATGTAGCCGGGCGGCGCCTCCTCCACCAGGATCCGCTTCTTCTCCCGCGCCGCCTGCCGCACCAGCCCGTGCACCGGGAGCCCGCCGGTCTCCATGGTGGCCTCCTGCGCCGCCCCGTAGCCCGCGATGAAGGCGAGCCCCTTGGCGGGTACGGCGGTGTCCCGCGCCGCCCCGTTCTCGGCCGGGTCCGCCAGGAAGAAGGCCCCGTACTGGGCGTTCACCAGCGGGGTCAGCTCGCGGAGGATGAGGTCGGCGACCTCCATCAGGTCCCGGTGGCCCTGCATCAGCGCCGCGAGCCGGGCCAGGTTGGACTCCAGCCAGTCCTTGGCGCGCGTGGTCTCCCGGAGGTTGGCCACCATCAGGTTGATGTTGTTCTTGAGTTCGGAGACCTCTCCGCGCGTCTCCACCGTGATGGAACGCGACAGGTCGCCCTGCGCCACCGCCGAGGCGACCTCGGCGATCGCCCGTACCTGAGTGGTCAGATTCGAGGCCAGTTCGTTCACGCTCGTCGTGAGCCGCTTCCAGGTGCCGTACACGCCCTCGACCCGGGCCTGGCCGCCGAGCTGCCCCTCGCTGCCCACCTCGCGGGCGACCCGGGTCACCTCGGAGGAGAAGGAGGAGAGGGTGTCCACCATCGTGTTGATGGTGTTCTTCAGTTCGAGGATCTCGCCACGCGCGTCCACATCGATCTTCTTCGACAGATCGCCGGAGGCCACCGCGGTGGCGACCTGGGCGATGTTGCGCACCTGGGAGGTGAGGTTGTCGGCCATGTAGTTGACGCTGTCGGTGAGGTCCCGCCACACCCCCGACACACCCTGCGCCTGGGCCAGGCCGCCCAGCCGCCCGTCCGTGCCGACCTCGCGCGCCACCCGGGTCACCTCGTCCGCGAAGGCCCTCAGCTGCTCCACCATCGTGTTGACGGTGCCCTTCAGCTCCAGGATCTCCCCGCGCGCGTCGACGGTGATCTTCTTCGACAGATCGCCGTTGGCGACGGCCGTGGTCACCTGGGCGATGTTGCGCACCTGATCGGTGAGATTCGCGGCCATGAAGTTGACGTTGTCGGTGAGGTCCTTCCAGACCCCCGACACGCCCCGCACCTGCGCGCGACCGCCGAGCTTGCCCTCGGTGCCGACCTCGCGGACCACGCGCGTCACCTCCTCGGCGAAGGCGGACAGTTGCTCCACCATCGTGTTGACGGTGAGCTTCAGCTCCAGCAGTTCGCCGGTCGCCTCGACCGTCACCGTGCGGGTCAGGTCGCCGCGCGCCACCGCGGTGGTGACCAGCGCGATGTCACGGACCTGCGCGGTCAGCCGCGAGGCCATCGCGTCGACCGCCTCCGCCGCGTCCCGCCAGCTGCCGGACAGGCCCCGCACCCTCGCCCGGCCGCCGAGCTTGCCCTCGGTGCCGACCTCGCGGGCCACCCGGGTCACCTCACCGGTGAACAGCGAGAGCTGGTCGGCCATCCTGTTGACGGCGCGGCCGAGTCGGTGCAGATCGCCGCGCAGGGGGCGGGTCCCGTCGTGCAGGTCGACCCGCCCGCCGAGATCGCCGCCCGCCACCGCGTCCAGCACGCGGGTGGCGTTCGCCACGGGGGCCGCCAGGGCGTCCAGCACCTCGTTGACCTCGTCGACCCGGGAGGCCCAGTCGCCGAGGCCCGGACTGGCCGAAAGTCGTTCGTCGAGCCGTCCGTGGCGGACCAGTTCCCGGCGTACGCGCCGGAGCTCGCGCCCGAAGTGCGCCTCCCGGTCCACGATCTGGCGGAGGACCGCGCTGAGCTCGGCGAGGGCGACATGCCCGTGACCGGGGGCCACGTCCTGCGCGGCCCGGTGCAAATCACCGTCCCGGACGGCCGTCAGAGCGGAGAGAAGGGGCCGCAGGGCGGCGGGGGTGATCGGCGTCTGCGGGGATGCCGGGACCGATTCCTGATCGACTGCTCGAAATTGATCGTTTTTCAGCCCGTTTTGGAGCGCATCCGTAGCACTGTTCTCACTCATGGCGGCCCACTTCGGTAACTCGGCGCTTATGGCCGGGGCCAGTCTGTCACTCTGTCCGCATCGGTACAGGCGAATTCGACCGACTGCTCCGGGAGCTGTCCATGGGGGCCATTCCCACACAACGGGACACCTGGGCCCGTCCGTCCGCCGCGTCGGCCGCATCCGAGGGAACCTTCCCCACGGATGACGGTGTGTCCGTCGTGGGCGCGTACGGGAGCGCCGGGTGGCGCACGGTGGCGCGCACCTCGCTGCCCGGCGGGGCGCTCGCGCCGGGCGCCGCGCGCCGCTTCGTCCGCGAGACGCTCGCCGCGTGGACGGCCCGCGCGCTGCCCGGCGCCGGGTCGCTGACGGACCGGCTGTGCGACGACGCCGAGGTGGTGGTGAGCGAACTGGTCACCAACGCCGTGGTGCACGCGGGCACGGACGTGGGCGTGGAGTGCCGCCTCGAGTACGCCGAGTGCGCCGGCGCCGAGGAGTTCGGGACGTTCGGGAATCTCGGGAAGCCGGCGAACCTCGGGATGCCGGGGAACCACGGGGACGCCGGGGACTTCGGGACCTCGGCCGGGACCGGGGCCGGGGAGCGTGCCGGGGGCACGGTGGAGGCGGTCGGGCCGCTCGAGGTGATCGAGTGCCTGGATCCGCTCGCGGACGGCGGTCCGCCGCGGGACACCGGTCCGCTGTCGGAGACCGGGTCCCTCCGGGCGGGGGTGCCTCCGGACCCCGGCGATCCCGGGGGCGCCGAGGGCGTGGGTGACCGGCCGGAGGCCGGAACGCGCGGGCCGTACGGCGACGGGGCGGACGCGAAGACGGCCACCGGTGGCTGCGGGGCGACCGGGTACGCGGCGCTCGTCGTGGAGGTCTCGGACCGCCACCCCTCCCGGTCCGTACGGGACGAGGGCTCCCGGACCCACGGCACTCCGGAGTACGGCCGGGGGCTCCGGCTCGTCGCCGCGCTGACCCAGGAATGGGGCATCACCTACCGTCGGGGCAGCAAGTGCGTATGGGCCAGGCTGCCCGGGGGCCTCGGGAACGCCGGTGAGGGGCCGCTCGGGACGCGGGACGCGGCGGGCGGTCACACGGCGGAGGCCCCGGCCCCCGTCGCGGGAGCGGGCACGCCGCCCGCCGCGGTGACGGCGGGCACCTCGGCCTCCACGGTGGCGGCAGGCGCGCCGGGCGCGGCAGACGCGCCAGGGACGGCAGGCACGGCAGGCACGGCGGGGGCCGTCACAGCAGACACGGCAGAACAGGCAGGAACGGCGGGCCGGACGAGCAGGGCGAGCAGGGCGGGCCAGGCAAGCAAGACGGACATGGCGGACATGGCGGACGCGGAGGCCGTGCCCGGTGCGCCTGCCGCCGCGGAGCCGGCCCCGGCGGCCACGGCCGGCGCCCGTCCCGGACCGGCGGAACCGCCCTCCGCGGACGGCCCCCCACCGGCCTCCCGGCCGGACGAACCTCCGGTCGTGGGCGGCCCGCCCGGCTTGCCCGGCCCGCCCGGCTTGCCCGGCACACCCGGCTTGCCCGGCACACCCGGCTCGCCCGGCACACCCGGCTCGCCCGGCACACCGGGCTCGTCGGACACATCCGGCGCACCGGGCCCGTCCTGCCCCTCGGGCCCGTCCGACTCCCGGAGCACGTCCGACCCCTCGGGCACGTCCGACTCCCCGGGCACGTCCGACCCCTCCGGCACGTCCGACTCCTCGGACGCGTCCGGCACACCCGGCCCGCCCCGCACGTCCGACGCAACCGCCCCGTCCCGTCCGCCCGTTCCGTCCACCCGGCCGGAGCCGGCCGAGGGGCCGGAGCAGGACTGGCTCGACCGGGGCGCCCTCTCCTTCCTCGCCGAGGCCTCCGACCTGCTGGCCGGGCAGCTCGACGAGGACCTGGTCGCCGCCCTCGCCGGTCAGCTTCTCGTGCCCCGGCTCGCCGAGTGGTGCGCCGTCTGGCTGGACGACGAGAGCACCGATCCGCGCGCCGCCGGGACCGGTGCCGCGCACGGCTCCCGGCTCGCCCGCGTCTGGCACAGCGACGAGGACCGTCTGGAGGAACTGCACCGCGTCCTGGAGAAGGACCCGCCCCGCCTCCCCGAGGCCGCCCGCACCCGTCCCGTGCCGATCCCCTGGCCCGCCGAGGCCCTGGGCCCCTCGCCGGGGGACATCACCGGGACGGACCCGGGAGCGGACCCGGGAGCGGACCCGGGAGCGGACCCGGGACTTGACCCGGGAGCGGAGGGGGAGGCGGGAGAGGAGGGCGGCCCCGGCGAGGCCGTCCCCTCCGGTGCCGCGCTCGCCTACCGTCTGATCGCCGGGGGCCGCCCCCTCGGCACCGTCGTCATCGGCCGGTCCGGCGTGCCGCGCTTCCCCGACGGGGCGACCGGGCTGGTCGAGGACCTGTGCCGCCGGGTCGCCCAGGCCGTCGGCGCGGCCCGCCAGTACACCCGCCAGGCCACCATCAGCCGTGTCCTCCAGCGTGGACTGCTGCCCGGCGCGGTCGCCGAGATACCGGGCATGCGCAGCGCCCTCGTCTACGAACCGCGCGACAAGGGCGGTCCGAGCGGCGACTTCTACGACCTGTTCCCGGCCGGTCACGGCCGCTGGTCCTTCGCGATCGGCGACGTCCAGGGCAAGGGGCCCGAGGCCGCCGTGGTCATCGGTCTCGCCCGGCCGTGGCTGCGGCTGCTGGCCCGTGAGGGGTACGCCGTCCCGGAGGTCCTCGACCGCCTCAACCAGCTGCTCCTCGACGACGCGACCGAGGCCTCGGACGCCGCCGCGCGGGCCCTGGTCGCCGCCGGCGTCCCCGACCTGGGCGCCGACGACGGCCCGCAGAACCGGTTCCTGTCCCTGCTCTACGGCGAGCTGGCGCCCGTCGAGGGCGGGGTGCGCTGCACGCTCGCCTCCGCCGGGCACCCGCTGCCGCTGGTCTTGGGGCCCGACGGGAGCGTACGGACGGCGGCCCGGCCGCAGACCCTGCTCGGGGTGGTGGAGGACGCGACGTACGACTGTGAAACGTTCGAACTCCGCTCCGGCGACACGCTGCTGTGCGTCACCGACGGGGTGACCGAGCGACGGCACGGATCGCACCAGTTCGACGACGGCGACGGGCTGGCCGAGGCACTGGCCGGCTGCACCGGCCTGACCGCGGAACTCGTCGCGGACCGGATCCGCCGGCTCGTGCACGACTTCGGCGACGGACCGCCGGAGGACGACCTGGCCCTCCTGGTCCTCCAGGCGGAGTGACGGCCCGCCCCCCCCGGCCGACCCGGTTCGCCCCTCGGCCGCCGAACCGGCCGCCGAACAGGTCGTGACGGCGGCCGGGCCGACGGGCGGACGCCCTTCGGACATCCGCCGGAAGACGGCCGGACGGTGTCCGGAAGCCGGGCGGAAGCCGGGCGGAAGCCGGGCGGAAGCCGGACGGAAGACGGCCGGAAGCCGGGCTGAAGGCGGCCGGAACCGGTCCCCTCCGGCGTGCGGGACAATGGAACGCATGCCTTCCGCTCTCCCCGACGGCGAGCCCGTGCCCCACGACGGTGCCCTGCCCGCCTCCGCCCTGGCCGGCGCCGCCGCCCGCCCCCTCGGGTTCTACCTGCACGTTCCCTACTGCGCGACCCGCTGCGGCTACTGCGACTTCAACACCTACACCGCCACGGAGCTGCGCGGCACCGGCGGTGTGCTGGCCTCCCGCGACAACTACGCCGACACGCTGATCGACGAGGTCCGCCTCGCCCGCAAGGTCCTCGGCGACGATCCCCGCGAGGTCCGCACCGTCTTCGTGGGCGGCGGCACGCCGACGCTGCTGGACGCCGCCGACCTCGTACGGATGCTGGGCGCGGTGCGCGAGGAGTTCGGTCTCGCGGCCGACGCGGAGATCACCACGGAGGCGAACCCCGAGTCCGTCGACCCGGCGTATCTGGCCGCGCTGCGCGAGGGCGGCTTCAACCGCATCTCCTTCGGCATGCAGAGCGCCCGGCAGCACGTGCTCAAGGTCCTCGACCGCACCCACACCCCCGGGCGGCCCGAACGGTGCGTCGCCGAGGCCCGCGCGGCCGGCTTCGAGCATGTCAACCTCGACCTGATCTACGGCACGCCGGGGGAGTCCGACGAGGACTGGCGGGCCTCGCTGGACGCGGCGCTGGACGCCGGCCCCGACCACGTCTCGGCGTACGCGCTCATCGTCGAGGAGGGCACGCGGCTCGCGGCGCGGATCCGGCGGGGCGAGGTGCCGATGACGGACGACGACGTGCACGCGGACCGGTACCTGATCGCGGAGGAGGTGCTCTCCTCGGCCGGCTACGACTGGTACGAGGTCTCCAACTGGGCGACCTCGGACAAGGCGCGGTGCCTGCACAACGAGCTGTACTGGCGGGGCGCCGACTGGTGGGGGGCGGGCCCGGGGGCGCACTCCCACGTGGGGGGCGTGCGGTGGTGGAACGTCAAGCACCCGGGCGCGTACGCGGGAGCACTGGCGGAGGGGCGCTCGCCGGGGGCGGGACGGGAGATCCTGACGGAGGAGGACCGGCGGGTCGAGCGGATCCTGCTGGAGCTGCGGCTGCGGGAGGGCGTGCCCCTGGACCTGCTGCGGACGGAGGGGCTCGCCGCGTCCCGGCGCGCGCTGGCGGACGGTCTGCTCGACCCCGGGCCGTACGAGGCGGGGCGGGCGGCGCTGACCCTGCGGGGGCGGCTGCTGGCGGACGCGGTGGTGCGGGACCTGGTGGACTGAGGTCCCGTGCGGGTGAGCCGGGGGGTGCCGGCGGTTTCCCGCGCCCCGGCCGGTCGGCCGGCGCGGCCCCCCGCGCCCCGGGCGGTCAGCCCTCCGCCGGAGCCGTCACGAAGTCGATCAGTTCCTCCACGCGGCCCAGCAGCGCCGCTTCCAGGTCCTTGTACGAGTGGACCGCGGACAGGATCCGCTGCCAGGCCGCGCCGGTGTTCTCCTCCCAGCCGAGCCGCCGGCACACCCCGGTCTTCCAGTCCTCGCCCCGCGGGACCCGCGGCCACCCGTCGATCCCCAGCGCGGCCGGCTTCACGGCCTCCCACACGTCGATGAACGGGTGCCCGACCACGAGCGCGTGCGCGCTGGTGACGGACTCCGCGATGCGGGACTCCTTGGAGCCGGGGACCAGGTGGTCGACCAGGACGCCGAGCCGGGCGTCCGGGCCCGGCGCGAACTCCTCGACCACGGCGGGCAGATCGTCGATCCCCGAGAGGTACTCGACGACGACGCCCTCCACCCGGAGGTCGTCGCCCCACACCTTCTCGACGAGTTCCGCGTCGTGCCGTCCCTCGACGTAGATCCGGCCCGCCCGGGCCACCCGCGCCCGCGCCTCCGGCACCGCGAGGGAACCCGAGGCCGTCCGCGCGGGGCGGGCCGGCGCCCGTCCGGCGGCCGGCCGCACCAGCGTCACCGGGCGCCCCTCCAGCAGGAACCCGCGCGGCTCCAGCGGGAACACGCGGTGCTTGCCGAAGCGGTCCTCCAGGGTCACCGTGCCGGCCTCGCAGCGGATCACCGCCCCGCAGAAGCCGGTGGCCGGCTCCTCCACCACCAGTCCCGGGTCCGCCGGAACCTCCGGCACGGGCGCGGGCTTCTTCCACGGCGGGGTCAGGTCCGGAGAGTACTGGCGCATTCGACCGACGATAGGGAAAGCTCCCCGCCCGTCACGGCGACACGCCGAAGCGGCGTGCCAGCGCGTCCCGTTGGGCACGGACGAACCGCGCGTCGACGAGCGCTCCGTGGCCGGGCACGTACACCGCGTCCTCCCCGCCGAGGTCGAGCAGCCGGTCCAGCGCGGCCGGCCAGCGCGCGGGCACCGCGTCGGGTCCCGCCTGGGGCTCGCCGGACTCCTCGACGAGGTCGCCGCAGAAGACGACCCCGGGGGAGGAGGGCGTGGCGGGGACGAGCACCGCGAGGTCGTGCGCGGTGTGGCCGGGGCCCACGTCGGCCAGCAGCACCGTCGTCCCCCCGCCCAGGTCGAGGGTCCACTCGCCGGTGACGTGGTGCCGGGGCGGGACCAGGCAGCCCGCCGCCCCGGCCGCCGCCTGGGGGGCGAGGCCGTTGCGCACGGCGTCCGCGCGCAGTTCCCCGCGTCCGCGCGGCGTGTACGCCGCGTCGACGCCGACCGCGCCGAACACCTCCGCCTCCGGGAACGCCGGGGCACCGAAGACGTGGTCGAAGTGGGGGTGGGTCAGCGCGAGATGTGTCACACCCCGCGGCCCCGAGGCGCCGGCACCGGTACCTGCTCCGGCGTGCGCGGCCTCGCCGGCGGGGCCGGCGTGCCCGCCCAGCAGCCGTGCCACGTCCGCGCGCAGCCGGGCGCCCTCGGCGAGGCTCGCCCCGGCATCCACCAGCAGTGCCGCCTCCCCGCCCACGACGAGCCCGGCCGTGCAGTCCCAGCGGGGCAGCCGGCACCGCCCGACCCGGGCCGTCACCCCCTCCCAGGCCACTCCGCCCCCGTCGCCCCCGTCACCGTCCCGCCACCGCACGCTCATACCGGGACGCTAGTCCTCAGGACGGTCCCCGGGCACGGCCTCGCAGGCCCCGCCCTTGCCCGCGCCGTACCCCCCGGCCGTACACTGGACCGGGGATGCTGGCACTCGCACACCTGGAGTGCCAGACGAAGTCGCCAAGGGGACGGCCTTCTGGAGGTGCGCGGTGCTCAGTGAACGCAGGCTCGAGGTGCTGCGCGCCATCGTCCAGGACTACGTGGGCACCGAGGAGCCGGTGGGTTCCAAGGCGCTCACCGAGCGGCACAACCTCGGCGTCTCCCCGGCCACCGTGCGCAACGACATGGCGGCCCTCGAGGACGAGGGCTTCATCGCGCAGCCGCACACCAGCGCCGGGCGCATCCCCACGGACAAGGGCTACCGCCTCTTCGTCGACAAGCTGGCCGGCGTCAAGCCGATGACGGCCCCCGAGCGGCGGGCGATCCAGAACTTCCTCGACGGCGCCGTCGACCTCGACGACGTCGTCGCCCGCACGGTGCGGCTGCTCGCGCAGCTCACCCGGCAGGTCGCGGTCGTGCAGTACCCCTCGCTGACCCGTTCGACCGTGCGGCACGTGGAACTGCTCGCGCTCGCCCCCGCGCGGGTGATGCTGGTGCTGATCACGGACACCGGACGGGTGGAGCAGCGGGTGATCGACTGCCCGGTGCCGTTCGGCGAGGCGTCCCTCGCGGACCTGCGGGCGCGGCTGAACAGCCGGGTCGCGGGGCGCCGCTTCGCGGACGTGCCCCAGCTCGTGCAGGACCTTCCGGAGGCGTTCGAGGAACCGGAGGACCGTGCGACGGTCGCCACGGTGCTCTCGACGCTGCTGGAGACCCTGGTCGAGGAGACCGAGGAGCGGCTGATGATCGGCGGCACCGCCAATCTGACCCGCTTCGGACATGACTTCCCTCTCACCATCCGGCCCGTCCTGGAGGCGCTGGAGGAGCAGGTCGTGCTCCTCAAGTTGCTGGGCGAGGCGAAGGATTCGGCCATGACCGTGCGTATCGGTCACGAGATCGCCCACGAGGGACTCAACTCCACGTCCGTCGTCTCCGTCGGCTACGGTTCGGGCGGCGAGGCAGTAGCCAAACTCGGCGTGGTCGGACCGACCCGCATGGATTACCCGGGAACGATGGGAGCGGTACGAGCGGTGGCACGGTACGTCGGACAGATCCTGGCGGAGTCCTGAGGTGGCCACGGACTACTACGCCGTGCTCGGCGTGCGCCGCGACGCGTCGCAGGATGAGATCAAGAAGGCCTTCCGGCGGCTCGCCCGCGAGCTGCATCCGGACGTCAACCCCGATCCGAAGACGCAGGAGCGCTTCAAGGAGATCAACGCCGCCTACGAGGTGTTGTCGGACCCGCAGAAGAAGCAGGTCTACGACCTCGGCGGCGACCCCCTGTCGCAGAGCGGCGGAGGCGGTGCGGGCGGCTTCGGAGCCGGTGGCTTCGGCAACTTCTCCGACATCATGGACGCGTTCTTCGGCACGGCCTCGCAGCGCGGACCGCGCTCGCGGACCCGCCGCGGCCAGGACGCCATGATCCGGATCGACGTCGAGCTCGACGAGGCGGCCTTCGGCACCACGAAGGACATCCAGGTCGACACGGCGATCGTCTGCACGACCTGCAGCGGCGAGGGCGCCGCGCCCGGCACCACCGCGCAGACCTGCGACATGTGCCGCGGCCGCGGCGAGGTCTCGCAGGTCACCCGGTCCTTCCTGGGCCAGGTCATGACCTCCCGGCCCTGCCCCCAGTGCCAGGGCTTCGGCACGGTCGTGCCCACCCCCTGCCCCGAGTGCGCGGGCGACGGCCGGATCCGCTCCCGCCGGACGCTGACGGTGAAGATCCCCGCCGGTGTCGACAACGGCACGCGCATCCAGCTCGCCGGGGAGGGCGAGGTCGGTCCCGGCGGCGGCCCCGCAGGCGACCTCTACGTGGAGATCCACGAGACCGCGCACTCGATGTTCCAGCGGCGCGGCGACGATCTGCACTGCACGGTCACCATCCCGATGACGGCGGCGACGCTGGGCACCAAGGTGCCGCTGGAGACGCTGGACGGCCTGGAGGAGGTCGACATCCGGCCCGGCACCCAGTCCGGGCAGTCGATCCCGCTGCACGGGCGCGGTGTCACGCACCTGCGGGGCGGCGGCCGCGGCGACCTCGTGGTGCACGTCGAGGTGCAGACCCCCGTCAAGCTCGACCCCGAGCAGGAGCGGCTGGTGCGGGAGCTGGCGAAGCTGCGCGGCGAGGAGCGGCCCACGGGGCAGTTCCAGCCGGGCCAGCAGGGCCTGTTCTCCCGGCTCAAGGACGCGTTCAACGGCCGCTGAGCCGGCCGGTTCCCCTCTCGCCCCCGGGTGCGCCCGGGGGCGGGGAAAACCCAGCGGAACCGTCGATTCGGACTCTTCGGGGGGACGTGGCACCATGCGGGCATGTCCTCGCTGACCGATCTGTTCCCGCACCCGATCGTGCAGGCCCCCATGGCCGGGGGCGTGTCGGTGCCGCGGCTGGCCGCCGCCGTCAGCGATGCCGGCGGCCTGGGTTTCCTCGCCGCCGGATACAAGACCGCCGACGGCCTGTACCAGGAGATCAAGCAGATCCGCGGCCTCACGGCCCGCCCGTTCGGGGTCAACCTGTTCCTCCCGCAGCCCGAGTACGGCGACCCCGCCGCCGTCGAGGTCTACGCCCACCAGCTCGCCGGCGAGGCCGCCTGGTACGAGACCGAGTTGGGCGACAGGGACAGCGGGCGCGACGACGGCTACGAGGCCAAGCTCGCCGTCCTCCTCGACAACCCCGTCCCCGTCGTCTCCTTCCACTTCGGCGCCCCCGGCCGGGACACCGTCGACGCCCTGCACGGCGTCGGCAGCTTCGTCCTCGCCACCGCCACCACCGCCGAGGAGGCCCTCGCGGTGCGGGAGTGCGGCGCGGACGCGGTCATCGTGCAGGGCGTCGAGGCAGGCGGCCACCAGGGCACCCACCGCGACTCCCCGGAGAACGACGGCACCGGCATCGGACTGCTCGCCCTGCTCGCCCGGATCCGCGAGACCGTCCCGCTGCCCGTCCTCGCCGCCGGAGGGCTGATGCGGGGCAGCCAGATCGCCGCCGTGCTCGCCGCCGGCGCCAGCGCCGCCCAGCTCGGCACCGCCTTCCTCGCCACCGACGAGTCCGGCGCCCACCCCCTGCACAAGCAGGCGCTGACCAGCCCCCTCTTCGTCCGCACCGAGCTGACCCGCGCCTTCTCCGGGCGACCCGCGCGGGCCCTGGCCAACCGGTTCCTGCGGGAGCACGGCCGCTACGCGCCCGCCGCCTACCCGGAGGTCCACCACCTCACCGCGCCGCTGCGCCGGGCCGCCGCGGCGGCCCAGGACGCGCAGGGCATGGCGCTGTGGGCGGGCCAGGGCCACCGGCTGGCCCGCGCGCTGCCCGCCGCGGACCTCGTGGAACTGCTGGCGGAGGAACTCGACGAGGCGGTGGCCGGCGTGCCCGCCCGCCGCACGGGAGGCACGAACCGATGACGGCACCGGTGTTCCTCGTGGAGGAACTGCGCGGGGCGGGCCCCGACTTCGTGCTGGACGGCCCCGAGGGGCGGCACGCCGTCTCGGTGAAGCGGCTGCGGCCCGGCGAGGACGTCGTCCTGACCGACGGACGGGGACGCTGGGCCGAGGGCGTCGTCACGGCGGCCGAGGGCAAGGACCGCCTCCTCGTCGGCGGCCTCGCGCGGGTGCGGGAGGAGCCGCCGGAGCAGCCCCGGATCACCGTGGTGCAGGCGCTGCCCAAGGGCGACCGGGGCGAACTCGCCGTGGAGACCATGACCGAGGTCGGCGTCGACACGATCGTGCCCTGGCAGGCGGCCCGCTGCATCACCCAGTGGAAGGGCGAGCGGGGGCAGAAGGCGCTCGCCAAGTGGCGCTCCACCGCGCGCGAGGCCGGCAAGCAGTCCCGCCGGGTGCGCTTCCCGGAGGTCGCGGACGCGGCGACGAGCAAACAGGTTGCCGCACTTCTGGCCAAAGCCGACCTCGCGGCCGTGCTGCACTCCGACTTCGAGTACGGCAGCACCCCGCTGGCCACCGCCGAACTCCCCGCCGAGGGCGAGATCGTGCTGGTCGTCGGCCCCGAGGGCGGCGTCGCCGCCGACGAACTGGCGCTGTTCCGGGAGGCGGGCGCGAAGGCGTACGTCCTGGGCCGCAGCGTGCTGCGCACCTCGACCGCGGGTACGGCGGCCGCCGCCCTGCTCCTCGGCCGCACCGGCCGCTGGTCGTAGCCCCGGGGCACCCTGGTGCGCCCGGGGGCGCACGGGGCGTGCGGCCCGCCACGGGGTGGCCGTATGCGCCCTACCCCCGCGTCGGGGACGGTGGCAGGCTGCCGCGCATGAGGGCATTGAGGCGCACGAGGGCCGGGCGGGTGACGGCCGCAGCCGGTCTCGTCGTGCTCGCGGTCGGTGCCGCCGCGGCCTGCGAAGCCGGCGCCCTGAGCGGGGTGTCCGTCGGATACACCACCGACCTGACGGCCACCCACGAGCTGGAACGGCGGCACGTGGACGTCAGTTGGCTGAGCTGCACCGCCGACGTCAACGGCGACGGGACGAGGACGTCCGGCAGGTCCCCCACGCCGAGTCGCGAAACCGTCGCCTCCGTCGACTGCCGGGGCAAGACCGACAAGGGCAAGGACATCACCGTCAAGGGCCGCGTCACCCGTGCCGTGAACGGCGCGTGCGTACGGGGCTCCCTGCGGGCCACCGTCGGCGGCAGACAGGTCTTCCGCGTCAAGGGCCTCGGCGACTGCGGGACACGCGCCACCCCCGTCCCGCCGGCCGTCCACCGGCCCTCCGCCCCCGGCCGCCCCGACGCCACCGTCACGGTCACCGCCACCCGCACCATCTGGTGCCACGGCGATCCCACCTGCTGGCCCGTGGAGGGCAAGTGATCCGGAACCCTGTCCTCGCGGCCCGGTCGGTGCGTAGGGTGAGCCGGTGACACAGCCCGCATCGCCCGCGTATCTCCGGTTCCCGCATCTGCACGGCGACACGGTCGCCTTCACCGCCGAGGACGACGTCTGGGTCGCGCCGCTGGACGGCGGCCGCGCCTGGCGCGTGAGCGCCGACAACGTCCCGGTGAACCATCCCCGCATCTCCCCGGACGGCACCCGGCTCGCCTGGACCTCCACCCGTGACGGCGCCCCCGAGGTGCATGTCGCGCCCCTGGACGGCGGGCCCGCGACCCGTCTCACCCACTGGGGGACCAGGACCCAGGTCCGCGGCTGGACCGCCGAGGGCGAGGTGCTCGCGCTCAGCACCCACGGCCAGACCTCGCTGCGGCGCACCTGGGCTCGCGCGGTCCCGCTCGACGGCGGTCCCGCCACCACCCTGCCCTACGGCCCCGTCGGCCACGTCGCCCACGGACCGCACACGGTGCTGCTCTCCGCGACCATGGGCCGGGAGGCCGCCTGGTGGAAGCGGTACCGCGGCGGCACCGCAGGCAAGTTGTGGATCGACCGCGAGGGCGAGGGCGAGTTCGTCCGCCTGCACGAGGACCTCGACGGGAACCTGGAGTACCCGCTGTGGGTCGGCGACCGCGTTGCGTTCCTCTCCGACCACGAGGGCACCGGCGCCCTCTACTCCTCCCTCGCCGACGGCTCCGACCTGCGCCGGCACACCGCCCTAGGGGGCTTCTACGCCCGCCACGCGGCCACCGACGGCACCCGTGTCGTCTACTCCTGCGCCGGTGAGCTGTGGATCCTCGACGACCTCGACGGGGCCGAGCCGCGCCGCCCGGACATCCGGCTCGGCGGGCAGCGCGTCGACCTCCAGCCCCAGCCCGTCAACGCGGCCCGCTGGTTCGGCGCCGCCGCCCCCGACCACACCGGCCGCGGCAGCGCGGTCGCCGTGCGCGGATCCGTGCACTGGGTCACCCACCGCTCGGGTCCCGCCAGGGCGCTCGCCGACGAGCACGGCGTACGCACCCGGCTGCCCCGCACCTTCCGCTCCGAGGGCGAGGAATGGGTGGTGTGGGTGACCGACGCCGAGGGCGAGGACGCGCTGGAGTTCGCGCCCGCCACCGGCGGCACCCCCGGAACCGGCCCGCGCCGGCTCGCCGCCGGCCGGCTCGGCCGGGTCCTCGGGCTCGCCATGGCGCCCGACGGCAGCAGGGCCGCGGTCGCCTCCCACGACGGGCGGGTCCTCCTCGTCGAACGGGAGAGCGGCGAGGTCCGCGAGGTCGACCGCAGCGAGAACGGCGAGGCGAGCGGGCTCGTCTTCTCCCCCGACTCCACCTGGCTCGCCTGGTCCCACCCCGGACCCGGCCCGCTGCGCCAGCTCAAGCTCGCCAACACCGCCGACCTGTCGGTGACCGAGGCGACCCCGCTGCGCTTCCGCGACTTCTCGCCCGCCTTCACCCTCGACGGCAAGCACCTCGCGTTCCTCTCCGCCCGCTCCTTCGACCCGGTCTACGACGAGCACGTCTTCGACCTGGCCTTCGTCGGCGGGGTGCGCCCGCACCTCATCACGCTCGCGGCGACCACCCCGTCCCCCTTCGGACCGCAGCGGCACGGCCGCCCCTTCGACGCGCCCGACAAGGACGAGACCCCCGACAGCGAGGGCACCCCCACCACCCGGATCGACCTCGACGGACTCGCCGACCGGATCGTGCCCTTCCCCGTCGAGGCGGCCCGCTACTCCACCCTGCGGGCCGCGAAGGACGGCGTCCTGTGGCTGCGCCACCCCCTCCAGGGTGTCCTCGGCGCCTCGCGCGCCACCTCCGAGGACCCCGGTCCCAAGACCGACCTGGAGCGCTACGACCTGGTCCAGCAGCGCGTCGAGCACCTCGCGGGCGACGCCGACCACTACGCCGTCACCGGTGACGGCAAGCGGGTCCTGCTGTGGACCGACAGCCGGCTCAAGGTGGTGCCCAGCGACCGCCGTGCCTCCTCCGACGAGGACAGCGACAGCAACATCCCCGTCGACCTCACCCGGATCCGGCAGACCGTCGACCCGGCCGCCGAGTGGCGGCAGATGTACGACGAGGTCGGCCGCCTCATGCGGGACAACTTCTGGCGGCCCGACCTCGGCGGCGTCGACTGGGACGCCGTCCTCGACCGCTACCGGCCGGTCCTGGAGCGCGTCGCCACCCACGACGACCTCGTCGACCTGCTCTGGGAGGTCCAGGGCGAACTGGGCACCTCGCACGCCTATGTCACCCCCGGCGGCGGGGGCGGCTGGTCCGAGCGGCGGCAGGGGCTGCTCGGCGCGGACATCTCCCGTCACGAGGACGGCAGTTGGCGCATCGACCGGGTGCTGCCCTCGGAGACCTCCGACCCCGAGGCGCAGGCCCCGCTGGCCGCGCCCGGCGTGGCAGTGCGCGTGGGTGACGCGATCGTGGCCGTCGGCGGCCGGCCCGTCGACCCGGTCACCGGACCCGGGCCGCTCCTTGTCGGCACGGCGGGCAAGCCCGTCGAGCTGACGGTGTCCCCGGCGGGCGGCGGCGACCTGCGGCACGCGGTCGTCCTCCCGCTGGAGAACGAGGAGCCGCTGCGCTACCACGCCTGGGTCGCCGACCGGCGGGCCTACGTCCACGAGAAGTCCGGCGGCCGGCTCGGCTATCTGCACGTGCCCGACATGGTCGGCTCCGGCTGGGCGCAGCTCCACCGCGACCTGCGGGTGGAGGTCGCCCGCGAGGGCCTGGTCGTCGACGTGCGGGAGAACCGCGGCGGGCACACCTCCCAGCTCGTGGTGGAGAAGCTGGCGCGGCGGATCGTCGGCTGGGACCTGCCGCGCGGGATGCGGCCCTCCAGCTACCCCGAGGACGCGCCCCGGGGCCCGGTGGTCGCCGTCGCCAACGAGTTCTCCGGCTCCGACGGGGACATCGTCAACGCGGCCATCAAGGCGCTGGGGATCGGCCCGGTGGTGGGCACCCGGACCTGGGGCGGCGTCGTCGGCATCGACAACAGGTACCAGCTCGTCGACGGCACGGCGGTGACCCAGCCGAAGTACGCCTTCTGGCTGGAGGGTTACGAGTGGGGCGTGGAGAACCACGGCGTCGACCCGGACGTCGAGGTCGTGATGGCCCCCCAGGACCACGCGGCCGGCCGCGACCCCCAGCTGGACGAGGCGATCCGGCTGGCCCTCGCGGCCCTGGAGGAGACCCCGGCCAAGCAGCCCCCGGCGCTCCCGTAGGACGAGGCGGGCGGCGGGGGCGGGAAGGCTCCCGCCGCCGCCCCGGCCGATAGCATGCCCCGGAAGTGATCCACTGTGTCGGGAGGAACCCCATGGCCGGAGAGCCGCAGGACGACTGCCTGTTCTGCAAGATCGTCGCGGGTCGGATTCCCGCCACCGTCGTCCGCGAGACCGACACCACCCTCGCGTTCCGCGACATAAACCCCCAGGCCCCCACGCACGTCCTCGTCATCCCCAAGGCGCACCACCGCGACGCGGCCGCCCTCGCCGCCGCCGACCCCGCGCTCACCGCGGACGTCCTGCGCGAGACCGAGGCCGTCGCCGCCGAGGAGAACCTCGACAGCTACCGCACCGTCTTCAACACCGGCAGCGGCGCCGGGCAGACCGTCTTCCACGTCCACGCCCACGTCCTGGGCGGCCGCGGCCTCCAGTGGCCCCCCGGCTAGAACGGGGACCGTCCCATGTCCGTCCGCGAACTGGTCGTCCTCGGCACCGCGAGCCAGGTCCCGACCCGGCACCGCAACCACAACGGCTATCTGCTCCGCTGGGACGCCGAGGGCATCCTGTTCGACCCCGGGGAGGGTACCCAGCGGCAGATGCTGCGGGCCGGTGTCGCCGCGCACGACCTGAACCGGATCTGCGTCACCCACTTCCACGGCGACCACAGCCTCGGCCTCGCCGGTGTCGTCCAGCGCGTCAACCTCGACCGCGTCCCGCACGAGATCACCGCCCACTACCCGGCCTCGGGGCAGCACTTCTTCGACCGGCTGCGGTATGCCACGGCCTACCGCGAGACGGTCGCGCTCACCGAGGCCCCGGTCGGCACCGACGGCGTCCTCGCGCGGACCCCCGCGTACACCCTGGAGGCCCACCGGCTCGACCACCCCGTCGAGTCCTACGGCTACCGCCTCGTCGAGCCCGACGGGCGCCGCATGCTGCCCGAGCGGCTCGCCGCGCACGGCATCGCCGGGCCCGACATCGGCCGGATCCAGCGCGAGGGCTCCCTCGGCGGCGTTCCGCTGGAGGCGGTGAGCGAGGAGCGGCGCGGGCAGCGGTTCGCGTTCGTCATGGACACCCGGCTGTGCGAGGGCGTGCACGTCCTCGCCGAGGGCTGCGACCTGCTCGTCATCGAGTCCACCTTCCTCGACGAGGACGAGCACCTGGCCACCGAGCACGGCCATCTGACGGCCGGGCAGGCCGCCCGCGTCGCCCGGGACGCGGGGGTGCGGCACCTCGTCCTCACCCACTTCAGCCAGCGCTACTCCGACCCCGAGGAGTTCGGGCGCCGGGCCCGCGCCGCCGGCTTCGAGGGCGAACTCACCGTCGCCCACGACCTGCAGCGCGTACCCGTGCCGAAGCGGCGGTAGGACCCCTTTCGTTCCCTTCCTGCCCCGGCGAGAGAATGCGGTGATCACGCGGCGCGAGCGGTGCGGTTCCACGAGTACGGCGGGATCGAGGTGCTGCGGGTCGAGGAGGTGCCGCGGCCCGTGCCAGGGCCGGCGCAGGTGCTCGTCGAGGTCCGCGCGGCGGGCATCCAGCCCGGCGAGGCCCACATCCGCGAGGGCGCGCCGCACGCACGCCGGCCCGCCACGTTCCCCTCCGGACAGGGCAGCGACCTGGCCGGTGTCGTCGTGGAGTGCGGCCCTCACGTGCGGGGTTTCCGGGTGGGCGACGAGGTGCTGGGCTTCACGCACCGGCGGGCCGGCCACGCCCAGTACGTCCTCGTCGACGACGTGCACCTGGTCTCCCACCCGGCGGGGCTGCCCCGGGAGGTCGCCGGGGCGCTGTACGTGGCGGGCACGACCGCCTGCGCCGGTGTGTTCGCGGTGGATCCCGGCCCCGAGGACACGGTCGTCGTCTCCGGCGCGGCGGGCGGGGTCGGTTCGCTCGCCGTGCAGCTCGCCCGCTGCGCGGCGCCACGGTGATCGGGCTGGCGAGCGAACCCCACCACGCGTGGCTCGAGAAGCACGGCGTCCTCCCGGTCACCTGCGGTCCCGGCACGGCCGAGCACATCCGCGAGGCCTCGGGCGGCAGGGTCGACGCGTTCATCGACACCATCGGCGAGGGCTACGCGGCGCTCGCGGTCGAGCTGGGCGTGCGGCCCGCACGCATCGACACCATCCGTGACGGGAAGGCCGCGACCGAGATCGGCGCGCCCACCTACGGCGAGGGCGCGGCGGCGAGCGCGGTCGTCCTCGGCGAACTGGCCCGCCTCGCCGCCCGCGGCCGCCTGGAGGTCCCGATCGCCCGCACCCACCCGCTGGAGGCGGTCCAGGAAGCCTCCCGCGCACTCGAACGCCGCCACACCCACGGCAAGATCGTCCTGCGGCCCTGAGCGGGCGCCGCTGGGCGGCCCGGCCACCGCCGTAGACTTCCGACGTGGCATTCACGAGCACTCCGCACCGCTGCTTCCACTGACCGGACGGCACTGAGGGCGGCGCCCCACGGCGTCGCCCTCCTCGGTGTGCCCGCCGCGCGCCCGCCGCCCCGTCCCTTCGGGGCCGGCGCCTCCCGCGCGCGTGCCGGCACGGTCCTTCCCCCTTGCCGCCCCTCAGGAGTGCCCCGTGCCCGTGTCGTTCCCCCCTGCCCTCGTACGCTCCCTCGACCTGCTGCGCTGCCCGGTGTGCCGTATGCCCGGGCTCCGCCCCGACCGGGACCGGGGCGCGCTGCGCTGCCCGGCGCGGCACGCCTTCGACGTCGCCCGCCACGGCTATGCGGGCCTGCTGACCGGAGCCCGCGCCACCAGCGGTGACGACGCGGCCATGGTCCGGGCCCGGGAGCGGTTCCTCGCCACCGGGGCCTACGCGCCCGTCCGTTCGGCCGTGGCACGCCTCGCGGCCGCGTCCGTGACCGGGGAGGCGGCCGCCACGGTGGTCGACTCCGGGTGCGGCACGGGCCACTACCTGGCCGGGGTGCTCGACCGGCTGCCCGGCGCCCGCGGTCTCGGACTGGACACCTCCACGCGCGCGCTGCGCGCGGCGGCCCGGGCCCATGTACGGGCCGCCGCGGTGTCCTGGGACGTCTTCCGTCCCCTCCCCCTGGCCGACCGGGTGGCGGACCTCGTCCTGGACGTGTTCGCCCCGCGCAATCCGGCCGAGTTCCACCGGGTCCTGCGTCCGGCCGGGCGGCTCGTGGTGGTCCGGCCCACGGGGCGGCACCTGGCCGAACTGCGCGACCGGGTGCCCGCGATGGTGGCCGTCGACCCGGTCAAGGAGCGGCGGCTGCACCGGGCGCTCGATCCCTTCTTCGAGGCCGTCGGCACCGAACGGGTGGAGTACCGCGCGAGCCTGGACGGGGCGGCCGCGCGGGATCTGGTGCTCATGACCCCCGGCGCACGCCCTCTCGACGGCGGGGAGCCGGGGAACGCCGGCCCGCTGCCCGGGCGGGTCACCGTCTCCGTGCTGGCCACCGCCTACCGGGCCCGATTGACGGGAGACGGTTCGAGTATCTAACCTTCATCTGCATACGTGAATGACGTCCATGTGGGGAGATGAGCGCGGGTGAGCCTCGACACCGGTACCACCGGGGTGGCGCAGCGGTTGCGGGACGGGATGGGGAAGGGGGTGCTGTCCTTTCCGCTGACCTCCTTCCACGAGGACGGCTCGCTCGACCTGGACGGGTACCGCGCCTACGTCGCCGGGCGGCTCGCCACCGCGCCCGGCGCCGTCTTCCCCGCCTGCGGGACCGGCGAGTTCTTCTCGCTCGACGAGGAGGAGTACCGGCAGGTCGTCACGGCGACCGTCGAGGCCGCGGCGGGCCGTGTGCCCGTCGTCGCCGGCACCGGCTACGGCTGGGCGCAGGCAGCCCGGTTCGCCCGGATCGCGGAGGAGGCCGGCGCCGACGCGCTGCTCGTCCTGCCGCACTACCTCACCGCCGCCCCGCAGGACGGCCTGGCCGCCCAGCTCGAACAGCTCGCCGCCCGCACCCGCCTGCCCCTGATCGCCTACCAGCGCGGCCAGGTCGCCTACGGCCTCGACGCCTTCCGCCGGATCGCCGCCCTCCCCGGCGTCATCGGCCTCAAGGACGGCCACAGCGACCTCGACCGGCTCCAGCGCCTCACCCTCACCGCGCCCGACGGCTTCCTCTTCTTCAACGGCGCCTCCACCGCCGAGATGCAGGCCCGCGCCTACGCCACCGTCGGCGTCCCCGCCTACTCCTCCGCCGTGCACGCCTTCGCGCCCGAGATCGCGGGCGCCTTCTTCACCGCCCTGCGCGAGGGCGAGGACACCACCGTGGACAAGCTGCTGCGCGACTTCTACGTGCCGCTCGTCGAACTCCGCGACCGGGTGCCCGGATACGCCGTGTCCCTGGTGAAGGCGGCGGCCCGGCTGCGCGGCCTCCCGGTCGGCCCCGTGCGCGCCCCGCTCACCGACCCCTCGGCCGCCGACCTGGCCGAACTCACCACCCTGCTGACCACCGGACTCGACCTCGTAGGAGCCGCGCTGTGACACCCGGCCTCACCCTCACGGACGTCCGGCTGACGCCGATTCTGGTCGCCGACCCGCCGCTGCTCAACACCCAGGGCGTCCACCAGCCGTACACCCCCCGGCTGATCATCGAGGTCACCACCGCCGAGGGAGTCACCGGCGTCGGCGAGACCTACGGCGACACCAAGTACCTCGACCTCGCCCGTCCCTTCGCCGAGAAGCTGATCGGGCACCGGATCACCGACCTCAACGCGCTGTTCACACTCGTGGACGAGGTCGCCGTCGACTCCTCCCACGTCTCCGGACAGGTCGACGTCGGCGGACTGCGCGGCGTGCAGACCGCCGACAAGCTGCGGCTGTCCGTCGTCTCCGGATTCGAGGTGGCCTGCCTCGACGCCCTCGGCAAGTCCCTCGGCCTGCCCGTGCACGCCCTGCTCGGCGGCAAGGTGCGCGAGGCCGTCGAGTACAGCGCCTACCTCTTCTACAAGTGGGCCGGCCACCCCGAGGGCGTCACCGCCGAGCGGGACGACTGGGGGGCCGCCCTCGACCCGGCCGGAATCGTCGCCCAGGCACGGAAGTTCACCGAGCGGTACGGCTTCACCTCCTTCAAGCTCAAGGGCGGCGTCCTCCCGCCCGAGGAGGAGTGCGCCGCGATCCGCGCGCTCGCCGAGGCCTTCCCCGGCCACCCCCTGCGCCTCGACCCGAACGGCGCCTGGTCGGTGGAGACCTCGCTGAAGGTGGCGGCCGAACTCGGCGACGTCCTCGAATACCTGGAGGACCCCGCCCTCGGCACACCCGCCATGGCCGAGGTCGCCGCCCGCACCCGGGTCCCGCTCGCGACCAACATGTGCGTCACGACGTTCGCCGAGGTCAAGGAGGCGTTCACCCGGGACGCCGTCCAGGTCGTCCTCTCCGACCACCACTACTGGGGCGGACTGCGCAACACCCAGCAACTCGCCGCGCTCTGCCGGACCTTCGGCGTCGGCGTGTCCATGCACTCCAACACCCACCTCGGCATCAGCCTCGCCGCGATGACCCACGTCGCTGCCACCGTGCCGAACCTCCACCACGCCTGCGACTCCCACTACCCCTGGCAGTCCGAGGACGTCCTCACCCAGCGGCTCACCTTCGAGGGCGGCCGCGTCGCGGTCTCCGACGCCCCCGGCCTCGGCGTCGAACTCGACCGTGACCGGCTCGCGTTCCTGCACCGCCGGTGGCTGGACGACGACGGCGCCCTGCGCGACCGGGACGACGCGGCCGCCATGCGGCGCGCCGACCCCTCCTGGGTCACTCCGGCGGTACCCCGCTGGTGACCCTGCGGGGACCGACAGGGCGTACGGGCGGGGGCGCACGGGTGGCGCGAACGCCCGTCGGACGGGCGCGGTGGTGCACACTGGCCGGAACCGCACCACCTCAGGGAGCCCACCGTGACCCCGTCCACCGGAGAGGGACCGCACAGCCCCGCACACGTCGACCCGCTGGCCGCCCTGCGCGCCCCGGGCGATCCGCCCTGGGACGTGTACCTGACCGGCACCGTCTTCCTGGACATCGTCTTCACCGGACTCGACTCCGCCCCCGTGCGCGGCACCGAGTCCTGGGCGCGGGGCATGGGCTCCAGCCCCGGCGGCGTCGCCAACATGGCGACCGCGCTGGCCCGCCTCGGCCTGCGCACCTCCCTCGCCGCCGCCTTCGGCGACGACCACTACGGCGAGTACTGCTGGGACGCCCTCGCACGGGGCGAGGGCATCGACCTCGGCCCCTCCCGCACGGTGCCCGGCTGGCACTCGCCGGTCACCGTGTCGATGGCCTACGAGGGGGAGCGCACCATGGTCTCCCACGGGCACGAGCCGCCCACCGAGGCCGCGCTCGCCCAGGAGGCCTCCCCGGACCACCCCCCGCGCGCCCGCGCCGCCATCGCCTCGCTCACCCCGGGCCGCCCCGCCCCCTGGGTCGCGGAGGCCGCCGCCCGCGGCACCCGTATCTTCGCCGACGTCGGCTGGGACGACACCGGCGCCTGGGACCTGGCCGGACTCACCGACCTCGCGCACTGCGAGGCCTTCCTGCCCAACGCCGAGGAGGCCATGCGGTACACCGGCGCCGCCACCCCGCGCGCCGCCGCCCACGCGCTCACCGCGCACGTCCCGGTCGCCGTGGTCACCCTCGGCGCGGAGGGCGCCTACGCGGTGGACGCCCGCACCGGCGAGACCGCCGAGGTCCCGGCCATCGAGGTCGAGGCACTCGACCCGACCGGCGCGGGCGACGTCTTCGTGGCCGGTTTCGTCACCGGCTCCCTGGCAGGCTGGCCGCTCGCCGACCGTCTCGCCTTCGCCGGGCTCACCGCCGCGCTCTCCGTGCAGGAGTTCGGCGGCTCGCTCTCCGCGCCGGGCTGGTCGGAGGTCGCCGCCTGGTGGCGCCGGGTGCAGTCCTACGAGGACCAGGACCCGGCGGCCCTGCGCCGCTACGCCTTCCTGGCCGAACTGCTCCCCGGGGACCACGTACGGCCCTGGCCGCTGCGCCGCGCGGTCCCGACGATCGGCTTCGGCCGCTCGGCATGAGGACGCCGGGGGCACGAGTGGCGCCGGGGACACCGAGGGCGCGAAGGGCGACGGAGGCGGGCGCCCCGGTCAGAACCCCAGACGCCGCAGCTGCTTCGGGTCCCGCTGCCAGTCCTTGGCGACCTTCACGTGCAGGTCGAGGAAGACCGGCGTCCCGAGCAGCGCCTCGATCTGCTTGCGCGACTTGATGCCGACGTCCTTCAGCCGCTTGCCCTTCGGGCCGATGATGATGCCCTTCTGGCTGGGCCGCTCGATGAACACGTTGGCGTGGATGTCGAGCAGGGGCTTGTCGGCGGGCCGGTCCTCGCGCGGCAGCATCTCCTCCACCACGACCGCGATCGAGTGCGGCAGCTCGTCCCGCACCCCCTCCAGCGCCGCCTCACGGATCAGCTCGGCCACCATGACCTGCTCGGGCTCGTCGGTCAGATCGCCCTCGGGGTAGAGGGCCGGGCCCTCGGGCAGCAGCGGGATCAGCAGATCGGCCAGCAGGTCCACCTGCTGCCCGGCCGTCGCCGACACCGGCACGATCTCCGCCCAGGTGATCCCCAGCTCCCTGCCGAGCTGGTCGATCGCGATGAGCTGCTCGGCCAGCGCCTTGGAGTCCACGAGGTCCGTCTTGGTGACGATGGCGACCTTGGGCGTCCGCTTGATCCCGGCCAGCTCCTTGGCGATGAAACGGTCGCCCGGGCCGAGCTTCTGGTCGGCCGGCAGGCAGAAGCCGATCACGTCGACCTCCGCCCAGGTCGCCCGGACGACGTCGTTGAGCCGTTCGCCGAGCAGCGTGCGCGGCTTGTGCAGCCCCGGGGTGTCCACCAGGATGAGCTGCGCCTCGGGCCGGTGCACGATGCCCCGGACCGTGTGCCGCGTGGTCTGCGGCCGGTTGGAGGTGATCGCCACCTTCTGGCCGACCAGAGCGTTCGTCAGGGTGGACTTGCCCGCGTTGGGGCGGCCCACGAAGCAGGCGAAACCGGCACGGTGGACGGCCTCGGCCGGCTCTTCGGATGACTGGGTAGCAACGCTCATGGCGCCCATTGTCCCTGATCCACGGAGCCCCGCCGCACCGGCCGGGCACGGGCCCCCGCCGCCCCCTTCGCGCGGGCGGCGCCGACGGCACGGGCCGCGGGACTCAGCCCGCCGTGGCCGACTCCCGCACCACCGCGTCCGGCCCCGCGAGGAACACCGGGGTGCCGGCACCGCCGAGGTCCCGCACCGCCGCCAGGTCCTCCGCGGACAGACCCTCCGCCTCGGAGACGACCGCCGCCGCCTCCAGCGACTTCGCCCCGGATGCCACCGCCATCGCCACCGCCGTCCGCAGCGCGCTCAGCCGGAGCGAGGGCAGCTCCACGCTTCCGGCCACGTACGTGCGGCCCGTCTCGTCCCGCACGGCGGCCCCCTCGGGCACCCCGTTGCGGGCCCGGGCCGAACGGGCCAGGGTGACGATCTTGCGGTCCTCGGCGTCGAGCGCGTTGCTGTCGGTCATGAGCCGAGCATACGAACCCGGCCGCCCGGCGCGCCCCTCAGGGGCGGTCGAGGCGGAGCCGCTCGGCGCGCGGCAGACCCGCCACGACCAGGTCGTACGAGTCCTCCACGAGCTCTCGGACCAGCCGGTCCGGGAGTCCGCCGTCGACGGTGACGGTGTTCCAGTGCCGCTTGTTCATGTGGTACCCGGGGACGATCAGCCTCTCGTGCTCCTCCCGGAGCCGCACCGCGTCCTCCGGATCGCACTTCAGGTTGACCTTCAGCGGCCGCCCGCCCAGGTCGGTCAGCGCGAACATCTTCCCCAGCACCTTGAAGACCGAGGTGTCCGGGTTGAACGGGAACTCCTCGACCGTCGCGTTGAAGGAGAGGCACAGGGCGCGCAACCGCTGCGGGGTCACTCGGACCTCGCCTCCTCCGCGTCCGCCACCGGCACCGGGGTCATCGGCTCCACCAGCACCGTCACGATCTTGTTGCGCCGTCCGGCCGCCGCCTCCGCCGTGAGCCGCAGCCTCCGCTCGTCGGGCAGTTCGACCACCGAGGACGCGCCCGCGATCGGGACCCGCCCGAGCGCCTTGGCGAGCAGGCCGCCCACCGTCTCCACGTCCTCGTCGTCGTACTCCTCGACGCCGTACAGCTCGCCGAGGTCGCCGATGTCCAGGCGGGCGGTGACCCGGAAGCGGTCCTCGCCCAGCTCCTCCACCGGGGGCAGCTCGCGGTCGTACTCGTCGGTGATCTCGCCGACGATCTCCTCGAGGATGTCCTCGATGGTGACGATGCCCGCCGTGCCGCCGTACTCGTCGATCACGACCGCCACGTGGTTGCGCTCCTGCTGCATCTCGCGCAGCAGATCGCCCGCGTTCTTCGTGTCGGGCACGAACGCGGCCGGCCGCATCGCCGTGGACACCAGGTCGTTCTCCGCGTCCCGGCTGATGTGCGTCTTGCGGGCCAGGTCCTTGAGGTAGACGATCCCGACGATGTCGTCCTCGCTGTCCCCGGTGACCGGGATGCGCGAGAAACCGGAGCGCAGCGCCAGCGTGAGCGCCTGCCGGATCGTCTTGTACCGCTCGATGACCACGAGGTCCGTGCGCGGCACCATGACCTCGCGCACCAGGGTGTCGCCCAGCTCGAAGACCGAGTGCACCATGCGGCGCTCGTCGTCCTCGATCAGCGACTCCGCCTCGGCGAGGTCCACCAGCGCCCGCAGCTCCGCCTCGGAGGCGAAGGGGCCCCGGCGGAAGCCCTTGCCGGGGGTGAGCGCGTTGCCGATGAGGATGAGCAGCGAGGGGATCGGGCCGAGCACCCTGGCGAGCGGCACCAGCACGTACGCGGCCACCGTCGCCGTGTTCAGCGGGTGCTGGCGGCCGATGGTGCGCGGCGAGACGCCGACGGCCACGTACGAGACCAGCACCATCACCGCGATGGCGACGGCCAGCGCCTCACCCGTGCCGTCGAACTCCTTCAGGCAGGTGTACGTCACCACCGCCGCGGCGGCCATCTCGCAGGCCACCCGCAGCAGCAGCGCCAGGTTGAGGTAGCGCGTCGGGTCGGCGGCGACCTGCACCAGCATGGCGCCGCCGCGCCGCCCGGACCGTACGGCCTCCTCGGCGCGGAAGCTGGAGATCCGCGCCAGGGCCGCCTCCGCGCAGGCGGCGAGCCAGGCGACGACGACCAGGGCGACGGCCCCGGTGAGGAGCTGCGTCATGAGACCGTCGGGGCCGGGGAGGGACCGGTCATGCCCTTCTCGGCACGCCAGCCGTCCACGATCGCGGCCTGCAGACCGAACATCTCGGCCTTCTCGTCCGGCTCCTCGTGGTCGTAGCCGAGCAGGTGCAGCACCCCGTGCACGGTGAGCAGTTGCAGTTCCTCGTCCATGGAGTGCCGCGTGGCCGCCTCGGCGCCCTGCTTGGCCGCGACCTCGGGACACAGCACGATGTCCCCGAGGAGGCCCTGCGGGGGCTCGTCGTCGTCCTTGCCCGGCGGACGCAGTTCGTCCATCGGGAAGGACATGACGTCCGTGGGCCCCGGCAGGTCCATCCACTGCCGGTGGAGCTGCTCCATGGCGTCGGCGTCCACGACGATCACCGAGAGCTCGGAGAGCGGGTGGATGCGCATCCGCGCGAGCGCGTGGCGGGCGATGTCGAGGATCGCCTGCTCGTCGACCTCGGTTCCGGATTCGTTGTTGACGTCGATCGACATGGTCGTGCCGTGTCTCTACTTCCCCTTGTGCCCGGACGACCTGCCCCGGCCGCCCTTGTCGCCCCGCTCGGGGCTCTTGTGGGTGCCGTTCTCGGTGCCGTGCGTGCTGTCGTACTTCTCGTAGGCGTCGACGATACGGCCGACCAGCTTGTGCCGGACGACATCCTGCGAGGACAGCCGGGAGAAGTGGACGTCCTCGACACCCTCCAGGATGTCCTGCACCTGCCGCAGACCGGACTTGGTGCCGCTGGGCAGGTCCACCTGCGTCACGTCACCGGTGATCACGATCTTGGAGTCGAAACCGAGGCGGGTGAGGAACATCTTCATCTGCTCGGGCGAGGTGTTCTGCGCCTCGTCGAGGATGATGAAGGCGTCGTTCAGCGTCCGGCCGCGCATGTACGCCAGCGGGGCCACCTCGATCGTGCCCGCCGCCATCAGCCGCGGGATCGAGTCGGGGTCCAGCATGTCGTGCAGCGCGTCGTACAGCGGGCGCAGGTACGGGTCGATCTTCTCGTAGAGCGTGCCGGGCAGGAAGCCCAGGCGCTCGCCGGCCTCGACCGCGGGACGGGTCAGGATGATCCTGTTGACCTGCTTGGACTGCAGGGCCTGGACCGCCTTGGCCATGGCGAGATAGGTCTTGCCCGTACCGGCGGGGCCGATGCCGAAGACGATCGTGTGCCGGTCTATCGCGTCGACGTACCGCTTCTGGTTGAGCGTCTTGGGACGGATGGTGCGGCCGCGCGAGGACAGGATGTTCTGCGTGAGCACCTGCGCGGGGGTCTCCTGGCCGTCGCCCTCGCCGTTCTCGCTGGCCTTGAGCATGGCGATCGACCGTTCCACGGCGTCCTCCGTCATCGGCTGTCCGGTGCGGAGCACCAGCATCATCTCGTCGAACACGCGCTGGACGAGGGCCACCTCGCGGGTGTCGCCCACCGCGCTGATTTCGTTGCCCCGGACATGGATGTCCGTCTCGGGGAACGCCTTCTCGATCACGCGGAGCAGGGAGTCTCCGGAACCCAGCACGGTCACCATGGGGTGCTGGGCGGGCACGGTGATCTGCGCGCGTGCCTGCCCCTTCGAGGGGTCGTGCGCTGTGGATGTCTGAGTCATGGGCCGGCTCTGTAGGCCTTGCTCGTCCTCCTCGGAACGTCTCGCCCGCCACTCGGGCGCCCTGGTGATTCCAGTGGTTCAAGGGTACGTCGCGGGACCGACAGCGCCGTAGGAGTTTTCCGTGTGACACGGGGGAGCCGCGGGACGCGGCGGGCACGGGGGCGGCCTCCCTCAGCCGCGCTGTGCCCGCAGCGCCTCCCGCAGCCAGTGGTACGAGGCCTTCGGGGTGCGCTCCAGCGTCGCGAAGTCGACGTGCACCAGGCCGAAGCGCCGGGCGTACCCCTCCGCCCACTCGAAGTTGTCCAGCAGCGACCACACGAAGTAGCCCCGCACGTCCACGCCCGCCTCCATCGCCGCGTGCAGCGCGCGCAGGTGGCCGTCGAGGTAGGCGATGCGCTCCCGGTCGTCCAGGCCCTCGTAGGCGCAGCCGTTCTCGGTGATCGTCACCGGGGGCAGCCGCTCGCCGTAGCGGTCGCGGAAGGCGGTGAGCAGCTCGGTGAGCCCCTCCGGGACCACCGGCCAGCCGAAGTCCGTCACCGGGCGGCCCTCGACCGGGCGCACCGAGAAGGGCAGCTCGGCCGGCATCGACACGCCCCCGAACTCGATGGCGGAGCCCTGCGGGGCGCCCACCCGGGTCGGCGCGTAGTAGTTGATCCCGTACCGGTCCAGCGGCTCGGCGATCACCTTCAGGTCGGCCTCGACCTCGGCCTCCGTGCCGGGCATCAGCTCGCCGAGGCCGTCGGGGTAGCGGCCGAGCAGCAGCGGGTCGGCGAACAGGCGGTTCAGGAGCAGGTCGTAGAAGCCGGCCGCCTCCACGTCCGCCGGCTCCTCGGACGCGGCCCAGGTCGGGCCGTGGGAATTGGCGATCCCGACGTCCCGGGCCCCGGCCGCGCGCAGCGCCCGTACCGCCAGGCCGTGCGCGAGGAGCTGGTGGTGGGCGACGGGCAGCGCCTCGAAGAGCAGCCGGTGGCCGGGGGCGTGCACGCCGAGGGCGTGGCCCAGCAGGGTGTGCTCGGCGGGCTCGTTGAGCGTGAGCCAGGTGGGGACGCGGTCGCCGAGCCGCCCCGCGACCCGCGCCACGTACTGCGCGAAGCGCTCCGCCGTCTCCCGCGCGCGCCAGCCCCCGGCCTCCTCCACCGAGAGCGGCAGGTCCCAGTGGAAGAGCGTCGGCACGGGCCGCACGCCGGCCGCGCACACCTCGTCCACCAGGCGGTCGTAGAAGTCCAGGCCGCCGGGGCTGTTCACGCGCGGCCAGGACACCGAGAAGCGGTAGGCGTTCACGCCGAGGCCGCGCAGCAGTGCCACGTCCTCGCCGTGCCGGTGGTAGTGGTCGCAGGCCACCGCCGCCGTCGTCCCGTCCTTCACGTGGCCGGGCCCGGCGGTGAAGGCGTCCCACACGGAGGGCTCGCGCGTGTCCGCCGCGCCCTCGATCTGGTGGGCCGAGGTGGACACCCCCCACAGGAACCCGGCCGGGAACCGGGGGAGGGGAGGCGGGGGAGAGGCCGCCCGAGCGGCGGGCGCGGGGTCCGTGGACGCCCCGCTCGCGGACGCCCCCGGGGTCGTCACGCGCCCTCCTTCAGCACCCGGGAGACCAGCTCGCGCTGGGCCTCGGTCAGCCGGGGGTCGGCGCAGTACACCGTCGTCCCGTCCACCGTGATCCGGTAGCCGAAGCCGTCCGGGACGCCGGAGGGGGGCCGGTCCCGGCCGCCGGCCAGCGCCCGCTCGGCCAGGGCCCGCCACTCCCCGGCGTCGGGCCGCCCCGAGGTGTCCACCTCGGCCCGCCGCTCGATGCCCGCGAAACCCCCTGTGCGCCTCACCTGAATTCGCATGACGTTCTGTGTAGTACGGATCTACAGCGTGCGCACCCCCACCTGCTCCCACGCCTTGGAGACGGCCTGGAGTTCCTTGCCCGCGCCGTACCGCTCCCGCGCGGCGGACACGGTGAGGGTGGCGAAGTCGGCGAACAGGGCGTCCTCGTGGAGCTCGCCGCCGGTGAGCACGTCGTACCAGATCTGCCCGGCCCGCTCCCAGGCGTGCCCGCCGAGCGCGGTGGCGGCCAGGTAGAAGGCGTGGTTGGGGATGCCGGAGTTGATGTGCACGCCGCCGTTGTCGCTGCCGGTGTGCACGTAGTCCTCCATCGTGCCCGGCTGCGGGTCCTTCCCGAGGACGTCGTCGTCGTACGCCGTGCCGGGGTCCTTCATCGAGCGCAGCGCCGTGCCGGTGACGCGGGGCGCGAGGAGTCCGGCGCCGATCAGCCAGTCCGCCTCGGCGGCGGTCTGGCCGAGCGTGTACTGCTTGATCAGCGAGCCGAAGACGTCCGAGAGCGACTCGTTGAGCGCGCCGGACTGGCCGAAGTAGGCGAGGTTCGCGGTGTGCTGGGTGACGCCGTGGGTCAGCTCGTGGCCGATGACGTCGACGGGGAGGGTGAAGTCGAGGAAGATCTCCCCGTCCCCGTCGCCGAACACCATCTGCTCGCCGTTCCAGAAGGCGTTGTTGTAGTCCTCGTCGTAGTGCACGGTCGCGTCGAGCGGCAGTCCGGAGCCGTCGATGGAGTCGCGTCCGTACGCCTTCAGGTAGAGGTCGAAGGTGGCGCCGAGGCCCGCGTGGGCGCGGTTGACGGTGGCGTCCGCGGTGGGCTCGTCGCTCTCGCCGCGGACCTTGTGCCCGGGCAGTTCCGTGCCGTGCCGGGCGTCGTAGATCGTGCGGTGCGGCTTCCCGGCCTCGGCGCCGGGGCGCGCGGCCAGGGGGGTCGCGCCGACGACGGTGGTCAGCCGGCGACGGGTGCGCTCCAGCGCGTCGCGCTCCAGGGTGCGCCGGGCGGGACGGGCGAGCGCCGGATCCCCGTGCCGGGCGAGCCGGTCGAGGACGTGCGGCGGAACGATGGAACAGAAGACAGGCGCGGGGCCCCCGTGTCGAGTCATACAGTCACGATTGCACTGCGTCACATGATTGTCACTAGGTGCAACCGGTATTGGTGAACGAGGGGGGTCGGAAGGTGACGCGAGACCCTCGGGAGACGTTCACCGGACCTCCCCACCCCTGCCGTGAACCCGGGTCCGGGTGCGGCCCGTCGTACAGGGTGCAAGGCGCAGAGAGCCGCTGACCGGCCCCGGCCGGCCCGGTTCCCCATCGTGAGGAGACGTACGTGAAGTCCTGGCGTTCCCGTATCGCCGTCGCCGCCGTGATCGGCGCCGCGGCGGTCACCATTCCGCTGACAGCCGGTTCCGCCTCCGCCGTGACCGACCCCGACGGCTTCCATCTGGCCAGTGGCAGCCGGACGCACGAACAGTGCCAGGAGGAGGGTCGGTACGACCTCGAGTTCAACGGCTACCACGAGTTCCAGTGCCGCTGGGACGCGGCCTCGGGATTCTGGGAGGAGTGGGTCCGCTGAGCGGAACCCACCCGGTCGGCGACCGTTGGACCGGTCGCCGACCGCCGGGGGCCGCGGCAGCGGCGGGTACGGGTGTCGGGCGCGCGGTCCCGCATACTGATACAGGGCCCCGCCCACCGCACCGGCTCCGCTAGCATGCGGAGCATCATGCGTATCGGGCTGCTTCTCCTTAGCTGCCGCGGCGAGGGCCTGTAGTCGAGGCCGACCCCCTCCCCGCGGAGTTCGGCGTTGCGCCGTCGGCCGTCCTACCGGACCCGCTGACCGCGGACATTTCGAGGAGCTCACGCCACCATGGCAAACCGCCAGCAGCCCAGCACCATGCCCGTCCACAAGTACGGCCGCTACGACCAGGTCGACATCCCCGACCGCACCTGGCCCGAGAAGCGGATCACCACCGCCCCCCGCTGGCTCTCCACCGACCTGCGTGACGGCAACCAGGCCCTGATCGACCCCATGTCGCCCGCGCGCAAGCGCGCGATGTTCGACCTGCTGGTGAAGATGGGCTACAAGGAGATCGAGGTCGGCTTCCCCGCCTCCGGCCAGACCGACTTCGACTTCGTGCGCTCGATCATCGAGGAAGAGGGCGCGATCCCGGACGACGTCACGATCTCCGTACTGACCCAGGCCCGCGAGGACCTGATCGAGCGGACCGTGGAGTCCCTGAAGGGCGCCAAGCGGGCCACCGTCCACCTGTACAACGCGACCGCGCCCGTCTTCCGCCGCGTGGTCTTCCGCGGCTCCAAGGACGACATCAAGCAGATCGCCGTCGACGGCACCCGCCTGGTGATGGAGTACGCCGAGAAGCTGCTGGACCCGGAAGCTGATGGCACGACGTTCGGCTACCAGTACAGCCCGGAGATCTTCACCGACACCGAGCTGGACTTCGCGCTGGAGGTCTGCGAGGCGGTGATGGACGTCTACCAGCCGGGTCCGGGCCGCGAGATCATCCTGAACCTGCCCGCCACGGTCGAGCGCTCCACCCCCTCCACGCACGCGGACCGCTTCGAGTGGATGCACCGCAACCTCTCCCGCCGCGAGTACGTCTGCCTGTCGGTGCACCCGCACAACGACCGCGGCACGGCCGTGGCGGCGGCGGAGCTGGCCGTCATGGCGGGCGCCGACCGCGTCGAGGGCTGCCTGTTCGGGCAGGGCGAGCGCACCGGCAACGTCGACCTGGTCACCCTGGGCATGAACCTGTTCTCCCAGGGCGTCGACCCGCAGATCGACTTCTCCCAGATCGACGAGATCCGCCGCACCTGGGAGTACTGCAACCAGATGGAGGTCCACCCGCGCCACCCGTACGTGGGCGACCTGGTCTACACGTCCTTCTCCGGCTCCCACCAGGACGCCATCAAGAAGGGCTTCGACGCGATGGAGGCCGACGCGAAGGCCCGGGGCGTCACCGTCGACGACATCGAGTGGGCGGTCCCGTACCTGCCGATCGACCCCAAGGACGTCGGCCGCTCCTACGAGGCCGTCATCCGCGTCAACTCGCAGTCCGGCAAGGGCGGCATCGCCTACGTCCTGAAGAACGACCACAAGCTGGACCTGCCGCGCCGGATGCAGATCGAGTTCTCGAAGATCATCCAGGCGAAGACGGACGCCGAGGGCGGCGAGATCACCCCCGCCGACATCTGGGCGACCTTCCAGGACGAGTACCTGCCCAACCCGGAGAACCCCTGGGGCCGCGTACAGGTGCGGACGGGCCAGTCGACCACGGGAACCGACGGCGTGGACGCGCTCACCGTCGAAGCCACCGTCGACGGCGAGGACACCGTCCTGACCGGTTCCGGCAACGGTCCGATCTCCGCGTTCTTCGACGCCCTGCAGTCCATCGGCATCGACGTACGCCTGCTGGACTACCAGGAGCACACGATGAGCGAGGGCGCCTCCGCGCAGGCAGCCTCCTACATCGAATGTGCGATCGACGGGAAGGTCCTGTGGGGGATCGGGATCGACGCGAATACGACACGCGCCTCTCTGAAGGCGGTCGTCTCCGCGGTCAACCGAGCCGCGCGCTGAACCGGCCGTCCCGCACTGACCTCGGCTTTTCCGGCCCCCGTCCGCCCCACCCGGCGGACGGGGGTCCGTCGTACCACCGTCGGGTACAGGCCAATCCGTGTAAGGGTCATACATAGGTCTCGTCCAAGGTACTGACTCCGCGTCCACGATGTGGCTAACATCACGCAGACGCGACGACGTCGTCGCGGCACCACCCGCGCCCCGCAAAGGGCCGCGGGGGAGTTACGGAGGTGCGACGTGCTGCCAGGACGGGGACGAAGCGGCCACAAAGCCGGCCACCGACGCGTGCCGCGCGCGCTCGCCATCCCCGTGACCCGGCTCATCGGCACCCGCACCGCGTGGACCGCCGTCGGCGACGGCGAGTTCTTCTGCCCCGGCTGCGGCGGCGACCGCAACTACCAGCGGCTCACCGGGCGGCGCCGGCTCGCCCTCGCGGGCGTGCCCGTGCTGCCCCGCGGCGAGACCGGGCCCGTCGTGGAGTGCGCCGCCTGCCGCCACCACTACGGCACGGACGTCCTGGACCACCCCACCACCGTGCGGTTCGCCGCGATGCTGCGGGACGCCGTGCACACGGTCGCCCTCGCCGTCCTCGCGGCGGGCGGCAGCTCCTCCCGCACGTCCCTGGAGACCGCCGCCGTCGCCGTGCGCGCGGCCGGCTTCGACGACTGCACGGAGGGCCAGCTCGCCGCGCTCGTCGAGGCGCTGGAGGCGGACACCGGGCGGGTCTACGGCCGTGCCTGCGGCCCCGGCCTCGCCATAGAGCTGCACGAGGCCCTGGACCCCCTGGCGCCCCATCTCGCACCCGCCGGCCGCGAGTCCATCTTCCTCCAGGGCGCCCGCATCGCCCTCGCCGACGGCCCCGACACCCCCGCGGAACGGGACGTCCTGGCCACGGTCGGCGCGGCCCTGACCCTCCCGGCGGACGAGGTCACCCGCCTCCTGGAGTCGGCCCGCACACCGTCGTGACGTGACGCCGGGCCCCTGCCGCCGGAGCCACCACCCGACGACTACGCCGCCGCGCTGCCCTGATTGCCGCTGGCCGGCATGCGGAGGGTGTGATCGCCGAAGTCCGCGACCAGATCCAGCCGCCCGCCGAGCGCCTCCACATAGCGGGCGATGACGTCCAAGGTGGCCCCCTCGCCGTGTTCGATCTGCGAGACCCGGGCGATGCTGACTCCCATCCGGGCCGCCACGTCCGGCTGGGTCAGCCCCGACTGTTTGCGCGCCTCGGCAAGCTGGTGGCCTCGTGCCTCGGCGAGAAGCCGGCGAGACCCTGCCTCGACCTCAGCCGGCTTCACGCCGGCTGAGTACAACTCCTGCTCCAGAAGCTCCCAGTCCTGCGCGGCCTTCTTGGGCATGGCTACTCCCTCAGTCCTCGTCGCCGGTGTAGTCGTGGTAGAGCCGCTCGGCCAGCGGAATGTTGTCCCGATACCAGCGATCCCAGTTTCCGGCCTTGTCACCGCCTATGAGTAGCAGGGCCGAGCGAGTCGGGTCGAAGGCGAAGACGATACGGATTTCGGAGCGCCCACCGGACCCGGGCCTCAGCTCCTTCAAGTGGTGCAACTCCGAGCCCTTCAACCGATCGACGAGGGGGCGGCCCAGCGTCGGCCCAGCCTCGCGCAGAGCGGCCACAGCCTGCGCGACCTGGGAGGCCGAACTCAGATCCTCCTTGATCAGGAGTCTGAACCATTCCGCGTACTCATCGGTGACTTTGATCGCCCAGCTCAAGACGACTCCTTTCGACACCTAACTTAAGGATTTCCTTAAGTATCGGCAAGCGCTGATCGTGAGGGGGTGGACGGATCCGCGAGGCTCTGTGTTGTACATGGCCGTGGCGCTCGCCGGTACCGACGCGCCGAGTCGGAGCCACAGCGCCACCGGCTGCGTGTGGATCGCCGTGGTGCTCATCGGCTGAACGGAGAGCAGCCAGGCGTCGGCCCGATCGGCCCTCTTGGGCTTACGACTCAGGCGGAGAGGGGCGCGATGGTTACGCCGCCCACGAACTCCGCCCATGCCGCTGCCCCGATGACCAACACGGGGCCGTCCGGGACCTTGCTGTCCCGGACGGGGACGAGGCCGGGGACCCCGTCGGCGACCTCGACGCAGCTACCGCCGTTGCCGTCGCTGTAGCTGCTCTTGCGCCAGCGGGCGGCGCCGGGGAAGGCGTGGGCCACCTCGACGCAACTGCCGCCCTCGCCGTTGCTGTAACTACTCTTGCGCCAGCGGGCGTTGGTCAGGTCGTACCTGCGCATCGTCTGTAGTCCTCCGCTGCCGACTCGATGAGGGTCAGGGACGCCTCCGGCGACAGTGCGGCGGCCCGAATCTGATCGTATGCGGCGCGAGAACGCTTGACCACGGCCGGATCGTCCAGCAAATTCCCCGAATACACCGCCTCGGTATAGGCGGTTGGCGGGGCATCGTCGAACTCCATGTGCACCACCATGCCGTCCATGAGGGCGTACGGACCAGCCGAGTACGGCAGAACCTGCACCACCATCGTCCGCTCTCGGGCCAGCCGCACGATGTGTTCCAACTGCTCCGCCATACCCGCCGGTCCGCCGACCGGGATGCGCAGGGCATTCTCGTGCAGGACCACCCAGTACAGGGGGCGCGCGGCGTCCTTGAGGATGCGGGCGCGATCCAGACGGCCGGACACCTTCTCCTGGATGTATTCGTCCGTCGCGAACGGGTTCATCGCCACGGTGATGGCCCATGCATAGTCCTTGGTCTGCAACAGACCCGGAACCAGGGCGGGCGCGAACTCGTGGATCTCGGTTGCCAGGGACTCCAGTTCCGCCGCCCTCGCGAAGTACTCCGCGTACCGGGGATCGTCGATCAGCTTCCTGCACAGCCGCTCGAAAATACCGTCGGATCGCAGTACCCCGTCGATGCGCTGGGCCACGTCCAGTTGCGGTTTGCGAATGGCCTGTTCGAACTGGCCGATGTAGCCGCCGGAGACGAACACCCGCAGTCCCAGCTCCGCCTGGGTGAGGCCCGCGTCCTCTCTGCGCCGCTTCAGTTCCGTGCCGAAGAACTCCCATGCGGCCTGCCGGGAACCGTTGGCCATCGACACCCTCCCTGTGCTGCGCCGCACGTGTAGTGCGCGGACCCCTGCCGAAGTGTAGGCGCGGAGCGTCACGATGAGGATGCGAAGAGTGAAATCCGGCAGAGAAGGGGAGCACCGTGACGGCACAGCATTCGGCGTCGTGCGTCGAGGAGGCGGAGGAGACCGTGGAGGAATTGCGCAGTGCGCTCGCGAAGGCGGGAATCGTCCTGCCGTCCCTGGGGCTGGACCCCGTGAGCGTCGTCCGGGAGGCGCCGTGTCCGCTCGTGGAACTGGGGCGCTGTTCCCTCGAGACGGCCGGCCGGCTCGCGAAGGTCCTGCGGTGAGGCTGCCGGTCGGCGCCTGCGCCGTGGACACCCGGAGGGGCCTGCTGGGTGTCGTCATGGGGCACGAGGGGCCGTACGTGCAGCTCAGGCCGCTGGGCGGCGGGCGGGAGTGGGACGTCGAGCCGGGGGCCGTGCGCGGCGCCACCCCGGCCGAGCGGCTCAGCGCGGCGACGGCGTACGTCAACGCCCGCAGTCGCGGCGAGGTGCTGTGAAGGGGCGGGGGCGCCGATCGCCCGGTGCCCGGCCGCCGCACGTCCGGCGTAGGCGAGAATGGGTCCATGAGCCTGTTCCGCGACGACGGCATCGTGCTGCGCACCCAGAAGCTGGGTGAGGCGGACCGCATCATCACGCTCCTCACGCGCGGTCACGGCCGGGTACGGGCCGTGGCCCGCGGGGTGCGGCGCACGAAGTCGAAGTTCGGGGCCCGCCTCGAGCCCTTCTCCCACGTGGACGTGCAGTTCTTCTCGAAGGGGAGCGAGCTGATCGGGCGCGGCCTGCCGCTGTGCACGCAGAGCGAGACGATCGCCCCGTACGGCGGCGGCATCGTCACCGACTACGCCCGGTACACCGCCGGGACGGCCATGCTGGAGACCGCCGAGCGGTTCACCGACCACGAGGGGGAGCCGGCCGTGCAGCAGTACCTGCTCCTGGTCGGCGGGCTGCGCACGCTCTCCCGCGACGAGCACGCCCCGCACCTCGTGCTGGACGCCTTCCTGCTGCGCTCCCTCGCCGTCAACGGCTACGCGCCCAGCTTCGGCGACTGCGCGAAGTGCGGCATGCCGGGGCCGAACCGCTTCTTCTCGGTGGCGTCCGGCGGTGTGGTCTGCGCCGACTGCCGGGTGCCCGGCAGCGTCGTACCCTCGCCGCAGGCCCTGGAACTGCTCGGCGCGCTGCTGACGGGGGACTGGGCGACCGCGGACGCGTGCGAGGCGCGGCACGTGCGGGAGGGCAGCGGGCTGGTGTCGGTGTATCTGCACTGGCACCTGGAGCGGGGGCTGCGGTCCCTGCGGTACGTCGAGAAATGATCTGAGCAGCGAACCTGACCAGCGGAACCTGACCAGCGAAGGAGACGAGCAGCACATGGCCGTACGTGGGATCCTGGGGGGCCGGCGCCGGGAGTACAGCACACCGGAGCCGCATCCGTCCGGTGCCCGTCCGCCGAAGCTCCCGGGCGAGCTGATCCCCAAGCATGTCGCGATCGTCATGGACGGCAACGGCCGCTGGGCGAAGGGACGGGGGCTGCCGCGCACCGAGGGGCACAAGGTGGGCGCCGAGCGCGTCCTCGACGTGCTCCAGGGCGGGATCGAGATGGGCGTCGGGGCGATCTCGCTGTACGCCTTCTCCACCGAGAACTGGAAGCGTTCGCCCGAGGAGGTGCGCTTCCTCATGAACTTCAACCGCGACTTCATCCGCAAGTCCCGCGACCAGCTCGACGCGCTCGGGGTGCGGGTGCGGTGGGTGGGCCGGATGCCGAAGCTGTGGCGTTCGGTCGCCAAGGAGCTCCAGGTCGCGCAGGAGCAGACCAAGGACAACGACCGGCTCACGCTGTACTTCTGCATGAACTACGGCGGGCGGGCCGAGATCGCGGACGCGGCGCAGGCGATGGCCGAGGACGTGCGGGCGGGGCGGCTGGAGCCGTCGAAGGTCAACGAGAAGACGCTGGCGAAGTACCTGTACTACCCGGACATGCCGGACGTGGACCTGTTCCTGCGGCCGAGCGGGGAGCAGCGGACGTCGAACTACCTGATCTGGCAGAGCGCGTACGCGGAGATGGTCTTCCAGGACGTGCTGTGGCCGGACTTCGACCGGCGGGACCTGTGGCGGGCGTGCCTGGAGTTCGCCTCGCGGGACCGGAGGTTCGGGGGCGCGATCCCGAACGAGGAGCTGCTGGCGATGGAGGGGCGGCAGGAGGAGCGGGGCGAGCAGGGGGAGTAGGCCCCTCGGTGGCGTAGGGGCGCCCCTTCGGGCGCGTCCCTACGCCGCGCAGTCCGCGCAGGTGCCGAAGATCTCCAGGGTGTGGTCCACGTTGACGTAGCCGTGGGTCGCGGCGATGGACTCGGCCCACTTCTCGACCGCGGGGCCCTCGACCTCGACCGCCTTGCCGCAGACGCGGCAGACCAGGTGGTGGTGGTGTGCGCCGGTGGAGCAGCGGCGGTAGACCGATTCGCCCTCCGAGGTGCGCAGGACGTCCACCTCGCCGGCGTCGGCGAGGGACTGCAGCGTGCGGTAGACCGTGGTCAGACCGACCGAGTCGCCCTTGTGCTTGAGCATGTCGTGCAGGTCCTGGGCGCTGCGGAACTCCTCCACCTCGTCCAGGGCCGCCGCCACGGCGGCACGCTGGCGCGTGGATCGTCCCCGTACGGGCGGGCCGGCGGTGGTCACCGTTGCCTCCTCACGTCTGCGTCTCGCGGGGCCATTGTGCCAGCCCCGGCGGTGCGGGGTCAGTCGCCGATTCCCCGGCGGGACCGCGCATGGCCGGAATCGATGCTTCCGGCCGCTCGGGGGACCCTGCCCCGTCCGGTGCGGCCCATGCCGCCGGGGCCTCGGCGGCCGCCTCCGCCCGCCGGGCCCGGCGCCTGGCCAGGGGTGCCGCCAGTGCGGTGAGCAGCAGGAACGCGGCGATGGTCAGCAGCACGATCGTCGCGCCGGGGGGCACGTCCTGGTAGTACGAGGTCACCGTGCCGCCGATCGTGACGCTCACGCCGATCACGACCGCGAGCGCGAAGGTCGCGGCGAAGCTGCGGCCGAGCTGCTGCGCGGCCGCCACCGGCACCACCATCAGCGCCGAGACCAGCAGCAGGCCCACCACCCGCATCGCCACGGTCACCGTGACCGCCGCGGTGACGGCGGTGAGCAGGTTCAGCGCCCGCACCGGCAGACCCGTGACCCGGGCGAACTCCTCGTCCTGGCTGACCGCGAAGAGCTGCCGGCGCAGCCCCACGGTGACCAGGACGACGAACCCGGCGAGCACGCAGATGGCGGTGACGTCCGAGGGCGACACCGTCGACAGCGAGCCGAACAGGTACGAGGTCAGGTTGGCGTTGGAGCCGCCGGGGGCGAGGTTGATGAACATGACGCCGCCCGCCATGCCGCCGTAGAAGAGCATCGCGAGGGCGAGGTCGCCGCGCGTGCGGCCGTACCAGCGGATCAGCTCCATGAGGACCGCGCCGAGGACGGAGACCGCGGTCGCCATCCACACCGGGGACCAGGACAGCAGGAAGCCCAGGCCGACGCCGGTCATGGCGACGTGCCCGATGCCGTCGCCCATCAGGGACTGGCGGCGCTGCACGAGGTAGATGCCGACGGCGGGGGCGGTGATCCCGACCAGGACGGCGGCGAGCAGCGCCCGCTGCATGAAGGCGTAGTCGAGGATTTCCATCAGCTCAGCAGTCCCGTGCGGATCTCGGCGCCGACGGGCGCGTGCGGGTGGACGTGGTCGTGGTCGTGGTCGAGGCCCTGGACGTGCGCGGTCCCCGGTGGGCCCTCGTGGAGGACGCGGCCCTCGCGCAGGACGACCGCGCGGTCGATCAGCGGTGCCAGCGGGCCCAGTTCGTGCAGGACGAGCAGGACGGTGACGCCCCGCTCGACCTGCGCGCGCAGGGTCTCGGCGAGCGCCTCCTGGCTCGCCAGGTCCACGCCCGCCATCGGCTCGTCCATGAGCAGCAGCTCGGGTTCGGCGGCCAGCGCGCGGGCGATCAGCACCCGCTGGTGCTGGCCGCCGGAGAGCGCGTCGACGCAGTCCCCGGCGCGACCCGCCATGCCGACCAGCTCCAGCGCGTGCCGCACGGCCTCGCGGTCGGCCCGGCGCGGCGGGCGGAAGCGGGTGCGGGAGAGCCGGCCGGAGGAGACCACCTCGGCCACCGTGGCGGGCACGCCGCCCGCGGCCGTCGTGCGCTGCGGCACGTAGCCGACGCGCCGCCAGTCGCGGAACCGCCGCCGGGGCGTGCCGAACAGTTCGATCTCACCGGCGGTGACGGGGACCTGGCCTATGAGGGTGCGGACGGTGGTGGACTTCCCGGAGCCGTTGACGCCGAGCAGGGCGACGACCTCGCCGCGCCGCACGGTCAGGTCGATGCCGCGCAGCACGGTCACCGAGCCCAGCTCGGCGGTCACACCCCGCAGCGCGAGGACGGGCTCGGTGGGCTCGGTCACGGTCGTCTCCTCAAGATCTCGTTCGGTCTCCGTCGCCTCCGCCACCGCGTGCGCCCGCGTCCCACGGGTGCTCAGGTGTCGCGGACACATGAGGAACCGTTTCGGCCTGTCACTTGCTTCCCGGGGCTCCGAGTGCCTTCCGCAGCGCCTTCAGGTTGGAGTCCATGACCTGGAAGTAGTCCTTGCCGCGGGACTTGCCGGTGATGCCCTCGAGCGGGTCGAGGACGTCGGTGCGCAGACCGCTGTCCGAGGCGAGCGTCCTGGCCGTCCTGTCGCTGACGAGCGTCTCGTAGAACACGGTGGTGACGCCCTCGGTCTTCGCCGTCTTCCCCAGCTCCTTGATCCGGGCCGCGCTCGGCTCCGACTCCGGGTCGAGGCCGTTGATGGCCTCCTGGGTGAGGCCGTAGCGCTCGGCGAGGTAGCCGAAGGCGGCGTGCGTGGTGAGGAAGACCTTGGAGCGGGTGTCCCGCAGACCGGTCTCGAAGCGGTCGTCGAGCCCGTCGAGCCGCTTGACCAGGGCGGCGGTGTTCTTCCGGTAGACGGCGGCGTGGTCGGGGTCGGCCTTCTCGAAGGCCTTGCCGACGCCCTCGGCGACCTCGGCGTAGCGCACCGGGTCGAGCCAGATGTGGGGGTCCTTGCCGTCCTCCCCCTCCCCCTCCTCGTGTCCGTGGCCGTCCCCGTCCGCTTCCTCCTCGTGTCCGCCGGCCTCGGTGCCGTGCTCCTCGAGGGTGGTCAGGGAGGCGGCGTCGATCTTGGTGGCGACCTCGGACTGGGCGACGGCGTCGTCCACGGAGGGCTGGAGGTTCTTCAGGTACAGCACCGCGTCGGACTCCTGGAGCAGCGCGGTCTGCCGGGCGCTGATCTCCAGGTCGTGCGGCTCCTGGCCGGGCTCGGTCAGGCTGGTCACGTGCGCGTGCTTCCCGCCGATCGACTCGGCGAGGAAGGTGAGCGGATAGAACGACGTGACGACGTCGAACTTGGCGGTGTTGCCGCCCGCCGTGTCGGAGGCGGAACAGGCGGAGGTGGCCGCGAGGGTGAGCGCGGAGACCGCGGTCAGCGCGGCCGTGGGTATGAGTCGGCGCCGTACGTTCATGACAGTCATTTTCAATGACAATGGAAATGATTGTCAACTAACGTCCACGGAGGCCTCCGCGGCAGGTCGGTCGGCCCCTTTTGTCAGCGGTGTCCGTGCACCGGCCCCACCGATTTGATGCGAGCCCGGGCCACGCCGGTAACCTGAAGCATTCGCGCCGTTCCGTCGTATGAAGAGAGCATCGTGGCCGCCGACAAGATCGACACCATCGTCAGCCTGAGCAAGCGCCGTGGCTTCGTGTACCCCTGTAGTGAGATCTACGGCGGGCAGCGCGCCGCCTGGGACTACGGCCCGCTCGGCGTCGAGCTCAAGGAGAACATCAAGCGCCAGTGGTGGCGTTACATGGTCACCTCCCGCGAGGACGTCGTCGGTCTGGACTCGTCGGTGATCCTGGCCACCGAGGTCTGGGTGGCCTCCGGTCACGTCGCCACCTTCACCGACCCGCTGACCGAGTGCACCTCCTGCCACAAGCGCTTCCGCGCCGACCACCTGGAAGAGGCGTACGAGGAGAAGAAGGGGCACGCCCCGGCCAACGGCCTGGCCGACCTCAACTGCCCCAACTGCGGCAACAAGGGCACCTTCACCGAGCCCAAGCAGTTCTCGGGCCTGCTCTCCACGCACCTCGGCCCCACCCAGGACTCCGGCTCGGTCGCCTACCTGCGCCCCGAGACCGCCCAGGGCATCTTCACCAACTTCGGCCAGGTCCAGCAGACCTCCCGCCGCAAGCCCCCGTTCGGCATCGCCCAGATGGGCAAGTCCTTCCGCAACGAGATCACGCCCGGCAACTTCATCTTCCGCACCCGCGAGTTCGAGCAGATGGAGATGGAGTTCTTCGTCAAGCCGGGCGAGGACGAGAAGTGGCAGGAGTACTGGATGGAGCAGCGCTGGAACTGGTACCGGGGTCTCGGCCTGAGTGAGGAGAACATGCGCTGGTACGAGCACCCGAAGGAGAAGCTCTCCCACTACTCCAAGCGCACCGCCGACATCGAGTACCGCTTCCAGTTCGGCGGCTCGGAGTGGGGCGAGCTCGAGGGCGTCGCCAACCGCACCGACTACGACCTCAGCGCCCACTCCAAGGCCTCCGGCCAGGACCTGTCGTACTTCGACCAGGAGGCCGGCGAGCGCTGGACGCCGTACGTCATCGAGCCCGCGGCCGGCGTCGGCCGCACCATGCTCGCCTTCCTGCTGGACGCCTACGTCGAGGACGAGGCGCCCAACGCCAAGGGCAAGATGGAGAAGCGCACGGTGCTGCGGCTCGACCCGCGCCTGGCTCCGGTGAAGGTCGCCGTCCTCCCGCTGTCCCGCAACCCCGAGCTCTCGCCGAAGGCGAAGGGGCTCGCCCAGGCGCTGCGCCAGAACTGGAACATCGAGTTCGACGACGCCGGTGCGATCGGCCGCCGCTACCGCCGCCAGGACGAGATCGGCACGCCGTTCTGCGTCACCGTCGACTTCGACACCCTCGAGGACAACGCGGTGACCGTGCGCGAGCGCGACTCGATGAAGCAGGAGCGGGTGTCCCTCGACCAGATCGAGGGCTACCTGGGCAGCCGGCTCCTCGGCTGCTGACCCGTCCGCGGTCTTCCGTCCCGGTCCCCGCGTCCCGCGAAGGGCGCGGGGACCGTGCGTCTCCCGGGTCCCGGAACGTCCTCAGGCCCCGGTGGCGATCGCCCGCAGCCGCTCCAGCCGGGCGCGGGTCTCCTCGTCGGCCGGGGTGTAGGTGATCAGGCGGGGCCCGTTGTGCGGGCCCAGCCACAGGTAGGTGTGGTCCAGCGTGAGCAGCCCGACCCGGGAGTTGCGGAACTGCTTGCGCCTGACGCTCGGGCCCACCACCTCGTGCCGCTCCCAGTGCTCGACGAACTCCTCCGACTCGGACAGCAGCCGGTTCAGGAGCATCTTCCACGCGGGCTCGCCCAGGTGCTCGGCCATCGTCGCGCGGAACTTCGCGGCCATCAGCCGCAGCATCTCCTCGCGGTCCGCCAGCGAGGTGCGCCACTCCGCGTGGGTGTAGGCGAGCAGCATGCAGTTGCGGTCCTCCGGGGGCACCGCGTCCAGATCGCACAGCAGCCTGCCGTAGGTGCGGTTGTACGCGAGGATGTCGTACCGGCTGTTCTGCACACAGGCGGGCAGCGGCTCCAACTGCTCCAGCAGGACGCGGTGCGCCGGGGCGACGGCGGAGCAACCGCCGCTCGGCGAGGGGTCGACCGCCCCGGCGAGCGCGAACAGGTGCGCCCGCTCGCTGGAGTCGAGCAGCAGCGCCCGGGCCAGGGAGTCCAGCACCTGCACCGACACCTGGATGTCACGCGCCTGCTCCAGCCACGTGTACCAGGTGACGCCGACCGAGGAGAGCTGGGCGACCTCCTCGCGGCGCAGCCCGGGAGTGCGCCGGCGCACACCCCGGGGCAGTCCGACCTGCTCGGGGGCCACGTGCTCGCGGCGGTGCCGCAGGAAGGCGGCCAGTTCGTGGCGTCGCACCGCCGAGGCGGAACCCGCGCCTTCGGGCCGGGTCGCTCGGGCGGGCCTCGTCTCCTGCACGGTCGTCGTCATGCCTCCAGGGTGCCCGCCGCCCGATCCTGTTGCCAGGTGCTCCCGCTACCAGGATGAAGACACTCTGGTACCCGTCTGGGGAGCGGCGGAGTCTCGGTGACGTGACGAAGACTCTCGCATCCCCGACCTCCGCGCCCTCGGCGGCCCCCGGTCCGACGTCCCCGCCCGTGCTCGGCGGACTGGGACTGTTCACCGTGCTGCTGGGTGCGGCACTTCCCCTCATCGACTTCTTCATCGTCAACGTGGCCCTTCCGACGATCGGCGAGGACCTGCACGCGGGCGAGGCCGTCCTGGAACTCGTCGTCGCCGGGTACGGGGTGGCGTACGCCGTCCTGCTCGTCCTCGGCGGACGCCTCGGCGACCTCTTCGGCCGCCGCCGCCTCTTCCTCGGCGGACTGGCCGCCTTCGGCCTGACCTCGCTCGCCTGCGGCCTCGCCCCGGACGCCTGGACGCTGGTCGCCGCCCGCGCGGCACAGGGCGCGGCGGCCGCCGCGATGCTGCCGCAGGTGCTCGCCACCATCCAGGCCGGCACCGCCGGCGCTCGCCGGGCCCGCGCCATGGGCCTGTACGGGGCGACGGCCGGACTCTCCATGGTCGCCGGGCAGATCCTCGGCGGCGTCCTCGTGGCCGCCGACATCGCGGGCAGCGGCTGGCGCGCGGTGTTCCTGGTGAACGTGCCCGCCGTCCTCCTCGGCCTGGTCCTGGCCGTTCGGGCCGTCCCCGACACCCGCTCGCCCCGCCCGGAACCGGTCGACGGCCCCGGCACCGTGCTCCTCGCCGCCTCCCTGCTGACCCTGCTGGTGCCGCTGACCGAGGGCCGCGCCGCCGGCTGGCCGCTGTGGACCTGGGTGGCACTGGCCGCCTTCCCCTTCGCCGCCTGGGGCTTCTACCGCGTGGAGCGCGGGGCCGACCGCGCCGGCCGCACCCCGCTGGTGCCGCCGAGCCTGTTCGCGCTGCCCTCGCTGCGCCGGGGACTGCTCGTGCTGGTGCCGTTCTCCGTCGGCTTCAGCGGCTTCATGTTCGTCCTCGCGGTGGCGCTCCAGCAGGGCGCGCGGCTCGGGCCCGTCGAGGCCGGTCTGGCGCTGGTGCCCCTCGCGGCCTCGTTCTTCCTCGTCTCGCTGTGCGGCCCCCGCCTGGTGAACCGGTTCGGCACCCGGGTGGTGCCCGCGGGCGGACTGCTGCAGGCGGCCGGTCTGCTGCTCCTCGCCCTGGCCGCCCGGCGCAGTTGGCCCGACCTGGACCTCGTGACGCTGGCGCCCGGCGCGGCGGTGGCCGGGGCGGGACAGGCGCTGCAGATGCCGATCCTGATGCGGACCATCCTCTCCGAGGTCCCGGCGGCCCGCGCGGGTGTCGGCGGCGGTGTCATGATCACCACCCAGCAGTCGGCGCTGGCGCTCGGCGTGGCGACGCTCGGCTCGCTGTTCCTGGCGCTCGTCCCGGGCCTCGGCATGCGCGACGCCCTGGTGACGACCCTGCTCACCCAGCTCGCCCTGGTCCTCCTCACGGTGGCGCTGAGCCTGCGGCTGCCGCGCCGGATCGGCTGAGGTACCGGCCGCCCCGGGGCGGCGACGCTGGACACGGCGCCCGTCCCCCCGTAGGAACGGTGCCATGACCCTGCACGTCAAACTCGTCGTCGACACCGCCGACGCACCCGCGCTCGCGGAGTTCTGGGCCGCCGCGCTCGGATACGTCGTCGAGGACAACAGCGCCCTGATCGACTCGCTGCTCGCCGCCGGGCGGTTGCCGCCGGCCGCGACGGCGGAGCACGGCGGACGCCGCGTCTTCCGCGGCCTCGCCGCGATCCGGCACCCCGAGGACCCCTACGAGGAGACCACCGGCATCGGCACCGGCCGGCGCATCCTCTTCCAGGACGTCCCGGAGCCGAAGACCGTGAAGAACCGGCTGCACCTCGACGTGCACGCGGGGGAGGAGGGACGGGAGGAGACCGTCGCCCGCCTGGAAGGGCTGGGCGCGCGGCGGGTCGAGGAGGTCGACCGGGGCCCGGCCGGGCACTGGTGGGTCATGCGCGACCCCGAGGGCAACGAGTTCTGCGTCGCCTGACACCGCCCGCGGCCCCGCCCCTCAGGACGCCCGCAGCCCCGCCACCAGCAGGTCGAGGAGCGTCTCCAGCCGCTCCCCGGTGCCCGGCCGCTGCCATTCGCGGGCGTGGTACGGGGCGTGGAAGCGGGAGGTCGCGTCGAGCAGGGCAGCCGCGGTGGCCTCCGGGTCGAGGGACGGCCGGAAGCCGCCCCCGGCCACCCCGGCCCGCACGATCTCGGTGAGCTGGCCGGTGAGGTCGGCGACGTGCCGGTCGACGATCGCGCTGTTCTCCTCGGCCAGCACCCCGAACGTCGCGAACAGCTCCGGATCGTCCACGGACCTGCGCCGCTTGGTCTCGAACAGGGCCCGGCACCAGGTCCGCAGCCGCTCGGCCGGCGCGAGGTCCCCGTCGGCGACGATCCCCGCCAGCCCCTGGTGCGTGCGGTCCAGCCAGCGCTGCGCCACCGCCTCCCGCAGCGCCGTCTTCGTACGGAAGTGCCGGTACACGCTGCCGTGACTCACCCCGAGCGCTCGCGCCACGTCCACCACGGTCGCCTTGGCCGGACCGTGCCGGCGCAGCACCTCCTCGGTCGCCTCGAGGATGCGGTCGGCGGTGAGGACGTCGCTGGTCGGTGCCATGCGGGAGACGGTACCCGCGCGGGGGAGAGCGGTCATCGCGCGACCGCCGGCTCCGGGGCGCTGTGGGCCCGGCGGTAGGCCAGCGGGGGCAGCCCCACGTGGGCGTGGAAGTGCTTGCGCAGGGCCACGGGATCGCCGAAGCCGCAGACGGTGGCGATCCGCGCGACGGGCAGGTCGGTGGACTCCAGCAGCAGGCGCGCGTGCGCGAGCCGCCGCTGCGCCAGCCACTTCAGCGGGCTGCTGCCCACCTCCGCGCGGAACTTCCGGGTGAAGGTGCGCACACTCATGTGCGCGTGCCGGGCCAGGTCCTCCAGGGTGAGCGGCTCCGCCAGCCGGTCCAGTGCCCACTGCCGGGTCGGCGAGGTGGAGCGGTCGGTCTCCTGCGGCACCGGGTGCTCGATGAACTGCGCCTGCCCGCCCTCCCGCCACGGGGCCACCACGCAGCGCCGCGCGGCGGCCGAGGCCACCGCCGCCCCGTGGTCCCGGCGGACCAGATGCAGGCACAGGTCGATGCCGGCCGCCCCGCCCGCGGACGTCAGGACGCGCCCGTTGTCGACGAACAGCACGTCCGGATCGACCTCCACCCGCGGGAAGGTCCGCGCCAGCGCCTCGCACAGCGCCCAGTGGGTGGTCGCCCGCCCGCCGTCCAGCAGACCGGCCGCCGCGAGCAGGAAGGCCGAGGTGCACAGGCTGACGATGCGGGTGTGCGGCCCGATCCGGGCGAGGGCCGCCGCGACGTCCGGAGGGATCGCACCGGTCGACAGCAGCGTCGCGCCGGGCTCCTGGGTGGCGAGGACGACGGTGTCCGCGCCCTCCAGCGCCGACTCGTCGTGGTCGACGAGGATCCGGTAGTCCTCGTGGGTGCGGACCGGTCGGCCGCCGAGGGAGCAGGTCGTGACGGAGTACAGCCGGGTCCCGTCCGGCGCCCGGGCCTCGTTGAACACCCGGGCCGGGATGCCCAGGTCCAGCGGAATGACCCGGTCGAGGGCGAGGACGACGACACGATGCGGCATGGCCCGAATGGTACTACCGATGGCCTTCCGGCCACTCACGTGTGCCTCCGGCAACGGGGCACTCTTCTCTGGCCGGGACACGGTCCCGGCCTCGGAAGAGAACGTCGGACGTACGGAGTGAGGAAGAACCATGAGCGAGCACGTCATGCGGGCCGTGACCCAGAAGGAGTTCGGCGGCCGGGAGGTGCTGAGCGTCGAGGAGGTCGCGCGCCCCGAGCCGCTGCCCACCGAGGTGCTGGTGCGGGTGCACGCCGCGGGCGTCAACCCGGTGGACTGGAAGACCCGCGAGGGCCAGGGCATGGCCGGACTCCAGTCCCTCCCGCTGACCCTCGGCTGGGACGTCTCCGGCGTCGTCGAGGAGGTCGGCTTCGGCGTCACCACGCTCGCGCCCGGTGACGAGGTCTACGGCATGCCGTGGTTCCCGCGCGCCGCGGGCGGCTACGCCGAGTACGTCACCGCGCCCGCCCGCCAGTGGGCCCGCAAGCCCGCCTCCCTCGACCACGTGCACGCGGCCGCCGTGCCGCTGGCGGCGCTGACCGCCTGGCAGATCCTGACCGACACCGCCCGGGTGCGGGCCGGACAGCGCGTCCTGATCACCGCCGCCGCGGGCGGGGTGGGCCACTTCGCCGTGCAGTTCGCCCGGCATCTGGGGGCCCATGTGATCGGCACCGCCGGCGCAGGCCGCCACGCCTGGCTCAAGGAACTCGGCGCCCAGGAGGCCATCGACTACACCACCACCCGCTTCGAGGAGGCCGCCTCCGACGTCGACGTCGTCGTCGACCTGGTGGGCGACACGCACGACGACACCAGCACCCGCGCGCTGAAGGTGCTGCGCCCCGACGGACTGCTCGTGGCCGTCCCCGGCGGCGTCTCCCCGGAACTCGCCGCGGCCGCGCGGGCGGCGGGTGTGCGGGCCACCGGATACCTGGTCGAACCGGACGGCCCGGCGCTGACCACGATCGCCGGACTGATCGACGCGGGCGAGGTCTCCGTGGAGGTGGCGGACACCTTCCCGCTGGAGCGCGCCGCCGAGGCCCACGCCCAGGGCGAGACGGGCCGCACGCGCGGCAAGCTCGTCCTGACGGTCGCCGGCTGACGGTCCGCCCGCACACCGAGAACGGAGCAACGACGATGTACTACGAGATCCGCCGCTACCGGACCCGGCCCGGCCGCCGCGAGGAATGGGTGCGGTACATGGAGGACGTGGTCCTCCCCTTCCAGACCTCGCTCGGCATGGACGTGACCGCCTCCTTCACCGACGAGGAGGACGAGGACGGCTACGTCTGGATCCGCCGCTTCGAGGACGAGGCGCACGGCAAGGCCCTGTACGAGGCCGTCTACGAGCACGACAGGTGGAAGAACGAGATCGGCCCGGCCGTGCACGGCCTGCTGCTCGTGGAGGAGTCCGTCGTCACCCGCGTGACCCCCACCCCGGCCTCGCCCCTGCGATGAGGCGACCCCCGCCCCCGGCGTCCCCCCTCACCCCGTACGGCCCAGCGACAGAGGAACCCTCGATGACCACCGGCACACCGCCGAAGTCGGCCCCCGCCCCGTCCGTCACCCAGGCCGCCGCCGGCGCGCTCATCGCGGCGGTCCACGCCGCCGCCGAGCGGATCGGCTTCACGGCGGCCGTCGCCGTCACCGACCAGGGAGGCCACCTCAAGGCCTTCGACCGGCCCGACGGCACGCCCTTCCTGGCCGCCGAGATCGCCGTCGACAAGGCCTGGACTGCGGCCTCCTTCCAGATCCCCACCCACACGTGGAACGACTACCTCGCCGATCCGAAGGTCGCGCCGCTGGCCGGCCACCCGCGGCTGATGGCCGTCGGCGGCGGTCACCCGCTGCTCGAGGACGGCCGGTGCGTCGGAGGGCTGGGCGTCTCAGGCGGCAGTCACGAGCAGGACCGGCAGGCCGCCGAGGAGGCCCTCGCCGCGCTCGGGTTCGCGGTGCCCGCCGCCTGACCGGCCGGGGCACGGGACGCGTCGACGTTCGCCCGAACGGCCCGGTTCGCCGCCCGGCTCGGGGGCACTCGCCCGGTTCACACTGTTTGTCCCGTACGCGAGGTGAACCATGGCCGAGGACACGTCGTCGAGTCTCCCCCTGCCCCTGCGCACCGCGGCCTCGGTGCTGCGGAAGGTGCCGGGGGGCGGAACCGTGAACCGGGTCGCCGGGGGAGCGCTGGACAAGGTCGGCGCCGTGTCGCCGCGCGGACGGCGGCTCCTCGTCTACACCGGGGCGGGGGTGCTCGGCCTCGCGGGCGTCGTCGAGTGGCCCGTCGCCGCCACGGGGGCGGCCGTCGCCTGGCTCACCCGGCCCCGCTCCCGCGACGGCGCGGGTGACACCTCCGCCGACGGGCGCGCCGCCGCGGCCACGCCGTCCGCCCGGCCGCGGCCCTCGGCTTCT
>BNBP01000029.1 GCA_014656015.1 Streptomyces griseoaurantiacus | reverse complement strand
CGACCTGCCCAGGGAACGCATCGCCGCGCTCGACGACGAGGGCGGCCGGGGCCTCCAGCTGGTCGCCTCCTCCGCCCGGCGCTGGGGGACCCGCCCGGGTGTCTCCGGTGTCTCTGTGGGCGCTCGTGGCCTCGCGTGTCGTGCGGGCATCCTCGGCGGGAGCCGCAAAGGCGCGCCGGGACGCGCCGGCCGCGGCCCGCGCCCATGCCCGCGCGCCGTCCGACGGGCCCTCGGGGCCCGTGGCCCTCGCTGGTATCTCGCTCACGCGAACCGTCCCCTCCAGCTCACCGCGTCCGGCACCGGTCACCGGGGGCGGCTGCCCGCAGTATCCAGCACTACGGCGCCGCACAACACGGTGTTCACGATCACAGCACGGTCCCGATGGTTTTTGGACCGGCCGCGACATACTCCCAGTCTTCTAACCAGGTGGCGCCCGGTCGAACCCCGCAGTTACCGAGCGCCGACCGACATGAACCGGCCGTGCTCCGTGCGCCCCGGAGCCGCCCCCCGGCGGGACACCCCCCGGCCGGAGCTTTCCCGCGGGCGCGCACCGGGACGCGAGCCGGTCCTCCGGCCGGAAGGTCCCTCGGCACGGCGGCCCGGGACCTCCCCGTAAAACTCCTCAGGGAATCGCCAGTTCGAACCAGACGGTCTTGCCGGAGACACCCGGGCGGGTCCCCCAGCGCCGGGCGGAGGAGGCGACCAGCTGGAGGCCCCGGCCGCCCTCGTCGTCGAGCGCGGCGATGCGTTCCCTGGGCAGGTCGGGCAGCGGGTCCGAGACCTCGACCAGGAGCCCGGGGGCGGTCCCGGAGTACCGCACGAGCCGCACGCCGATGGGTCCGCTCGCGTGCCGCAGGGAATTGGTGACGAGTTCGCTCACGAGGAGCGCGGTGACGTCGACGAGCGCGTCGAGGCCCCAGGCGCGCAACTGCCCCCGTACGACGGCACGGGCGCTGCGGACCGAGCCGGGGTCCGCGGGGAACGTCCACTCGGCGCGGTCGCCTTCGGTGTCGAGCACGCCGATCACTTCCCAGGCCAGGAACCCACCCATGTCCGGTTTCGTGGGGTTGATGGGCACATACCCGATATCCGGGAGGCCGTACCGCGCACGCGGGCGCACTGTGGCACGAACGGCGTACCCGGCGCCAGCCCCTGGCGCCCCCCGATTCCCATGCGCCTCCGGTGGCACGCGCGCCTTGTCGCGCCACGCGCGCGCCACCGGTGCGCGGCCACCCGCTCCCGCCGGTCCCTCATTCCCCCCGGCTGCGCGCCGTGTTGACGGCGCCCCGCGGGACACGGGCGGCATGCGCGGCGCGAGCGGTGCGTACGGCGGGGACGTCCTGGTCGAGCCAGTCGACGTCCCAGGTCTCCTCGGGGGTGAGCCAGCGGAGCCGGTCGTGGTCCTCCAGCGGTTCGGGGGTGCCGGACAGGAGGCGGACGGTCCACACGCGCAGGACGTGACCGGGCTTGAGCGGCCACTCCCCCGGCACGCGCGCCACCGGCTCGGCCTCGACGCCGAGTTCCTCGCGGAGTTCGCGGACGAGGGCGTCCTCGGGTGCCTCACCCGGTTCGACCTTGCCGCCGGGGAGTTCCCAGCGGCCGGCGAGGTCGGGGGGTGCGCTGCGGCGGGCGGCGAGGAGGCGTCCGGCCTCGTCCAGGAGGGCGGCCGCGACCACGACGATCGGTGGGGTCATGCGCGGGAGCCTACGGAGGCCGCGCGGGGGCCGCCACGACCGGCCGGACCGCCGGGGACCGAGAGGGGGGCCTGTCGCCGGTGGCCGGCGGCTGCCGTCAGCGGCGGTCGGCCGCGTCCGCCGTCAACGACGGTCGGCGGCGTCCTTGTCCAGGCACTCGACCCAGTAGAGCTGTTCGTCACCGGGGCTGCCGAGGCTGTCGGCGATCTTCTGCGCCTCGGCCCGGGTCGCGTAGCGGCCGACGCCGTAGCGATTGCCGTTGTCGTCCCGGCGTACGACGAGCCAGGGGAGCGTCACCGTGCTCTCGTTCATCCCGCCCCTCCTGACGAAACCGCACTCCGCATATGCCCGAGCGTACGCCCAACCTTTACTCAGCGAATACGGTTTCTCACAACGAGGCAGGCCGGGACCCGTGCCAATTGGCCACGTCGAGGACAGGGCGGAGGGGACGGGGGAGGCCGAATGCGCCGCTGAGTGCGCCCCCAGCAGCGCGAAGCGAGCGGGGGCGCTCCGTGCGAGAACGTCCGGTTTCTTGTCCCCGCCGGCACACCGCGGGCAGCACGACGCCGCCCCCGCGTGACACGGGGGCGGCGGCCGCGCGGGGGTCACCGCACCGGCAGGTGGTACGAGGCCCGGTAGCGGTCCGCGGGGATGATCAGGTCGGCCGTCTCGACCGGGCGCCCCGAGGCGTAGAACGTGCGCTGGATGACCAGCACCACATGGCCCGGCACTCCCCCCAGGGCCAGCAGTTCCTCGGCCTGGCCGGGCCGCGCCCCGACCTCCTCCGTGACGTTGTCCACCACGACGTCGAGGGCGGCCATCCGCTCCACGACCCCCATGCCGCCGAGCGGCCCCTCCTCCGGGAGCATCACCGGCGTACGCCCGGTCAGTTCGAGCGGCTCCCAGGACGTGGAGAGCATCATCGCCTCGCCCGCCTCCCGGAAGACGTACGCCGTGCGCATCACCCGGTCCCCCGTCCGCAGGCCCAGCCGTTCGGCGATCGCGGCCCCCGCCTCCGCCTGCTCGCTGCGCGATTCCCAGGTGCCGTGCGCCGCCGCGTCGGCCTGCTCCTGGCGGAAGGGGGTGGCCTCGCCGTCCGGGCGGTAGCCGGAGCGGGCGAGGCGGCGCGGGACCGGACGCTCCCGCACGTAGGTGCCGGACCCGGAGCGGCCCTCGACCAGCCCCTCGGCCATCAGCACCTTGCGCGCCTCGAGCGCGACCGTGTCCGAGACGCCGTACTCCTCGCGGATGCGGGCCTGGGAGGGGAGCCGGGTGTGCGGTGGCAGCGAGCCGTCGACGATCTTCTTGCGGAGATCACCTGCAACGCGCAGATACGCGGGTTGCTCACCGAACGTCACTGGCCACTCCCCTCAGCTTTTACAGACAGCGACAGCGTGGCAACCGCGTGTTGTCCCGTGCAAGCAAAGGCCAAAGAATCACTCGATGTGATGACTTATCCCTTACGGGGTCTTTACCCAGGTACTTTCTCCCCGTTATAAGCAGCGCCGACACCGCGCGCACCGTTACTCCGAGGGCGCACGACCGGCCCCGGTCTACCGGCCGGCCGGCGGTGACGCTTCCGCTCCACCGTCGGCCGTACAGCCGAAACTTTCGGCTGTCGAACGGCTTCGAAGCGTGACCGGTCATGCCGGTCGGTATGGCCTCGCCGCACCCGTCGGCTCCTTCGGCGCTCCGCGCGTCCGCCCGTAAAAAGGGCCGGGAAACCTCACACGGCCCGACTCGGATTACCGTTCAGTAAGAAACGCGGGACGCCCATGAAGAATAGGTAAGAAGGCTCGGCCGATTCCGCCCGGCAGTTCCCGTCCGACGGAATTTGAGCCTTGTTCACCTCCCTCCGAACTCGGATTCGATCATGCCTTCGGGGCCCCCGAGGCCGCCCAACTCGCCTCTGTAAGAGGCTACTTGACCCCTCTACCTGCGAAGACAAGAAGTCGAAGGCGAATCGTATGACTTTTATTGACCGGCACTGACCGGGCTGTCATTATGTTGAAGACCCGACGAACACGTGAACGATCGCCGGGTGGCGTTGTTCCCACGAACCACCGAAAGGGCTCGCGGCAGCCCCCGCACTTCCTGCCGCAGGCCGCGCCGGGAGCACCCGGAGACGGGAATCCACGGCGTGCGCCGCGCACCGCATCCGCACTCCCCTGTGCATGGCCATGGTGAACGCGATCGTCCCTGCCCGGCGCCGTCCGCACGGCGCCGACGGATCGAAACCTTTCGAGAGCCGTAGGTGCTCGATCCGGTACACGCGGCGGAGAGATCGCCGAACGGAGGTTCACGCCGTTGTCCGCCCACCGCACGATCACGCTTCCTGGCGTGGATCTGATCCGCACCCGGGACCCCAACAACCACCTGCACTGCCGCAAGACCCAGATCCTGGCCTACGTCGGTGCCCACACCCCGTGGTCCGACCTGCTGATGTACGGGGCGCTGGGCTCCACCGCGGCCGTCCACCGCCACTGCCACCTGCGCGGCGAGGACCGCTGGGCCTTCGAGACGCCGTACGTCAACGACGAGGACCTGCGCCTGCTCGGGTTCGAGGTGTTCTCGGCGGGCAAGGTGACGCTGGCCCAGTTCGAGGCGGGCCTGCCGGTCTTCCTCGAGGCGGGGCAGCCGGTGTTCTTCTGGGCGCCCCGGAACCACTTCCCGTACTGGGTCGACTTCATGGACCGGGTGGGCACGGTGCCCGAGGAGTACGGGCTCCTGCACTCCTTCCTGGTCTGCGGGACCGGTGAGGACGGCCTCCTGCTGGTCGACAACAACAGCCCGGACCACGAGCACTTCCCGGTCACCGTGGGCTGGGACCTGCTGCGGGAGGGCTACGCCCGGGAACCCGATCGCTGGTTCGACGGCTGTGTCGCCCTCCGCAAGGTGGCCGAGCCCGACCGGGACGGCTTCGAGGCCGCCTACCGGGCGTTCCTTCAGGGGTACCGCGACGGCTTCGAGCTGTACGACGTCGTCGGCGACAACCTCCTCGTCGAACGCGCCACGATCTCCGCCACCTACCGGGCCCCGGGCGTCAACGCCCTCACCCTCATGGCGGGTTCGCGGGCGCTGTTCTGCCGGTTCCTGGCGCACACCGCGCACGGCGAGCGGGTCCGGGCCGCCTATGCGCGCGTCGCGCAGCTCGCGGCCGTGCTGTCGGACCGGGTCACCACCTTCCAGCGGGGGCTGCCGGGGCTGCCCGCCGACCGGATCCGGTGCGGACTCGCGCAACTCCGGCTGCGGGAGCAGCGGGCGGCGAGGCTGCTCCTCGACGAGGCGGCCGGACTGCCCCGGCTGCTGCCGCCACCGGTCGGCGAGCGCCTGCCGGTGGCCGCCGGGGACCGGAGCCGGTAGCCGCCGGTCACCCACGGCCCGTACCGCAGCGGGCCGCCCGCCCGGCCCGGGGCCGAGACCCTGATCCGGGGCCGAGACGCCGACCCGGGGCCGAGGCCACGGCCACGAGACACCCGAGTCCGGGCCGAGGCCCGGAACCAGCTCCCCCACACCCCACGATCGCAGACCTCAGGACGACGAGTGCGACACTTATACCTGTTCAGCGGCCTCGCGGGCCTTCAGGGCCCGCCGCTGCCCGCCCTGCGCGCGCTGTACGCACGGCCGGAGAACGCCCGGTACTTCACCACCGCCGCCGAGGCGATCACGGACGTCCTCGACCACGTCGGCGCCGAGGCCTACCGCCGGGAACTGCCCGGCGGCATCCCGCTCACCGCCTGGCTGCGCGGCACCCCTCCCGCCGCCGGCGCACTGGAGCACTCCATCGTGGACGGGCTCCTCGCCCACCTCTACCAGCTCTGCCTGCTGCAGCCGCCGCTGCGCCGCGCGGCCGGGGAGCGGCCCGAGCCGGTCGCCGCCATCGGCCACAGCCTGGGACTGATCGGCGCGACGGTCGCCGGGACGGTCACGACCGACCGGCGGCGGTACACGGCGATGTGCCGCGACGTCATCGCCATGACCACGCTGACCCTGATCCGCTGTCACCAGCTCGCCCCGCCGCACGGCGGTCCGGCGACCCCGATGGCCGCCGTCATGGGCGTGCCGACGGAGGAGCTGCGGGCGCTGGTGGCGGGCTCGCGGGTGCACCTCGCGCTCGCCAACTCCGGCAGCTCGCACGTGCTGGCCGGGGACCCGGGCGACCTGGACGCCCTGCGCCGGGAGCACGCGCGGCGACTCGCCGAGCCGACCGTGCGCTGGGTGTACCTGCGCAGCACCGCGCCCTTCCACACGCCGCTGCTGGAACAGGCGGTGCGCGCGGCGCTGGAGGACCGGCACTTCCTGACCTTCCGGCTCACCGGGGAGGAACTGGCCGTCCCGGTGTACGTCGCCGACTCGCCGGTCAACCTCCAGCACCGCGGTGACCTGCTGCCGGACGTCCTCGCGCACGCCGTGTGCCGGCCGCTGGACTGGCCCCGCACGGTCCGCGCCGCGCTGGAGGGCTGCCGGCCCGACCAGATCGTCGACTTCGGACCCGGCCCCTCGGCCCGGGTCTTCACCCGGGAGACCCTGCGCGGCAGCCGTACCGGCCTGCGCTACCGCAGCGTCCCCGCACCCACCGCCTGAACGAAGGAGCGTGCAGATGCACTGTCTGGTCTTCCCCGGCCAGGGGGTACAGCACAAGGGCATGGGGGACGGGCTGTTCGCCCGCTTCCCGCAGGAAACGGTGGCCGCCAGCGAACTGCTCGGCCACTCCGTGGTGGAGCTGTGCCGGGACGACCCCGGCGGCCGGCTCGCCGACACCCGTCACGCGCAGCCGGCCATCTTCTTCGTCAACGCGCTGGCCTGGATGGACCTCGCGCGGGACGGCCACCGCTGGGACTGGTTCGCCGGGCACAGCCTCGGCGAGTTCAACGCGCTGGTCGCCGCCGGCATGCTCGACCTGATGGACGGTCTGGCGCTGGTCGGGCGACGGGCCGAACTGATGGCCGAGGTCACCGGCGGCGCGATGATCGCCGTCGTCGGGCCGCACGCCGAGCGCGTGGAGGCCATGCTGCGCGGCGCCGGGCTGAACCGGGTGCACGTCGCCAACCACAACAGCGACCGGCAGGTGACGGTGGCCGGTGAGCGGCCGCAGCTCGCCCTCGCGGTCAAGGTGCTGCGCGGCCCGGGCGTCCGGGTACTGCCGGTGCCGGTCAGCGGCCCCTTCCACACGCCGCTGATGGCCGCGGCCGGGCGGCGGTTCGCGACCGTCCTGCGCGGCTTCGCGTTCCGTTCCGGGCACACCCCGGTGATGTCCAGCATCACCGGCGCCCCCTTCGAGCCGGAGCAGGCGGTCCGGCTGCTGAGCCGGCAGCTGTCCCGGCCGGTGGAGTGGGTGCGCACGGTCCGCGCGCTGCGCGCGGCCGGCGTCGACCACTTCGAGGAGGTCAACGGCTCCACCCTCACGGCCCTCCTGTCCCGCATCGCGGACGGGCCGGCCGGCACCGACGGGACCCCGGCCACGGGCCTCGCGGCCCTCGTGAACCAGCCGGCCGCGGCGGCCCGGGCGACGGAGGAACACGTATGAGCACGCACACGGACATCGCGGTCGTCGGACTCTCCGTCGAGGTGCCCGACGCACCCGAGCAGCACGCCTTCTGGGACATCGTCCGCGAGGGGCGCAGCCTGACCCGGCCCTTCCCTGCGGGGCGGCGCCGCGAGCTGGAGGAGTACGTCCGCTACCACCAGGAGTCGGCACTGGTCCCGGACGCCGCGGAACGCGTCGACTTCCACGAGGGCAGCTTCCTGGACCGGATCGACCTGTTCGACCACGAGTTCTTCGGCATGACACCGAAGCAGGCCGCGGTCACCGACCCGCACCAGCGGCTGGTGCTGCGCACGATGTACCGGGCGCTGGAGGACGCCGGTTACACCGGTGACCGGCTGACGGGCAGCCGCACCGGCGTCTACATCGGGTACGCGGGCAATCCCGGCATGACCTACCTGGACTACTTCTGCCGCGTCGACCCCTCCCTCGGACAGCTCGGCATCACCGGCAACATCGTCACGATGCTCGCCAACCGGCTGTCGTACCTGTACGACCTGCGCGGGCCCAGCATGGTGCTGGACAGCGCCTGTTCGGCCTCGCTCGTGGCGCTGCACCAGGCGAAGTCCGCGCTGCTGCTGGGCGATTGCGAGATGGCCGTGGTGGCGGGCACCCGGGTGGTGCTGGCGCCGCTGCGGCACCCGCACACCCGGATCGGCATCGAGTCCTCGGACGGGGTGACCCGCACGTTCGACGAGCGGGCGGACGGCACCGGCTTCGGCGAGGGCTCCGGGGCGCTCGTCCTCAAGCGGCTCGACCGGGCGCTGGCCGACGGCGACCAGGTGTACGCGGTGATCAAGGGCAGCGCCGTCAACCACGACGGCCACTCGGAGATGATGACCGCGCCCGACGCCGGCGCCCAGGCCGACCTCCTGGACGCCGCGTGGCGCGACGCCGGGGTGGACCCCCGCTCGATCGGCTATCTGGAGGTGCACGGCACCGCCACGAAGGTGGGCGACCCGATCGAGTTCGAGGGGCTGCGGCGGGCCTTCGCCGCCCGCACCGAGGACCGGCGGTTCTGCGCGGTCGGCACGGTCAAGGCCAACGTCGGGCACCTCTTCGAGGGTTCGGGCGTGCTCGGCGTCATCAAGGCCGTGCTCGCGCTGCGCCACCGGGTGATCCCGCCGCTGGCCAACTACGAGCGCCCCAACGGCTCGATCGACCTGGCCGAGGGGCCGGTGTACGTGCCGACCGAGGCGCGCGAGTGGACCGCCGGGGACGGCCCGCGCCGCGCCGGCGTGAGCGCCTTCGGCCTCGGCGGCACCAACGCGCACGTGGTGCTGGAGGAGTTCACCGGAGCGAGGGCGGACACGGAACCGGCCGCGCGGGCCGCGGGGGTCGCGGGGGTCGCCTCCGCGCGGGCCACCGGGGCCGGATCGGCAGCGGCTGCCCGGACCGGATCGACAGGGGCCACCGGAACCGGATCCCCAACGGTCACCGGAACCGGATCCGCAGGGGCTGCCGAGGCCCGTCCCTCCTACCTCTTCACCCTCAGCGCGCGCACCCGCCTCTCGCTCGCCCGGCTGATCCGCCGCTACCGCGAGGCCCTCGACGCCGGGCGGATCGAGGGCGGCGTCCGGGACGTCTGCTGGACGGCCAACGTCTCGCGCGCCCACCACGCCCACCGCTTCGCCGTCACGGTCGCCGACCTGGACGGGCTGCGGACGGCGCTGGCCACCGCCGAGGCCGGCGAGGAGCCGGAGGCCGCGCGCACCGAGGCCGCCCGGGCCTGGACCCGGGGCGCGGAGGTGGACCTGAGCGCCGCCTACGAGGGGCAGCGCCCCCGCACCGTGCACCTGCCGCCGTACGAGTTCGACGAGACGCGCGCCTGGGTCGACTTCCCCGACGACTGGCGCGAGCGGTTCGCGCTCGCCGCGCCGCACCGGACGCACCCGGTCACGCACGAGGTGCGGTTCGTGCCGGCGCCGCTCGCCGGGTCCGCGGATCCCTCGGTCCGCGTGCTGGCGCTGGCGCACCCCGGCACGGCCGGCACGGTGGCCGAGGCGCTGCCGCCCGGCACGGTGCTGCGCGCCCCGGACGACCCGGCCGCCGACCCCGAGCGGCTGGCCGAGGAACTCGTCGACGAGGGCTACACCCACCTGGTGCACGCCCTCGCCCTCGACGAGTCGCCCGCACAGGACCCCGCCGAGCTGTCCCGCCGGATCGAGGAGCAGCTCACCGGGCTGTTCCACCTGGCGCGGGAGCTGATGCGGGCCAGCGCCGAGCTGGACCTCGTGGTGCTGACCCGGCGGGGCCTCGCGGTCGGGCCCGGCGAGCCCGGCACGGTCGCCGAGCACGCGGCGCTCGCCGGGTTCGCCAAGGCCGTCGCCCGGGAGTACCCGTACATGACCGTCACGCTGCTCGACCTCGACGAGGCGGTGCCGGCCCCGGTGCTGCGCCAGGAGATCCTCGCCGCCGAACCCGGGGTGTACGCGCTGCGCGGCAAGGACAAGTACCGCGAGTCCTTCGCCGAACTGGCCGAGGTCCCGGCGGTCCGCGAGGAGTACCTGCGGCCCGGCGGCGCCTATCTGATCACCGGCGGCCTCGGCGCCCTCGGCCTCGAGATGGCCCGGCACTTCGCGGCCCGGGCCCCCGGCCTCCACCTCTACCTCCTGGGCCGGACCGCCCTGCCGCCCGAGGAGGAGTGGGACACCCTCGCGGCCGGTTCCTCACACCCGGCCGCGGCCCGGATATCGGCGGTGCGCGCGCTCACCGCGCTGGGCGCGCGCGTGCACCCGGTGGCCGCCGACGCCGCCGACGAGGAGGCGCTGAGCGCGCTGCTGGAGACGATCCGTGCCGCACACGGCCGCCTCGACGGCATCGTGCACGCCGCCGGTGTGGCCGGCGGCGACCTGATCGCCCGCCGGGAGGACGCCGCGTTCGACTCCGTGGTGCGGCCCAAGCTGCACGGCGCGTTCCTGCTGCACCACCTGACCCGCGAGGACCGGCCGGACTTCGTGCTGCACATGTCCTCGGTGGCCGCGGTGTTCCCGGCCCTCGGGCAGGGCGACTACGCGGCCGCCAACTTCTACCTGGACCACCTCGCCCGCGCCCTGAACACCCCGGAGCACCGGGTGGTCAGCGTGCAGTGGGTGGCCTGGCGGGAGATCGGCATGGCGGTGGCGACCAACTTCCAGGAGGACGCGTCGTTCCGCTCGCTGCGCACCCGCGACGGCCTGGCCCTCGTCGACGCGGCGCTCCGCGGCGACCTGCCCGGCTTCTTCGGCGGCGGGATCAACTACGACAGCGAGCTGATGAGCATCCTGCCGACGTATCCCCTCGCCCTCTCCACGGAGATCGAGGAGAAGATCGCCACGGCCCTCGCCGACCTCGCGGAACGCGGCAAGCGGAACCTGGCCCGCGTCCGGGAGGCCATCGAGGCCACCGAGGTGCGTCTCACCGGGAACCCGGACGGCGTGTACAGCGAGCGGGAGTGGATGGTGGCCCGCTGCCTGGCGCACACCCTCGGCCACTCCTCGATCGACGTGCACACCGACTTCCGTGACCTGGGCCTGGACTCGATGATGGCCCTGACCGTCGGCAACAGCGTCTCCGCCTGCCTCGGCCGGCAGTTCGACACGGTGAACCTGATCACCGACCGCACGGTCGTCGACGTCGCCCGGCTCGTCGAGAGCAGGTACGGGGCGGACGCGCGGGACGGGTCGGGCCTGCCGGGGAAGCCCGGCGCCGACGGCGAGGGCTTCGGCGAGGACGACGAGGCCTGGCTCGACGAGCTGCTCGCCACGCCCGGGGAGTGACGTGCCGGACCTGACGCGGGGCCCGGTCCTGACCGGCATCGTCCAGGTCGCGGCCCCGCTGGCCCTGGCCAACCTGCTCCAGCAGGCCTACCTGCTGGTCGACAGCGCGGTCGTGGGCCGGTACGTGGGCGTCACGGGCCTGGCGGCGATGGGCGCGGCACAGCCGCTGTACTCGATCCTGAGTTCGCTGTTCACCGGGGTGTCGAGCGCCTTCGCGGTCCGGCTCGGGCAGCTCGCCGGGGCCGGGCGGCGCGACGATCCGAGCGCCCTGCTGGCGCTCGCGGTGTGCACGGCGGCCTGGTCCGCACTGTGCGCCGGTGCCGCCGCGGTGGGCGCGGCCCCGCTGCTGGCGCTGGCCGGGGTGAGGGGCGAGGTGGCCGGCGAGGCCCGCATCTTCGTGGTGACGCTGTGCTCGGGAATGCTCGCCGTGTACGCGCTCGGCGCGGTGTGCGCGGTCCTGACCGGGCGCGGCGACGCCCGCAGGGCCACCTCGCTCATGATCACGGCGAGCGCGCTGAACGGACTGTTCGCCTGGCTGTTCGTGGGCCCGGGGGGCTTCGGCCTCGCGGGCGCCGCGCTCGCCGTGGTGGCCGCCAACGCCGTCACCGCCGCGATCGGGCTGACCCGTCTGCTGGCCGAGCGGCGCGGCAGGCCGCCCGGGCCGCCGGTCTCGGCCGCCACCGTGCGCGCCGAGCTGTCGCGGGGCCTGCGGATCGGGACGCCGATGGCGGTGCAGTACCTGCTGATCGGTGTCGGGGTGCTGACGCTGGTGTGGATCATCACGCCGTACGGGGAGGAGGCGCTGGCGGCGCTGACCGTGGTCTCCCGCCTCGAACTGCTCACCTCCGCCCTGTTCCTCAACCTCTCCGGCGCGCTGATGGTGTTCACCGCGCAGAACAGCGGCGCCGGCCTGACCGCGCGCATCCGCGAGGGGGTGCGCCGCTCGGTGTGGCTGGGCGGGGCGCTGGCGGTGGGGGTGTCCGTGCTGCTGCTCACCTGCCGCGGGCCGATCGCCGCGTTGTTCTCCGGCAGCGCCGGAACGCGGGCCGTGACCGAGCGGTACCTGCTCATCACCGCCCCCTTCTTCCTGGCCTACGCGCTGACGGTGGTGCTGCACGGCTGGTTCAACGGCATCACGCGGGCCGTGGTCCCGCTGGTCTGCACGGTGCTGTCGCTGGGCGTGGTCCGGGTGCCGCTGTCGTACGTGCTCGGGCACGCCTGGGGGGTGGACGGGGTCATGTGGGCGACGGTGCTGGGCTGGGCCGTCGGGCTGGCGTACACCCTGTCGGCCGTGCGGCGGACGGTGCGGGGGCGGCCCGCGGTGGCCCGGCCCCGGTGGCGGCGGCAGCCGGGCGCCGGGCGGGTCGCCCGGGCGGAGAGCGGGGCGGAACGATGATCCGCACACTGTTCGTGAGCGACGTCCTGCCCCGGCGCCCGGCGGAGGGCTCGGTGCAGCGCATGGACCTGGTCACCGGTGCGCTCGCCGGACTGGGTCCGGTGGACGCACTGTTCCTCGCCCCGGAGGCGGCGGAGGGGGCGGCGGGACCGGTGCTGCCGCCGGAGGAGGCGGCGCGGTTCCACCGTGCCGGGGTGGTGCCGGTGCCGGCGTACGCCGGGCTGCGCGCCCTCGCGGGGATCACCGCGCGCGGGCCCTCCGCCGCGTACGCCGGACACCAGCGGCGCGCGCTCGCGCACGCGCTCCCCCGTTGGGCCACCGGCACCGGCCACGACCTGGTGTGGTTCAACCGCGAGCGCGCCTGGCTGCCGCTGCGCGGCCGGTTCCACGGCCGCACGGTCGTCGACGTGGACGACTTCGAGGACGTGCTGATCCGGCGCTGGGGCGAGGTCGGCCGGGGCGTGTGGGGCGTGCCGCTCACGCCGTGGCAGCGGGTGCAGGCCCGCCGCTCGATCGCCTGGTGGGGGCGGGTGCACCGGAGGGTGGCCCGGGAGGCGGACGTCACCGTGGTCGCCGCCGGGCGCGACGCGGAGCGGCTGGCGGCGGGGCGGCCGGGCGGGGAGCGCACGGTCGTGGTGCCCAACACCTGCCCGGCCCCGCCGCCGGCCCCCGCTCCGGAGCACGTCCCGGGCGGGCGGCCGACCCTGCTCTTCCAGGGCTCCTTCGACTGGCCGCCGAACGCGGACGCCGCCGCCTGGCTGACCCGTGAGGTGCTGCCTCGGCTGCACGCGCGGGTGCCGGGGGCGAGGGTCGTCCTCGCGGGCAAACCCGCTCCGGAGGTCGCCGCGCTCGCGGGACCGTGCGTGGAGGTCACGGGCATGGTGCCGAGCATGGCCCCGTATCTGCGGGCGGCCGATCTGGTGGTGGTGCCGCTGCGGGTGGGCAGCGGCACCCGCATCAAGATCCTGGAGGCCTTCGCGCACGGGGTTCCGGTGGTCAGCACGACGATCGGCGCGGAGGGGCTGGACGTCGTCGCCGGGGAACACCTCGCCCTCGCCGACGGCGCGGACGGACTGGCCCTCGCCTGCGCGGAGCTGCTGACCGACCGGGCCCGCCGCGCGGCACTGGCCGCCGCGGGGGGCCGGCTGCACGCCGCGCGCCATCTGCCGGAGCACGCGGCGGCCCGGGTCCGGGAGGCGGCACGGCGGGCGGTCGCGGGGTAGGAACGGGCCGGCGGTCACCGCCGCGTCCGGAGCGCGCGGCGTGTGGCGAGCGTGCGGACTGTGGCGAGCGCGCGGCCTGTCGTCAGCGTGCGGACTGTGGCGAGCGCGCGGCCCGTCCGGAGCGCGCGCCCCTCGGGGAACGTACGCCCCACGACAGCACTCTTCGTGGATAAGTAGCATGTTCGAACTCACCGCGCGCACAAATGACCGACTTCTGCTCAGGAATCCGTGCAGTCCCGGCAATAGACGGTCCACACTCCTACCCGCACCCATTTCCGGATAAACAGGTCAACCACGTGAACTCCATACCCACAGACATAGGCCGGCGAAGAGACGAGGACGCCCCCTCATCGACCGTCCCCCACCGGCCGCGGGTGACGCAGTGGACGGTGGCGGTGGCGCTGGTCCTCGCCTTCCTCGTCGCGATGGAGTTCGCCGCGCGCCACTACGGCACCTCGGGACCGCTCACCAACGAGTCCCGCGAGCTGCTCTTCAGCCCGCACTCGGGACCGCTGCTGTACGCCGGTCTCGCGCTGACGATGGTGGTGCTCACCTGGCGGCAACGGCTGCTCGCGGTGAGCTGCGCGATCGGCATCGACCTCGTGTTCGCCCTCGTGCGGTGGCTGGCCGACGCCCACCAGAAGTTCGGCAACGGCGCGCTGTGGGTGATCCTCGGCTGCGCGGTCCTCGGCCTGGTCCGCCGCACCGGCCGGGAGCGCGCGCTGCTGGTGAAGGGCACCGGGCTCGGTCTGCTGCTGGTGACCGGTCACCTGGCGGGCGACACCTGGCTGCTCATCACCTCCAAGGCCCGCCCGAAGGTCCTCGACCCGTACGTGGCGACCGCCGACCACGCGCTGGGCGACCCCTCCTGGGTGGCCGGCCGGATCGTCGACGCGAGCGGACCGGCCGGTGAGCACCTGCTGAGCCTCGTCTACGGCCAGCTCCCGCTCGCCGCCGCACTCATGGCGCTGTACCAGTTGCGGCACGTGGCGGCCGAGCGGCGGTTCCCGCGGCACCACCTGGTGCGCACCTTCCTGGCCATCGGCATGCTGGGACCGGCCGTGTACATGATCTTCCCGGTGGTCGGTCCCGTCTTCGCCTACGGCCCCGACGGCGGGGCGTGGGCGACGGCCGACCTGTGGCCGCACACCGCACCGCCCCTCGGCACGCCGCACCCCATCCCGTTCGACGGGATCACCCCGCGCAACTGCATGCCGAGCCTGCACACCGCGTGGGCGACCACGCTGTTCGTCCACACCCGCGAGGGCTCCCGCCTCATGCGGTACGCCGGCACCTTCTGGCTGGTGGCCACCCTCAGCGCGACCCTCGGCTTCGGCTACCACTACGGCGCGGACCTCGTCGCCGGTGTCGTCTTCGCGCTCACCATCGAGGCGGGGATGCGCGCGCTCAGCCGCGGCTGGGACCGCTCCGCGAGCCTGCTCCTCGTGCACGGCACGGTGGTCTTCCTGGCGCTCCTGGCGGCGTACCGCTACCTGCCGACGCACCTCGCGGCACACCCGTGGCTGTACGGTCCCCTGCTGCTCCTCGCGATGGGCTCGGTCGTGCACCACTACGTGTGGACGACGAGACGGTGGCGGGAGGACCCGCCTGCCACGGAGGCGCCTCTCGCGGACGCCCCCCTCGCCGAGGCGCCCCTCACGGAAGTGGCCCCCACGGATGCGCCGCCGGCGGGCGCACCCGCCCCGGAGGACCCCGGCTCGGAGAACCCCGGCTCTGAGGTGCCCGTGCCCGTCGCGGAACCCGCCGTCACGGAGGCGCCCGCCGCGGAACCCGCGAGCCGGAAGCCCCGGCTGCCGGACCCGCGCCCCGGCGAGCCCCAGGCCGAGCCGGCGTGAGCGGCGGACCCGCGTGAGCTCCGGGCCCGCGTGAGCGCCGGGCCCGCGTGAGCGCCGGGCCCGCGTGAGCGCCGGGCCCGCGTGAGTGACGTGCACCTCCTCGCGTGAGCGGCGCGGGGAGGCCGAGGGGCGCACGCGGGGACGCCGAGGGGAGCGCGCGTGGAGGTGCGCCCACTCCCGCTCCGGCGGTCGCCCCCGCCCCCACCCGGCCATCACCCCCGTCGCCACCCGGCCGCCCGTCCAGCCGGACGTCGCCCGTCCTCACCCCGCCGTCGCCGCCGGGCCCGCCTGCGCCACGCCGAGCCGGACCTGCTCCTCCTCGACGATCCGCCGGGCCAGCTCCGTGTCGGACACGTCGACCGCGTCCGGCGTGGCCTCGGCCACGGCGCTGCGCCGGGCGTAGGCGTCGAACAGCCGGGTCTTGCGCTCCAGCATCCGCACCAGGCGCTCGTCCACTCCCCCGGTGGCCAGCAGCCGGTGCACGCCGACCGGCCGGACCTGGCCCATGCGGTGCGCCCGGGCCACCGCCTGGTGCTCCAGGGTCGGCTTGATCTGCGGTTCGCACAGGACGACCACGGAGGCGGCCTGCATGTTGAGGCCGACGCCCGCCGCCTGGATCTGTGCCAGCAGCACGGCCGGTCCCGGCGTCGCGGCGAAGTCGTCGACGATCCGCTGCCGCCGCCCGGGCGGAACGCTCCCGGTCAGCGGCCCGAACACCGGGGCACCGCCGCCCGGTCGGGCCGTGAGGGCGTCCCGCACCACGTCCAGGACGTCCCGGAAGTAGGAGAAGACCACCGTCCGCTGGCCGTTCTCCCCGGCCTCCTCGACGATCTCCCGCAGCCGGCCGAGCTTCGCGGACTTCTCGGGGCGCGCGTACGCGGCCCGGCGCATCGCCATGAAGTTGCCGGCCCGCACGGCCTCCCGGTACGCCTCCTCGTCCGCCGCGCTCAGTTCCTCCCACTCGTCGGTCTGCTGCAGGCTCGGCAGTTCCGTCAGCACGTCCTCCTGGTTGCGGCGCAGGTAGACGGGGGCGACGGCCCGGCGGAAGGCGACCGAGCCGACCAGGGCGTCGCCTTCGCCGAGCGCCTCGGCGACGTCCGGGGCGAGCATCCGCACCAGGTTCCGGAACTCACCGACCCGGTTCTCCATCGGGGTACCGGTCATGAAGAGCGCGTGCGGGCAGCGTCCGGCCCACAGGGCGACCGCGCGGGACCGTTTGGCCTCCGGGTTCTTCACCGCGTGCGCCTCGTCGACGACGAGCGCGGCGACCTCGTCCGCCGCCGGCTCGGGGAAGCCGCGCAGCGCCTCGAACGTGGTGACGCCGACGCCTCCCCGCTCCCTCCAGTCGGCGAAGGCGTCCTGGCGGTCGGGGCCGTGGAGCACGGTGACGCGCAGGGCGCTGCGGGCCTCGATCTCGCGGGTCCAGTTGACGAGGACACTCGCCGGGCAGACGACGAGGAACCGTTTTTCCCCCTGGGCGGCCAGGTGGGCCAGCACGGCGATCGCCTGGATGGTCTTGCCCAGGCCCATCTCGTCGCCGAGCACCACCTTGCGCTGGGCGAGGGCGAACCGGGCGCCGAAGTCCTGGTAGCCGCGCAGCGAGACCCGCCGCTGCGAGTCGTCGAGGCGCAGGCCGCGCACCCGTGCGGCGACCTCCTCGGGCAGGAAGCCCTCGGCGGCGGCCGCGTCGGGAGCCCGTCCGGAGATCTCGGCGAGCAGGCTGTAGTACTCGGCGGAGCGCAGCTCGAAGTCGGCCCAGGCGGCGAGTTCGTCCGGCGGCCGCAGCAGGTCCACCGAGGTCTGCGCGAAGGACTCGTGCAGACCGTTCCGTTCGGCCTCCTCGGCCAGCGACCGCAGTTCGGCGACGGCGGCCAGGGCGCGTTCCCGCTTCTCCGCGCCCGCCAGCAGCATCCGCAGCGCCCCGGTGGCGTGCCGGGCCGCTTCGAGGAGCGGGCCGAGGCGCCGGACCAGATCCTCTGCCCGGTCCACCGCGCGCCGCCCCTCGGGCCCGGCCTCCACCAGGACGTGCAGGGCCATGACGAGCGCGGTGGTGCGGGGCTCGGGCCGGTCCACGTCGATGTGGACGGCCGCGGTCTCGTCCACGGCCTCGGCGAGCCGGGCGGCCGCGGCGAGGATCTGGTCGACGGTCCGCTGTCCGACGCCGGGGATCTGCCGCAACCGGTAGGGCCCGGCCTCCCGCACCCGGCCCACCGTGTCCAGGCCGCTCTTCTCGACGGCGCCGAGGCGCAGCCGCCCCTCGGTGACGTCCTGCAGCCGGGCCACGGGGATGGTGCCCAGCTCCCGTGCGACGACCTCCTCGTGCAGCGGCCGCAGCGCCGCCCGCACCGCCTCGACGGCCCGCCGGTGATCCCCGGCCACCCCCCGCGCCGCCTCACCCAGCCGCGCCCCCCGCGCGACCACCTCCCGCTCACCCCGCCCCACGCGCCCCGCCCCTCCTCGCCCACCGACCCCGCATCCTGCCACCACCGGTTTCCCGGCCCCCGGGGGAGGCGAAGGGGGGTGCGGTCGTCGACGCGATCGGGGTGCAGGGGAAATCACACCGCCACGAGCCGGACCCGCTCACCGCACAGCTTGGCCATGTCGTCAATGTCGGAAGTCAGCATGACCACGGGGCGGTGCTGTCGCAACGCGGCCTCGGCAACGGTCGCATCGATCGCGTACTTGTGTCCGTGCAAGCCGGCGTTCATCAGCAACTTCGAGGCGGCTCGCGCCTCCTCGTCACCGACCGGGACGACGCGCAGCCCGGAAAGCACCCAGTTCAGGCGGGACTTGTTCGTACGCGCGTGGACGGCCTCGATGATGGTGAGCGCACTGATCACGACCTCCATGCCGCGCGACCGCGCCTCAGCGATCAGGGCCACCACCTGCTCCTCGTCAGCAAGCAGCTTCGCGAGTCCTTCACTGTCGAGGACCAGCGTCCCCTCGTGACTCAGCCTGCGGCGGGCCACTCGGCCTCCTCGGCGAACGCCTCGTCGAAGACCTGCCGCGCCCGTTGACGAGCCGGCTCGGAGACCGGCCCCTTGCGGCTCTCGTAGTCCGCCAGGTACTCGTCCAGGACCTGCCCCCGCAGCTCACGCTCGACCGCCTCGGCGATGAACGCGGAGAACTCGCGCTTCCCCACCCGCGCCCGGATCGCCTCCGCGGTCCCCTCCGGCAGCGACAGGCTCACCCGCGTCGCCGGCCCTTCCCCGATGCTGTACGTCGTCTCAGCCATGCCGTCGATTGTGTCAAACGAGTAGGAAAAGTGCTACGGCCGGAATCCACACGTCCCCGGGAGCGTGAAGAAGACGTGTGAGTGAAGCCCCTCCCACCCACTCTCGAATCGGGCAGACCGCTGCCCGAATCCCGGCACGGGCACCCTCATCCCGTCCCAGCGCGATCCCGGCACGGGAAAAACCAAGGGCCCGACTCCGAAGAGCCGGACCCTCTCCGACCTGGATGGCTGCCGGATCAGCGACGCGGCGATATGTCACCCGTCACACGTTGAACCTGAACTCCACCACGTCGCCGTCCTGCATGACGTAGTCCTTGCCCTCCATGCGGGCCTTGCCCTTGGCGCGGGCCTCGGCGACGGAGCCGGTTGCGACCAGGTCCTCGAAGGAGATGACCTCGGCCTTGATGAAGCCCTTCTGGAAGTCGGTGTGGATGACACCGGCGGCCTCGGGGGCGGTGGCGCCCTTCTTGATCGTCCAGGCGCGGGACTCCTTGGGGCCGGCCGTGAGGTACGTCTGGAGGCCGAGGGTGCGGAAGCCGACGTGGGCGAGGGTGGCGAGGCCGGGCTCCTCCTGGCCGACGGACTGGAGGAGTTCGAGGGCCTCGTCCTCCTCCAGCTCGGCGAGGTCCGCCTCCAGCTTGGCGTTGAGGAAGATCGCCTCGGCGGGGGCGACCAGGGCGCGCTGCTCGTTCTTGAAGTCCTCGTCCGTCAGCTCGTCCTCGTCGACGTTGAAGACGTAGAGGAAGGGCTTGGTGGTGAGCAGGTGCAGGTCGTGCAGGAGCTCGCTGCGCCCGGTGCCCTGGACGATGCCGTGGGCGAAGAGCGTGTCGCCCTTCTCCAGGATCTCCTTGGCCTCCTCGACGGCCTTCACCTTGGGGCCGATGTCCTTCTTGATCCGCGATTCCTTCTGCAGGCGCGGCAGGACCTTCTCGATGGTCTGCAGGTCGGCGAGGATCAGCTCGGTGTTGATCGTCTCGATGTCGTCCTTGGGCGAGACCTTGCCGTCGACGTGCACGACGTTCTCGTCCTTGAAGGCGCGGATGACCTGGCAGATGGCGTCGGACTCACGGATGTTCGCGAGGAACTTGTTGCCCAGGCCCTCGCCCTCGCTCGCGCCGCGCACGATGCCGGCGATGTCGACGAAGTCCACGGTCGCCGGGAGCACCCGCTGGGAGGAGAAGATCTCGGCCAACTTCGTCAGACGCGGGTCGGGGACGCCGACCACGCCGACGTTGGGCTCGATCGTGGCGAACGGGTAGTTGGCCGCGAGCACGTCGTTCTTGGTCAGGGCGTTGAACAGGGTCGACTTGCCGACATTGGGCAGACCGACGATTCCGATCGTGAGCGACACGTTGCGACTTCCCGTACGTGAGGAGGGGGTGGTGGAGCGGTGGCCGCTCCCGTGCGGCCCCGGCCCGGTCCTGCGGGGCCTGGCGCGGGTGCGGTGCGGGCCGATCCACCAGTCTACGGCGTGCCGCCGGGCGCCCTCGGCGGCGTCTCGAACACAGCGCCGAGGACGCGGCGACGGCGTGTCTGTGGGGCCATTCGGCACATTGTCCGACCTAAGTTGGTCCGGTGGAGCAACACAGGACGCCGTCTGCCCGGTACGGACCGCGACGCGGCGCGCCGCTGCCCCCTCGGGGCGGACGGCGCCCCGCGCCGGCCCCCGTCGCGCGCGGGCGTGGCGCGGGAGTGCGCCCCGCCGCCGCGCGGCGGCCCGCTCCCGGCGCGGGGGCTCCTGCCCGGCCGGCGGGCGCCCGGCATCTGCCCAACCCCCGGCTCACCGGGCTCGGCGGCGGGCTGTTCGCGGGGGCCGTGATGCTGGTGCTGGGGTTCCTGGACCGGCTGCTGTTCGGGGGGTCGCTGACGGCGTACGGGGCGCTGTTCCTGCCGGTGTGCGCGCTGACGGCGCTCTGGATCCGGTCTGGCGACCTGCTGACGGCCCCCGTGGTGGCGCCCATCGCGTTCGCGGTCGGCCTGCTTCCCGCCGTTCCCGGGGACGGCGGGCTCGGGGGCCGGCTCATGGCCCTGATCACCGCCCTCGCCACCCAGGCGGGCTGGCTGTACGGGGGGACGGCGGTGGCGGCGGCGCTGGTCGGCGTACGGGCCGTCGGCCGACGGCGTACGGCCACCGCGGCGGCGGCCCGGAACGGCTCGGCGGCGAGGCCCGGAGGTGCCGGGTCCCCCGGCAGGGGCGGGTCCGGCGCGCCCCGGCCGCCCCGGGGACCAGGACGGCCGACCGCGCGCTGACGGGGGCGCGGCCTTTCGAGGGCGCTCCGGGAAGCCAGTGGCGTCAGCGGCGCTGGGCCGCGCGCATCGCCGCGCCCACGATTCCCGCGTTGTTCTGCAGCTCCGCCGGGACGATCGTCGCTCTGATGTCCTCGATGTGCGGCAGGAACTTGTGGGCCTTGCGGCTCACCCCGCCGCCGATGACGAACAGTTCGGGAGACAGCAGCATCTCCACGTGCGCCAGGTACTTCTGCACCCGGCGCGCCCACCGCTCCCAGGAGAGGTCCTCGTCCTCCTTGGCCTTGCTGGAGGCCCGCTTCTCGGCGTCGTGGCCCTTCAGCTCCAGGTGGCCCAGCTCCGTGTTGGGGACCAGGACGCCGTCGGAGAAGACGGCGCTGCCGATGCCCGTGCCGAAGGTCAGCAGCACGACGGTCCCCCGCCGGCCGCGCCCCGCGCCGAACTCCATCTCGGCGACGCCCGCCGCGTCCGCGTCGTTGACGACCGTCACCGGCAGGCCGCCGAGCCGCTCGCCCAGCAGGGCGCGGGCGTCGGTGTCCACCCAGGCGGCGTCCACGTTCGCCGCCGTGCGCACCACGCTGTCGTCGGTCACGACGCCGGGGAAGGTGACGCCCACCGGGCCCGTCCACCCGAAGTGGTCCAGGACCTCCTTCACCCCGTCCGCCACCGTGTCCGGCGTGGCCGGGTGCGGGGTGAGCACCTTGTGGCGCTCCTGCGCGAGGTCGCCCTTGTCCAGGTCCACGGGGGCGCCCTTGATGCCGGAGCCGCCGATGTCCACACCGAAGATCTGCATGGACTTACGGTACGTGGCGATCCGTCAGGCCGTCGTCCCCCGGCGCTCCGCGACCAGCGCCGCGGCCTCCTCGCGCAGGTCCCGGCGCAGCTCCTTGGGGAGGGAGAAGGCGATGGACTCCTCGGCCGCCTTGACGATCTCGACGTCCTCGAAGCCGTGGCCCGTGAGCCGCTCCAGGACCTGTTCGACGAGCACCTCGGGCACCGAGGCACCGGAGGTCACGCCGACCGTGGAGACACCCTCCAGCCAGGCCTCGTCGATCTCGTCGGCGAAGTCGACCAGGTACGCGGCGCGGGCGCCGGCCAGCTTGGCGACCTCGACCAGCCGCTTGGAGTTGGAGGAGTTGCGCGAGCCGACCACGATGACCAGGTCCGCCTCGGCGCCCATCTGCTTCACGGCGAGCTGACGGTTCTGCGTGGCGTAGCAGATGTCGTCGCTCGGCGGCGAGAGGAGCTGGGGGAACTTGTCCTTGAGTGCGTCGACGGTCTCCATGGTCTCGTCCACGGAGAGGGTGGTCTGGGAGAGCCAGACGACCTTCGACGGGTCCCGGACCTCGACGTTCGCCACGTCCTCGGGGCCGTCGACGAGCTGGATGTGCTCGGGGGCCTCGCCGGAGGTGCCGATGACCTCCTCGTGGCCCTCGTGCCCGATCAGGAGGATGTCGTAATCGTCCTTGGCGAACCGGACGGCCTCCTTGTGGACCTTGGTCACCAGGGGGCAGGTGGCGTCGATGGTGGCCAGGCGGCCGCGTTCGGCCTCCTCGTGGACGACGGGGGCGACGCCGTGCGCGGAGAACATCACGATGTTGCCCGGCGGCACCTCCTCCGTGCGCTCGACGAAGATCGCGCCCTTCTTCTCCAGGGTCTGCACGACGTACTTGTTGTGCACGATCTCGTGGCGGACGTAGACGGGGGCCCCGTACTGCTCCAGGGCCTTCTCCACGGCGATCACCGCGCGGTCGACGCCCGCGCAGTAGCCACGGGGGGCGGCGAGCAGGACACGGCGGCGGGCAGGCGAAGCGGTCATGCCCCCATCGTAGGGCGTCCCGGCGGACGGCCCGGGAGCCGCCGGGGGTGGACGGGCGCGGGCGGGGAGCGGACGGACGCGGGCGGGGGCGCCCGGGGGCCGTGTGCGGCCGGGGCGTTGTCGTACCCGGCCGTTACGCTCGGGCGCATGGCTGTCAACACGTCCGCCGACACCCCACTGCCCGTGGGGCAGGTGTCGCGGCTCATCGGGGGCTGGATCGACCGGCTCGGCGCGGTCTGGGTGGAGGGGCAGATCACCCAGCTCTCGCGCCGGCCCGGCGCCGGGGTGGTGTTCCTGACCCTGCGCGATCCTTCGCACGACATCTCGGTCGGCGTCACCTGCTACCGCCAGGTGTTCGACGCCGTGGCCGACGTGGTGAGCGAGGGCGCACGCGTCGTCGTGCACGCGAAGCCCGAGTGGTACGCGCCGCGCGGGCAGCTCTCGCTGCGGGCCGCGGAGATACGGCCGGTGGGCGTGGGCGAGCTGCTGGCGCGGCTGGAGCAGCTCAAGAAGTCCCTGGCCGCCGAGGGACTGTTCGCGGCCGAGCGCAAGAAGCCGCTGCCCTTCCTGCCCCAGCTGATCGGACTGGTGTGCGGCCGGGCCTCGGCGGCCGAGCGGGACGTGCTGGAGAACGCCCGGCACCGCTGGCCCGCCGTCCGCTTCGAGGTCCGCAACGTCCCCGTGCAGGGGGTCCACGCGGTGCCGCAGGTCGTCCAGGCCGTCAAGGAGCTCGACGCGCACGAGGAGGTGGACGTGATCGTCGTGGCCCGGGGCGGCGGCAGCGTGGAGGATCTGCTGCCGTTCTCCGACGAGCAGCTCGTGCGGACGGTCGCGGAGTGCCGCACCCCGGTGGTCTCGGCCATCGGGCACGAGCCGGACACCCCGCTGCTCGACTACGTGGCCGACCTGCGCGCGTCCACCCCGACCGACGCCGCGAAGAAGGTCGTGCCGGACGTGGGCGAGGAGCTGGAGAAGGTGCGCGGGCTGCGCGACCGGGCCCGGCGCTGCGCGCACGCCTTCGTCGAGCGCGAGGAGCGGGGGCTCGCGCACGCGCTGGCGCGCCCCTGCATGGAGGACCCGCACCGCATGGTGGACGAGCGGGCCGACCACGTCGCCTCGCTCACCGACCGCTCCCGGCGCACCCTCGGGCATCTGCTGGACCGGGCGGACTCGGAGCTGTCGCACACCCACGCCCGTGTGGTGGCACTGTCCCCGGCGGCCACGCTGCGGCGCGGGTACGCGGTGCTGCAGAAGGACGACGGGCACGTGGTGCGCGCGCCGGAGGAGGTCGCCGAGGGGGAGCCGCTGCGGGCGAGGGTCGCGGAGGGCGAGTTCGCCGTACGGGTCGCGACGGCCGGAGAGCGGGCCGTGGAGCAGGCCGGGCAGCAGGACCGGCAGGGGCAGCGGAAACGTCGGGGACGTCAGGGAACACCGGGAACCCCAGAAACTCAGGGAGCCCCGGGAGCTCAGGGAACTCAGGAAGTGGACGCATGACCAGCACGGAGACCGGTACCGGCACCGCACAGGCCGCGGGCGGCGGCAAGAAGGGCGAGGCGCTCGGCTACGAGCAGGCGCGGGACGAGCTGATCGAGGTCGTCCGGCGTCTGGAGGCGGGCGGCACCACGCTGGAGGAGTCCCTGGCCCTGTGGGAGCGCGGGGAGGAGCTGGCGGCAGTGTGCCGCACCTGGCTGGAGGGCGCCCGCAGGCGCCTGGACGCGGCACTGGCCGAGGAGGACCAGGAGGCCGGGGAGGACGAAGCCTGAACGGACGGGGGCGCGAGGCGTGGGCCCCGCGCCCCCGCGGGCTCGGACGGCTCAGGCCAGGCCGGGGCCCCGCACCGGGATGCTGGTGAAGGTGGGGGGCTCGGCGGGCGCCTGGAAGAAGTCGTTGCCCTTGTCGTCCACCACGATGAACGCCGGGAAGTCCTCGACCTCGATCTTCCAGACCGCCTCCATGCCGAGCTCCTCGTACTCGACGACCTCGACCTTCTTGATGCAGTCCTGGGCGAGCCGGGCGGCGGGGCCGCCGATGGAGCCGAGGTAGAAGCCGCCGTGCGTGTCGCACGCGTCGGTGACCTGCTTGCTGCGGTTGCCCTTGGCGAGCATCACCCTGGAGCCGCCCGCCGCCTGGAACTGCTCGACGTAGGAGTCCATGCGGCCGGCCGTGGTCGGGCCGAAGGAGCCGGAGGCGTAGCCCTCGGGGGTCTTGGCCGGGCCGGCGTAGTAGACCGGGTGGTCCTTGAGGTACTGCGGCATCTCCTCGCCCGCGTCAAGGCGTTCCTTGATCTTGGCGTGCGCGATGTCGCGGGCGACGACCAGCGGGCCGGAGAGCGAGAGCCGGGTCTTGACCGGGTACTTGGTCAGCTCGGCGAGGATCTCGTCCATCGGCCGGTTGAGGTCGATCCGCACGACGTCGCCGGACTCCTCCAGCTGCTCCTCGGTGGTCTCCGGCAGGAAGCGCGCCGGGTCGGTCTCGAGCTGCTCCAGGAAGACGCCCTCGGCGGTGATCTTCGCGACGGCCTGGCGGTCGGCGGAGCAGGAGACGGCGATGGCGACGGGGCAGGAGGCGCCGTGCCGGGGCAGGCGGACGACGCGGACGTCGTGGCAGAAGTACTTGCCGCCGAACTGCGCGCCGATGCCGATCTTCTGCGTCAGCTCGAAGACCTTCTCCTCCAGCTCCTTGTCGCGGAAGCCGTGGCCGAGGGGGGAGCCCTCGGCGGGGATCTCGTCGAGGTAGTGCGCGGAGGCGTACTTGGCGGTCTTCAGGGCGTACTCGGCGCTCGTGCCGCCGACGACGATCGCCAGGTGGTACGGCGGGCAGGCGGCCGTGCCGAGCGAACGGATCTTCTCCTCCAGGAACTTCATCATGGAGCCCTCGTTGAGGACCGCCTTGGTCTCCTGGTAGAGGAACGACTTGTTGGCGCTGCCGCCGCCCTTGGCCATGAAGAGGAACTTGTAGGCGCCGCCGTCGGTCGCGTACAGCTCGATCTGCGCGGGCAGGTTGGAGCCGGTGTTCTTCTCCTCCCACATGGTGAGCGGAGCCATCTGCGAATAGCGCAGGTTGAGGTTGTGGTAGGCGTCGTAGATGCCCCGGGAGAGGGCCTCCTCGTCGCCTCCTTCGGTGAGCACGTTCTGGCCGCGCTTGCCCATGACGATCGCGGTGCCGGTGTCCTGGCACATCGGGAGCACACCGGCCGCCGCGATGTTGGCGTTCTTCAGCAGGTCCAGGGCGACGAACTTGTCGTTGGCGGAGGCCTCGGGGTCGTCGATGATGCGGCGGAGCTGGGCGAGGTGGGCCGGGCGCAGGTAGTGCTGGATGTCGTGGACGGCCGTCTCGGCGAGCGTGCGCAGGGCCTCGGGCTCCACCTTGAGGAAGGTTCGCCCGTCGGCCTCGAAGGTGGAGACACCCTCGGAGGTCACCAGCCGGTAGGGGGTGGTGTCCTCTCCCATGGGGAGCAGATCGGTGTACGCGAACTCAGGCATTCTCGCCCATTCCTCACTCGACATGACGCGTCGCGGGCTTCCTCAGCGACGACGGCCGGCCTCCGTTGGCAGCGCCCACCAGCGTATGACCTGCCGGTCGGGGCGTGAGGGTGAGGTACGGCTCACTTGCGCGCACCCCGCGACCCGGCGCCCGCGCACGGGGCTCGCGACCCCGCGCCCGCGCACGGTTCCCGCCCGCGCACGGTTTTCCACAGCTTTCGACAAGGGCTAGTCGCGATCTATCGCGTTTGGGTACGCTGCTGCCGTGGACCTGAAGAAGAGCCCCGCCCCGACCGATGCCCGGCCCGACTCCCCCGCCGGTGACCGGCCCCTGCCACCGACCGAGCTGCGCTGCTCGGACGCCGACCGGGACCGCATCGCCGACATGCTGCGCGACGCCCTGTCCGAGGGGCGGCTCACCGCCGAGGAGCACGCCGAGCGCGTCGAGGGCGTGCTCGCCGCCAAGACGGTCGGCGAACTCGACGCCTTCGTACGGGACCTGCCCGCCGCCCAGGGCCCCCGCCCGTCCGCCTCGCACACGGCGCCGCCGCACCGCCCCACCACCGCGATACCGGCGGAGGCCGACGAGAACGTGGTCGCGGTGTTCAGCGCCGCGGTGCGCAGGGGCCGTTGGCGGGCCGGCCGGCGCATCCACGCGTACGCGATCTTCGGCAGCGTCGAGATCGACCTGAGCGAGGCCCTGTTCGAGTACCAGCAGATCGTCGTGAAGGCGATATCCGTCTTCGGCGACGTGCAGGTGCGCGTCCCGGAGAACGTGTCGATGCGCGGCACCGGCGGCGGCGTGCTGGGCAACTTCGAGGTCAGCCCGCTGGACTCGGGCGATCCCCAGGCGCCCACGGTCTTCGTCGACGGCTGGGCGGTGCTGGGCAATGTCGAGGCCACGCCCCGCAAGGGCCGGCTGGTCGCGGACATCCTGGAGCGGGTGTCGGAGCGGGTCTCGCAGAGCATGGACCGGAAATCCGCCGGGACATGGGAACGCAAGGTCAGCCGCAAGCTGGAGGAGGCCGACCGGAAGATGCGGCGGCGCATGGGGCTGTGAAACGGCAGGCGGCCCGGGAGTCGGAACGCCACGCTTAGGCCCCCGCACAGCGGGTAAGGCTTGCTGCATCGTCTCTCGCTCGCGAAGCCGTCGTCAGGAGTAGACCGTGCTGCAACCGCCGCATTCGTCCCTGCAGGTCGCCGCAGTTCCCTCCCAGCGGGGACCCGGGCGGGACCAGGACGCCCCGTGGCACACGGAGGCCGTGTGCCGGCGCGACGAGGCAGGACTGTTCTTCGCACCGTCCAAGGAGCCGACCGCGGCACGGCTGTCGCGCGAGGAGGCGGCGAAGCGGGTCTGCGCGCGGTGCCCGGTGATGGTGGAGTGCCGGGAGCACGCGCTGGTGCAGCCGGAGCCCTACGGGGTGTGGGGCGGGCTGACCGCGGCGGAACGGCGCGTGGTACTGGCCCGGCGGCGCCGCCGGGACGTGGAGCTGAAGAAGGCGGCGGGCGCGACGATAGCGGCGGCGGGGTAGACCCGGTCGGGGACGCCCCCGTGCGGCCCCGTGAGGCAGCCGCGAAGGGCGCCCCGCCCGTGACCCGCCCCGCCCCTGGTCTCGCCGCTACAGTCCGCGGTCGAAGTCGACCGTGGAGTACGCCCGGAGCTTGCTGAGGCGGTGGACGGAGTCGATCCGCCGCACCGTCCCGGACTTCGAGCGCATCACGATGGAGTCGGTCGTCGCCGTCTCCGAGCGGTAGCGCACCCCGCGCAGGAGTTCCCCGTCGGTGATCCCCGTGGCGACGAAGAAGACGTTCTCGCCGGAGACCAGGTCGTCGGTGGTCAGGACCCGGTCCAGGTCGTGCCCGGCGTCCAGGGCGCGCTGCCGTTCGGCCTCGTCCTTGGGCCAGAGCTTGCCCTGGAGGGTGCCGCCCAGGCACTTCACCGCGCAGGCGGAGATGATGCCCTCGGGCGTGCCGCCCACGCCCAGCAGCAGGTCGATGCCGGTGCCCTCGCGCAGGGCGAGGATGGAGCCGGCCACGTCGCCGTCGGAGATCAGCTTGATGCGCGCGCCGGTGGCCCGCACCTCACGGATCAGGTCCGTGTGGCGCGGCCGGTCGAGGATGACGACGGTGACGTCCTCGGGGGTGGAGTTCTTCGCCTTGGCGACCCGGCGGATGTTGACGTGGACGGGGGCGTTGATGTCCACGTAGTCGGCGGCCTCGGGGCCGGTGACCAGCTTGTCCATGTAGAAGACGGCGGAGGGGTCGAACATCGTGCCGCGGTCGGCGGCGGCGAGCACCGCGATGGCGTTGGGCATGCCGCCGGCGGTCAGCGTGGTGCCGTCGATGGGGTCGACGGCGATGTCGCACTCGGGTCCGGTGCCGTCGCCGACGTGCTCCCCGTTGAAGAGCATCGGGGCCTCGTCCTTCTCCCCCTCGCCGATGACGACGACGCCGTTCATCGAGACGGTGGAGACGAGGGTGCGCATCGCGCGCACGGCCGCGCCGTCGGCCCCGTTCTTCTCGCCCCGGCCGACCCAGCGGCCGGCGGCCATGGCGGCGGCCTCGGTGACCCGGACCAGTTCCAGGGCGAGGTTGCGGTCGGGGGCCTCGGAGGGGACCTCGAGCTCGGAAGGCAGGTGATGGTGGTTCTCGGTCATCGGAGCGCACCTTTCTGATACGGCGACGGCCGGATGAGGGTATGGGCCCGACTGTATCCCCGAGTGAGCAGAATGAGCAGGGGGCCCCACGGATGAGCGGAGCCGGGCACCTGCGACGATAGGGGCGTGGCTGGTACGAACGGCAAGCAGAAGACGGTCCGGGACCTGGTCCTCTCCCTGGTCCTCATCGGGCTGATGGCAGGGGTCATCTACCTCTTCCTCCCGCACGACGACTCGGCCCCCGACATCAAGCGGGTGAGCTACGACGTGGAGCTCGTCACCGCCCGTCGCGCGGCCTCCTACCCCGTCGAGGCGCCCGAAGGGCTGCCCGACAGCTGGAAGGCCACCTCCGTCCGTTTCGACGGCTCCTCCTTCGACCACTGGCATCTGGGTTTCCAGGATCCGAAGGGTCAATACGTGGCGATCGAACAGTCCACTCAGAAGGCGGCCAGGTTCATCGACGAGGCGAGCCGGGGCTCGGAGCCCACGAAGACCACCCAGGAGATCGACGGCCGCGTCTGGCGGCACTACACCGGCGGGCGCTACGACGCGCTCGTGCTCGAGGACAAGGGCGCCACGACGCTGGTGACGGGCACGGCCTCCTTCACCCGGCTGGCCGAGATGGCGAAGGCGCTCGAGCCGTCGTAGCCGCCGCAGCCGCCGTGGTCGCCGCGCCCGCTCGCCGGGAGCGGCAGGCGCGGGACGGCCGGGACGGGGAAGGCGGCACCGGGAAGACGTACGGAAGGCGGACGGCGCGCGGGAATACCGCCGCGCCCCGCGCACGCTCACGTTCCCGGAGGTACGACGACGATGACGACGACGCACACTGCTGACACCGCTGACGACGGCCGCGATGACGGCCGGGACTACCGCATCGAGCACGACTCCATGGGAGAGGTCCGCGTGCCCGCCCGGGCGAAGTGGCGGGCGCAGACCCAGCGGGCCGTGGAGAACTTCCCCGTCTCCGGGCAGCGCCTGGAGCGCGCCCACATCGAGGCGCTGGCCCGGATCAAGGGCGCCGCGGCCAAGGTCAACGCGGAGCTGGGCGTCGTCGACAAGGACGTCGCGGAGGCGATCGCGGACGCGGCCGCCGAGGTCGCCGAGGGGCGCTGGGACGCGCACTTCCCGGTCGACGTGTTCCAGACGGGCTCCGGCACCTCGTCCAACATGAACACCAACGAGGTCGTCGCGACCCTGGCCACCGAGCGGCTCGGCCGGGACGTCCACCCCAACGACCACGTGAACGCCTCCCAGTCGTCCAACGACGTCTTCCCCTCCTCGCTGCACATCGCGGCCACCGCCGCCGTGACCCGGGACCTGATTCCGGCCCTCGAACACCTGGCGGCCGCCCTCGAGCGCAAGGCCGAGGAGTTCGCGGACGTGGTGAAGTCCGGTCGCACGCATCTGATGGACGCCACGCCCGTCACCCTCGGCCAGGAGTTCGGCGGCTACGCGGCACAGGTGCGGTACGGGGTGGAGCGGCTGACGGCCTCGCTCCCCCGGCTCGCCGAGCTGCCGCTGGGCGGCACGGCGGTCGGCACCGGCATCAACACCCCGCCCGGGTTCTCCGCCGCCGTGATCGCCGAGGTCGCCCGCGCCACCGGGCTGCCGCTGACCGAGGCGCGCAACCACTTCGAGGCGCAGGGCGCGCGGGACGGCGTCGTGGAGACCAGCGGGCAGCTCCGGACGATCGCGGTCGGCCTGACGAAGATCGCCAACGATCTGCGGTGGATGTCCTCCGGCCCGCGCACCGGACTGGCCGAGATCAGCCTGCCGGACCTCCAGCCGGGCTCCTCGATCATGCCGGGGAAGGTGAATCCGGTCATTCCCGAGGCGGTGCTGATGGTGGCCGCCCAGGTGACCGGGAACGACGCGACGGTGGCGGCGGCCGGGGCCGCCGGCAACTTCGAGCTGAACGTGATGCTTCCGGTCATCGCGAAGAACGTGCTGGAGTCGGTGCGGCTGCTGGCGAACGTGTCCCGGCTGCTGGCCGACCGGACCGTGGACGGGATCGTCGCGCACCGGGAGCGGGCCCGCGAGTACGCGGAGTCCTCGCCCTCGGTGGTCACGCCGCTGAACAAGTACCTCGGCTACGAGGAGGCGGCCAGGGTGGCCAAGAAGTCCCTGGCCGAACGGCGGACGATCCGGGAGGTCGTGGAGGAGGGCGGCTACGTGGAGCGCGGGCTGCTGACCGCGGAGCAGCTGGACGAGGCGCTCGACGTCCTCCGTATGACCCACCCCTGAGCGGCCCGGCCCCGCGGGGCCGGGAGGAGCCGAACGGGAGACCCTAGTATTTCCGCATGGCAGAGGACTCTGGAGCCGTGAGGCAGAGGGAGCGGGGCGCCGGAGTGCCCCACTGGGAACCCGGCACCCCCATCCTGTGGCGGTACCGCGAGAACGCCGGCCCGCGCATCCACATCGCCCGCCCCGTGACCGTCGTCCGGGACGAGGAGGACCTGCTCGCCGTCTGGCTGGCGCCCGGCACCGACTGCGTCCGGCCGGCCCTCGCGGACGGCCGCCCCGTCCACCTGGAGCCCCTCGCCAGCCGCTACACCACGCCCCGCACCACGCACCGCGGCCACTGGTTCGGCACCGGCGTCCTCAAGCTGGCCCGCCCCGGCGAGCCCTGGTCGGTGTGGCTGTTCTGGGAGCCGGGCTGGCGCTTCAAGAACTGGTACGTCAACCTCGAGGAGCCGTTGACCCGCTGGTCCGGCGGCGTGGACTCCGAGGACCACTTCCTGGACCTGTGCGTCTACCCGGACCGGAGCTGGGACTGGCGCGACGAGGACGAGTTCGCGCAGGCCCGGCGCGACGGCCTGCTCGACGAGGCCGCTGCCGCCCGGGTGCGGGAGGCCGGCCGGGCGGCACTGGAGGCGGTGCGGGCGTGGGGCGCGCCGTTCGCGGACGGGTGGGAGAACTGGCGCCCGGACCCCGGCTGGCCCGTACCGGCGCTGCCGGAGGACTGGGACGCCGTGCCCGCCGCCCCGGCGGCCCGATGAGGGCGGCTCCCTCGGGCGCGCGCCCGCGTCGGCACCTCGTGTCCGGCATCGTATGTCCGTGCACACGGACGCATGAGACCCTTGTGGCGCCCCCTGGGGCCAACCGTAGGATCGTCCTCCGCAAGGGCGCCCGACGGCAATTCCCGCGGCGGGCGCCGGGCCTGACACTACGTCACCGAGGGGCGGCAGACCGTGAGCGAGGGCTACGAGGAACGGGCCGGCCACCTCGCCGGCAGGCCGTGCGGTGGTGTGGCGAGAACGGCCCCTGAGCACGCGCGAGCCCTGTTCCGCGACCCGGTGTCGCGGGTATCCGGAATGGCGCGGCACGAACTGCACGCGCGGCGCCCAGCCCCCGACGGACGGATTCGACACGCGTGACGGAGCAGCCCACATCCCATGAACGGCCCCAGCCCGGTGCCGTCCCCGCGCCCCAGCCGGGCGCCGGCCCCGCGGACCCCCGCGGGGCGCTCCCGCGTGTCCCCGCCTCCCCCGCCGTGACCGGCGCCGGCCCGCTCGGCGAGGGCGACCCGCTCGCCGCGCCGCAGGCCTCGGCGGGCGGTCAGGGCGGCCGGTCCACGCCGTCCGGCACCCCGCTGCCGCTGGACGAGGGGCCCGAGCACTCCCAGCCCGCCGCCGAGGAGCCCGGCCCGCACCGCCCGCGCCCGGCGCCGGACACCATCCCGGTGCAGCCGGCCTCGGGCGAGCAGGAGCGGACCCTCGCCCAGCCCGCGGGACCGGAGCGGCGCACGGGGCAGGCGGCACCGCCGCACGGCCCCATGCCGATGCGCCGGGACGGCGACCGGCTGCGCTTCGTCGGCGCCGCGACCCGCCGGATCGCCCGCGGCATCGACCTCGACGAGATCGTCATGGGACTGTGCCGGGCCACCGTGCCGACCTTCTCCGACGCGATCCTCGTCTATCTGCGCGACCCCCTGCCGGTCGGCGACGAGCGGCCCACCGGCCCGCTGCAGCTGCGGCTGCGCCGCACCGACCGCATCCCTCAGCAGCGCGACGTGGAGGACGGCATCCTGCCGGTGCCCGCACCGGAGAGCTCGGGCCTGGCCGCGCTCACCAAGGAGCTGTGCGAGGTGCGGCCGGGCGGCGCGCTGGCCGAGGTGCTGCGCGGGGTGCGCCCGGTGTTCGCCGACGCCCCCGGCGCCGCCGACGCGCTGCCCGAGCTGCTCGGCGACGACCTTCCCGTCCCGCCGGGACAGCACGCGATCCTCGCCCCGCTGCGCGGCCGCCGCCGGGTGATCGGCGCGGCCCTGTTCCTGCGCCGCCCCGAGCGCCCCGCCTTCGAGGCGGACGACCTGCTGGTGGCCGCGCAGCTCGCCACGCACAGCGCGCTCGGCATCGACAAGGCGGTCCTCTACGGCCGCGAGGCCTACATCGCCGACGAACTCCAGCGGACGATGCTCCCCGAGCACCTGCCGCGCTGCACCGGCGTCCGGCTGGCCTCGCGCTATCTGCCGGCGGCGGAGACCGCCCGGGTGGGCGGCGACTGGTACGACGCCATCCCGCTGCCCGGCAGCAGGGTCGCCCTGGTCGTCGGCGACGTCATGGGTCACTCCATGACCTCCGCCGCGATCATGGGCCAGCTCCGCACCACCGCGCAGACCCTGGCCGGACTCGACCTGCCGCCGCAGGAGGTGCTGCACCACCTCGACGAGCAGGCCCAGCGGCTGGGCACCGACCGCATGGCGACCTGCCTCTACGCGGTCTACGACCCGGTCGCGCACCGCATCACCGTCGCCAACGCCGGGCACCCGCCGCCGGTGCTGCTGCACCTGGGCGGCCGGGCGGAGGTGCTGCGGGTGCCCGCGGGCGCCCCGATCGGCGTGGGCGGCGTGGACTTCGAGGCCGTCGAGCTGGACGCGCCCGCCGGCGCCACGCTGCTGCTCTACACGGACGGCCTGGTGGAGTCCCGGCTGCGGGACGTGTGGACCGGTATCGAGCAGCTCCGCGAGAAGCTCGCCTCCACGGCGCAGCTCACCGGCATCGACCATCCGCCGCCGCTGGAGGCGCTGTGCGACGAGGTGCTCGACATGCTCGGCCCGGGCGACCGGGACGACGACATCGCGCTGCTCGCCGCCCGCTTCGACGGGATCGCGCCGAGCGACGTGGCGTACTGGTTCCTCGAGCCGGAGGACTCGGCTCCCGGCCGGGCCCGCCGCCTCGCCCGGCGCGCCCTGTCCCGGTGGGGTCTGGAGGAGCTGACCGACTCGGTGGAGCTGCTGGTCAGCGAGGTCGTCACCAACGCGGTGCGGTACGCCTCCCGGCCGATCACGCTGCGGCTGCTGCGCACCGACGTGCTGCGCTGCGAGGTGGGCGACGACGTGCCGCAGCTCCCCCGGCTGCGGCAGGCGCGGGCGACGGACGAGGGCGGACGCGGGCTGTACCTGGTCAACCGGCTGGCCCGCAGATGGGGGGCGACGCGGTTGAGCACGGGGAAGGTCGTCTGGTTCGAACTGAACCGGGGCTGACGGAACGAGGAGCGGCCGGGCCGCGCGACGGGGCGGGCGACCCCGTGGCGCGGCCGCGCCCTGGACTGTCAACACGCGTTGGCCTAAGTTGGCCGCATGACCGGCACCACCGAGAACCCGCAGGCCGCACGGCGTTCCGACGCCACCCGGGCCACGATCCTCGCCGCGGCCCGCGAGCGGTTCGCCGCGGACGGCTACGAGAAGGCCACCATCCGGGCCATCGCGCGTGACGCGCGGATCGACCCCTCGATGGTGATGCGCTACTACGGCAACAAGGCCGGCCTGTTCGCGGCGGCCGTCGCGATCGACCCCGGGCTGCCCGGTATGACCTTCGACTCCCCCGAGGAGATCGGCCGCACGCTGGTGCGCCACTTCCTCACCCTGTGGGAGGAGAACGAGGAGTTCACCGCGCTGATGCGGGTCGGCGCCACCGACACGGCCGCCGCCGAGCGCATGCAGGTCGTGCTGCGCGAGCAGTTGATCCCGCTGGCCCGCCGGGTGGGACCCGATCCCGAACAGGCGGCCGCCCGGGCGGCCCTGTGCGCCTCGACGGTACTGGGGCTCGCGCTGACGCGCTATGTGCTGCGGTTCCCGGCGAGCGTGGCCCTCGGCCACGAGGAGATCGTGGACTGGCTCGGGCCCACCCTCCAGCGGTACCTCACCGCGCCCACACCGTAGACCTCCCGGGTACCCCGGGCGGAGACGCCGGTTCCCCGCGCCCTTCACGGGGCGCGGGGAACCGGCGTTTCTCAGTTGCCGCCGTCGGGGCCGCCGAAGAAGCCGCCGCGGCCTCCGCCGTCCTGGCCCTCGTCGTCGTCCTCGTTCGAGGCCGTGTTGCTGGGGCTGGCGGGGGGCGAACTGGAGACGGGGGGCTTGGAGCTCTGGTCGCCACCCTCCGGCGGACTCGTGCTCGAGTCCGGGGACTCGGATTCGGGCGGCTCGCTCGACGCGGTGTTCGACGGGGTGTGGGACGGCGTGTTGCTCATCGAGGGCGAGTTCGTCTTCTCGACCGCCGCACCCTCCTTGGTGTCCAGGTCGAACTTGGTGACCTCGTCGATCGCGTTGAACATGTACGTCGCCCAGATCTGCGCCGGGAAGCCACCGCCGTTGACGCGCGGCAGGCCGCCCGCCCCGTACATCTCCACCTGGCTGTGGTTCTTGGCGCTCTCGCCGAACAGCCCGACGGAGGTGACCAGGCCGGGCGTGTAGCCGGTGAACCAGGCCGACTTGTTGTTGTCGGAGGTACCCGTCTTGCCCGCCACCTGCTGGCCGTTGCGCTTGGGGTTGTCGCGCACGGAGGTGCGGGCCGTACCGTCGTCGACCACGCCGGTCAGTACGGAGGTGACCGTGTCGGCCGCCACCTTGCTGATCACCTGCCCGCCGATCGGGTCCGGCAGGTCGATCACCTGGTCCTTGTGCTCCACGGACTTCAGGATCGACGGGGTGACCTTCTTGCCGTGGTTGTCGAGCGTCGCGTAGACGCCGGCCATGGCGAGCGGGCTCGCGCCCATCGAGCCCAGGGTCTGCGCGGGCACCGCCTTCAGCCCCTCGGTGTCCATGCCCAGGTCGCCCGCCGTCTTCAGCACGTTGTCCATGCCGACGTCGACACCCATCTGCGCGAAGACCGAGTTGACGGACTGGTTCATCGCCGTCTGCACGGTGATGTCGCCGTAGTCGTGGTCGTCCTCGTTCTCCGGGGCGAAGGCGATGTCACTGCCCACGACGGGCCGCTTGCTGGTGCCGTCGTAGATCGTGTTGGAGTTGATGTCCTTGCCGTCCTGCGTCTTCGCACCCTGGTCCAGGGCCGCGGCCAGGATCACGGGCTTGAAGGTGGAGGCGGGCTGGTAGTCCGTGCGGGTCGCGTTGTTGGTGAAGTGCTTGACGTAGTCGATGCCGCCGTACAGCGCGAGGATCTTGCCGGTCTTCGGGTCGACGGACACCGCGCCGGCCTGGATGTCCGCGTCGACCTTGCGCTTCTTCTTGTCCAGCTTGCTGGTGAGCTGCGACTTGACCGCCTTCTCCAGCTCCGCCTGCTTCTTGCTGTCGATGTTCAGGGTGATGGTCCAGCCCTGGTTCTCGACCTTCGCCGCCGCCTCGGACTGGGTGAGGTTCTGCTCCTTCATGAGCTGCCGCTCGAGCTGCGCGTTGGCGAGGTTCACCAGATAGCCGGTCTGCCCCTCCATGCCGGGAGCGGCCTTGGGGTCCTTCGGCACCGGGAACGTCATGTCGGCCCGCTTCGAGGCGTCGAGCCAGTGCTCCTCGACCATGTTGTCGAGGACGTAGTTCCAGCGGGCCTTGACCAGCTTTTTCCCGGTGTCCGTGGCCACCGCCCAGTCGTACTGGCTCGGCGCCTGGAGCAGCGCGGCGAGGTAGGCGCCCTGCGGGACGCTCAGGTCCTTGGCGTCGACGCGGTAGTACGCCTGCGCGGCGGCCTGGATGCCGTAGGCGCCGCGGCCGTAGTAACTGGTGTTGATGTAGCCGGCGAGGATGTAGTCCTTGGACTTCTCCCGGTCCAGCTTCAGCGAGATGACCAGTTCCTTGAGCTTGCGGGTGACCGTCTGGTCCTGCGTCAGGTAGTAGTTCTTGACGTACTGCTGGGTGATGGTCGAGCCGCCTTGGGCGCCCTTGCCGGAGAGGGTGTTGAGCAGACCGCGGGCGGTGCCCCTGAAGTCGACGCCGTTGTCGTTGTAGAAGCTCTTGTTCTCGGCGGCGACGAAGGTCTTCTGCACCGGCTTGGGGATGTCCGCGAGGTCGACCTCCTCGCGGTTGACCTCGCCCTTGCGGGTGAGCATCTTGCCGTCGCTGTACTTGTAGATGTTGCTCTGGAGCTGGGCGGCGGCGTTCCCCTCCGGAATCTTGATCATCATGTACATCACGACGAAGGCGCCGATGCCGAGCAGGCAGACACCGAGGAACGTGCCGAGGACCTTCTTCCAGGTGAACAGGCGGCGTATGCGGCCCTTCCCGGCGTTCTTGGCGGCCCTGCCGCCCTTCCCCCGGCCCTTGGCGGCCCGGCGGGCGGCCGCCCGGCCCTGACCCGCCGTCGCGTCGGCGGTGGAGTCCGCCGCGGACGGCGACGTGGCCTCACCGGCCTGTGCCGAGCGGTTCGGGGGAGCCGCGCGGCGGCCGCCGCGCTGCCGCGCTCGTCTCTCTTCCGCTCGTCCCATGAGTAGATCCGCTCCGCTTCGCTCTCGTCGGTCACGCAGGTGCGTCGCACAAGTCAGCTTTGAAAGCTAACACCGCCCGTTGTGACGCCAGTGCGGCAAAAACCGCCCTACCGCCCCTAAACGGACGTGACAATCAGCACCCGTCCGAAGAAATCGACGGCGCGCGCGGCTGAAGGGTTGCCCTGGCGGGTAAAGTGATATCACTTAGCTAGATAGCGAAGAGAAACGATTGCTCTGTGAACGGGGGCCCTCACATGTCCACTCACGACCCGTCCGCCCACGACCCGTCCGCGTCCGGCACACCCACCCCGGACCCGTCCGGGGCCGGGGCGCCCGCGCCCGCCGCGGGTACGCCCGACGTCCCCGAGATGCCCGCGCCCGCCGTGCGCGAGTTCCCCGCCCACAGCATCGGCGGCGGACTCGCGCTGCTGCTCGGCCTCGTGGGACTGCTGATCGCGATCGGCCTGTTCGCGACCGCCGCCGCCCTCACCTCGGTCGGGGTCAAGGCGGTGCTCATCGTCCTCGGCATCCTGATCGGCATCTCGGCGCTCGTCGCCATGCGCGGGCTCAACATGGTCGCGCCGGGCGAGGCCCGCGTGGTCCAGCTCTTCGGCCGGTACCGGGGCACGATCCGGGACGACGGCCTGCGCTGGGTCAACCCCTTCACCTCGCGCCGCAAGATCTCCACCCGGGTGCGCAACCACGAGACGGCCGTCCTGAAGGTGAACGACGCCTACGGCAACCCGATCGAGCTGGCCGCGGTCGTGGTCTGGAAGGTCCGCGACACCGCACAGGCCTCCTTCGAGGTGGACAACTACGTGGAGTTCGTCGCCACGCAGACCGAGGCCGCCGTCCGCCACATCGCCATCGAGTACCCCTACGACGCCCACGACGAGGGCGGCCTCTCCCTGCGGGGCAACGCCGAGGAGATCACCGAGAAGCTCGCCGTCGAGCTGCACGCGCGGGTGGAGGCGGCCGGTGTGCAGATCGTCGAGTCCCGCTTCACCCACCTCGCGTACGCTCCCGAGATCGCCTCCGCGATGCTCCAGCGGCAGCAGGCGGGCGCGGTCGTGGCGGCCCGGCGGCAGATCGTGGACGGCGCGGTCGGCATGGTCGAGGCGGCGCTGGCCCGCATCGCCGAGCAGGACATCGTGGAGCTGGACGAGGAGCGGAAGGCGGCGATGGTGTCGAACCTGATGGTCGTGCTGTGCGGGGACCGGGCACCGCAGCCCGTGCTGAACACGGGGTCCCTGTACCAGTGAACGCCTCCGCCGGGGACGCGGAGCGTCCGCGGAAGCCGCAGCAGCGCAAGCAGGTGCTGCTGCGGCTGGATCCGCTCGTGTACGAGGCGCTCGCGCGCTGGGCGGGGGACGAGCTGCGGTCCGCCAACGCGCAGATCGAGTTCCTGCTCCGCAGGGCGCTCGGCGAGGCCGGCCGGCTGCCGCGCGGGGCGGGGCCCATGCGGCCCCGGGGCCGTCCGGCGAAGGACGACTCCCAGGGTCCGGGGGCGTCCCCGGAGTAGCGCCGCCCTGGCCGAAAACGCCTGTCACCGAACTGTGACAGTCCCTCCCCACCTGGACCCCCTCACCGCATGCTCATGACCTGCGCACCCGGCGTATACACCAGAGGTATACATCGTGTGTACAGTGCTCGGCATGTCCATCGGTCACACGCTGCTCGGACTCCTGGAGTCCGGCCCCCGCCACGGTTACGACCTCAAGCGGGCCTTTGACGAGAAGTTCGGTCACGACCGGCCCCTGCACTACGGCCAGGTCTACTCGACGATGTCCCGGCTGCTGAAGAACGGGCTGGTCGAGGTCGACGGCATCGAGGCGGGCGGCGGTCCCGACCGCAAGCGGTACGCCATCACCGAGGCGGGCGTCACCGACGTCCACCAGTGGCTCGCCACCCCGGAGAAGCCCGAGCCGTACCTCCAGTCGGTGCTCTACACCAAGGTCGTCCTCGCGCTGCTCACGCACCGGGACGCCGCCGACATCCTGGACACCCAGCGCTCCGAGCACCTGCGCATGATGCGGATCCTCACCGACCGCAAGCGCCACGGCGACCTCGCCGACCAGCTCATCTGCGACCACGCCCTCTTCCATCTCGAGGCCGACCTGCGGTGGCTGGAACTCACCGCCGCGCGCCTCGACAAACTCGCCCAGGCGGTGACCCGATGACCCCTCCCTCCGGCTCCCTGCTCGCGGCCGAGGAGCTGCGCAAGGCCTACGGCCCCACGATGGCCCTCGACGGCGCGCACTTCTCGATCCACCCCGGCGAGGTCGTCGCCGTCATGGGTCCCTCCGGCTCCGGCAAGTCCACGCTGCTGCACTGCCTGGCCGGCATCGTGCCGCCCGACTCCGGCTCGATCACGTACAACGGGGCCGAGCTCGCCACGATGAGCGACGCCCAGCGCAGCGCGCTGCGCCGCTCCGAGTTCGGCTTCGTCTTCCAGTTCGGGCAGCTGGTGCCGGAGCTGACCTGCGTGGAGAACGTCGCGCTGCCGCTGCGGCTCAACGGCACCTCCCGCAAGGAGGCCGAGCGGGCCGCCCTCGGCTGGATGCAGCGGCTCGAGGTCGACGACCTGAGCAAGAAGCGCCCCGGCGAGGTCTCCGGCGGCCAGGGCCAGCGGGTCGCGGTGGCCCGCGCGCTGGTCACCGGGCCGCGCGTGCTGTTCGCCGACGAGCCGACCGGCGCCCTGGACTCCCTCAACGGCGAGCGGGTGATGGAGCTGCTCACCGAGGCCGCCCGGTCCACCAACGCCGCCGTGGTGCTGGTGACGCACGAGGCACGGGTGGCGGCCTACTCCGACCGCGAGATCGTCGTACGGGACGGGAAGTCGCGGGACATGGAGCGCGCCGTATGAGCGCGCGCACCTGGGCCCGCGACCTCTCCCTGGGCGCCCGCTTCGCCGTCACCGGCGGCCGCGAGGGCTGGGTACGGACCGTGCTCACGGCCGTCGGCGTGGGGCTCGGAGTGGCGCTGCTGCTGCTCACCACCGCGCTGCCCAGCGTCATCGGCAAGCGGCACGACCGCGACGACGCCCGGACGGACTTCACGTTCAGCTCGAGGAAGGACATCCCGCGCGGCGAGGACACCCTGGTCTCGGCGCACGTCGACACCAGCTACCACGACGAGGAGGTCCGCGGCCGGCTGCTGCAGCCCGAGGGCCCCGAGGCACCGGTGCCGCCCGGTCTGCACAGCCTGCCGAAGCAGGGCGAGATGTACGTCTCCCCCGGGCTGAAGAAGCTGCTGGCGTCGAAGGACGGCGCCCTGCTGCGCGAGCGGCTGCCGTACCGCACGGCCGGCACGATCGGCGACTCGGGCCTCATGGGTCCGCGCGAACTCGCCTACTACGCCTACTCCGACGACATCGCACGGCACGTCGGCAGCGACGGCAGGGTGGCCCGTATCAAGCAGTACGGCGACGTCGGGGAGGCGCAGGACGACGAGGGCCTGCCCCCGGTCCTGCTGCTGCTCATCCTGGTCATCTTCGTGGTGCTGCTGATGCCGGTCGCCGTCTTCATCGCGGCGGCGGTGCGGTTCGGCGGCGAGCGGCGGGACCGGCGGCTCGCGGCACTGCGGCTGGTCGGCTCCGACGGCGGCATGACGCGCCGGATCGCGGCCGGCGAGGCGCTGGCCGGCTCCGTGCTCGGGCTGGTGTTCGGCACCGGTTTCTTCCTGCTCGGCCGGGAACTCGTGGGCTCGGTCGACCTGTTCGGCATCAGCGTCTTCCCGAGCTATCTGACGCCCTCCCCGCTGCTCGCCCTCCTGGTCGCCCTCGCGGTGCCCGCGGCCGCGGTCCTGGTGACGCTGTTCGCACTGCGCGGCGTCGTCATCGAACCGCTCGGCGTGGTGCGCACCGCGCGGCCCGCCCGGCGCCGGCTGTGGTGGCGGCTGCTGCTGCCGGTGGCCGGTCTGGCGATGCTCTCCCCGATGATCGGCAAGGGCAACGAGAACGGGGACTTCAACGAGTACCTGGTGGTCGGCGGTGTCCTGCTGCTGCTGGTCGGGGTGACCGCGCTGCTGCCCTGGATCGTGGAGACGGTCGTCGGACGGCTCGACTCGGGCGGTGTGGCCTGGCAGCTCGCCGTGCGCCGGCTGCAGTTGAGCAGCGGCACGGCGGCCCGCATGGTCAACGGGATCGCGGTCGCGGTGGCCGGGGCCATCGCCCTGCAGATGCTGTTCACCGGCGTCCAGGACGACTTCACCCAGGACACCGGCCGGGACCCGAGCCGCGCCCAGATGGAGGTCGACATGACGGCCCCGGGCAAGGCCGACCTGGTGGCCGGCAAGGTCGAGGAGCGGTTCCAGCGGACCAAGGGCGTGGCGGCCGCCGTGGCGCTGTCCGTCGACAGCGTCTCCGAACGGCGCAAGGATCCCGAGCTCTCCTCCGACATCACCGTCGGCACCTGCGCCTCCCTGCGCGAGATCGCCGATCTGCCCTCCTGCCACGACGGGGACGCCTTCGCCCTGCCGGCCCCCTCCGATCCGGGCCAGGGCCCCGGGGACGAGGTGGACCAGCTGCTCAAGCCCGGCCTCCAGCTGTACGTCGACCCGTCCTTCAGCGGTTCGCCGAAGGGTGCCGAGGTGGTCTGGAAGGTGCCGGACAGGCTGCCGGTGGTCAAGCAGCGGCACGACGCGCTGCAGAACGAGATCTGGGGTCTGCTGGTCACCCCCTCGGCCGCGCCCGCCGCGGCCCTGCCCCAGATGTCCGGCCGGGTGTACGTCCGGCTGGACCACGCGGTGCCGGACGCCACCGAGCACGTGCGGAACACCGCCGCCGCGCTGGACCCGTTCTCCGACGCCTGGACCTGGGTGTCGGAAAAGACCTCCGACCAGTACGAGGCCATCCGCACCGGCCTGTTCATCGGGGCGACCTGCGTGCTGGCGCTGATCGGGGCGAGCCTGCTGGTCTCGCAGCTCGAACAGCTCCGGGAGCGCAAGCGGCTGCTGTCGGCTCTTGTCGCCTTCGGCACCCGGCGGCGGACCCTGAGCCTGTCGGTGCTGTGGCAGTCGGCGATCCCCATCGCGCTGGGCCTGGTGCTCGCCTCCGTGGTCGGGCTGACCCTGGGCGCGGTGCTGCAGAAGATGTCCCAGGTGCCGGTGCAGATCTACTGGGGAAGCGTGCTGTCCATGACGGGCGTCGGGGCGGCGGTCGTCCTCACGGTGACGGTGCTGAGTCTGCCGGCGCTGCTGCGGCTGATGCGCCCGGAGGGCCTGCGGACGGAGTGAGCACGCGCGGGTCCGCGGGGAGGGACGGTAACGCCCCTCCCCGCGGGGCCGTACGGCCCGTTCATCCCCGTTCAGCCCCGCACGAGACGGACCGGCAGTGGCCGCAGCGCTTCCCTGAGCGCCGCGGCCAGTTCCGTGTACTCGGCCGCCCGCGCCGCCCCCGTCCGCATCGCCAGCGCCACCCGCCGCGTCGGCGCCGGATCGGCGAAGTACCCCGTGAGGAGGCTGCCGTTGCGGCTCGTCTCGACGGTGAGCGCGGTGCGCGGCAGCAGGGTCACGCCCAGTCCCCCGGCGACGAGCTGGACGAGGGTCGCGAGCCCCGCGGCCGTCGTCGTGACCGGGGCGTCGGCGCGTCCCGCCTCCCGGCAGATGTCGAGCGCCTGGTCGCGCAGGCAGTGCCCCTCGTCCAGCAGCAGCAGGTTGAGCTCGCGCAGCGCCGCGCGGGGTATGCCCTCGCGCCCGCCGAGCGGGTGGCCCAGCGGGGTGACCAGGACGAAGTCCTCGTCGTAGAGCGGGATCTCGGCGACGCCGGGGACGCCGAGGGGCACCGCGAGCAGCAGCAGGTCCAGGCGGCCGGTGGCCAGGCCGTCGAGCAGGCCGGCGGTCTGCTCCTCGTGGACCTGGAGGTCCAGCGAGGGGTAGCGCTCATGGACCAGGCCGAGGACGGTGGGCAGCAGATAGGGTGCCACGGTCGGGATCACGCCCAGCCGGAGCGCCCCGGTGAACGGCGCCCGCACCGCCGCGGCCTCCTCCAGCAGCGCGCCGACCTCCGCCAGTACGGCCTTGGCCCGCACCGCCAGCCGCTCGCCGGCAGGGGAGAGCAGCACCTTGCGCGTCGTACGCTCGACCAGCGTCACGCCGAGGGTCTCCTCCAGGGCGGCGACGGCACCGGAGAGCGCCGGCTGGCTCATGCCGATCGCGGCGGCGGCGTCCCGGAAGTGCAGGTGCTCGGCGACGGCGGCGAACGCCCGCAGTTGGGACAGGCTCGGCTGCCGGCGCCCGTGGGCCTTGGTTCCGGTGACGCCCGTGATTCCTGCCCTGGCCACGCAATTCACCCTTGGTCACTGATAGACGATGACGATCAACACGACCGAGTGTAGCTATTTCCCGAATCAATGCACCGTGTGCCACGATCATTCACGTCCAACCCATGAGAGGCGCCGTGTGAACGGGGCGCTTCTCGCGTACAAGGAGAGCGTGTGCTCACTGTCGGTGACAAGTTCCCCGAGTTCGAACTGACTGCCTGTGTCTCCCTGGAGAAGGGCAAGGAGTTCGACGAGATCAACCACAAGACCTACGAGGGCAAGTGGAAGATCGTCTTCGCTTGGCCCAAGGACTTCACCTTCGTGTGCCCCACCGAGATCGCGGCCTTCGGCAAGCTGAACGACGAGTTCGCCGACCGTGACGCGCAGATCCTCGGCTTCTCCGGCGACTCCGAGTTCGTCCACCACGCCTGGCGCAAGGACCACCCGGACCTGACCGACCTGCCCTTCCCGATGATGGCCGACTCCAAGCACGAGCTGATGCGCGCGCTCGGCATCGAGGGCGAGGACGGCTTCGCGCAGCGCGCGGTGTTCATCGTGGACCAGAACAACGAGATCCAGTTCACGATGGTGACCGCCGGTTCCGTCGGCCGTAACCCCAAGGAGGTCCTGCGGGTCCTCGACGCGCTGCAGACCGACGAGCTGTGCCCCTGCAACTGGAAGCAGGGCGAGGAGACGCTCGACCCGGTCGCCCTGCTGGCGGGTGAGTGACTCCATGTCCCTCGACGCGCTGAAGTCCGCCATACCGGACTACGCCAAGGACCTGAAGCTGAACCTCGGTTCGGTGATCGGCAATTCCGACCTCCCGGCGCAGCAGCTCTGGGGCACGGTGCTCGCCACCGCGATCGCCTCGCGCTCCCCGATCGTGCTGCGGGAGCTGGAGCCGGAGGCGAAGGCCAACCTGTCGCCCGAGGCGTACACCGCGGCCAAGTCCGCGGCGGCGGTCATGGCGATGAACAACGTGTTCTACCGCACCCGCCACCTGCTCTCGGACCACGAGTACGGCACGCTGCGGGCCGGGCTGCGGATGAACGTCATCGGCAACCCCGGGGTCGACAAGGTCGACTTCGAGCTGTGGTCCTTCGCGGTCTCGGCGATCAACGGCTGCGGGATGTGCCTGGACTCCCACGAGCAGGTGCTCCGCAAGGCGGGCGTCGAGCGTGAGGTGATCCAGGAGGCGTTCAAGATCGCGGCGGTCGTCGAGGCGGTCGGCGTGACCCTGGACGCGGAAGCGGTCCTCGCGCGGTAGCCACCGCACACCGGGCGTACGAAGGTCCCCGCACCCCCTGGAGGGTGCGGGGACCTTCATGCGTGCCCGGGAGCGGAGACCGGCGTCGCGTGGACTACTTGGCCGTCGGCTCCGGCTCCGGGCCCAGGTCCGCCGGGTCCGGGTCGGGTGCCTCGCCTTCGCCGTAGGCGCGCAGATAGCCGACCACCGTGTTGGTGACGGCGACCAGCGGAACCGCGACCACCGCTCCCCCGATCCCGGCGATCATCCCGCCCGCCGCCACCGACAGCACCACGGCCAGCGGATGCACCCGCACCGCACGGCCCAGGATGAACGGCTGCAGGATGTGGCCCTCGATCTGCTGCACCGCCAGCACCACCACGAGGGTCATCACCGCCGCGAACACGCCCTGCGTCACCAGCGCCACGACCACCGCCAGCGCTCCCGACACGACCGCGCCCACCAGCGGGATGAACGCGAACAGGAAGATGAACACGGCCAGCGGCACCGCCATCGGCACCTCGAGGAAGTAGATCCCCAGCCCGATGAAGATGGCGTCGATCAGCGCCACGATCACCGTGCCGCGCACATAGGCCGTCAGCGTGCGCCAGGCCCGCGGACCCGCGCCCGCGACGCCCGGCCGCGCCGCCGCCGGGACCAGCTTGAGGGACCACTCCCAGATGCGCCGCCCGTCGTAGAGCAGGAACAGGGTGGAGAAGACGGTCAGCAGGATGCCCGTCAGGCCCTCCACGATGACCGTGACGCCCTCCAGGCCGGCCGACGTTATCTGGTCGGTGTTGGCCCCGATCGCCTCCCGCAGGTTCTTCGCGATGGCGTTGATCTGCTTGTCCGTCACATGGAACGGGCTGTTCAGCAGCCAGCGGCGCAGATCGTCGATGCCGTCCTGGATCTGGTCGGAGAGGTTGTCGATGTTCTCCATCACCTGCCAGGTGACGAACCATCCGATGAGCCCCATGACGACGAAGCCGAGGACCGCGGTGAGCGCCGTCGCCAGGCCGCGCGGTACGCCGTGGCGCCGGAGCCGGGCCACCGTCGGCTGGAGTATCGCCGTGATGAGCAGTGCGGCGACGAACGCCAGCACCACGAGCCGTACGGCGCTGATGACCCGCATCAGCACCCACACCGTCCCGGCCAGCACGAGCAGCCGCCAGCCGGCCTCGGCCGCGACCCGCACGCCCCACGGCACGGCCTGCGCGGGATCGGGCCGCCGCGGCCGGACGACGACGGGGGCGAGCGCGGCGGAGGCGGTGGCTCCCGCCGGTGGGCGGGCCGTGCGCGCGGAGTCCGCGGCCACCGGCGCACCGGGCGGGGGCTCCCCCGCCTCGGCCTCGGCCTCCCAGCGGGTGTCCTCCGGCGCGGCGGCCCGGGACCCCGAAGGCCCGCTTTCCCCGGACGGACCGGCGGACGTGGTCGCCTCGGAGGCGCTCGCGTCGGTGACGCCGGCCGAGTCCGCGGAGCCCGGGGCGCCGGCGGGCTCGGCTGCGTCGGCCACCGGGCGGCCGTCGCCGCCGGGCGTACCGCCGGGCCGCCGTGGCGGCTGTTTCGGCCCGCCCGGTACGTCCTGCTCGCCCTCGACCTCCGCGCGTCGCGCGTCGAGCCGCTCACCCAACTCGGTCAGCCGGGCACCGGCCCGGCCGAGCCACTCCGGCACTCGTGACATGGTCCGTCCTCTTCCCCCGCTTTTCCCCACCACTCCCCCCTGGAGCTGTCGGATGGAACGCTACAGGGCAACAGCCCCTCCCCGTATGACGGAGAGGGGCTGTGCGGGGTTGAGCGGGGAGCGCCGGCGGACCGGTGGGAACCGAAGGCTCAGTAGTTCCCGTTCGCCTGCCAGTAGGACCAGGCGTCGCACGGGCTGCCGTAGCGCTGGTTCATGTAGTTCAGGCCCCACTTGATCTGGGTGGCCGGGTTGGTCTGCCAGTCGGCGCCGGCCGAGGCCATCTTGCCGGCGGGCAGGGCCTGGACGAGGCCGTAGGCACCCGAGGAGGGGTTGGTCGCCTTGTAGTTCCAGCTCGACTCGTGGTTCACGATGTTGCTGAAGCACTGGAACTGGCCGCTCGGCACGATCTGCCGGGCGATCGCCTGGACCTGGGCGATGGTGTACGAGCTCTGGACGGAGAAGGTCGAGGCGTCCCGCGTGGCGCTGCGGCTGGACTCCTTCTTCTGCTTCGCCCGCTCCTTGGCATCGTTCGCCGCCTTCTCGGCCGCCGCCTTCTTGGCGACGGCGCTCTTGGCGGCGGCCTTGCGCGCGGCCGCCTCGGCGTCCTTGCGGGCGCTGGTGTCCGCGGCGATGGCCTGTGCGTCGGCCTGCTGCGCGAGGGACGCGGTCTGTACCTGGGCCTGCGTGCCCACGGGGATGTCCGACAGGAGCGTCGCGTCGGCGGTGGCCGCCTCCGCGTCGTTGTTCTGGGCAACGCTGCCCGAGGCAACGCCGACAACGCTACCGACGGCGGTGACCGCGGTGGCGGAGGCCACTGCGAATCCCCGGACCGAGATCCGGCTCACACGGTTTCCTTCCAGCATCGCCCGCTGAGGTGACCCTGGGCGGACGCGATCGTGCCCCTTGTCACTGGCCTCCCACCTACGGGGTCACGGGAGGCACGGGCCCGGTGGGCGACTCCCGTGACGGAAGTGCCGTGTGGTGCTCGGGCGGCATACGACGGCTCTATGGAGTTGGTGCTGTTTCCGGTGCGCCGAACCGCTGGGGGTACGGCTGTGTCGTATGCGGGGCCTGACAGAACCGAGACTCTGCCGTAACCCGATGCCGGGAATCAATTCAGTGTTGCGTGTGAAAGCTCACACCCCGCCGGCCCCAGCGGAACCACGGAAAACCGCACACGACGGGGCGCCGCCCGGCTAGGCTCTTGTGCCTTGTTGCCGGACGGCGCCAACTGCCGCGTAAATGCGATGAGTTGAGTCGGACTGCGGTGAACCGCGGAGAGCGGCTAGATGTGCCCCTCTTCCAGCATCTCGGTCACCAGTGCGGCGATCTGGGAGCGTTCGGACCGGTTCAGCGTCACATGGGCGAAAAGCGGGTGCCCCTTCAGCTTCTCCACGACCGCCACCACGCCGTCGTAACGGCCCACCCGAAGGTTGTCCCGCTGCGCCACGTCGTGGGTGAGGACCACCCGCGAATTGGCGCCGATCCGGGAGAGGACCGTCAGGAGCACGTTCCGCTCCAGGGACTGGGCCTCGTCCACGATCACGAACGCGTCGTGCAGGGACCGGCCGCGGATGTGCGTCAGCGGCAGCACCTCCAGCATGCCGCGCGCGGTGACCTCCTCGATGACCTCGCGCGAGGTCACGGCCGACAGGGTGTCGAAGACCGCCTGCGCCCAAGGGCTCATCTTCTCGGCCTCGCTGCCCGGCAGATAGCCGAGCTCCTGCCCGCCCACCGCGTACAGCGGCCGGAAGACCATCACCTTCTGGTGCTGACGGCGCTCCAGCACCGCCTCCAGACCGGCGCACAGCGCCAGCGCCGACTTGCCGGTGCCGGCCCGGCCGCCCATCGACACGATCCCGACGTCCGGGTCGAGCAGCAGGTCGAGCGCGACACGCTGCTCGGCGCTGCGCCCCTTGATGCCGAACGCCTCCCGGTCGCCGCGCACCAGCCGGACGGTGCCCTCGGCGGTGACCCGGCCGAGCGCCCTGCCGCGCTCCGACTGGATCGTCAGCCCCGTGTGCACGGGCAGGTCGGCCGCCTCCGGCACGTACACGTGTCCCTCCTCGAAGAGGACGTCCACCTGTTCGCCCGGCAGGGTCAGTTCCGACATCCCGGTCCACCCGGAGGCGTCCGTGATGGCGAGCTCCGCCCGGTACTCCTCGGCGAGGAGGCCCACCGAGGAGGCCTTGATCCGCAGCGGGAGGTCCTTCGACACGACGGTGACGTCGAACCCCTCGGCCTGCAGGTTGCGGGCGACCGCGAGGATGCGGGAGTCGTTGTCCCCCAGGCGGTAGCCGCTCGGCAGGACGCTGGGGTCGGAGTGGTTCAGCTCGACCCGGATCGTGCCGCCGAGTTCCCCGATCGGGATGGGGGCGTCGAGGCGTCCGTACCGCACCCGGTAGTCGTCCAGCAGGCGCAGGGCCTGCCGGGCGAAGTAGCCGAGTTCGGGATGGTGCCGCTTGGCCTCCAGTTCCGTGACCACCACGATGGGGAGCACGACCTCGTGTTCCTCGAAGCGGGTCAGGGCGTTCGGGTCGGCCAGCAGGACGCTGGTGTCGAGAACGTAGGTGCGCCGGTCGGACTTGCGGCGCTGTGTGCTGGTCACCACGGAAGGACGTACCCCCTCGGAAGAGGTCGGGGAGCGACGGAGAGGAGCTGGACCGGTCGACGGCCGCGATGCACGCATCGCGGAAGCCGGCGACCGGCCCTCCGCGTCTGCGTCCCGTGCTGAGACCGCACGGTCGGGCTGGTGCAAAGGGCCTCCCGGGCGGACGGCCCCGTGCCGTCCGCTGAGATACGACACCCGTGGTTCGGGTGTCGACCTGACTGGCTTATGCCCTGTTCGGCCTGCGGCCATGCAAGGGGTCGCCGGGGCGGCCCGGTGAACTCCGGGTGACGTGGGGCGCGCGGGGAGGGGGCGAAGGGGGGCGAGGGGAGTCCGGGGCGGCGGTGCGGGCCGCCGGAGCGACGGTGGGTCGACCGCCGGGACGGCGGTGGGTCAGCCGCCGAAACGGCGGTGGCGGGCCGCGTAGTCGCGCAGTGCGCGCAGGAAGTCGACCTTGCGGAAGGCCGGCCAGAACACGTCGCAGAAGTAGTACTCCGAGTGGGCCGTCTGCCAGAGCATGAAGCCGGACAGCCGCTGTTCGCCGCTGGTGCGGATGACCAGGTCGGGGTCGGGCTGGTCACTCGTGTAGAGGTGCCGGCCGATCATGTCGATGTCGACGGACTCGGCGAGCTGCTCCATCGTCGTGCCCTTCTGCTGGGCGTCGTGGAGCATGGAGCGGACGGCGTCGGCGATCTCCTGGCGGCCGCCGTAGCCGATGGCGACGTTGACCAGTATCCCGTCGACGTCCGCGGTGGCCTCCTCGGCCTCCTTCAGCACCGTCTGCATCCCCGGCGGCAGCAGGTCGAGGGCGCCCACGTGGTGCACGCGCCAGCGGCCGTCGGCGGCGAGGGAACGCGCGACGTCCTCGATGATCCCGAAGAGCGGGACCAGTTCCTCCTGCGGACGGTCGAAGTTGTCCGTGGAGAACAGCCAGAGCGTGACGACCTCGACGTCCGTCTCGCTGCACCAGCCGAGGAATTCCTCGATCTTGTCGGCGCCCGCCCGGTGGCCCTGCGCGGTGGTGGAGCCGGCGGCCTTCGCCCAGCGCCGGTTGCCGTCCATGATCACGCCGATGTGCTTGGGCACCTGGTCGTGGTCGAGGTGGCCCTCCACCCTGCGTGCGTAGACCCTGACCAGCAGGCGGCGCAGGTTGTCGCGCAGGTTCACGAGATTGTCAGCCCCTCCGTGTGGATCGGGATCCGTGCGGCCGTGTCGGCCTTCTCCGTGTGGCCGTGGCGGCCCTGCCGTCCGAATGGCGGTCCCGGGGGGCGAAGCCTACCGCTGCGCGCCGGGGCCCCCGGCCCAGGGGACGTCGGGGACCGGCCCGGCGGGGGGCAGTTGAGGGGCGGGAGGAGAGAGGAGGGCGCGGGGTCACCCCCCTCCTCCGTTCACCCGCCCGGGGGATGCGGGAACACGCCGATGACTCGACACCCACCCTCCGACATGCGTACGTAAAACCTGTGAAGGTGTCTACGAAGAGGTCGTCACACCTTCGAATCCAACGCGATTCGGTCAATCGGCCCGCTCGACCGGAAGTTCCGTCGGTCAGCTCGTCGCGGTCGGGCGAATGCGGAGAGTAGTTGTTCGGTGCTGATGCACGCATCACCCCTCACGAAGGGTTATGGTGGAACTCCCCCCCCTCGGGCCGGTCCGTTTCCCCCCCACGGACCGGCCCGTTCTCTTTTTCCCGGGCACCCGGCCGCCGGCCGCGAGGGGTGTGAAGAGCCCGGACGGCCGGAGGGGGTCGGGACGCGAGCGGCGGTGTTCTTCGTGGAGGGTGCCGGGGCGAGGCTCGGGCCGGTGCCGCTGGAGATCGCGAGCTCGCGCCGGGAGCGGCAACGGGGACTGCTCGGGCGGGACGGCGTCGAGGGGGCGCTGCTGCTGAGTCCGGCGAGCGCGGTGCACACGGTGGGGATGCGGTTCGCCGTCGACGTGGCCTACCTGGACCGGGCGATGCGGGTGCGGGCGGTACGGACGATGCGGCCCGGACGAGTGGGGCTGCCCCGGCCGTGGACACGGCACGTCCTGGAGGCGGAGGCCGGTGCGCTGGAACGGTGGGGAGTGCGCCCGGGGGTGGTGCTCGCGGTGCGGGAGGCGTGAGCACGGTCGGCCGAGCCGCCGTGGCGGGCCGGTGGAGTCACGGCTTCGGCAGGTGGGTCCACGGCTTCGGCAGGTGGGTCCACGGCTTGGGCCGGTGGGTTCACGGCTTGGACCGGTGGGCAGTGGGCCCCGCGCAGCCCCCTCCACTGCGCGGATCCCCGCCCGCGCAGCACTTTGCTGACGCGAATTAACTTGGTCCGAACTTACGGGAAAAGAGGGTCCCGGGGCGAGGGTGCGGCGGTAACGATGTGGACAACGGTGAGGGCTCGGGGGGAGCGGTCCCGCGGTGCGGGGCCGCGCTCCCTCAGGCGTGCGCCGGCTTGCGCGCCTCGATCAGGAAGCGGCTGCTGTGGGCCACGAAGGGGCCCCGGGCGGAGATGCGCTCGTGGAGCGCGCGGAGCCGGGGCAGGTGGTCCGCTGTGGTGAAGCCGGGGACGATCCAGATGACCTTGCGGAGGAAGTGGACCACGGCGGCGACGTCGTGGAACTCCATCCGCAGACGCTCCGCCCGCAGGTCGACCACGTCGAGCCCGGCGGCCCGTGCGGCCGCACGGGCCTCCTCGGGATCACGCGCGCGGTACGCCTCCTCGGGCAGCGGCCCCAGGAAGTACTCGGCCAGCTCGAAGACGCTCTCCTGTCCGACCTGCTGGGAGTAGTACGTGCCACCGGGGCGCAGGACCCGTGCGATCTCCGCCCAGTGGGTGCGCACCGGATGTCTGCTGGTGACGAGGTCGAAGGCGCCGTCCGCGAAGGGCAGCGGCGCGTCCTCGGGCGAGGCGACCACCGCGACCCCGCGCGGCCCGAGCAGGGCGGTGGCCCTGGCGACGTTGGGCGGCCACCCCTCGGTGGCGACCGTCAGGAGGGGCAGCGCGGGAGCGGAGTGCAGCACCTCGCCGCCGCCGGTCTGGATGTCGAGGGCCGCCTCCGCCCTCGCCAGGCGGCGGGCCATGCCCCGCGCGTACCCCCAGGAGGGCCGCGCCTCGGTGGCCCGTCCCTCGAACCAGGAGAAGTCCCACCCCTCGACGGGCACGGCCTCGCCCTCGGCGATCAGCTCTTCGAAGGTGGGGGCGTCCATGAGGCGTGATGCTGCCAGAGCGCCTGCCGGTGCGGCGAACGGTTTCCCGCCGCCCCGGCTCCTCTACGAGGCCGTACCGCTCCCACCGGAACCGTCCGAGGCCGCCCCGCTCCTCGGGAACGACACCTCCACGCGCCGGTTCTTGCGGCGCCCCTGCTCCGAGGTGTTGTCGGCGATCGGATAGTCCTCGCTGTAGCCCCGCACCTCGAAGGTGACGTCGCCGTCGAGCCGCGAGGCCAGCTCGTCGTGCACGGCCTCCGCACGGCGCTTGGACAGGACCAGACCGTGCGCGTACGAGCCGAGGTTGTCGGTGAAGCCGAAGACGCGGACGGCCTGCGCGTTCTGCTTCTTGATCTCCTCGGCGATCGCGTCGATCCGGGACCGCGCCTCCGGATTCAGCTTCGGGCTGTCCTTGGGGAACAGCACCTCCGCCTGGAGTGCGAACGTGACGTTCTCATTGGTGTCCTCCCGGCGCTCCTCACCGCCGAGGTCCTCCACGACCGACTTGATGTCCAGCACCTTCGCGGCGGCCAGCGTGGCCCCGTCGGCGAGCTTGAGGCCCGGGCTGTTCGGGTCGACGGTGGGGGGCGGGGAGGTCTCGACGGTACCGGGCGGACGGCTGGGATCCCCGCCGTCCGCGAGCGCGGGGGTGGGCGCGGAGAGGGCGAGCACGGTGAGGAGGGCGACGGTGGTGGTGGTCAGGGCGGGGGCGGCCATGGCTACTCGCCCTCGGAGAGCGTGATCTCAGCCGGCGGCATCCCGCCGACCTGCAACTGCACGTCCGAGGTGTCCTCGGGTGGTGCCGGGAACTGGGCGAACCAGTCAGCGCTCTCCCCGTCGCGCACTCCTCCCGTGAATTTCGTGCAGAGGCAACGCCCGGATGTGTCCCGGAGGATGAGGTACTTCTTCTTGCCCTTTTGGTCGACCAGGCTCGCCCCGGCCATGGACCCGCCGTTCTTGGCCAACTCGTTCTCGTCGCCGCGCCAGTCCGCCGCAACCCAGATCGTGCCCGTGTTGTTCGTGACAGACCCTTCCACAGTCACGAAACCCCCTCCATCACGCTTGGCGGAGGTGACTTTGAGCGTCAGTCCATTGTCTCCCTTGACCTCCGCGAGCGGCGCATCACTGGTGTCGGAAGACCGTGACGAGCCCTCCTTCCCAGGGTCGTCGTTGCCCTTGCTCGCCGAAGAGGCCGATTCGTCCCTGTCGGACTTGCCGTCACCTCCTCCACCGCAGCCGGCCACCGTGAGGAGCAGCCCAGCCGTGATCGCCACCGCGCTCAGCGCCCTGCGGCCCTTCCTGGTGTGCCGGTACGTCATCGGTACGGATTCCTTTCACTCGGCCAGATGCACGGAGAACAACACGGACGCGTCGGGCAGGTCGTCCGGATCGAAGCCGGTTGGATCGATGTTCACCGTCTGACCGTCACAGTTCAGTTCCACGGGTTTCTCGGGATCAGCGTCCAGGTCGACGTCACACCGTGGCTGGATGATCGCCACGGCGTGGGCGCGGGCGTGCTTGCCTTCGGTGCCCGGGATGATCGACTCGCCCACCGTGTAGTTCGTCTGCACGGCCACCTCGAAGCCGGGGTGACCGTCGCGCACGACCGGTTGGGCCCCGCCCTGGACCGTCGAGTCGTTCTGGGCAGCAAGCTCCTGAGCCGCAGCGTCGGCCCCCGCATGGGGAGGCATGTCACCTGTGAGCCAGTCCAGCCAGCCCTCGTCCGTGCCTACGGCGGCTCCCAACCGATCCACCAACTCGTCTCGCGCATCCTGTGCGGCCGCCAGCGCGGCGGCGTCCGCCGCTGACTGGGCTCCGTTGCGTGCCGACGCCGCCTGAGCGAAGACGAAGAAGGCCAGAGCAGCGAAAAGCAGAATGGCCGTCAACCAGATGTACAGCGGCAGTATCTGCCCGCCGTCGCCCGCCGCCCGTACTGTGCTCAGCCGCCGATGACGTTGTTGACCGCGTTCATGATGGCGCCCGAGATCGCACCGTCGAGTCCCAGGCCATCGATCATCGTGAAGATCCCCGCAATGATGATCATCAGGCCCGCGTACTCCACGAACCCCGCCCCCGCGTCCCGTCCCGCCTCGCGCATGCGGGAGACGACGGTCTTCCTCCACCGGGTGAAGCGGCTGAAGCGGCTCATCTCGTCTGCCCTCCCGTTCCGTGGCACAGCCGACGTCGACACCGTACGTGAGAAGGCGTCTACTTTGCGTGGGTCCGGGGGCCCAACTTCCGTGCGGGCGTGGGGTCATGCCGGCCGCCCTTGGTGGGCGGTGCCGAGCCAGTGGGCGATGGCCTCGCTGCGGGAGGCGCTGTGCAGCTTCGCGAAGATGCGGTTGATGTGGTTCTTGACCGTCTTCTCGCTGATGAAGCAGGTGGCGGCGATCTGGCGGTTGTTCATGCCGGACGCGATGAGATCCATGACCTCCACCTCCCGTGAGCTCAGCCCGAAGTCCCGGTGGTCGGGCGGGCGGCGGCCGAAAGCGGTCGCGCGGGCGAAGCGTGCCTTGGACGACTGTGCCACGCGCGGTTGCAGGTGCGAAGGGAATTCGTGCGGTTCGTGGCGGGTGGGGGGCGAAGACCGGACAGGGAGGGGCAGCGGCCCCTCGGCGACCGCGGGCGCCTCCGCCGTCGCCCTCACCGCGTCGAGGAGTTCGGCGGTCGTGAACCGGCCGTGGACCAGGTAGCCCCTCGCGCCCCGGCGGGCGGCCTCCGTCCTGACCTCGGGTTCCGCGCTGTAGGTGATCATCAGGACCGGGGCGAGGCGGGACAGTTCGGGCAGGGCCGTGAGGCCGTCGGTGCCCGGCATGCGGGCGTCGAGGAGGATGACGTCGGGGTGGTGGCGGGCCGCGAGGGTGAGGGCCTCCGCGCCGTCGGGGGCCTCGGCGACGACCCGGATGCCGGGGTGGGCGCCGAGCAGCGCGCTCAGGCCCGCCCGGACGACAGGGTTGTCGTCGGCCACCAGTACCCGTAGGGATCGTGCCTGGTCAGACATGTGCCACCTCCTTGTGGGGAGCGGGGAGCGCGGGGGCGCGGACCTCGACGACCGTGCCGCCCAGGGGGCCGCCGGTGAGGCTGAGGTCCCCGCCGAGGGACCGGGCGCGCTCGGCCATGCCGAGCAGTCCGAAGTGGCCGGATCGCGTCAGGTCGGCGAGCTGCGGCACCGGCTGCGGGAGGCCCGTGCCGTCGTCCTCGACGCGCAGGACGAGGGCGTCGGGCGGTGCCGTCGCGAGGGTGAGCCGCACATGGCCGGCCCGGGCGTGGCGGCGGACGTTCTCCAGTGCCTCCGAGGTGATCGCCAGGAGGTGGTGGACGGTGTCCGGGGGGAGGTCCGGGTGGGCGCCGAGGTCGAGCGTGGTCGGGATGTCCGTGCGCGCGGTGAAGTCGGCCGCGTGGGCGCGCAGTTCCTCGGCCAGGTCGGCCGGTGCCCGGGTGTCCGTGCGGGTGCGCAGGTGGGTCAGGACGTGGCGGGACTCGGTGGCGGCGCGGCGGGCGGCGGCCGCGACGGTGACGGCCTGCCGCTTGAGGGTGCCGGGGTCGGCGTGGTCGGCGGAGGCGGCCAGGGCCTCCGCCGTCAGGGCGAGGCCGTGCAGGGTCTTGGCCACCGAGTCGTGCATCTCGCGGGCCAGCCGAGCGCGTTCGGCGGCGAGGGCCTCGGCGACGGCGAGCCGTGCGTTGACCTCGGCGAGGGCCTGCCCCGCCGCGCCGAAGCGGAAGACCAGGTTGCGCAGGGTCACGCCGATGATGCCCGCGGCGACGCAGAACCCGGCGAGGAGCGCGGTGTTGGCGCCCGCGCCCGGGTGGTGGGACCAGGCGCGGAAGACCGTGACGAGGACGACGAGCTGGAGGCCGGTGAGGACGCCGGTGCCGCGCCAGCCGTAGAGGAGGCCGGAGAGCAGGGGGGTGCAGACGGTGGCGTAGGCGAGGGGGGAGGCCGGGGAGGCGGCGAACAGGAGGGTCGCCACGAAGAGGAGGTCCAGGGCCATGAGGCCGGGGTGGGCCAGGACGCGGGGGCCGAAGCGGTGCCAGTCGCGGAGCATGGCGTAGGAGGCGGTGATGCCGAGGACGGCGGCGGCGAGCGCCGCGTAGCGGGGGGCGCCGGTGCCGGTGTTCGCGAGGGCGAAGGGGGTGCCGACGAGCAGGGCGGCCAGGCGCACCGCGAAGGTCTGGCGGCACAGGGTCTGCAGGGCGCCGAGCTGGAGGCGGAGGGTGGGCGGGGCGGGGGCGTCGTCCTCCAGGTAGCCCCGGGTGTGCGGCATGGTCATCTCAGCGCCCCAGGATCGAGCCGAAGTTCGTGCCGGAGCCGAGGAACATGCCGGTGGCGATGAGGATCATCGTGGCCGGGAGCATGAAGACCAGGGTGACCATGGTGGCCTTGGGGATGGTCTTGGCGGCGCGGCGGCGGGCGTTCTGCGCGTCGGTGCGGCGCATGTCGGTGGCGAGCTGGATGAGCGTGTCGGCGATGGGCGAGCCGAGTTCCTCGCCCTGCTGGAGCGCCGAGACGAACTGGGCGACCTGTTCGGAGGTGTTCCGGCGGCGCAGTTCGTCGAAGGCCTGGCGGCGGCTGACGCCCATGTCCATCTGGCGCAGGGTGATGCGCAGTTCGTCGGCCCAGGGGCCCTCGTACCGTTCGGCGACGCGGTCCAGTGCCTGCCGGAAGCCGAGGCCGGCGGAGACGACGACGGCGAGGACGTCGAGGAAGTCGGGCAGGGTGCGGTCGATGACGTCCTTGCGGTCGCGGATGGCCTGCCAGATGAGTGCGTCGGCGGCGAGCAGCCCGAAGGCGAGGGTGGCGAGCGCGATCAGCCAGTGTCCCGTGGTGAGGAAGACGAGGGCCATGAACGCGCCGAAGAAGCCGTAGACGGCGCGGCGGGCGGCGTAGCGGTCGAGGGTGAGGCCGCCGGGGTTGCCGGCCATGTCGATGCGGCGGCGTTTGGCGTCGGTGCGGCGGGGTCCCATGAGGCGCAGGACGAGGGGGGCGAACCGCATGCCGAGGCGGTCGACGGTGGAGCCGGCCGTGGAGACGCGGGTGGCGCCGATCTCCAGGGCGAGGGCGAGGTCGGTGGGGAGCTTGGCCTCCGCGCGGATCATGCGGATGCCGAGCAGGACCCCGGCGACGGAGGCGGCCGTCAGGAGTGCGAGGAGCAGGGGCAGCATGGCCTGTTCGGTCCCTTCCCTCAGACTTCGATCCGGCCGAGGCGGCGGATGACGAGGAAGCCGACGGTGTAGAGGGCGAGGGAGATCAGCACCAGGGCCTGGCCGAGCGGGGAGCCGGTGACGCGTTCCAGGGCGCCCTCGTTCGAGGAGTTCACCAGGACGAGGGAGCCGAGGCCCAGCATGGGGACGGTGAAGGCGGTGGCGTTGACCTCGGAGAGCATGGTGCGCACCTCGCGGCGGGTCTCTTTGCGGTCCTCCAGGGTCTGGGTGAGGTTGCGCAGCGAGCTGACGACGGAGCCGCCCGCCTTGTTGGACAGCACGAGGGTGGTGACGAGGACGATCAGCTCGCGGGAGGGCAGCCGTTCGGCGAGTTCGCCGAGGGCGTCGTCGACGGTGCGGCCCAGGCTGAGCTGGTCGGCGACACGGGCCAGTTCCTCGCCGGCGGGGGCCTCCAGTTCCTCGGCGGCCATGGCGAGCGCGGTGCGCAGGGCGAGTCCGGCGGCGGTGGCGTTGGCGAGGAGGCGGGCGACGTCGGGGAGCTGGTTGATGAAGGCTTCGATGCGTTTCTGGCGCTGCCAGTTGAGGAAGACGACCGCGCTCCACACACCGACGAGGGCGGCGAGGGGGCCGAAGAAGGGGGCGAGGGTGGCGGCCGCGAGCAGCCAGAGGGCGAGGACGAGGAAGGTCACGTAGGTGAGGAACTCGCCGGCCGTGAGGTCGAGGCCGGTGGTGGTGAGCCGCAGATGGACGGCGCGGCCCAGGCGGGTGCGGCGGACCCGCCGGTCGACGCCGGTGAAGTGCCGGGCGCGGCCGGAGCCGGAGCGCGGCGGGCCGCCGCCGAATCCGGCGAGCCGGTCCTCCAGGGCGCGGCGCTGGGCGCGCCCGGAGGCGTAGGCGTGGACGCCGGCGACGGCGAGGGTGCCGCCGAGGACGGTGGCGCCCAGCGCGAGGAGCGCCTGGTTGTTCATGGCCGGCACCTCCGGGAGGCCGACGGGGCGGCGGTCGCGGTCATGGCCGGCACCTCCGGGACGGGGACGGGGCGGGGGGTCATCCGAGGGCCTGCCTGATGTTCCGCACGTCGAGCGCGTCCGCGACCCCGTAGGCGGGGGGCAGGGGTTCGCCCGCGACGTAGAGCTTCTCCACGACCCGGCGGGGCAGCGGCAGGTGTTCGTAGCGGCCGCGGACGACGCGGTCGCCGGTGAGGGGGTCGGCGGCGAAGCGGGAGACCGTGGCGATGCGGAACTGTTCGCGGCCGTGGCTGACGACGAGGGCGATCTCGACGATCTTGCGGGAGCCGTCGGCGTGCCGGGCGAGCTGCACGACGACGTCGACGGCGGAGTTGATCTGGTCCTTGAGGGCCTCGAAGGGGATCATCACCTCGGACATGGAGCCGAGGGTCTGCAGCCGCATCAGCGCGTCCTCGGCGGAGTTGGCGTGGACGGTGGCGAGTGAGCCGTCGTGGCCGGTGGACATCGCCTGGAGCATGTCGAGGGTCTCGCCGCCGCGGACCTCGCCGACGATGATCCGGTCGGGGCGCATGCGCAGCGAGTTGCGGACGAGGTCGCGGATGGTGATGCGGCCCTTGCCCTCGACGTTGGGCGGGCGGGACTCCAGGCGGATCACGTGCTCCTGCTGGAGCTGGAGTTCGGCGGAGTCCTCGATGGTGATGATGCGCTCGCGGTCGGGGATCAGCTCGGAGAGCGCGTTGAGCAGGGTGGTCTTCCCGGTGCCGGTGCCGCCGCTGACGATGACGTTGAAGCGGGCGCGGACGAACGCGGCGAGCAGCATCAGCATCTGCTCGTCGAGCGAGCCGAGGCCGATCAGCTCCTGGAGCGTGTAGGCGCGGGGGAAGCGGCGGATGGTGAGGGTGGGGCCGGTGAGGGAGAGCGGTGGGATGACGACGTTGACGCGTTCGCCGGTGGGCAGGCGGGCGTCGACCATGGGTGTGGACTCGTCGACGCGGCGGTTGACGGTGGAGACGATGCGTTCGATCGTCTGCATGAGCTGCTCGGTGGAGGCGAAGCGCAGTGGGAGCTGTTCGACGCGGCCGGCCCGCTCGACGAAGATCGAGTCGGGGCCGTTGACCATGATCTCGGTGATGGAGGCGTCGGCGAGGAGCGGTTCGAGGACGCCGAGGCCGAGTGCCTCGTCGACGACGCGGCGGATGAGCTGGGAGCGTTCCGCGGAGGAGAGGACCGGGCCTTCGCGGCTGATGAGGTGGCCGAGGACGCGTTCGAGGCGGGTGCGGCGTTCGGTGGCGGCGAGGCCGGACATCTCCGCGAGGTCGATCTCCTCGAGGAGCTTGGCGCGGTAGACGGCGACGAGGTGGCCGTCCTCGCGGGCGGTCCTGCCGTCGTCCGGGGTGGCGAGGCGGGAGCGGAGGCTCATGTGTCAGCTCCTCGTCGGTGAACGGACCCGGTCCGGGTGGGGCGGGCTCAGTCGTCGGTGGGCATGGTGGCGGTGCGGGTGATGTCGAAGTCGTCGAAGAGCGGGACGACGGCGGGGACGTGCACGGTGACGGAGGCGGTGGTGGTGTCGGCGCCGCGCTGTACGGAGGGGTCGGGGTCGAGCCAGCCGCTGGCGGCGGCGATGCCGGCGCCGGTGCCGTCGCCGCCCTGCTGGGAGGCGACGCGGGCGGCGGCGCGGGCGGCGGTGCCCGCCTGGTTGACGCCGTAGCCGATCAGGCCGAGCTGGATGGCGGCCAGGCCGATGACGAGGAGGACGGGGAGGTAGCCGGCGAACTCGATCATGGAGACTCCCCGGTCGTCGCGGTGGCGGCCGTGGCGGACCGCCCGCGGTGCGGGGTGCGCCCTCGACGCGCGGGTGGTCATCCGCCGCTCCCCTCCGGCCGCTCCAGCGCCGCGCCCGCCGTGCCCTCGACGCTCCAGCCGAGGTCGACGCCGGGGAAGAACAGCGGCACGTCGGCCTGCACGGTGGCCCGCATCAGGGAGCCGGACGGGGTGCACTCGATGTCGGCGCCCTGCCAGGAGTTCGGCAGGTGCCGCGCGCCGGCCGCCTGGCAGGCGCCGGGGTAGTCGCCGCGCACCGCGTAGGCGGCGGTGGCCGCGCGGGCGGCCTCGTCTGCGGCGTTCCCGGCCAGGGAGTACGTGTAGCCGTAGAGCACGCACTCCCACAGGATCGCCATGACGACGAGGACGATCGGGAACATGCCGGCGAACTCGAGGGTGACCGCGCCCCGGTCCGAGGAGGCGCGGCGGCGCAGGGAGAGGGCGCCCCGGTCGGAGGAGGCCCGGCGGCGCCGTCCGCCGCCGCCCTCGGCCGCGGTCACCAGGCCGAGTTCGCCCGCCAGGCCCCACAGCGCCCGTTTGACGGAGGAGCGGGTGTCGAGGTCCTGGAGGCGCCCGGCGTCCACGACGGACTGCAGTTCCTTGAAGGCGGCGGGCACGGTGGCGCGCGCGACCCGGGTGCCGGTGACGCGCTCCACGATGCCGGGCTGGATCTCGGTGCCGCGCGAGTGCCGGTTGACGACGGTGAGGGTCTCCTCGGCCTTGCGGATCTGCAGCCGGTCCCACATCCGCACCATCCGCTTGGCGGCCCGCACGGCGACGACGTCGGGGGTGACCAGGAGCAGGGCCTGGTCGGCGAGTTCGACGGCGGCGGCGGTCGCGGCGGTCATCTGCGAGCCGCAGTCCACGATCACCACGTCGTGCCGGGAGCGCAGCGCGCCCAGCACCTGGCGGGCGACCCGGTCGGTGACCTCCTCGCCGCGCTCCCCCTCGGCGGGCGCGAGCAGCAGCGAGACCCCGCTGTCGTGCGCGTAGACGGCGTCCTGCAGGACCCGGGGGTTGATGTCGGTGATGGCGGCGAGGTCGGCGACCGAGCGGCGGAACTGCACGTCGAGGTAGGAGGCCACGTCCCCGGACTGCAGGTCGAGGTCGGCCAGCGCGACCGTGCGGCCCGAGGCGCGGGCGGCGAGGGCGAGCTGCACGGCGGTGACGGTGGCGCCGACGCCGCCCTTGGCGCCGGTGACCGTGATCAGCGTGCCGCCGGGCCCCGCGTACAGCTCGGGGGTGTTGCTGCCGAGGTGGCGGCGCATCCCGGCGGACCAGGTGGCGGCGGCCTGGACGCGTTCGGCGAGCGCGTCGTAGCCGAGCGGCAGGCCGAGGATGCCGCGGGCGCCGGAGTCCATCGCGGCGGTGAGGACGGCGGCGCCGGGGTCGGAGGTGATGAGGACGACGCCGACGGCCGGGAAGCGCAGCACGAGGTCGCGGATGAGGTCGAGCGCGGGCACGGGGCCGATCCGCTCGTGCACGAGGACGACCTCGGGCAGTTCGTCGAGCGATTCGGCGGCGAGCCGGGCGAGGGTGTCGAGGAGGGCGGTGGAGTCGGGGACGGGCGGGGCGGGTTCGGCGTCGGCGAGCCGGCTGAGCAGGGTGGTCAGAGCGCGCGCCGCGTCGGCGTCGCCGACGGCCGGGAGGATGCGGATGGTCATGCGCGCGGGCCTCCTACTTGTCCTCGTCGAGGGTGTACGTGCGGTCGCCGGGCGGGACCTGCTGCCGGGAGCCGCCCGCGACCAGGGCGAGCCGCACGTGCTCCGCGAACGACTCGGCGTAGGCGACGCGCTGGGCGTCGGCGGTGCCGAGCGCGAAGGTGATGGGGACGGCCTGGGTGGCGCTGCGCCGCCGCTCGTCGCTGCTCTGGTCGGGGTCCAGGGCGGTGATCTTCCCGACGTCCAGGACGCGGGCGTTCTCGACGATGACCTTGGACTGGTCCTTGCCCTTGTCGTTCTCGGCCTTGAAGGTGGCGTAGATGTTGACCCGGGAGCCGGGGTCGATCTTGCCGGCGACGCCGGTGGCCGCGTCGATCATGATGGCGATCTCCTGCTGCCCGGCCGCCAGCGCGGGCCGGGCGACGATCATGTCGCTCTGCAGCAGGGAGCCCTTCTCCAGCCGGGTGACGGCGATCTTGCCGCGGATCCGGGCGAGGTCGGTGACGGCGGTCCTCGGCAGCCAGCGCTCGGGCATGGACACGCGCTGGAACTGGTCGGCGCTGAGCTCCTTGTAGGGGGCGATGTCGTTCCTGAGCCGGTACGCGGTCACCTCGGGGCCGACCTTGGAGTTCACGTCGCGGATCACCGACAGCACTCCGGCGAAGGCGCCCAGGGCGCACAGGGCCGAGAGGACCAGCAGGATGACGCCGCGGCGCTGGCGGGAGTTCATGACTCGGGCAACCTCGATCGGGGCGGGGACAGCGGGGTCGAGCGGGTGTGCCGTGCGGGGTGGTGCGGAGCCGGCTTGCGAAGGGGCCGGGGCGGGGTCAGGTCATGCCGGGTGGCAGGGCGCGGACGGATCCGGCGTGTGCCCTGGCCGGGGCGAGTGAGGGGGGTGGTGGCTGCGGGGGCGGCGCGAGGAGGGGCGCCGCGCAGAACCCGCAGCGGTCGCCGATGAGTTCGAGGCCGCACCAGCGGCACAGTTCACGGCGTACGGAGGAGACGAGCTGGTAGAGCACGGAGACGTCGTGCAGGCCCGCGGCGAACTCGGCGAGCCGGGTCGTGCCCCACCAGGTGCCGGAGGGTTCGGGCAGCGGCACCGTGGCCACGCCCTGGACGCGCCAGGAGGGGGCGAGCGTGGTGGTCACCCAGTCGGAGGGCGGCTGGCCGGCGGCGACGAGCAGCCGGGTGCCGAACTCCGGGCCGGGTAACTCCTCCTGGCCCACGCGGACGAGCCGGGGGCGCGGGGTGGCGAGGACGGCGAACTGCGCGCCGGGCACCCAGGACTTGGCGTGCGCGGTGAGGGTGACGGGCAGCCGGTCGAGGCGGGCGACGGAACCGAGCAGGGCGCCCGCGTAGACGTAGTGGGCGAGCAGGCGGGCGGCGCAGGCGAGCACGCCGGGGCTGAGGTCGCAGACCGAGAGCTGGCGCAACTGCTGGGCGAGCAGGGCGAGTCCGAGCGGGGGCAGCTCGACGGGGACCAGGGCGACCCGGTCGGTCTCCAGCATCGAGCGCGCGGTGCGCAGCCGCTGGACGGCCGGGTCGGGCGCGGTGCCGCCGGAGGCGGCGGGGTGCAGGGCGATGACGTAGCCGTGCTGCTCGACGAGCGCGTGCAGGGCGAGGACGGACTGTTCGAGGGTGGGACCCGGCTGGACGACCGCGGGCGGGGTCCCCCGGTCGAGCGGCGGAAGCGCCAGACCGGGACTGGTGACGGCTATCGCGGTCGGCACGCTGCACACCACCCCGTTCCTCGCGGCGGGACGGTCGCCCCCGCCTCGAATCACCCCTGTGACGTCCTCTCGCACGTCCTCTTGCATCAGCACCATATCCACGGTGTGCGCCGCTCAACACAGAATCTTGAAGATCATCTCACCGAAGGTCGGTGCATGATCGACACAGAGTGAGGCGGAAGGATTCGACGGGGACCTCAACTGGGCCTTTCGGGGCGGGTGTTGGCGGACCGTGACGGACCTCCGCCCGGGAAGCGGCCACCGGTACTGCTTGTCAGGCTCTTGACAGCCGCATTGGTCTGGACCATGTTGAACAGACAGCGGTGGCCACCGCGTTCTCCCCGTCCGCGCGCCCTCCTCACGCCCTCCTTCGGCATTCCCCCTCGCGTTCTCTCCCCACGACTCCCCACACCGGAGGCCCCAGTGCACCGCCATGCCGCCCCGCCCGGGAACAGACCACGCGCCCACCGCGCCCGCCGTCTCGCCGGAGTGCTCGCCGCCGCGCTCACCCTCGCCCTCGCGGGCGCGGGCCAGGCGTCCGCCGCCGACGTCAACAACACGAAGAACGCCGGCTTCGAGGCCGGTCTGGGCAACTGGACCTGTTCGGCGGGCAGCGGCACCACGGTGTCCTCGCCCGTGCACGCCGGCGCCGGCGCGCTCAAGGCGACCCCGGCCGGCCAGGACAACGCCCGGTGCACCCAGACGGTCGCCGTGAAGCCCAACTCCACCTACACGCTCAGCGCGTGGGTGCAGGGCGGCTACGCCTACCTCGGCGCGACCGGCACCGGCACCACCGACGTCTCCACCTGGACCCCCGACTCCTCCTCCTGGACGCAGCTCAGCACCCGCTTCACCACCGGCTCCGCCACCAGTTCGGTGACGGTGTACCTGCACGGCTGGTACGGGCAGGCCGCGTACTACGCGGACGACGTGTCCGTGTTCGGCCCCGACGGGGGCGGAGGCACCGACACCCCGACGGTCCCCTCGGCCCCCGGCGGCCTGAAGGTGTCGGGCACGAGCGCCTCCTCCGTCTCCCTCGCCTGGAACCCGGTCTCGAACGCCACCGGCTACAACGTCTACCGGGGCGGCACGAAGGTGCAGTCGGCCACGGGCACCTCGGCGACGGTGACCGGCCTCGCGGCCTCCACCTCCTACGGCTTCCAGGTGACGGCGACCAACGCGGCGGGCGAGTCCGCGAAGTCCGCGACGGTGACGGCGACCACGGCCGCCACGGGCGGCGGTGACAACGGCGGCGGCGCCCTGTCCGGGCACGCGGTGACCGGCTACTGGCAGAACTTCAACAACGGCGCCCAGGTCCAGAAGCTCTCGGACGTGCCCTCGCAGTACGACATCGTCGCCGTCGCCTTCGCCGACGCGACGACCACGCCGGGCGCGGTCTCCTTCACCCTGGACTCGGCGGGCCTGGGCGGCTACACCGTCGACCAGTTCAAGGCGGACATCGCGGCGAAGCACTCGGCGGGCAAGAAGGTCGTCCTGTCGGTGGGCGGCCAGAACGGCACGGTCGCGGTGAACAGCGCCGCCTCCGCGGCGGCCTTCGCCGACTCGGTGTACTCGCTGATGCGGACCTACGGCTTCGACGGGGTCGACATCGACCTGGAGAACGGCATCAACGCCACCTACATGACGCAGGCGCTGCGCTCGCTCTCGCAGAAGGCCGGGTCCTCGCTGATCATCACGATGGCGCCGCAGACGATCGACATGCAGTCCACCGCGGGCGGTTACTTCCAGACCGCGCTGAACATCAAGGACATCCTGACGGTCGTCAACACGCAGTTCTACAACAGCGGCACGATGCTGGGCTGCGACGGCAAGGTGTACGCCCAGGGCACGGTCGACTTCCTGACCGCCCTGGCCTGCATCCAGCTGGAGAACGGCCTCTCCCCGAACCAGGTCGGCCTCGGCGTCCCCGCGTCCACCCGTGCGGCGGGTGGCGGCTACGTCTCCCCCTCGGTCGTGAACAACGCGCTGGACTGCCTGGCGAAGGGCACGAACTGCGGCGCGTTCAAGCCCTCGAAAACGTATCCGACCCTGAGGGGCGCGATGACGTGGTCGACGAACTGGGACGCGACGGCGGGCAACGCGTGGATCAACGCGGTGGGCCCGCACGTGCACGGGCTGCCGTAGGGCGACGGGCCGGGGACGGAGGCCCGCGCCTCCGCCCCCGGCCGCTGGGCCTCACGGGTAGCGGTGACGGGCCTGGAGGACGATCACCTCGTTCTCCGGGCGCGGGTGCACCAGCCGGTGTTCGTCGCTGATCCGGTGCGAGCAGGCGCCGGCCGGCGCCTGCTCGAGCGGCTCGGGGCGCCGTCAGCCGATCGGCTCGACCGTCTCGCCCCTGACCTGCCGGGTGAGCCGGGCGTAGAAGGCGAGGTCCACGTCGGAGGCGGTCTGCGTGGAGGACTCGCGGTTGGTCACCCCGACGGCGGCGCCCGTGTTGCCGTCACCCCAGGCGCACACGGGGTAGACCAGACGCGCCCCCAGCCTGCGCTGCTCGAGCACCTCGCAGCCGATCGTGGGCTCGCCCTCGCGCGCGAAGTCCTTCGGCCCCGCCACCAGGGTCACGCCGTCGGCCCGGGCCGCGCCCTTCAGCAGGTGCACGCGCATCTGCGTGGTGTTCTTGAACCGCCCGTACATGCCGCTGAGCAGCAGCAGGCCCTTGGTGTTGTCGCCGCCGACGTTGTACTGGCCGACGACGGCGCGCAGGTCCTTGGCGTCCCAGGCCCCGTCGGCCTCGTCCTCGATCTGCCGGCCCTGGCTCTCGGAGAGGTCCTGGGCGAGCGCGAACCGGCCGTCGACCAGGGTCTTCGGCAGGGTGAGCCGGTTCTCGGCCTCCGGGAACCCGCCCACGGCGGCCCGCCCGATGAGCACGAGCACGACCACCAGCGCCACGACGGCGCCGACGACACCGCCCACGATGCCGAGCACGAGTCCGACCCGCCGCTTCGGCGGTGGCGGCGGCCCGGCCCAGCCGTACGGCTGCGGGGGGTGGGGGGCGTAGGGGCCCTGGGGCGGCTGCGGGCCGTACGGGCCGTACGGGGCCTGCGCGGGTACGGGCGCGGGCTGCGGCGGGTACGGCCCCTGCGCGGGCACCGGCGGTCCGCCGTACGGCCCCTGCGGGGGCGGTGGTTGGGGTACGTGCGGGTGCGGCGGAGGTGGCGTGGACACGTCCGCAGGCTACGGCACGCCGTCCGGCGGGTACCGCGCGAGGCGTGCCCCCCGGGGAAGGCCGCGTCCCCTCGGTGCGGCCTGCCCGGGTGCCGCACACCCGGGCACGGCGCACCCCGGGACACCACGGTCTGGCCCGGCCCCCGCCACGGGCCCGAGGGTGGAGCCATGAGCGATGAGCACACGGCCCCCGCCCCGCACCCCTTCGTCGGGATGTGGGTGACCGCGGACGGACACATCCGTCAGGAACTCCTGCCCGACGGCCGCTACGACGAGGCCCGCGGGCAGCGGCGCAGCGCCTACACCGGCCGGTACACCGTCACCGGCGACCACATCGACTACGTCGACGACACCGGCTTCACCGCCACCGGCGACGTCCGCGACGGCGTCCTCTTCCACGAGCACCTCGTGCTCTACCGCGAGGGGGATCACCGCGTCCGGCGGTGAGGGACCCGGGGCGTCTGTCGGACAGACCTTAGGGGGCCGGGGGCAGACCGGCCAGCAGGCTGCGCCGCGCGGAGTCGACGTGCTCCTCGGCCCGGCGGGCCAGCGTCCGGACGTCGCCGGAGCGCAGCAGGGTGGCGAGTTCGCGGTGCTCCTCGACCACGCGCGCACGGTAGTGCGCGCGGGCCGCGTCGACACGGCGCAACTGGAACAGATGGAGCTGGGAGCGGATCGCCTCCCAGGCGGCGGTGAGCCTGCCGTTGCCCGCGGCGGCGTAGATCCGGTCGTGGAAGGCGATGTCCAGCGCCACCAGGCGGTGCGCCTCGCCGGACCCGGCGGCCTCGGCCGCCATCTCGGCCACCAGCCGGTCGAGCGCGGACAGGTGCTCCTCGTCCGCCACCCGCCGTGCGGTGGTCGCGGCGAGGCGGTCCAGGGCGGCCCGCAGCACGTAGACCTCCTCCACGTCCTCGGCCGTCACCTCGATGACGGTGGTGCCGCGGTGCCAGCCGCCGCGCACCAGCCCCTCCCGCTCCAGCCGGGCCAGCCCCTCCCGGACCGAGCCGCGGCTGACCCCGAGGTGGGCGGCCAGCTCCACCTCGCGCAGGGCGGCGCCGGGCGGGAAGCGGCCGTCGAGGATCGCCGCGCGTACCAGGTCGGCGGCTTCGTCGGCCAGCCCGCGCCGGGCGGCCTTCGGCAGTACGGAGGACATGGCGGCAAGGGTGGCATCCGGGCACGGTCCGGCACCAGCCCCGTCCGGCCCCGTCGCCCAAGAGTTGTCCGAATGTTGACATCAGGAGGAGGGCTCGGTCAGGCTGCTCGGGTCGCCCCACCCACCGGAGGTCGCCCGATGTCCCCCCGACCCGCCGTCCACCTGGCCGTACCCGTCGACGACCTGGCCGCCGCCCGCCACTTCTACGGTCGGGTCCTGGGCCTGCCCGAGGGGCGCAGCACCGACCACTGGGTGGACTGGGACCTCCGGGGCCACCAGCTCGTGACCCACCTGGTGCCCGAGGCACCACGGCCCGCCGGCACCAGCCTGGTGGGACGGCACGAGGTACCGATCCCCCACTACGGGCTGCTCCTCGACGAGGAGGGCTTCCACCGGTTCGCCGAGCGGCTGCGCGCCGCCGGGGTGCGCTTCGAGATCGAGCCGCAGCTCCGCTTCCCCGGCGAGCCGGGCGAGCAGTGGACCATGTTCTTCCGCGATCCCGCGGGCAACGCCCTGGAGTTCAAGTCCTTCCGCGACGAGTCGATGGTGTTCGCCCGATGAGGGGCGTCCTGGTCACCGGCGGCTCGCGGGGCATCGGCCGCGCCGTCGCGAGGGCCTTCGCGGCCGACGGCGACCGGGTCGCGGTGCACTACGCCGGCCGCCGCGCGGACGCCGAACGCACCCTGGAGGAGCTGCCCGGCACCGGGCACGCGCTGCTCCGTGCCGACCTGGGCGAACCCGGCGCGGCCGAGCGGCTGGTGGCCGAGGCGGTGGACGCGCTCGGCACGGTGGACGTGCTGGTGAACAACGCCGCCGTGGCGCCCGCCGCGGACACCCTGCACCCCGTGACCGGCACCCCGCTCGCGCAGTGGCAGCGGGTGTGGCGGCGGATGGTGGACGTCAACCTCCTCGGCGCCGCCGACCTGAGCTGGGCGGTGGCCGCGCACCTCGTCGAGCGGGGCGCGGCCGGCGCACTCGTCAACGTCGGCTCCCGGGGCGCGTTCCGCGGCGAACCGGACTTCCCCGCCTACGGGGCGACCAAGGCGGCGCTGCACGCCCTCGGCCAGTCCCTGGCGGTGGCGCTGGCCCCGCACGGCATCACGGTCACCTCGGTCGCGCCCGGCTTCATCGCCACCGAACGGCAGGCGGCGAAGCTGTCGGGCCCCGAGGGCGAACGGCTGCGCACGGAGAGCCCGTTCGGGCGGGTCGGCACCCCGGAGGAGGTCGCCGCCACCGTGCGCTTCCTCGCCTCCCCGGCCGCGGCCTGGGCCTCGGGGACCGTCGTCGACCTCAACGGGGCCTCCTACCTGCGCACCTGAGGGCCGGGCTCAGGCGGTCGGCCGCTCCTGCCGCCGCAGGGCCTCCTCGGTGACCGGGGTGAAGAGGTTGACGAGGCTGCCGTCCGGGTCGCGCAGGAGGAGGGAGCGGTTGCCCCAGGGCATCGTCGTCGGCCGCTGGACGAAGGCGTGTCCGAGGGCGGCGAGCCGCTCGTGCTCCGCGTCGACGTCCTCGACCCGGAACTCGATGATCACCGAGCGGTTGGCGGCGGGCTCCGCCACGTCCTCGCCGAAGAGGGCGAGGGTGCGGTCGCTCGCCAGGGCGAGCGTGCCCGAGGGCGTCGCCAGCTCGGCGAAGTCGGGCGTCCACCAGGTCGCGGAGACACCGGTGACCTGCTCGTAGAAGCTGACGAGGCGGGTGACGTCGTGGGAGATGACACGGAGGGAGACGAGGTTCATGACGGGCCGGTCCTGACGGTCGCTGGTGGGTGGAACACCTCACACGCTAGACCCGATACCGGACAGCTTCCGCCCGGTATGCGCGAGAGACTTTCCCCGTGACCACTTCCACCACCCGGGTGCTCGCGCTGCTGGAGATCCTCCAGGGCGGCGGCACCCGCACCGTGGCCGACCTCGCCGCCCGGCTCGGCGTCGACGAACGCACCGTCCGCCGGTACGCCGGCCATCTGCTGGAGCTGGGGGTGCCCGTCGAGTCCCTGCGCGGGCGCTACGGCGGCTACCGGCTCGCCCCCGGCCACCGGATGCCGCCGCTGATGCTGACGGACGAGGAGGCGCTCGCCGTCCTGCTCGGGCTGCTGGTCGCGCAGCGGACCGGTCCGGTCACCGCCTCCGGCGCGGCGAGCGAGAGCGCGGCGGCCAAACTGCGCCGGGTCCTGCCGAAGGCGCTGGGGCGACGGCTCGAGGCGCTGCTGGAGACGGCGGACTTCACCGCGCCGCCCCGTTCCGCCGGGGCCCGGGAGGCCGGGCTGCTCCTCGGCCTCGCCGAGGCCGCGCGCGACCGTCGGCCCGTGGCGCTCGGCTACACCGACCGCAGGGGCCGGAGCAGCGAGCGCACGGTGTGGCCCTACGGCCTGGTCGCCCACGGCGGACGCTGGTACCTGACCGCGGCCGACCCGTCCGCGGGCCCGGCCACCGCCCCCTCCGCCGGCCCGGCCACCGATCCCTCCACCGACCCCTCCGCGGGTCCGGTCGCCGGTCCTGCCGAGGTGCGCACCTTCCGGCTGGACCGCGTCACCGGCATGCACGTGCTCCCCGGTTCCTTCGAGAGCCCGCCGGACTTCGACCCGGTGGCCGCGGTCCTGGACAGCCTGGCCGGGGCGCCCTGGGCGCACGAGGTGCGCGTCCGGGTCCGGGCCGAGGAGCACCACGTCCGCCGCCACCTGCCGCCCGGCCTCGCCACGCTCTCCCCGCTGCCGCCCGAGGACGGCGCCGACTGGACCGAGGTGCGGCTGCGGGCGGAACGGCTGGACTGGATCCCCGCCGTACTCGCCGCCCTGGACCGCCCCTTCGTCATCGACCGGCCCCCCGAACTGCGCACCCTCGTGACCTCACTGGCCGACCGCCTGACCATGTACGCGACCGCGTCGGCACCGGAGGCCCCCGCCCCGGACGATCACTGATCCCGCCTTCGGCCGCCCCCTGTGCGTCCGGGCCAGGGCCTTTCGTCTCGGCCGACCCGAGCGGGGTCCGGTGCGTGCGGCTGCAAGGCGGAGGAGGGCGCCAGGGCGGAGCCCTGGCAACCGACGACAACGCCGCAGAGGCGCGTGCCGGACCCCGCGACGCCGGGATGCTCCAAACGAGAGGCCCTAGGTCTGTCCGACGATTCCCGTCGTCCGGCCGAAGGGCGGGCCGCGCGTGGTCTGGTGCGTGCGCGCCAGACCACGCGCGGCAGGCGCGAATTGTCAGACGGACCCTAGCGGTCCAGCGTGCGCAGGACGCAGAACTCGTTGTCCTCGGGGTCCCGCAGGACGACCCAGCTCTGGTTCGCCGGCTGTTCCTCCTGCACCCGGGTGGCGCCGAGGGCGAGCAGGCGGGTCACCTCGTCCTCGGTGCTGCCCTCGACGGGGCTGACGTCGAGGTGGAGGCGGTTCTTCACCGTCTTGCCCTCGGGCACCGGGATGAAGAGGACCGTGGGCGCCATCTGCCGGGCGCGGAACTCCTCGACCGTCGGCTCCCAGGAGCCGATCTCCACCGTGCCGCCGTCCCGGTCGATCACCTTCCAGCCCAGCACCTCGCTCCAGAATGCGGCGAGCCGTTCCGGGTCGTGGCAGTCGACGACCACTTCGATGAGCCTGCCGGCCATATGGAGATCCCCCAGGGGTGTGTGAGGTGGAGCGGAGCGCGGTCGGCGCCTCGGACAGGGCGGTGAGCGTACGTCAGTGCGCCGGGCGAAGCACGTGATCAACGCGAAGAGCGCCGCACGGCCGGAGTGGGCCGTGCGGCGCTCCGTCGGGGCGCGGGAGGGGCTATGCGTCCTCGGCGGCCTCGGCGCCGTCAGCGCCTTCGGCGTCCTCAGCGCCTTCGGCGCCTTCTTCGAAGTACGCGTCCAGGACCTCGTCGAGCTGCTTGTCCCACTCCGCGAAGCGGGAGCGGGAGGGCGCCTCGACCTCGACGTAGTACCAGCGCGCCTGCGGCGTGTGCACGGTGACCGTGAACCGCTTGCCGAAGCGCGGGAACGCGGTCTCCACCGCCGCGATCTCGTCCCAGCGGAATTCGCAGTCCTGGTCGTCCAGGTGGAGCCGTACGCCTGCCGCGTCCGCGAGGATCGAGGCCCGGCGGTCGGCGGCCTCGAACACCGGCCCCTCGGCGGCGACTTCCGCCTCGGTGTCGTCGGAGGCGTCGGCCGGCTCCGGGGCCGCCTCCGCCGGCTCGGCGGCGGCCTCCGGCTCCGGCGCGGCGTCGGCCGGCTCCGGGGCGGCCTCCGCCGGCTCCGTGGCCGCCTCCGGCGACGGAGCGGCCGGGGTGCCCGCCTCCGCCGTCTCCTCCGGCTCACGGGACCCGGGCACCGTCAGGCCGGGGACGTACGCCGGGTCCAACCCGGCGCCTTCCAGGGGCTGCTTGCTCGAACCTATGCGCTGCTCCACAGCGGGCAGTATGGTGCACCATCCTGTGTCCGGTGCAAGCCGCCCCCGCATCGTTATACGAATCCCGGGGGCGGGCCGGCGGCCGTCACAGGAACAGGCTGATCACCGCCGCGACCGCGAACCCGGCCACCGACAGCACCGATTCGAGGACCGTCCACGTCTTCAGCGTGTCGCGCTCGCTGATGCCGAAGTACTTGGCGACCATCCAGAACCCGCCGTCGTTGACGTGCGAGGCGAAGATGGAGCCCGCCGAGATCGCCATGATGACGAGCGCGACGAACGCCTGCGAGTGGTGCCCCTCGGACAGCAGCGGCGCCACGATGCCCGCCGTGGTGACGATGGCGACCGTGGCGGAGCCCTGCGCCACCCGCAGCACCAGCGAGATCAGGTAGGACAGCACGATCACCGGCAGTCCGACGTCGTGGAAGGTGTCGGACAGGGCCTGGGCGACGCCGCTGCCCTTGAGGACCGCGCCGAAGATGCCGCCCGCGCCGACGACGAGCAGGATGTTGCCGATCGGCTTGAGCGAGGCCGTGGAGACGGTCTCCAGGGACTTGCGGGACCAGCCGCGCCGGATGCCGAGCAGGTAGTACGCCAGCAGCAGCGCGATCGTCAGGGCGACGAAGGGGTGGCCGAAGAACTCCACCACCGAGCGGCCCGTGGAGGGGTCGAAGGCGATCGAGGAGAAGGTGGAGAGCAGGATCAGGACCAGCGGTGTGCCGATGATGGTGAAGACGACGGAGAGCGGGACCGGCTTCTCCGAGGGCGTCACGCCGGCCGCCCGCTGCTCGGCCGCGAGGGACGCCTTGGACTCCTCCGCCGCCTCGACCATGTCCTGCGGCACGGGGACGAAGATCCGCCGGCCGATCCAGGCCGCCCAGGCCCAGGCGGCGAGCACGGCGGGGATGCCGCAGACGATGCCCATGAGGATGACCCAGCCGAGGTCGACCTTGAGCAGTCCGGCCGCGGCCACCGGGCCGGGGTGCGGCGGCAGGAAGGCATGGGTCATCGACAGGCCGGCCAGCAGCGGCATGGCGTAGAGGACGATGGACTTGCCGCCGCGCTTGGTGGCCGCGTAGACGATCGGCGCGAGGACGAAGATGCCGACGTCGAAGAAGACCGGGATGCCGAAGACGAGGCCGGTCAGGCCCATCGCGAGCGGGGCGCGCTTCTCGCCGAACAGGTGCAGCAGCCGGGAGGCGAGGACCTCGGCGCCGCCGGAGACCTCCAGGACCGAGCCGAGCATGGTGCCCAGGCCGATGATGATGGCGACGTGGCCGAGGGTGCCGCCCATGCCGGACTCGATGAGCGAGACGGCGTCGGAGCGCTGGACGGTGCCGAAGAGTTCGGTGACCGAGAGTCCGGCGGCGAGGCCGACGGCGATGGAGACGGTGAGCAGGGCGAGGAAGGGCTGCAGCCGGATCTTGATGATCAGGAAGAGCAGCAGCGCGATGCCGAGGGCGGCGACGGTGAGCAGGCCGGCGGTGCCGTGGATGAGGGCGATCAGGCCGCCGGTGTGGGGCGGGGTCTCGGGGGCGGCGCCCGCCGCGAGCGCGACCGGACCTCTCGGTATGGACATGGGCATGACATTGAGCATGGCGGGGGACCTCGTGCTTCTCGTGTGACGGGGGGTGCCATGAGGCTTTCGGGCAGGGGGTGGGGGGACGGCGCGGGCGCCCCGATGGTGCGGGACGCCCGCGTCGGTGGTGCGGACGGGCGCCGGGGTCAGTCCAGTACGGCGAGCGCGTCGATCTCGATGAGCAGGCCCGGGGGCAGGCCGACGTACACGGTGGTGCGGGCGGCCGGGGGCGCGGTGAGCCCCTGCTCCTCGAAGTAGGTGTTGTACAGCTCGTTCATCTCGGCGAAGTGGTCCACGTCGGTGAGGTAGACGCGGAGCATCATCACGTCGTCCCAGCTCGCCCCGCCCTCCTCCAGGATCGCCTTGACGTTGGCGAGGGTCTGGAGGGTCTGCTCGCGCAGGGTCGGCCCGGCGGGCGTGGGCGCCTTGCCCTCCTCGGCGGGCAGGAAGCCGACCTGCCCGGCGACCTGGAGGATGTTGCCCTTGCGCACGCCGTGCGAGAACTTCGCGGGCGGGGTGGTGTGGGTGCTGGGGGTGAGGGCGATCTTGTCCGTCATGGGGTGTCCTTTCCTTGCGGGCCGGCGGGGGCCGCGGCACCGGGGGCTGCCGGGCTCGGCGGGCCCGCTGGGCTTGCGGGGGTTCTGCCGGAGTACTCGCCGCTGATGGCGTCCGCCGTGCGGCGCACCTTGGGGAGCAGGGCGAGGAGTTCCTCGGCGGTGACGACGACGTTGGGCGCCGAGACCGACATCGCGGCGACGACCCGGCCGTCGGCGCCGCGCACGGGGGCGGCGACGCAGTTGATGGACTCCTCGTGGCCGCCGAGGTCGGTGGCCCAGCCCTGTTCGCGCACCTTCTCCAGCTCGCGCAGGAACGCGGCCGCGTGCGGTGTCGAACGGGAGGTGTAGGGCGGGTAGTCGAGCCCTTCGGCGAGGGCCCGCCGTTCGGCCTCGGGCAGGTCGGCGAGGAGCAGCTTGGCCACCGCCGCCACGGTGAGGGCGACCGGCTTGCCGATGCGCGAGTACATGCGCACCGGATAGCGGCTGTCGACCTTGTCGATGTAGAGGACCTCGTTCTCCTCGTGGACCGCGAGGTGCACGGTGTGCCCGCACTCCTCGTTGAGGGCCACGAGGTGCGGGTGCGCGATCTCGCGGATGTCGAGGTTCTCCATCGCCTCCTGGGCGAGGGCGAACAGCCGGGCGCCGAGGCGGTAGCGCTGGTCGGACTGGCGGTAGACCAGGCCGTGTTCGTGCAGGGTGCGCAGCAGGCGCAGCGCGGTGGACTTGTGCACGCCGAGCCGTTCGGCGACGCCGCCGAGGTCGGCGGGGCCCTCGGCGAGCAGCGGCAGGATCGACAGCGCCCGGTCGACGGTCTGGCTCATGGTTCGCGTACCTCCTCCTCGGCCCGGCCGGCGTCCTCCCGCGTCCGGTCCTCCCGGGTCCAGCCGGGGCCGAGTCGCAGTCTCCCCCAGGCCTCCTCGTCGAGTGCGGCCAGCCGGTCGGCGTGGTCGCGGGCGGGCGGCGCGGCGAGGTCGCCGGGGACGGTGAGGGCGGCGGCGGCCATCAGGTGGCCGTGGCGGAGCCGCTCGCGGACGGGCAGCCCGCGCAGAGTGGCGGAGAGGAAGCCGGCGGCGAAGGCGTCGCCGGCGCCGACGTGCGCGAGGACGTCGACGGCCGGGGCGCCGACGGTGACCTCGGAGCCGTCCCTGCCGTAGGCCGTCGCCCCGTCCGCACCCCGCTTGACGACGAGGGTCTCCGGCTCGGGCAGGGCCTCGCGGATCGCCCGGGCGCCGTCGAGGCCCCAGGCGGCGCGGGCCTCGTCCTCCCCGACGAAGACGAGGTCGGCCCCGCGCGCCGGTTCGAGCAGCGCCCGGGGGCCCTCGGTGCCGGCCCACAGCTCGGGGCGGTGGTTGACGTCGAAGGAGACGAGCGGGCGGCCGGGGCGACGGGCCGTCAGTTCCCTCACGAGGTCCCGGCAGTCGGCGGAGAGGGCGGGGGTGATTCCGGTGAGGTGCAGGATGCGGCAGTCCCGCAGGACGTCGGTGTCCAGGGTGTCGGCGGACATCGCGGAGGCGGCCGAACCGGCACGGTAGTACGCCACCTCGTGGGCGTCCCCCGAGCGGTCCCCGGCGGTGCGGAAGTAGACGCCGGTGGGGCGGGCCGGGTCGCGGCGCACCGCGCTCACGTCGACGCCGTACGCGCCGATCGCCTCCAGGAGGTGGTCGCCGAAGCCGTCCGCGCCGACCCTGCTCACCCAGCGCACGGTGTGCCCGGCGGCGGCCAGCGCGCACGCCAGGTTGGACTCGGCCCCGCCGATCCCGCGCTCGAACGCCGGCACGTCGGCGAGCCGTCCCGGCCGGGTGGGCAGGAAGGTCACCATGGACTCCCCCAGCGCGACGACGTCGACGGCGGGCGGGGCGCTGTGCGGGCCGGTGGCGGTCACGGCGACGGAGGCTCCTCGGGGGCTCGCTGGGTGCCACGGGGGCTCCCGGGGCGCTGCCGCGGGGCAGGGACGGTGCCGTTGACCCGCGTTCGGCCGAGATGTTAGACAGCAGTGAGCGACATACGCAATGAACGTTGCAGAGAATGCAACGTACCTGATCAGGGAGGCTGCATGGCCCTCGACACCCCGTCCTCCACTGTCGCCGGTACGGCGGAGGACCCCGTCGCGCGCCTCTCCGAGGAGCCCGTCGGCCACCGTTTCAAGGGCCTCCCGCCGGACGCCGCCCACCTCACCGTCGGCGCGCTCGCGGCCGAACGGCGCAACCTGTTCGACGGCGGCTTCACCACCCCCGTGCTCGCCCTGTCCGCCGAGCGGCTGGAGCACAACCTGGCGGTCATGGAGCGCTACGCCGAGCGGCACGGCCTCGCCTTCGCCCCGCACGGCAAGACCTCCATGGCCCCGCAGCTCTTCCGGCGCCAGATCGAGCGGGGCGCCTGGGGCATCACCCTCGCCCTCCCCCACCAGGTGCGCGTGGCCCGCGAGTTCGACATCGCGCGGATCTTCGTGGCCAACGAGGTCGTCGATCCGGCCGCCCTGCGCTGGATCGCCGCCGAACTCGCCGCCGACCCGGACTTCCGCTTCCTTTGCTACGTCGACTCCGTGCGCGGGGTCGAGCTGATGGACGCCGCGCTCTCCCCGCTGCCCGAGGGCGGCCGCCCGCTGGACGTCGTCGTCGAACTCGGCGCCGGTGAGGGGGCACGCACCGGGGCGCGCACGGAGGCCGAGTGCGCGGCGGTCGCCGACGCGGTCGCGGCCACCACCACCCTGCGGCTGGCCGGCGTGGCCGGCTACGAGGGCGAGGTCCCCGAGGCCGACCCCGACCGCGTACGGGCCTGGCTGCGCCGGCTGACCGCGCTCGCGGCCGGGTTCGACGCGGCCGGCCGCTTCGCGGGGACGGGCCTGGACGAGATCGTCGTCAGCGCGGGCGGCAGCGCCTGGTTCGACGCGGTCGCCGACGTCCTCGCCGAGCTGCCCGCCCTCTCCCTGCCCGCGCTCAAGCTGCTGCGCTCGGGCGCCTACGTCTCGCACGACGACGGCCACTACCGCCACGTCACCCCCTTCAACCGGGTCCCGGACGAGGGCGGCCTGGAGCCCGCGTTCCGGCTGTGGACGCAGGTCGTCTCCCGCCCCTCCCCGGAGCAGGCCTTCGCCAACGCGGGCAAGCGCGACGCCGCCCACGACCTGGACCTGCCCTTCGCCCAGGTGGTACGACGGGACGGCCGGGAGCGAGCGGCCACCGGGGTGACGGTGACCGGACTCTCCGACCAGCACATGTGGCTGCGCACGACGGAGGAGGCGGACCTGGAGGTGGGCGACTGGGTCGGCGTGGGCCTGTCCCACCCCTGCACCACCTTCGACAAGTGGCAGCTCATCCCCGTGGTCGAGGCGGACGGCACGGTCACCGACTACGTCCGCACGTTCTTCTAGAGAGGCCGGTACGCCATGGATCCCGTCGACGTCACCGACCGGGCCGATCTCGTCCTGCGCGACGCGGAGGTCGTGGACGGCACCGGCGCGCCCTCCTACCGCGCCGACGTGGCGGTCGAGGACGGCAGGATCGTCTCGATCGTCCAGGAGGCCTGGGCGGCCGGCTGCCAACGCCCGCGCGCCCGGCGGGAGATCGACGCCGAAGGGCTGGTCCTGGCCCCCGGCTTCATCGACATGCACGCACACAGCGACCTCGCCCTGCTGCGCGACCCGGACCACAGCGCCAAGGCCGCGCAGGGCGTGACCCTGGAGGTCATCGGGCAGGACGGGCTCTCCTACGCGCCGGTCGACGAGCGCACGCTCGCCGAGGTCCGCCGGGCCATCGCGGGCTGGAACGGCCCCGGTGACGACCTCGACCTCAGCTGGCGCTCGGTCGGCGAGTACCTCGACCGGCTCGACCACGGCTTCGACGGCCGGGGCATCGCCGTCAACGCCGCCTATCTGATCCCGCAGGGCACCGTCCGCGCCCTCGCCGTCGGCTGGGACGACCGCCCGGCCACACCCGCCGAGCTGGACCGGATGCGGCGACTGGTCGCGGAGGGCCTGGAGCAGGGTGCCGTCGGCCTCTCCTCCGGGCTCACCTACACCCCCGGCATGTACGCGGACGGTGCCGAACTGACCGAGCTGTGCCGGGTGGTGGCCTCCTACGGCGGCTACTACTGCCCGCACCACCGCTCCTACGGGGCGGGGGCGCTGGAGGCCTACGAGGAGATGGTCGCGCTCACCCGCGAGGCCGGCTGCCCGCTGCACCTGGCCCACGCCACCATGAACTTCGGCGTGAACCGGGACCGGGCGCCCGAGCTGCTCGCCCTGCTCGACAAGGCGCTGGCGGCCGGGGCCGACATCACCCTGGACACCTATCCCTACACCCCCGGCTGCACCACCCTCGCGGCCCTGCTGCCGAGCTGGGCGAGCGAGGGCGGCCCCGAGGCGGTGCTCGGGCGGCTCGCGGACGAGGAGAGCGCCGAGCGGATCCGTCACCACCTGGAGGTGACCGGTTCCGACGGGTGCCACGGCGTCCCCGTCGAGTGGGAGACGATCGAGATCTCCGGCGTCGGCGACCCCGCGCTCGCCGGGTACGTGGGCCGCACGGTGCTTCAGGCCGCCCGGGAGCGCGGCGAGACGCCCTGGACCGTGGCGCGCCGGCTGCTGACCGGGGACAGGCTCGGCACGACGATCCTGCAGCACGTCGGCCACGAGGAGAACGTCCGCACGATCATGCGGCACCCGGCGCACACCGGCGGCTCGGACGGCATCCTCCAGGGCAGCAAGCCGCACCCGCGCGCCTACGGCACCTTCCCCCGCTATCTCGGCACCTACGTGAGGGAGTTGGGGGTGCTGTCCCTGGAGGAGTGCGTGGCCCACCTCACCGGCCGCCCGGCGGCCCGGCTGCGGCTGCCGGACCGGGGGCTGGTGCGCGAGGGGTACCGGGCCGACCTGGTGCTCTTCGACCCGGCGACCGTCGCGCCCGGCGCCACCTTCGAGGACCCCCGCCGGCTGCCGACGGGCATCCCCCACGTGCTGATCGACGGGCGTTTCGTGATCGAGGACGGGCGGCGCACGGACGTCCTGGCGGGGCGCGCGGTGCGCCGCACGCCGGTGTGAACGGCGGCGTGAACCGCCCGCCCGGGCCTCGGGAGGGTCAGGGCTTGGGCAGGGTGCAGCCGCTCGCGTTCAGGTTGAGCTTGTTGCCGGCGCCGAAGCAGGCCGGGATGCCGTAGGTCTCCTCCGCGTAGTTGATGCCCTTGCGGACGGTGACGGTGCCGTTCGCGTCCACCTCGCAGGGGTTGTTGACGGTGCAGCGGCCGCCGTCCTCGTTGCCCGTGTTGTTGACGGCGACGACCTTGCCGGTGGCGGTGTCGATCACCGGCGAGCCCGAGGTGCCGCCGATCGTGTCGCAGGCGGAGGTGTAGCGGACGGAGTCCTTCCAGGTCCAGCCGCCCTCCTTGAGCCGGTAGGCGAAGCCGTCGATCGCGCAGGTGTAGATGCGCTTCCAGTAGCCGGAGACGACCTTGATGGCGGTGCCGGCGACGGGATGGCTGTCGTCGAGGGGGAGGGCGCTGATCCCGTAGCTGCTCCTGATCTGCGCGTAGGTGCGGGTGAGCTGGTAGAGGGTGACGTCGGTGTCGGTCATCGTCGAGTACGCGACCTTGCTCGCCCGCAGGGTGGCGACGCCGCTCCCGGCCGAGTTGAGCAGGGTGAAGGAGCGGCTGGAGGCCTGGTCGACGATCACCTCGCCGGGCTCGGGGAAGCCGGTCTCCAGGCAGTGGCCGTTGGTGAGGACGAGCGCCGGATCGGAGTCGGCGGAGGCGGGGAGCCGGACGACGGAGCCGGAGCAGTTGCTGAGCGCGACCGTGCCGGCGTAGTCGACGGCCCGGAGGGTGGGAGCGGTGTCGCGCGCGGGGGTCGTGGTGGTGTCCCGCGCGGAGGCGGTGGTCGGGGCGTGCGCGGCCGCCGTCGCCGTGGGGGCGGCGCCGGCCCCGGCGATGACCAGGGCGAGCAGCGCGGTGACGAGAGGCTTTCTCATGTGGGGTCCCCTCTGAGACATGACGGGGCGGCCGAAGGTCGTCCGGCCGCCCGTTGAGTTGTCATGCGCATTTTCAGAGGGGAGGCGTGTGGGGGCAAGGGGCGCTTTTCGGCCGCGAGAAGGGAACGCCGGACGTCAGTGCTGACCCCAGCCGCCCCCGCCGCCTCCGCTTCCGCCTCCCCAGCCACCTCCACCGCCCCAGCCGCCCCCGCCCCAGCCACCTCCGCCGTGTCCGCCGCCGTACGGGTTCGACGCGGTCGGGCCCGGGGCGGAGGGGGCCGGGGGGAAGGGGAAACGCGTGGGGGACGCGGGCGGGGCGGACCGGGTGGCGGATCCGCCCGGCTCCGAGCCGTCGCCCGCGCCCGCTCCGCGCGGGTTCGGGGAGGCGGCCCGCGTGATCCCGGCGGACGCGGAGGGCTCCCCCGCGCCGGAGGGCACGGCCGAGCCGGAACCGGTGGCCGAGGGGGTGGCGGAGTCGGTGCCGGAAGGGGCGCCGTCGGCGGAGGCGGAGCCCTCCGCCCCGGTGGACGCGGCCGCCGGACGCGCGGACTCCCCCGCACCGCCCGGCGTCCCGGAGGACCCCGCGCCGAAGCCGCCGGCCAGCTGGAGGGCGGCCCCCGCCACGCCGAGCGCACCGGCCGCGAGCGCCGCGCGCCGGGCGGCCCGGGGACGGCCCGGGGCG
>BNBP01000028.1 GCA_014656015.1 Streptomyces griseoaurantiacus | reverse complement strand
TCGACGGCATCCGCCACCCCCACGGCAACTCGATCAGCAACGAGTCGAGGCTTTCGTGGCACGCGCAATCCCATGCCTGACCAGCGGAATCCGCACACAAGGTTCGGAAAGAGAACGACCTCTGACAGGCCCCGTCGCGGTGACTGGCCATGACATCGGCTCGATGATCGCCCTGGCCTGGGCAGCCTCCCACCCCGAGGACATCTCCCATCTGGTCCTGCTCGACGCTCTGTTGCCCGGCCTCGGCCTGGAAGAAGCGATGAACGTCGCGGAGGGCGGCATGTGGCACTTCGGCTTCTTCATGACTCCCGACATACCAGAGATGCTCCTCGACGGCCACGAACTGGAGTTCGTCACCGCCACGTTCACCGCCATGTCCAATCCGGGCACCTTCAGCGAAGCCGACCTGGCCGCCTACGCCCAGGCCTACACCGGCAGGGAGAGACTGCGCGCAGGCTTCGCCCACTACCGCACACTCCTTGATGACGGTCACGACAACCGCACCCTGCTCGCGCGGCGCAAGCTGTCCATGCCTGTCCTGGCCGTCGGCACCACGCACTCCGGCACCAGCCTCGCCGAGTTCCTCGCCCCTCACGCGGACAATGTGCAAGGCGCCGTCGCACCCACCGGACACTTCGTCGCTGAAGAAGACCCTGACTGGTTCCTCACGACCCTGACCGACTTCCTCGCCTGACATCACCTTTATGACCTCCTGCACCTTGCCTCACATAGATCCGATCGGATCGGGCCAGGCAGGGCAGGGCCAACACGGCCTCGCCTGGCCGGAGGCAGAGGCGCGCCGCTCTGGTGTGCGGCCGCGGGCAGAAGTCTGTGCCGGCCCCCGCTGAGGATGTGACGGGGGCGAGATAGGGCCGTTGGTATGGAGCAGGAGGGTGTCTCCAGGGGGCGATACGGCAAGTGGGACTGGCCTCACTGTTCACTCTGCGGGGACTCCTGAGCACCCATGGCGGCGGCAATGTGTGTGCGGGAGGTGACGCCGAGTTCGGTGAGGATGCGTACGACCTGGGTGTCGGCGGTGCGTTTTCGAGGAACGCGGTCGTCCGTTCCCCGCGTCTGATCGCCTCCTCACAATGAGACCGTGCGTCGCTGCCCGGTGCCAGCAGCGCCCGGGAACGTGGGACGAACATCGCGAGATGGTCGGAGTTGCTGGAAGCAAGGACGGCCGTTGCCATGTCGAGCCGGCCCTCCATTGCCTCCGGCCGGCCAGCTGTCACGGCGGCTTCGGTAAGGTCGTCACCCGCCCGGACGCCGATGGGCGGATGCTCGATCCTCGAAATGGCACTGCCGACCCGGGACGGCCAGGAAGGGAATTCTGGCCGTCGCGGGCAGAGGAGTTCGTCAGTGCTGCCCGGTCACCAGATAACCACCGAAGTCACGCGGGCAGTGAGACCGAACGTCAGGGAGTGGTCCTGCCACTTCTCCAGAGTGAGAGCGTTCTGATAAGTGCCCCCTTCGATAGTGCAGAAAAACGTGACCTTATTGTTGCCCGAATGGAAATTCGCGACATCGTGAATATTCACGTTCATCGAACCAGAATTCGCGAAACATGTCGGCAAGCCGTATGACGTCACGCGAGCATGCTCGTCGATCGTCGAGGGCCATCCACAATTTACGGAGCTGACTGCAGCGGCGGGAGTCGCTGGGATTGCTATCGTCAATCCGGCGGCAACTGCCGCCGCGACGGAAATCCTCTTAAGTAATCCCTGAACTCTACCGGGGTTGGTTTTTTTCACGGGGAGAACGGTACTTGAACCCCAGGAGCCCTTGCAAGATCGAAGATCGCCTGGTTCGCCGGGAACGTCGCGAAGTAGGGGTGAGTGTTCCTGTTCGGATAGGGTAAACGCAGTACAAACACGGTCCCAGCGGTCATGTGAGTGACGCCGGACTGGTGTAGAGCCCGCGAGAGCGAGTGCCGCCCCGTACGAGGAATACCGGAGAGAGCCGACGCTCCTACAGCTAGCGGGCCTTGGAGTTCTCTGAATTGACATCTACATGAGAATCGCATGCGGCACGCCAGTAAGAGGTCGTTTCTTATGGCTGTCAGAGCGGCATGAGAGTCTGCGGTCATGAGCTACGACCTTGCTGTCTGGGAAGGCGAGAGGCCGGCGGATGACAAGACTGCCGGTCGGGTCTTCAGTGACCTGTACGACCGCTACATCGACAGCGAGGTGGAAGAGCCTCCGTCCGAACGCATCGCGGCGTACGTCGCCGTGCTGCTCGAGCGGTGGTGCGACCTTGCCGAGGACGACGAGGACACTTCGCCCTGGTCGACCGGCCCGTTGATCGGCGAAGCCAGTGGTCCGCTGATCTACTTCCCCGTGCGGTGGAGCATGGCTGAGGAGGCTTCGGCCTACGCGGCGGCCACGGCAGAGTCCATGGGGCTGGTCTGCTTCGACGTGCAGCAGGACCGGCTCAGGCCATGAGCAGGGTGTTCAGGCGACGGTAACCGATGAGAGTCGCTGCTATGCCGACGAAGGCGAGGAAGTGTTCGGCCTTGCGTTCGTAGCGTCGATGGAGCCTGCGGCAGCCGGCCAGCCAGGACACAGTTCTCTCCACGACCCAGCGGTGCCGACCCAGCCGTTGTGAGGACTCAACGCCCTTACGGGCGATGCGGGGGCGGATGCCACGCTTGCGGAGCCATCGGCGCAGGTGGTCATAGTCGTAACCCTTGTCGGCGTGCAGTTTCGCCGGCCGTCGCCGACGGGGGCCGCGGCGAGAGCGGATAGGCGGGATGCCCCGCACGAGCGGCTCTAGGCCCTGACTGTCGTGCATGTTCGCCCCGGAGATTCCCAGAGACAGTGGCAGTCCGTTCCGGTCGCAGATCAGGTGGATCTTCGATCCCAGTTTGCCGCGGTCGGTCGGATTCGGTCCCGTCAAAGGCCCCCTTTTGCCGCCCGCAGACTGACCGAGTCGATCGCGCATCTCGACCAGTCCAGCTCACCCCGCACCCCGAGTTCGTCAAGGATCACGCGATAGAGCCGGGCCCAGACCCGGTCCCGGCTCCACTGGGCGAAACGCCGGTAGACCGTTTGCCAACTCGGCCCGAAGACCGGCGGCAGCTGGCGCCAGGTGCAGCCCGAGGTCGCCACAAAGATGATCGCGGCCAAGGCCTCACGGTCACCCGCGCGACGTCGGCCACCGCCCTGCGGACGTATCACCACCGTCGGCGACACCACCCGCCGGAACAACACCCACAACTCGTCCGGCGCCAACCGCTCAACCAGATCCGTCATGAACGGCTCAACGAATGATCACGCCATAAGAAACGACGTCTAAGAGTCAGCAGCGTCGACGTGCGGCTTCGCGGCGTTGTCCGACTTCGCTCCGTCTCGGGCTCGGGCCCGGCTCCGACGCCGTCTCCGGTCCGTCGTCCTCGAAGTAGGCGTCCAGGACCTCGTCGACGGCGAAATCCCACTCAGCGAAACAGCACCAGGACGCCGCCTCGATCTCGATCGGGCACCAGCGGCGGTCCGGTGTGCGCACCGTGACGGCGGCGAACCGCTTGCCGAAGCGGCCGGTCTCCGTCGCCACGAGCCGTGGCTGCCCGGGTCGCACTGCGACCACCTGCTGATCAGCCGCACCCACCTGCACGGCCCTGGGCCTGGAACACTGCCCGCTGCCGGACGGCGATGCCCGCATCCTCCGGGCCCTTGCCACCACCGCGGCCGAGAGATGGCATACCACCGTGAGCACGGCCACGAGGCCCTGGAACAACTCTTCGATGAGCACACGATCGTCCCCACCGGTCCCAGGCGTCCGTCCGTCGTCTGCCCCTCGCGCCAGGCCGGGCACAAGCGGCAGCCGGGGAGTGGGCGAAGCCACGGCCCCGCCCCCCGGGTCGCAACCACCTCCAGGTGTCAGCCGTGACACGTCACACCGTCCGCAGAAGCGGGTGTGACGTGTCCGGCGGCACCGGACGAGAACCGAGTACCGGACCTGTCAGGCGGACAGCCGCGCGACCTGCTCGGCCGTGAGGTCGAGGTCGGCCGCGGCGGCGGAGTCACGGATGCTCTCCGGGCGAGAGGCACCCGGGATCGGGACGACGACAGGAGCGAGCGCGAGCTCCCACGCCAGGGTGACCCGGTGGACACTGACACCGACCTCGTCGGCGACCTGCTGGAACGCCCCGTGGTGCTCCGCGAGGTCCTTGGCGTTCGCGATACCGCCCAGCGGGCTCCACGGCAGGAAAGCGATGCCGAGCTCGGCGCAACGCTCCAGCTCCGGCAGACTCGAACGGAAGGCGGGCGAGAACTGGTTCTGCACCGACACCAGTCGGCCGCCGAGCACTTCCTGTGCGACGTCGATCTGCGTCACGTCCGCGTTCGAGATCCCGGCCATCAGGATGACGCCCTCGTCCAGCAGCTCACTCAGCGCACCGACGGACTCGGCGTACGGCACGGCGGGATCGGGACGGTGGAACTGGTACAGGCCGATCGCCTCGACACCGAGCCGCCGGGCGGACTCCTTCGCGGCCCGCTTCACGTACTGCGGATCGCCGTTGAGCGTCCACGTCCCGTCGCCGGGACGCAGGTGCCCGCCCTTCGTGGCGACGAGCACGTCCGCGGCGCCCGAGCCGTACTCGCGCAGCGCCCGGGCGATGAGTTCCTCGTTGTGACCGACCTCCCCCGCCTTGAGGTGATAGGCGTCCGCCGTGTCGATCAGGGTGACACCGGCCTCCAGCGCGGCGTGAACGGTCGCGATCGAGCGCTCCGCGTCCGGACGCCCCTCGATCGACATCGGCATCCCGCCCAGACCCACCGCGGAGACGGCTCGCCCACCAATAGTGCGCTCCCGCATGGAACTCCTCCAGGACATCCTCGTACGTGCACGGCGCCGTACGGCGCCACACCCCCACACTAAAAACCAACGGCCCAGGAAACCAACGCCCGTTCCTGCTGACACCCACAAGCACAACAGGTGAATCGCCTCCGACCAGCGCAAACAGCCTTGGACCACCGAGGGCGGGTGACGTGAGGGCGCCCCCGACCGGGTGTCGGACCTCGCCCACCCACCCATGCGCTGCCGGGGAAGAGCCGGGGGTGCCGGTCATGGCGTTCCTCAGGCCGAGAGGAGCCTCGCGAGGTCGGCCGCCGACACGGGACGTCCGGGGGCGTCGAGCATGCCGTCCGGGTCGAGATGGGCGTGCTGGGCGGGCGTGCCCGGGGCGAACCGGCGGCTTTCGTCGAGAGGACCGACGTCGTATGCGTCGTAGCCGACTGAGTCGATCAGCGCGGCGACTTCCCTCTTGGCGTCGGTGTCGTCGCCTGCGATGGGCAGTGCGCTGCGGTCGGGGGCGTCGGCGGGGCGTCCCAGGGTGGCGAGGTGTCTGAAGAAGATGCTGCTGAATGCCTTGACGACGTGCGATTCGGTCAGGTGTGTCCGTAGCAGGAGGTGTGCCGGGGTGGGGTCGGCCTCTATCTCGGGGACACGGCCCTGGCGGACGGGGTCGTAGTTGAGGGTGTCGATGACGACCTTGCCCCGCAGGGGCTCGGTGGGGACGTGTTGGTAAGCCCTGATCGGGATGGTCACCACGACGAGGTCGCCGGCGGCCGCGGCCTCGACGGGGGTCGCCGCGCGGGCCCGCGGGCCGAGCCGCATGACCAGGTTCCTCAGGGTGTGCGGACCGCGGCTGTTGCTGAGGACGACGTCGTGGCCGGCATCGACCGCGAGGCGGGCGAGCGTGCTGCCGAGGTTTCCGCTGCCGATGAAGCCGATGGTGGTCATGATCTCCCGCAGGGTCCGAATAAGGTAAGGCATGCCTGCGCATAGGTGAAGGCATGCCTTGACTTTAGCGCAGGCCTCCCTTCGTTTGACAAGGGCTGGAGATCAGGAGGAATGCGTGATGGCCACCACCGGGTCCGGCGGGCGACCTCGAACCGGTTTCGTCGTGAGCAGACCGACGCGCGCCGATGCACGCCGCAACTTCGACGCACTGCTGGACGCCGCTCGCGAGGTGTTCGCCGCCGAGGGGGCCGGCGCCTCGCTGGAGGGCATCGCCCGACGGGCAGGGGTCAACATCGCGACGCTCTACCGCAACTTCCCCACACGCCAGCATCTGTTCGAAACCGTCTACCTGGACGAGGTCGAGGCCCTCGGCCGCCTTGCGGCCGAGCCCGGCGGCCTGGGACCGTGGGACGCCCTGGAGAGCTGGCTGCGCCAGTTCGTCAGCTACGCGACCACCAAGAAGGCCATCTACGACGCCATCGCGCACCGCGCGGAGATGTTCGCGACCGGCCGCGACATGATCCATGCGGCGGGCCGACCGCTTCTCGAACGCGCCCAGGCCGCCGGCAAGGCCCGGACCGACGTGAGCTTCGACGACGTCCTCTTCCTGGTCAACGGCGTCAGCGGGGCGAACTTCGTCCAGGAGGCCCAGCGGGACCGGGTGCTCGCCATGGCACTGGACGGCATCAAGGCCCCCGGGTGAGCGGCACGCTGGGGCGGGGCTTCGCCCTGGCCGAGTTCCCCGGATCTTGAACCGGTCGTATCCGACGTGCTTGCCGCCACGACATGACAACCGCCCCGACACCGCGCCCCGGCGTCGCTGAGGGGGTGCGCCGCACCCCGGGACGGCATGCCCGGGCGAGGGCCTGCCTGGTAGCCCGCGTCGCACGCCCCGACAGTGGACGCATGACTTCTTCCACAACCTCCTCGACCTCTTCGACCTCCTCGATGTCCTGGACCGCGCCCGCGGCGCGCACCGGTTCTCCGGCCGCAGCGTCCCTCCCCCTCGCCGGGCGGGTGGCGGTGGTCACCGGGGCCACCGCCGGCATCGGGGCCGCCACCGGCCGCCGTCTGGCACTCCTCGGTGCGCGCGTCGCCCTCATGGGTCGGCGGGAGAGCCGGCTGGTGGAGCTGGCCGACGAGTTGCGCTCCAGCGGCGGGCAGGCTCTGCCGGTCGCCGTGGACGTAACCGATCCGCAGGCACTGAGCCGGGCGGCGGACTCCGTCCGCTCCGAGCTCGGACGGGTGGACCTCGTCGTGGCCAACGCCGGCGTGATGCTGGGGTCGCCGTTCGAGGACGCCGACACAGCGGAATGGGACCGCATGATCGACGTCAACCTGCGCGGGTTGATCCACACCGGGCGTGTCTTCGCCGACGACCTGCTCACCGCCGCGGAACACGGCCCCGCCGACCTGGTGCACGTCGGTTCCGTCGCGGGTCACCTGCTCTACCCGAACTGGTCCGTCTACAGCGCCACCAAGGCGGCGGTCGCCCACCTGACGCGCAACCTGCGGGCCGAGTTCGGACCGCGCGATGTGCGGGTGCACAACATCGAACCGGGTGTCACGGCGACCGAACTGGGTGACGACATGAGCGACGAGCGGATGCGCGAGGGACTGGCGCAGATGCGCCGGGACCTTCGTCCCCTCTCCGCCGACGACCTCGCCCACGCGGTGGCCTTCGCGGTCTCCGCGCCCGCCAACGTCAATGTGGCCGACATGGCCGTGGTCTCGGTCCGCCAGGGCTGACATTGTCCGTCCGGCGGCGGTGGGAGTACGCCTCGGCAGGGGCGTGCTCCCACCGCCGCGCCACGACCGAACCCCTCCGCCGGTGGCGCGTGGGGCGGACGGTTCTGCCGGCGGACCCACTGCCGGGTCCGCTGCGCGGCGGCCTCGCACCACAGCGCGTGGGCATGGTCAGCCACGGGACGCGCAGGGTCGCCGGACTCCGCCGGGAGGAGGCTTCGGTCCTCGCCCGGGTGAACGTACTGCCGGCCGTCACAGCACGCGATAAGTCACATGTGTGACCGAGTCCGCTGTTCGCGACTCCACCTGCTCAAGATTCAGTGCCGGCACGCCGTCGAACAACCGCGTGCCGGCGCCGAGTGTGAACGGCACGATGTGTAGCCGCAGCTCGTCGATCAAGCCTGCGGCCAGGTACTGGTTGATGGTGGTCGCGCCCCCGTGGATCGACACGTTGCGGTCGCCTGCCGCCTCACGAGCCTGCCGCAGCGCGGATTCGATTCCGTCGGTGACGAAGTGGAAGGTGGTACCGCCGTCCATCGGTTGCGGGTCACGCGGGTGGTGGGTCAGCACGAAGACCGGTGCGTGGTACGGCGGATTCTCGCCCCACCAGCCCTTCCACGGCCGGTCCCACCCGCCGCGTACGGGGCCGAACATATTGCGCCCCATGATGAAGGCGCCGACCGCTGTCAGCCGGTCGAGCTCGGCCTGCCGCTGCTCCGGGGTCTCGAACATCCACGCGTGCAGCCTGTCGCCCCAGCCGTCGCCGGCGTCGTCGCCGAACGGGCGTTGCTCGGTCTGATCGAGCCCTGCCGAGTAGCCGTCGACGGAGATCGAGAGGTCGCAGGTCACCGCGCCCGAACGTCTGGTCACTGTCTCCTCCTCCTGGCGACCTTCCGTCACCTGCGGAGTGGGCCACCTGATCCGTTGATTACTGGAGTAGACCGCTTCGAGCCCACGAACTCATCGCGCAGCCGTACCGGCGTTTCCGACCCCGCCGAAGAGGGACGGCCCGCGGCGGGAGTGGAAGGCCGCCACGACGGTCGGCCGGTTGCCTCTCATGGCGGCCGAGCAGCGGTCGAGCGGCTCGGGCACCCGACACAGAGGCGGGTGTGCCCGTGGGCCGCGGGCGCAGACCGTCCGCGGGAGCCGCCGCGGATCAGGCTCCACTCCCGGACGCGGACAGGTGCAGCACGACCGCCGCCGTACCGAGCGCCGGAACGTCGACCGCGACCGTGCCGTCCGGCTCCGGACCGATGTCGCGCGGGCCCAGCCCCAGATAGGTGGTGCGCGCCGCGCGGGTCACCGGGAAGGGGGTGCGCAGGCGGCAGGTGACGGGCGTGCCGGCCACCGACTGCAGGCGCACCAGGAGCCGGCCCTCGGCGGGGACGGTGAGCCCGACAAGCCGTACCCGGGGGTCGTCCACGGTCAGGAACTGCGTCCGCGCCGGGGATGCGGCCCCGGCTGCGGCACGGGCGCGGACCGGCACCAGGGGGTGGCTGGTGACGGCGGCGACACGTGCGGCGTGGGCCGAGGGATCCTCCTCGGCCGTGGTGAAGCCGACGCTGTAGCGGAAGACGTGGTCGAACGCCTGCTGGGCGGGGAAGTTGGTGTCCCAGATGTTGTTGTGCACCCAGGAGAAGACGGTTCCCGGCTCCTCACGGGGCAGCGACGGCGGGTAGGGCACGTAGGGGATCGCGATCCCGCCGAGCTGCACGAGCGGGGCGTCGGCCGTCGCCAGGGCGGCGTGGTGGGTGCCGTCGCTGAGGCTGATCCAGCGCCGTACGGCACGCATGTGGGCCGCCGAGCCCGGCACGGTCTCGCGGTCGGTGCCCAAGACGCCGCCGGTGGCCTCCGTCCGCACGGTGGGGTGGTCGAGGGCGAAGGGGAAGGCGAAGAAGGCGCTCTCCTTGGTGAGGGTCGCGGTCTTGTCGATCCGGTTCTCGATGTCGATACGGGCCGCGTGGTGCGGGAGGTGCACTCGTACGCGGAGTCTGCGGGTACCGGCGGGCGCGCATTCGTAGACGAGTGTCTGGCCGGTGGCGTCCGTGGAGCGGTCGACGAGTGCGGCGGGCGGGGCGGTGCTGCGGGAGGCGAGCAGGTGCATCGAGTCGTCGGCAACGGTCTTGCTGGACTGGTGGTTGAAGCCGCCGGCTGTGGCGTACTCGTCGTAGACGTACCCGTTGAGGCCGACGGCGGCGTCCTGGCGCACCATCTCGCGGCCGGTGGCCTTGTCGACGACGGAGGAGACGCACGCCTCGCGCAGGTCGACCGTGACGCGCAGGTGGTCGTTCTCCAGGACGGTGGCCCCGCCGACCGCTTCCGCCGGCTCCCGCGCCGGGGAGGCCCCGGCGGCCGTGACGTCCAGGCGTACGGCCCCGCAGGCCGGCACCTCCGTGACGGGTACGTTCAGGAAGCGGCCCGCCGCGCGGTGGCGGTCGTTGCTCTGGGCCTCCTCGGCGAACGAGAGGGGCTCTCCGGTGCGTCCGTCGAGGACGTGGACCGCCTCGTCGAGCGCGACCGTGCTCTCGGGGAGGAAGAGCCGGGCCGTCTCGGTCCGCGGCCAACTGCACGTGTTGACGGCGTAGAAGGACGCGAGCGCGTCGGCGGCGGGGGCGAGGGCCTCCCCCAGCAGGGCGGAGGCGGCGTCCAGGAGGGTCTCGGCGTCGTCGTGGGCGCGCAGGGCCTGGGCGTACTTCCAGTGCCACTGCTTCTCGCCGGAGCCGTGGCCGTGGTCGCCGTGGGTCCAGGGGTCGCCGGCGCCCCAGGTGTGCTCGTTGAACAGCGAGGCGGAGCGGTAGACGGCCGGGGCGGCCGCGGTGACCGCCGTGCTGTCGGGAACGCCGAGCAGCTGGGCGTACCCGGCGACGGTCTGTGCCTCGGCGAGGGCCGCCTGGCCGCGCCGGGTGGCGGCCAGCGGGACGGCGCCTGCGCCAACGCCGTCGACCCACCAGTCGCTCCAGTCGCCCCGGTAGGTCTCCAGGCGGTCCCCGACCCGCTTCTCCGCGTCCTCGAAGAAGTCCTGGTTGCGGGAGGCACGCAGACGCGGGTACGCCCACTCCTCGTTCCAGCGGCGCACGGTGTCGGAGATGACGCGGCGGGGCGGACCGTTGTCCGCGAACTTGCCGAGCACCCGCAGGTGCAGGACGTCCCACGGGTACGGGTCCGCCGTGCCGGGCAGGTCGAGGGCCGGGAAGCCGGGGATGCCGCGCCCCTGGTGCGGGTACGGGAAGCGGGCCAGGGCGCCGAGGTAGGCGGGCAGCAGGTCGTCGACGTGGTCGTAGGACTCGTCGAAGCCGAGGATCGAGCCCTCCATGTAGGCCAGGCCGTGGGGGGTGTCGGTGCGCCACACCAGGACGCTGTTGCCGCTCGGTGCCTGCCAGCGGAACAGCCGGGGCAGGTGCTCCCCGCCGACGAGGTGGGGCACGGCGCGGCCCGCCCAGTTGTGGGCGACGGACAGGTAGCGGATGCCGTTGTCCGCGAGGACGTCGGGCAGCCCGACGACCTGGCCGGGCACGTCCGTCTGCATGGCGGTGGTGAGGTCGATGCCGTGCCGTTCGCGCAGTTCGGCCACGGGGCGCAGCAGTTCGTGCAGTTCGTCGGTGGAGCAGGTCTCGGTGTGCAGGTTGAACGGCATGGCCGTGAGTTCGACACGCCCCTCGCGGACCCGGTCCAGGAAGCGCTCCACCTGGCGCCGGGGCCGGTGGGCCCGCCAGTCCTGGAAGGAGTGGAACCCCTCGACGGCCCAGCGGAACCGGGCGGGGTCCGGCCAGTCGTCGGTGTCGCTGCACAGTTCCAGGAGGGAGTCGAGGTAGGCGCGGCTCTCGGCCATCACCCTGCCCTGCGGGTCGGTGTAGCCGATGTCCAGGTGGGAGTGCTGGACGAGGTGCAGGGTCCAGTGGCGCTGCGGGTGTGCCTCGAAGGGGAGGTGGGTGCCTTCCTGGAGTTCGGGGAGTTCGATCGACAGGAGGGTGGGTGCGGTCACTTCGGGGACGAGGAGGCGGGTGTCGCCGTCCGGGCCCGGGAGCAGCTCGCAGTGGACGGGGGTGCCTCCTGCGGTGGTGACCCGGGCCCTGGTGAGACGCGGCGGGCGGGTGCCGTCGGGGTGGTCCACCCGCAGCCGGACGGACTGCAGCAGGCCGCCCCTGCCGTCGTGACGCAGCAGCGGCTCGCCGGAGAGCCGCACCCGCGCGCCGCCGAGGTGGGCGGTGGTGGCCACGCGCTCCTTCAGCAGGTCGCGCGCGAGGTCGGCGTCCCACCAGGAGGGCCGGGTGAGCGGTGGCTTGGACATGGTGCGTCGAGGTCCTTTGCGTCGGGGTGCGGTCGTGCGGTCCGTCGTGTCGGGAACGCCGGTGAGGGCGGTGGGTTCCGCGTGTCAGGAACGCCGGTGCTTGTGGTGGGTGGCGTCGGCGAGGGTGGCGAAGATCTGGACCATGGCCGACTGGTTGAGGGTCGCGGCCGGCGCCGCCGGGTCGTAGTCGCCGCCGTTGGAGGGCTGGAAGCGGAACAGCCCGGTGGTGGAGTCCCGGTTGGACTTGTACGTGCTGTCGGCGTAGGCGCTCATGGCCTTGAGGTAGGCGGGGGCGGGCCGCACGGCGTCCAGGTCGAGCAGGTCCTTGAAGTAGAAGGAGTTGAACACCGCCGGCTGGTCGTGCAGCCTGCTGCCCTCGGTCCAGTACGCCAGGGAGCCGCGGGCGTCGGCCACCGCCTTGTCGAGGTATCCGGTGTCTCCGGTGCCGCGGTAGAGGGCGGTGGCGGTGCCGATCATGGCGCCGGAGTTGTAGGTCCACAGGGTCTCGTTCGTGCTGCCGTCGTCGCCGCGGTCGTTGACGTAGAGGCCGGGCGCCTTGCGCATGCAGGAGTACACCCAGCCGTACCACTGCCGCGCCTTGTCCAGGTGGGCGCGGTCGTGGGTGTGCGTGTAGAGGCGGGCGGCGAGCTGGGCGGACAGGGCGGTGACGTTGGTGGCGCGGATGGTGTTGTTCGGCGAGTCGTACCAGTCCATGCCGCCCGGGCACGCCTTGGTGGTGTCGTCGTCCCAGGCCCGGGAGACGACGGGCAGGATTCGCTCGGCCCGCTCCAGGTAGCGTGCGTCGCCGGTGGCCTCGTACTGGTCGAGTTCGGTGAGGGCGACCACGGCGTTGTCGTCGTAGTACGTGTCGCCGCCCGTGCCGAGGGGGGCGGGCAGATAGGAGGCGTAGCCGGGGCGGTCGCCGCCGGTGTGGTACAGCTCGGCGGTGTCGAAACGCTCGGCCGCGTCCTGCCGGTAGGCGGACCCGGTGCCCGGCAGTTCCTGCATGTCGACGGCGGCCTGCGCGGCCTCGCGGAACGGCCAGAGGAAGGAGTGCTCCTGGTCGCCGGCCTGATGGGGGGTGTGCTCCAGGTACAGGCCGTGCCGGCCGGAGCCCTCGTACAGGTGGTCCTGGAGCGCCCGGTAGGCGTCGGTGGCGCGGTCGGCCCAGGTCCCGGAGGAGACGGGGCGGGCGGGTGCGGGGCTCTGGGCGTGGGCGGGGGCGGCGGTCCAGAGCAGTCCGGCGCAGAGCACGGGGGCGGTGGCACGGGTGAGCAGTGAGCGCGGCATGGAGGTGTCCCTTGGTGACGTCGGAAGGGGGTGGGGGTGCGGGATCAGCGGTGGATCTTCAGGCTGCTGACGAAGAAGCGCTGGGCGGAGAAGAACAGCACCACGGTCGGCAGCGAGACCAGCAGGGCGCCGGCCAGTACGACGGGCGGCCCGACGTTGGAGTAGTTGCCCTGGAGATCGGCGAGCGCGGCCATCACGGGCCGGATGTTGCGGCTGGTGACCATGGTGATGCCGAACATGAGGTCGTTCCAGACGGCCACGAACTGGAACACGAACACGGCGATCATCGCGGACCGGGTCAGCGGGACGTGGATCTGCCAGAACACCCGCCACCAGGAGGCGCCGTCGATGCGCGCGGCCTCCACGACCTCGCGCGGCAGCGTCAGGGCGTAGTTGCGCAGGACGAAGAACGCGAACGGGACCGCGATCGCCGTGTAGATGAGCACGAGCCCGAGCTGGGTGTCGTAGAGCGAGGTGTGCGCGTACGACAGGAACAGGGGCCGCAGGAAGACCTGGAGGGGCAGGAGGGTGCCGGAGTAGATGACCCAGAACCACACCGCCTGCCGTCCGACGGGCATGATGACGGTGGCGAAGGCGGCGAGGCCGGCGAGCACCGCGGCGGCCACGGCGCTGACCACGGCGTACAGGAGGCTGTTGCCGAGGGCCGGTCCGAGGTGCGCCTTGTCCCAGGCCTGGGACATGTTGTCGAACAGTCCGAAGTCCTGGGGCAACCAGTGCGGGCTGCCGGAGTAACTCGTCGCGGGGACCAGCGCGTTGACGACGAGGAGCCAGGTGGGGACCAGCCACGTCAGGGCGAGGACGGCGAGGGTGGCATTGCGCAGAACGCGGCCGAGGGACATGGGTCACACGCCTTTCACGTCGAGCTGGCGGCGCAGATAGAGCCAGGAGGCCGCCAGCACGATCACGGTGAGGACGACCGCGATCGCCGCTCCCGCGCCGGGCCGCAGTTCCAGGAAGGTCTCGTTGTACATGGACACGGCGAGTGTCTCGGTGGCCCGTCCGGGGCCGCCCTGGGTGAGCACCCAGATCAGGTCGAACGACTTGAGGCCGTTGACCAGGCTCATCCCGATCACGATGATCGACACGGGGCGGAGTTGGGGCAGGACGATGTGGCGGAACTGCTGCCAGCCGCTCGCACCGTCCAGGGCGCCGGCCTCCAGGGTCTCGGGCGGGATGGACTGCAGTCCGACGAGGAAGAGGATGACGGCCACGCCGGTGGCCTGCCAGGCGTTGGCGAGGATCATCACCAGGGTGTTGCCGGGCCAGGTCAGCAGCCACCCCTGCGCCAGCGAGTCCAGGCCCAGGGTGGTCAGGACCTGGTTGACGGCGCCGTCGGTGGTGAGCATGAAGTTCCACACCACCGCCACCGCGGACCCCGAGAGGGCGTAGGGCAGGACGACGCAGAGCCGGACGAGACGGGAGAAGCGGCCCGCGTCGGTCATGCAGGCGATGGCGAGGCCGAGCACGAACGGGAGGGCGACCGTGCCCACCACCCACAGCAGGGTGTTCTGGACGGAGCGGGCCAGGGCCGGGTCGGAGGCGAACAGCGCGTAGTTGTCGAACCAGCTGAACGGCGAGGTCCGCGAGTCGCCGAAGAAGCTGCGGTAGACCGTCCACACGAACGGGGCCAGCAGGAACAGGGCGACCAGGACGACGGACGGGGCCAGGAAGCCGCCGGCCACCAGCCGTTCGCGCACGGTGTGCCGGGAGCGCCCGGCGGGTGTCGCGCGCCGGGGTGCGGTCGGTCCGCCGGCCGCGCTCGGCGGGCGTCGGTCGGTGAGAGAGGTGAGGGAGGTGCTCATGCTTCGTCTCGCTTCCAGGCCGCCCATTCGTCGTGTGCGCGCTCCTGCATCCGGCGCAGGGTCGTGGCCGGTGAGGTCTGCCCGGCCATGAATCCGCCGAGGTCGTCGGTGTTGCCCTGGATGAGGCTGGGCGGACTGGCCTCCCAGTAGCGGACCAGCGGCAGCCGGTGGTCGCGGGCGATGTCCCGCTGGAGTGCCGCCACCACCGGATTGCTGGAGCGGACCTCGGGGTTGGCGGAGCTGTCCTGGAGGAAGTCGCTCCACACCCGCTGCACGGACGGGTCGAGCCAGGCCGCGACGTTCGCCACGGCCGCCCTGTGCGAGGAGGCCCGGCTGGGCACGACGAAGACACCCGATTCGGCGATCACGCTCTTCGCCGTGGTGGGACGCACGGTGGGCAGGAGGAAGGCGCCGTAGTCGGTGCCCGGTTTCATGCCCGCCGCGGCCATGCCGGCGGCCTGCCAGGTGCCGTGCAGGAACATGCCCAGCGTGCCCTCCTTGAGGGCGCCGGGGCCGCGCGCCTGGTCGAAGTCGGGGGGCGTCATCCAGCCCTTGCGCATGAAGTCCTGCCAGAGGTCCATCGCCCGGCGGGCCGGCTCGTCGGTGTAGGAGGCCTGCCCGGCCACCAGCCGCTGGTAGAAGTGCGGGTCGGTCTTGCTGACCAGCTCCTGGAACCACTCGATGGCGGGCCAGCCGCCCACCTGGCTGGCGAGGAACGGGGTGATTCCGTTGCGTTTGAGGACCTCGGCGCAGTGCAGGAGCTCCTCCCAGCTCGCCGGGGCGGTCAGGCCCAGCTTCTTGAACACCGGCTTGCTGTAGAAGAGCACGTAGTACGACTCGTACAGCGGGATGCCGTACACCGTGCCGCGGTAGGAGAAGGCGTCCCGGGACGCGCCGCGGACCCAGCCCTTGTCCGCGTAACTCTTCCAGACCCCGCCCAGGTCGGTGAGCCCGCCGGCCCGGGCCAGCCGTTTGAGCTGGTAACCGGAGGCCCATTTGACGAGGTCGGAGGATTTCGAGGTCTGCAGGGTCATCTGCACGACCTGCTGGTAGGAGGTGACCGACGGGTTCGACAGTGGCCTGAGCGAGTACCCGGTGATCTTCTTCAGCTGCCGGCCGGCCGTGCGGTAGCCGTCGTCCCAGGTGGCGTTGTCGTTGGAGATGCTCGTGGTTCCCGGCTGCGCGGACGTGCTCGTTCCCCGTGCGCACCCTCCGGCCGTCAGAGCGGCCGCACCGGCGGCCACCCCGGCGAGGAAGCGGCGCCGGGCGAGCGGCCCCGCCGCACGGCTGGTCCTGCCCGATGCTGACATTGATCACCTTCACGGAATCGGGCCACTGCATGGCCGGATGTGAAGCACAGGGCGCGTGACGCCGGAGGAACCCCGGAGCTGCCCGGTACGTGTTGCGTGGAGGTTAACGACACCATTCCAGCAGTAGCAAGACTCCGAAGGGAAAAGAATCCATCCCGCGAGCAGCACTCGGCGAAATCCCTGGTCATTGATGTGCGGATGTTCCGAGAAGGTTGGCCTGGCCACCATGGACACCTTCGGCCAAGCGTTGTTATCGTTAACTGACACCGTGGAGCCGAGCAAGGAGCAAGCTGTGCCCGTGTCCCGTTCGTACGACCCTCTGCCCAGCTATCCGCCCGCCGCCGGGGAGGTGGCCGTCGGCTGGTCCGTCCCGGCCGCGGCGCTGCCGCCCGGCCCGCTCGTCCTGGCGGTGGAGGGTCCCGCGGCGCTCGACTGGGCCGCGCTGGCCGACGGCCTCGCGGAAGCCGTGCGCGCCACCGGCCGCGAGGTGTCGCTCCTCGACGTCCGTGCGCACTACGCGGCGGACGCCGGCGAGCGGATCGCCGCCCGCCCCGTCCCCGAGGGCGACCCGTTCTTCACTCCCCTGTCCACGGCCCGGGTCGCGGACCTGTTCGACGCCGTTCCGCGGCCCGGACGCCCCGCCGGGGACGGGGTGTCGGTGGTGTACGGGCCGGGCGCCGCTCTGTGCGCGCCGGACGTGCTGTGGTACGCGGACCTGCCGAAGCGGTACGCCGAGGCGGCCGTGGCCAAGGGCGAACTGCCGGTCGGCGTCAATCTGGGACGGCCCGCCGCACTCGGCGGTCTGGTCCGCCTGTTCTACACCGACTGGCCTGTACAGGACCGGCACCGTGACGCGCTCGCCGGCCGTGTCGAGAGGTGGATCGACGTCCAGGACCCCGCCCGGCCGGCCTCGCTGGACGGTGCCGCGCTGCGCGCCACGCTGGCCCGTCTGGCCCGGGGCCCGGTGCGCACCCGTCCGTACTTCAACTCCACCCCGTGGGGCGGTCAGTGGGCGGCGAGCGAGCTCGGCTTCACCCCGCAGGCGGGCAACACGGCCCTCGGCTACGAGCTGATCGCGCCCGAGGCGGGCGTCCTGGTCGGCGAGAAGGGCGGGGCGCAGGTCGAGATCCCGTTCCAGCTGCTGTGCGTCGAGCATCCCCAGGAGATGCTCGGCGAGGAGGTGCACCGCCGGTTCGGCACGTCCTTCCCCATCCGGTTCGACTACCTCGACACCATGGGCGGCGGAAACCTGTCGCTGCACCTCCACCCCCGCGAGCAGTACATGCGGGAGGTCTTCGGCTGGCCGTACACCCAGCACGAGACGTACTACGTCACGGCGGGCGAGGACGGCTCCCGGGTGCTGCTGGGACTCACCGACGAGGCGGACCCCGAGGCCATGCGGCGCCAGGTGGAGGACTCCATCGCACACGGCACCCCGATGCCGGTGGAGGACCACGTCCAGTCCCATCCGGCGACCGTGGGGCAGCTCTTCATGATCCCGGCGGGCACGCCGCACGCCTCCGGCGCGGGCAACCTGGTGCTGGAGGTGAGCGCGACGCCGTACCTGTACTCGCTGCGGCTGTACGACTGGCTGCGCAAGGACGCCGCCGGCGCGTCCCGTCCACTGCCCTACGCGCACGGCTTCGCCAACCTGGACACCGCCCGGCGCGGGGCGGACGTCACCAAGGACCTCGTCCAGCAGCCGCGCACGCTCCGCTCCGGGGAGGGCTGGCGCGAGGAGGTTCTCGGCGCGCTGCCCGAGATGTTCTACGCGGTGCACCGCCTCGTGGTGGCGCAGGGCCGCGAGGCCCCCGACGACACCGCGGGCCGCTTCCACATCCTCAACGTCGCCCAGGGCGAGGGCGCCGTCGTCGAGACGCGGGACGGCCGTACGCACACGATGGCGTTCGCGGAGACCCTCACCGTCCCGGCCTCCGTCGGCGCCTACCGCGTCCGCGCGGTGGGCGGCGACGAGGTGCGGATCGTCAAGGCGCTGGTGGTCGAACCGTGAGCGATACCCGCGCGGGAGGGGTCCCGGTGCCGGTCCTCGACATCGGCGGTACGCATGTCACCGCCGCGCTTGTGGACCCCGGCACGCGTCGGCCCGTCCCCTCGACGGTGCTCCGCGCCCCGCTGGACCCGCGGGCGGCGGCCGGCGACCTCCTCGACGCCGTCGCCGGGGCCGCCCTCGCGTTGCCCGCCGGGCACGGCGGGTGCTGGGGTGTGGCGATCCCCGGCCCCTTCGACTACGCCACGGGTGTCGGCCGTTTCACCGGCGTGGGCAAGTTCGAGTCGCTGTCCGGCGTCGACGTCGGGGCCGGTCTGCGCGCGCGACTGGCCGACCGGGCGGAGCGGCTGTGCTTCCTCAACGACGCCGACGCGTTCGCCCTCGGCGAGTACGGCGCCGGTGCCGCCGCGGGCCACGACCGTGTCGTCTGCCTGACGCTGGGCACGGGGGTGGGCTCTTCGTTCCTGGCCGCCGGACGCCCGGTCCACACCGGCCCCCTGGTCCCGCCGCACGGACACGTGCACCGGCTGACGGTGCACGGCCGCCCGCTGGAGGACACCGTCTCCCGCCGAGGCATCCGGAGGCACTACGCGCGCCTCTCCCCCGAGGTGGGACAACTCCTCCCCGACGTCCGCGAGCTGGCCGCGCGTGCCACGGCGGGCGACGCCGCCGCGGTGTCGGCCTTCCGCTACGCTTTCGAGGCACTCGGCCTTGCCCTGGCTCCCTGGATCGACCGCTTCGACGCCACCGCGGTGGTCGTCGGTGGCTCCATGGCCCGGTCGTGGGACCTGATCCACCCCGCGCTCACCGCGGGGCTGGCCTCGGCCGGCGGACCGGACGACGTACCCGTCCGGCCGGCCCGGAACCCCGAGGAGGCTCCCCTGACCGGGGCGGCCGAGTGGGTGCGGGGCGTCCCGGAGACCCGGTGAGGCCGGGGGTGCCGGTGCAGGCAGACGGAGGAAGGGGCAGGGGCATGACCGCTCGCCGGGGCAGCGGGCCGACCATGCACGATGTCGGCAAGCTCGCGCAGGTCAGCGCCATGACCGTGTCTCGCGTGCTCAAGAACGACCCCGGCGTGTCCGAGGCGACGCGCGAGCGGGTCTTCGCGGCGGTCGACCGGCTGGGCTACCGCCGCAACCAGACCGCGCGCAGTCTGCGCCTCGGGGGCAGCGGGATGATCGGCCTGGTCGTCACCAACCTCGCCAACCCCTTCTACTCACGGCTCGCGCTCGGCGTCCAGGAGATCGCGACGGAGTACGGCTTCCGCATGCTGCTGAGCAACTCGGGCGAGCAGCCCGAACGGGAGCCCGAACTCATCGACGGGCTCGTCGACCACCAGGTCGAGGGACTGATCGTCGTCCCGGCGGGCAGCAGGCAGCAGCATCTGGCCGCGGCCATGCGGCACGTCCCGGTCGTCTTCGCCGCGCGGCCGCCCGCCGGACTCGACACCGACTGCGTCCTGGTCGAGGACTTCCACGGCGCCCGCGAGGCGACCGCCTGCCTCCTGGCCGACGGACACACCCGGATCGCCTTCCTCGGCAATCCGCCGGCGCTCTACACCGGCGCCGAGCGCCTGCGCGGTTTCTGGGCGGCGCACGAGGAGGTCGGCACCGAGCCGGACAACGCCCTCATCCGTCAGGGTCTGGTCGACTCGGCCGCGGCGGAACGGGCCACCGTCGAACTGCTCGGGCAGTCCGAACGCCCCACCGCGCTGTTCTGCACCAACAACCGCATCAGTCAGGGTGCGATCCGGGCCCTGTACAAGGCGGGGGTCACCCTTCCCGTCGCCGGTTTCGACGACTTCGACCTCTCCGACGTCCTCGGTCTGCCGCTGACCCTCGTCTCCTACGACGCCGACGAGATCGGCAGGCAGGCCGCGCGGCTGCTGATCGACCGCCTCGAACACCGGGACGCGGCTCCGCCGGCCGCCCGCCGCGTCACCGTTCCGACCCGGGTGGTCCGCCACGGCCCGTGACCCGTTCGCCTTCGCCGTGCCCGAGGCCGTGGGCGAGGCCGTGGGCGAGGGGCGGGCGGCGTAGGTGAGGCGGACGACGCCGTCGGTGTGGCGTGCGGCGCTCGCGCGGACGCCGAAAACGTCGGCGAGGAGGTCCGGCGTGAGCACCTCCAGGACGGTCCCGCCGGGGCCACGGCGCCCTCGTGCAGGACGACCTTGCGATCGCAGAAGCGGGCGGCGAGGTCGAGGTCGTGCAGGACGGCGAGGGTGGCGGCGCCGGTGGCACGGATCTGGTCCAGCAGTTCGAAGCGGGCCCGGACGCCTAGGTGGTCGGTGAGTTCGTCCCGCACGAGCAGTCCGGAATCCTGGGCCAACGCCCTTGCCAGCAATACGCGTTGACGCTCCCGGTCCTGCGCGACGTGAGCCCGCGGGTCCGCAAGGGCGACATCGTCGGCCTCGTCGGCCCCAACGGCAGCGGCGAGTCCACTCTGCTGCGGACCCTCCACCGCTCCCTGCGCCCGTCGGACCACCGGGCCGTCTCCGACGCCGTAGACCGCTGCGGGGTACGGCCCGGGGGCCGCCGCGCCCGACGTGCCGGATGGGCACCGGCGCGGACGGCGCACTGAGGGGGTGTGCGGTGCACGGTGGGTGGTCGGGTCGGATTCCGCGCGCTCTACCGGTGACCGTCGGACCGCTGTGACCATGAGGTGATCGCCCGGGATTCCGTGACGGCGCGGCCTGCCCGTCGTGGCCGGTGCGCACACGGGGAAGGAGTGCACGGTGTTGCTTCTCGTCTCACCGGACAGTGTCGAGGAGGCCCTCGACTGCGCGAAGGCGGCCGAACACCTCGACATCGTGGACGTCAAGAAGCCCGACGAGGGCTCGCTCGGCGCGAACTATCCCTGGGTGATCAGAGCGATCCGCGAGGCGGTCCCTGCGGACAGGCCGGTCTCCGCCACCGTGGGGGACGTGCCCTACAAGCCCGGTACCGTGGCCCAGGCCGCGCTCGGCGCGGTCGTCTCGGGGGCCTCGTACATCAAGGTCGGGCTCTATGGCTGCACCACGCCCGAGCAGGCCGTCGAGGTCATGCGCGGCGTCGTCCGGGCCGTGAAGGACCACCGGCCCGACGCGTTCGTCGTCGCCTCGGGCTACGCCGACGCCCACCGGATCGGCTGCGTCAACCCGCTCGCACTGCCGGACATCGCCCGCCGTTCCGGCTCCGACGGGGCCATGCTCGACACGGCCGTCAAGGACGGGTCACGGCTGTTCGACCACACCCCGCCGGAGGTCTGCGCCCGGTTCGTGGAGCTGGCGCACGAGGCGGGTCTCCTCGCCGCTCTCGCGGGCAGCGTCAAGGCCCCCGACCTGGAGGAACTGGCCCGTATGGGCACGGACATCGTGGGGGTGCGCGGGGCCGTCTGCGAGGGCGGCGACCGCAACGCCGGCCGGATCCGGCCCTCTCTGGTGGCCGCCTTCCGGGCGGAGATGGACCGGCACGTCCAGGCGCACGCGGCGGCCGTCGCCGCCGCGAGCTGACCGCCCGGATGCCGGCCCGGCGTGTCCGCCGTGCGCCCACCATCCGCGCCGGACGGTTCCCCGTGGCCGATCCGGCGACGGGCGAGGTCGTCGGCACGGCCCCCGAGCTGCGGCCGGAGGATCTGGACGCGGTCGTCGACCGTGCTCGTGCCGCCTGGTACGGGTGGCGCACGGACGCCGCCGCCCGTACGGCCGCGCTGTGTGCGGCGGCCGACGCCGTGGAGGCGGCCGGGACCGACCTCGCGCCCCTGCTCACCCGGGAACAGGGCAAACCTCTGGCCGAGTCGCGGGCGGAGGTCGCCCGTACGGCCGCGCGGCTGCGCTACTTCGCCGCGCTGGACCACGGCCCCCGCCCCCTCGTCGACGAGCGGCCGGTCCGCAGCGAGCTGCGCTGGCGTCCGCTGGGGCCGGTCGCCGCGATCGTGCCGTGGAACTTCCCGCTCCAGCTCGCGGCGGCGAAGTTCGCCCCGGCGCTCGCCGCGGGCAACACGGTGGTGCTCAAACCCTCCCCCTACACCCCGCTGTCCACCCTGCTGCTGGGGTCCGTCCTCTCCGCCGCCCTCCCCGCCGACGTCCTGACGGTCGTCACCGGACGTGAGCCGCTCGGTGCCCGTCTGGTTGCACACCCCGGGATCCGGCACGTGACCTTCACCGGTTCGATCCCCACCGGGCGGGCCGTCGCCCGCGCGGCGGCGGACACACTCGCCCGGGTCACCCTGGAGCTGGGCGGCAACGACGCCGCGATCCTGCTGGAGGACGTGGACGTGGACGGCATCGCGGACCGGCTGTTCTGGGCGGCCTTCCGCAACTGCGGCCAGGTCTGCATGGCCGTCAAACGGCTCTACGTCCCCGCCCGGCGCCACCCGGAGGTCGTCGAGGCGCTGGCGCAGCGCGCCCGGGACACGGTCGTCGGGCCGGGGCTCGATCCCGCCACCCGCCTCGGCCCGCTCAACAACGCCCCGCAGCTCGCCCGTGTCGCACACCGCACCCGTCAGGCGCTGGCGGCCGGCGCCCGCGCCGCGGCCGGTGGCCGACGGCTCCCCGGGCCGGGCCACTTCTTCGCCCCGACGATCCTGACCGATGTGCCGGCCCACAGCCCGATCGTGACCGAGGAGCAGTTCGGGCCCGTCCTGCCGGTGCTGCCGTACACACGTCTGGACGACGCCGTCGAGGCCGCCAACGACACCGGCTTCGGGTTGGGCGGCTCGGTGTGGGGCACAGACCTGGACCGGGCCGAGGAGGTTGCGGACCGGCTCGACTGCGGCACGGCGTGGATCAACCACCACGCCGAACTCTCCCTCGCCCAGCCCTTCGCGGGCACCAAGGAGAGCGGTGTGGGGGTGGCGGGCGGGCCGTGGGGTCTGTACGGCAACCTCCAGCCGTTCGTCGTGCACCGCCCGGAGGAGACGTGTCCTTGAGGTTCGACGCGGCGGTGCTGCGTTCGTACGATGCCCCCTTCGCCGTCGAGGAGGTGCTCCTGTCGGCCGGACCGGCCGAGGGCGAGGTGCTGGTGCGCGTCGCCGGCTGCGGGATGTGCCGCACGGATCTCGCGGTCCGGAGCTCGGCGGGCCGCTCTCCGCTGCCCGCGGTCCTGGGCCACGAGGGCGCGGGTGTCGTGGTGGAGACCGGCGGCTCCGGCACGGGTCTGGACGTCGGCGATCACGTCGTGCTGAGCTTCGACTCCTGTGGGCACTGCGTGCACTGCCGGGGCGCGGCGCCCGCCTACTGCGACTCGTTCGCGCCGCTGAACCTGTTCGGCGGGCGTCAGGAGCACGCCGCACGGTTCACGGACGCGGCCGGGGGCGCGCTCGCCCCCCGCTGGTTCGGCCAGTCCGCGTTCGCCGGCTTCGCGCTGGTCCTGGCGCGCAACGCGGTCCGGGTGGACCCCTCGCTGCCCCTGGAACTGCTCGGGCCGCTCGGCTGCGGCTTCCTCACCGGGGCCGGCGCGGTACTGAACACCTTCGGCGCGGGCCCCGGCGACACCGTCGTCGTCCTCGGGGCGGGGGCGGTGGGTCTGGCCGCGGTGATGGCGGCGACGGCGGCCGGGGCGAGGGTCGTCGCCGTGGACCGGCACCCCGAACGGCTCCGGCTCGCCGAGGAATTCCACGCGTCGCCGCTGCCCGCCGCGACGCCGGATCTGCCCGGGCACATCCGGCGGCTGACCGACGGCGGCGCGCGGTACGCGCTGGACACCACGGGTTCCGGCAGGCTCATCAACGACGGGCTCCTGGCGCTGCGGCCCACCGGGCACCTCGGTCTCGTGGCCCGGCTGCACACCCCGTTGTCCCTCGATGTGGGCACTCTGGAGCAGGGCCGCAGGATCTCCCACATCTGCGAGGGGGACGCCGTGCCCGCGCTCCTCGTCCCGCGGTTGACGGCGCTGTGGCGAGCGGGGCGTTTCCCGTTCGACCGGCTGATCCGTACGTATCCGCTCGCCGACGTCAACGAGGCCGAACGGGACTGCGACGCGGGCCTCGTCGTCAAACCGGTACTGATCCCGTGGTGAGGCCCTACGCGCCGTCCTCGCCCGGCCCCCGGGTCAGGACCCGGCGGGCTTGTCCGCGAACACCCAACGGTTGCCCTCCAGAGCGTCGTTGGGCTCGGGCAGCGGTCCTCGTCCGTACCGGCGGGTGAAGTCGAAGGGCGTACGGACCACGGTGGACCAGCCCCGGCCCACCAGGTCTCCGACGGAGTCGGGGCGCGGCTCGCCGTTGAAGAGGTCCAGCAGGTCGATGCCGATCTGTTCCCTCGTCGCGGTGTAGAGCGCGCTGTCGCGGTACGCCCGCAGGTCCTTCTCCAGCTTGACCTCGTAGGCCAGGGTGCTTCCGCGCGCGCTCAACCGGTCGACGGCGTCGACGAGTTGCCGCTCGGCGGCGGGAGGCAGATAGAACAGCAGCCCCTCCGCCAGCCATGCCGTCGGCACGCTCGGGTCGAAGCCCGCGCCGGTCAGCGCGTCCTCCCAGTCGGCACGCAGATCGATCGGCACCGGGACCCGGGTCACCCGGGGCGTCGCCGGTGCCCCGGCGAGCACCCGGTGCTTGAACTCCAGCACGCCTTCCCGGTCGAGTTCGAACAGGACGCGGTCCTCGGGCCAGTCGAGCCGGAACGCCCGGCTGTCCAGGCCCGCGCCGAACAGCACCACCTGGCGTGCCCCTTCCCGCACCGAGCGGAGGAGGTGGTTGTCGAGGACCCTCGTGCGCAGGCCGAAGTAGCGTGCGAAGCGCCCCCACAGGGGATCGGTGTCCACGTCCGGCACCTGGTGCGGCCGCACGGGCCAGCCCGCGGAGGCGACGGCCGCCCGCACGAAGTGCTCGGCGTGGACGTCCCGCACCAGGCTGTCCTCGCGGTGGGTCTCCAGCGCCCGGGCCGCGGCGACCAGCAACGCGGTGGCGCCGACTCCCCCGTCGACGCCGTACGCTGCGGCGTTTCGTGACTCCGTGTCGTCCATGGGTCCTCCTGGGCGGGGGTGAGCAATCGCGGTGGGGCGGGCGGAGAGAAGGGCGAGACGGTACGAAGCGCCTTCCTGTCCCCCACTATCCGGTCGCCCCTCCTCCCCCATCCGCGAATCCTGCGGCATTCATCCCCCCGGGTGACCGGGGCCAGTCGCACGTGAGGCACGTGGGGAAGCCGTGAAGAGTTCACGCACGCTTGTCGGTGTGCAGTCATAAAGGTGGAAAACTTGGAGGGCTCACCAGCGTCCTCGAGCACGTCGGACACCAACCACGCGAGGGGAGACCGGCCACCGATGTTCACTCCGCTACGGAGCACGATACGAACCGCCGCACTCACGCTTTCGGCCGTCACGGCCCTGGTCCTCGGCACCACCGCCATGACCGCCCCGGCCACCGCACCCGCACCCGCACCCGCCAAGCAGGGGCCGACCTCGGTGGCCTACATCGAGGTGAACAACAACAGCATCCTCAACGCCGGCAAGTACACGCTCGCCCGGGGCGGCAACGTCTTCGACATCGCCGTGATCTTCGCGGCGAACATCAACTACGACACGGCCACGAAGACGGCCTACCTGCACTTCAACGACAACGTGCAACGCGTCCTGGACAACGCCGCCACCCAGATACGGCCACTGCAGCAGAAGGGGATCAAGGTCGTCCTCTCCGTGCTGGGCAACCACCAGGGCGCGGGATTCGCCAACTTCACGTCACAGCGGTCGGCCGCGGCGTTCGCACACCAGATGTCGGACGCCGTGCGCACCTACGGCCTCGACGGCATCGACTTCGACGACGAATACGCCGAGTACGGCAACAACGGCACGGCGCAGCCCAACGCCAGTTCCTTCGTGCAGTTGGTGACGGCACTGCGCGCGGACATGCCTGACAAGATCATCAGCCTGTACAACATCGGCCCTGCCGCCTCGCGCCTGTCCTACGGCGGCAACGACATCTCCAGCGCATTCGACTACGCCTGGAATCCCTACTACGGCAGCTGGCAGGTGCCCCGCATCGCGCTGCCCAAGTCGAAGCTGTCGCCGGCGGCCGTCGAGATCGGCCGCACCTCACGCAGCACGGTCGCCGACCTCGCCCGCCGCACCGTCGGCGAGGGATACGGCGTCTACCTGACATACAACCTCGACGGCAGCGACCGCAGCGCCGACATCACCGCCTTCACCAGGGAGCTCTACGGCAGCGACGCCCTCTACACACCGTGAGAACCCGCGCGGGCCGCGCTGCCGACATCGTTGTCGACACCACGGCCCGCCACCCCCGGCCGACCCGCAGCGCAACCTGGCGCCGGCCGCGGGCCGGTTCTGCGACCACCTCGGCGGCCGACATGCCCAATGCCGTGCTGCCGCCGCCCGCCTCCCTCCACGCGGACCGGCAGCACGCCGGTCCCGGCCGACGCCCGCACCCCGGCCATGCCCCTTCGGGTGTCAGACGACCCGGCCCCCGGAGGCGTCGAGGAAGGCTGCCAGGGCGCGCAGCGCGAGGCCGTTGGTCAGTCCGCCGTTCGGGAAGCGTGAGGCGCCGCGGATGAACTCGCTGACCGGGGCCTGCGGCCACCGGCCGTCGGATTCCTGGGCGAGCAGCCAGACGACACCCCGGCGGACGGCCTCCTCGTCCGTGCCGCGCCCGGCGGCCAGCAGGGCGCACACCGCCCATGCGGTCTCCTCCACCGTTCCCGGTGCGACCCCGTCCCCGGTACTCCACGAGCCGTCCGGACGCTGGGTGCGCGCCAGCCATTCCGCGGCCCGCAGAGCGGCGGGATGCCCACCGGCCCCCGCCTTCACCAGCGCCTCCAGCACGACCGACGTCCCCGAGGTGTAGCTGCGGTACCAGACCGAGTCGAAGGAGCCGTCGGGGCGCCCACTGGACAGCAGCCAGCGCAGCGCCGTCCGAACGACCCGGCCGTCGGCGGGCACCCCCGCGTTCAGCAGCGCCAGGAGGGCCTGGGCCGTGGTGTGGGGGCAGGGGCCGCAGTTGTCGACCCTGGTGTTGCGGACGCACAGGCTCCACGAACCCCGGCCGTCCTGCTGCGCGAGCAGCCACTGCACACCGCGGGCGACGTGTTCGTCCTCGCGTCCGCCCGGCATGCGCGCCAGCGCGGACGTGATCTCGGCGGTCTCCACCGCCGCCGGCCAGCCGTGCGGCGAGGACCAGCCCCAGAAACCCGCGGGGCAGCCGAAGGCGGTGAACGGCCGGTCCTGCTGGCGGTCGTGGAACAGCGAACGGGACAGGGACAGTCGCGGGTCGGCTGTGTGACCGGCCTCCATCAGGCCTTCGACGGCGTAGACGGACCAGGTCAGATCCAGCGGCATCATGTTCCACGAACCGTCCGGATTCGCCTTCGACCGCAGCCACTCCACAGTCGACGCCACCAGGTCCGGGGCCGCACCGGACCGTGCAAGCGCCTCGCAGGTCAGTCCGGCCGCCCAGGGGTCCTCACTGAACTCCCCCGTCATCCCCTCGTGTTCGTAGATCTGCCGGATCAGCCGGAGCGCGGAGGGCCTGCCCGCCCGGTTGAGCAACCTCCGCACCGGGCCCTGCGCGCGGGTTCGGGCCTGGGCGAGTGCCGCGGCGGCGACCAGAGGAGCGCGGAAGTCGAGCAGCTCACGGAACAGCCGGGGGAACGCGGCAAGTTCCAGCGGGAGCCGCGGAAGGTCCTCGGGGTCGAGCCATCCGGCACGGGCGTAGAACCGCCGGCACACCGCGGCCATCTCCCGATGAGAGATCGCCTCCAGCCCACCGAAGTCCTCGAGCCACGACCGCGCCGCACGGATCGTCTCGGCCGCCCGCTCCGGCGCGAGGTGCTGCAAGGTCGCGGCGGCGACCGCGGTGGGACCGGCCTCGGTCGGCATGTGGGGAATGGTGCTCCATCCGCCGTCGGCGGCCTGGGTGCGGCACAGCCACTCCACGCCCTTCCCGACGAGGTCCGCGGACCGCACGGGATCGGCACAGTGCAGTGCCGAGACGGCCCCCACCGTGGCCAGGACCGAGGTCCATCCCTCGGCCCCGTGATCGAAGACCCCGTCGGGCCGCTGCACTTCCCAGAGGGCACGCGCGCCGGCGTGCATCGCGTCATTGGCTTGGTCAAGCAGTCGCGGACTCGTCGGCTGCAACTGCTCCTCCTTTCTCCTGGTCACAGTGGCCTCGAAAGGAGGTGGGCCGGCGGGGCGTCCCATCTCTGGAATGGCGCATCCGTGTGACCGGTCCGCCATCGAGGGTCTCTGGTCATTGTGTGTCGGAGGGCCTTCACGAGCTGTCCGGATCGGGCGCACACGGGCGCGACAACTCTTGTTCGGGTGCGGGCAATGCGGCGAGAAATTCACGCGGGTGATTCCCGCCTGCTCGCCAATCCGCACGTCACGGAGTTGCAGACCTGCCTTCCCACGAGAGTTCCCCAGCCTTGCCCGGAATGTCAAGAGGCACCCCGTGCGCCGGCCCGTCTTTAATTCCTCCCCCGTCGGCGCCTTTATCCAGTAACCATCTCAGCGAGGGACAAAGCCACCCTTACTCGAAACCAAACCCCACCGCACGCAAAGAATCATCCGTCTCACGAAATCGCCATTCCTTGACAACGCCGGATCACTTCTCGTAGCTTTCAGCCGACTGCGCCGAATCGAACGGAGATCGCCAGTGTCATTACGCGCCATCGGAGCAGGAATCGGTCGCACCGGAACGTTCTCTCTCCATCTCGGCCTGAGCGCATTGCTGGGCCAGAAGTGCTATCACATGCTCGAGGTGACCCAGCGTCCCGAGCATGTATCGCCGTGGGAACAAGCCTTCACGGAAGGCAGCCCCCCGTCCGGCTGGGAAAGCTTCTTCGACGGTTACGGCGCCGCGGTCGGCGGCCCGACATCGGCGTTCTGGCGGGAGTTGCAGACCGTGTTCCCGGAGGCGCTCGTGGTGCTTTCGGTCCGCGACACCGAGGAATGGTGGCGGAGCTTCTCGCAGACGGTCGTCCCCGTGCTGGAGCGGCACCTGGCGCACCCGGAGCACGCGGACGCGCGGATCATCGAGCTGGGCCACCTCACGACCGTCGAGCACCTGACGACCGCATGGTCCGACGAGACCGCAGCCAAGGCCGCCTACGAAGCGCACAACGACGAGGTGCGCTCGCTCGTGCCGGCCGAGCGGCTGGTCGAGTGGTCCCCCGCCGACGGATGGGGTCCGCTCTGCCGCGCGCTGGACGTCCCCGAGCCCGAAGAACCGTTTCCGCACCGCAACACCACCGCGGAGTTGCGGGCCATGGCCGAGTTGTGACCGGCCCGGCGTCCACCGCGTCTCTCCGCGGCGCCCGACGCCGGGGAACGGCCGGCCGCTGTCGCGCCCCTCGGGCCCGGCGGCGGCCCGACGCCTTCCGTCCTCCTGCCGGAGCCGGTGTTCCGCGTCGGCGCACGGCGGTATCCACATCTTTTCCTTTCCTGGCCGGTGACCAGGCCGCCGTCCGGATTCCAGGGCGGGGTCGCGAGAGGAGAGCTGGGGTCTGTTTTCGGACGATGAGCAAGTAATCAGCCATCGTTTTCGGAAGCGCCGACATTACCGGTTCCGTGGTACCAGCAACCCTCTCCTTTGTCAGGAGTGCGGCGGCCGACGGCGGCCGTGCCCGTACCGGATCGTCACATGGAGCCGGGGGCGCCGTCGCCGCCTCGGGCCCGGTACCGTCCACGCCCTTCATCACGCCAGATCAGACCGGCGCGAAGGAACGCGGCGGCCGTCGCTCCCGGGCCCGGTCGCGGCCCGGCCCGCTTTCCCCCACAAGTCGTCACGGCGCGGAAATAAACATGGCGAAGGTCACACCGTGACACCGAGAAACGTTCCCTGACTACCGCCCACAGTCCTCGCCCGCAGCCCCCCGCGCGCCGATTCGGCAATTGCTGCCCCATCCGTTCATCCGGAACAAATCGCCCTCTTCCGGGTTTCATCGGACCGGTCTTGCGCGGGAAGCCGTCTCATGGTCACACTGAGAGAGTCGGCGCTCTTTCAGTCGCCCGGCGGAACAGTGCCCCCATTCTCGCGCCTGTTCTCTTCCCCGGCCTCTCCCCCACTTCTCCCCCTGCCGATTCCTGCACATCACCCCCCGCTTCACAGCGCCTATTCCTTTCGCCGCGCCGTCTTCTGTAGACGGTCGCGGTCGCCTTCTCCATGCCCCGTGGCACGTCGACAGGAAGGCCATCCCGTGGATCCGGCAATGTACGAACTCTCTCTCAACGAAAACCATTCGGCACTGTTACCGGGTGTGGCCCGGGCGGTCCGGGATTCCGGCGAGCGCGTCAACCTCACCCTCGACGCACTCGCCACCGGGCTCACCGAGGAACTCGCACGCCGGCTCGGCCTCCCGCCCGCCCGGGTCGTGGCGGGCCCGGGGTCGGGCGCGCTGCTCCAGCAGTTCCTGAACGCGCACGCCGGGCCGGGCACCGAGGTGCTGCACGCCTGGCCGTCGTTCGAGATGTATCCGCTCCTCATCCGCAACGCCCGGGCCGAACCCGTCGCGGTGCCGCTGACCGGCCAGGAGCACGACCTGACCGCCATGGCCGCCGCCGTGACGGACCGCACCAGGGTGGTGCTGCTGTGCAACCCGAACAATCCGACGGGCGAGGTGCTCGGGCACGACCGCCTGAGGGACTTCGTGGCCGCGCTGCCGCCGGGCGTTCTGGTGCTGGTCGACGAGGCGTACCGCGAGTTCGCCCCACCCGGCGAGCTCGCCGACGCCATGGCGCTGGCCAAGGAGGACGAACGGGTCGCGGTCGTGCGGACGTTCTCCAAGTCGCACGGGCTGCTCGGACTGCGGGTGGGTCACCTGGCCGGCGCGGAGGCGGTGGTCGGGCCGCTGCGGAGGATGACGCCGTTCTTCCGGGTGAGCACCGTCGCGCAGGCCGCCGCGATGGCCGCGCTGGAGGCCGAGGACGTGATGCGGGAGCGATGTGCGGAGGTCGCCCGGGAGCGGGACCGGGTCCGGGCCGGACTGCTGGACCTGGGCCTGCGGGTGCCGCCCAGTGGCGCGAACTTCCTCTGGCTGCCGCTCGGTGAGCGGAACAAGGCCTTCGTGGACCATCTGGCCGCCCACGGTGTGGTGGTGCGTGAGATCGCGGGAGCGGGCGTACGGGTGAGCACCGGAACCCCGGAGGCCAACGACGCCGTCCTGGCGCTGGCGAAGGACTTCGTCGCGAAGGAGCCCACCGCTCAGGAGAGCCCGGCGCCGGAGTGTGCCGGATGACCGCCGAGGCCGTGGCGGCGCGGACGGCGGTGCGGGAGGTCACGCTGTCCCCCGCGGCCAGGGAGCTGCGCCGGGAGCTCGACCTCCGCTGGCCGGCCGGCGGGGACCGGATGCACGAGATCGCCCGCTACGCGCTGCTGGCCCCCGGCAAGCTGCTGCGACCGCTGCTGCTGGTGGCCTCCGCCGAGGCGACCGGCGGATCGCGCAGCGAGGTGGTGCCGGCGGCACTGGCCGTGGAATACCTGCACGTCGCCTCATTGATCCACGACGACGTCATCGACGGTGACGACCTGCGGCGGGGCCAGAGTTCCGTGCACGCGCTGTACGGCGTGCCGGACGCCATCGCCACCGGGGACGCGCTGCTGTTCCGGGTGTTCTCGGCGGTCGCCGAGTGCGTCGCGCTCGGGGTGCCGGACACTGCCGTGCTGGCCGCGGTCCGGGTGCTCGCGGAGGCCGGCGAGGACTTGTGCCGGGGGCAGGTCCAGGAGGCGGAGCTGGCCGCCGCGTGGCCCGGCGCGGGTGGTCTGGAGGCCTACCGGGAGATGGCCTCGCTGAAGACCGGGGCCCTGCTGCGGGCCGCCTGCCGGGCCGGTGCGCTGCTCAGCGGCGGCTCGCCCGAGGAGACCGAGGCGGTCACCGTCTTCGCCGGTCACCTGGGACTCGCCTTCCAGATGTACGACGACCTCTTGCCGTATCTCGCGGACCCGGCCGTCACCGGCAAGCCCGGCACGAGCGACGCCGCCAACCTGCGCCCCACCTTCCCGGTGCTGCTGGCGCATGAGGCCGCGGGACCGGAGGACCGGCACCGTCTGGAGCAGGCCCTCGGCGGCGATTTCACCCCGGAGCGCACCTTCGCCGTGCTGCGCGAGGTGCTCCTCGCGACCGGCGCCCTCGACCTCGCCCGGGACCGGGCGTACGCCGAGATCGCGCGGGCGAGGGCGGCGCTGGCCCCGCTGCCCTCCGGTGACGCGCACGGGCTTCTCTCGGCGATCGCGGACCTGACCGTGCACCGGGACCGCTAGCGATGGCGGGCCGGTGGACACGCGGCCGGACGACCGTCCTGGCCCATGTGCAGACCTGGCGTCCGTACACGACCAGCTATCCCGCCCTGCTCGGACTGGCCGGCGCCGCCTGGGCCGCGGACGCCGGTGTGCGGCGGCCGGCCGTCGCCGCGGGCGCGGCGGCACTGGGCTGGCTGTCCGGGCACTACCTGGGTGACTGGTTCGACCGGGGGCTGGACGCGATCGCCAAGCCGCAGCGGCCGATTCCCTCCGGACGTCTGTCGGCGGACGCGGCGCTGGTGGGCGGGGTGCTGTGCGCGACGGCCAGCGCCGTCCTGGTGGTGGCCGCCAACTGGGCCGTCCTGCCGCTGTTCCTGATCGCGATGGCCGGCGTCGTCGGCTACAGCCGGGTCTTCAAGAAGCGCGGCCTGTCCGGGAACGTGTCCCGGGGCGCGCTGACCGCCCTCGCGGTCGTGATCGGCGCGATGATCGCGCGTCCCGCACCGCCCTGGTCGCTGCTGCCGGTGGCGGCCGGGCTCCTGCTGCACGACACGGCGTCGAACCTGGTCGGCACCGTACGGGACGTGGACGGCGACCGGGAGGGCGGGTACCGGTCGGTGCCGGTGCGGCACGGCGTGCGGCGCGCGGTCCGGCTGGCGTTCGCCCTGTACGCGGGCGGACTGGCGCTGGTCGCCTCGGCCGCCGGATGGGCGCCGCGCGACGCGGCCGGGCAGGTGGCGCTGCTCGTCGTGGCCGCGGGCTGCGGTGCGGCCGCGTTCGTCCCGCTGCTGCGCTCGGGTCCGGTGATCGACGCCCGGTCCGCGCTGCGCGCGCACGAGGTGCTGGTGGCGGAGCGGCTGGTGCTGGCCGCCGCCGTCCTCGCCGGCGCCCGGGGGGTGGTGACGGCCACCGTCGTGCTGCTGCCGGTCCTGCTGTTCTCCCTGGTCACCCAGAAGCTGATGCGTGCGGGCCACGAGTTCCCGCCCGCCCCGGCTCCCCTCTTCGGAAAGGATCCCTCGGCGTGAGAAGTTCCCTGCTCGTACGCGTGGGCCGCCCCGCCCGCGGCCGGCGTGCCTCCGCGGAGGCTGCCGCCCGGCGTACGGTGACTCCCGGCGGTCCGGCCGGCGTACGGGGACGGCCGGCCGGGACGGTCGGCGCGGGCGTACGGCACGCGTCGCGCTGTCACATGCGGCCGCTCCCGCTCACCCAGGGTCTCGCGCCGCGGGCGCCGGCCCGCTACCGGCAGGAGAACACCCGATGAACGTGGATGTGGTGGTGTGCGGCGCGGGCGTCGGCGGCCTGGCCGCGGCCTGCGCGCTCGGCCGGCTGGGCCTGCGCGTGCTGCTGCTGGAGAAGCAGCCCCGGCCCCGGCCGGTGGCGAAGGGCGAGGTCTTCCAGCCCGGTGCGCTGCGGGTGCTGCGCGAGTGGGGCGTGTCCGGCCTGCTGGAGCGGGCGGGTGCGCTGCGCCTGGACAGGCTCGTCGCCCGCGACCGGGACGGCACCGCGCGGATGGCGCTGGACTACCGGCGGCTGCCCGTCGACGGGAACTGGCTGCTCGCGCACGACTACCCGGCCATCCTGCGCGCGTTCACCGAGGCGTTGCCGCCCTCCGTCGAGCTGCGCCGCGGCGTGCTCGCGGACGAGCCGGCCCGGTCCCGCGACGGCCGGGTCACGGGAGTGACTCTGACCGAGGACGGCGCGCGGCGCACCGTGTCGGCGGCGCTGGTCGTGGCGGCCGACGGGATCTCCTCCCGGCTGCGGCGGGCGGCCGGGATCGACCTGGACCGGCGGGAGTACCCGCACCGGCTGGTCGCGATGGAGCTGACCGGCGCGCCGGAGGTCGAGGCCGACTTCTCGGCGTACGTCACCGCGCGCGGGCTGCGACTGCGCTACCCGCTTCCGGGGGGCCGGATCCGGCTGTACGCGCAGGCGGGGCCCGGGGAACTGCGTGGGGCGGGGCCGGGTGAGCTGGACCGCTGGGCCGCCGCGCTGGTCCGGGACACCCCGGCGCTGGCCCCGTTGGAGGACGCGATCCACGAGGCCCTGCCGCGGCGTCAGACCCTGCCGGTGGTCCGGGCACTGGCGCCCCGGCTGACCGTGCCGGGCCTGGCGCTGGTCGGTGACTGCGGGCACGTCGTGCATCCGATGGCGGCGCAGGGCATGAACAGCGCCGTCGCCGACGCCGACCGTCTGGCCGAGGTGCTGCGGGAGTGCGGCGACCTGACGGCCGCGTCCGTGGACCGGGCACTGCACGCGTACGGGCGTGCGCGCCACGCCGATCTCGTACAGGTGGGGCGGACCAGTCACAACGCCGCGCGGATGGTGACCGACCTGTCGTGGACGGGCCGGCTGTTGGGTCGGCGTGCCCTGCGGTACACGGGCGCCAACGACCGGATCCGCTACACGGTCATGCACAACATGGCCGGGCTCGGGGCGCATCCGCTGACCCCTCTGGACCGGCTGCATCAGATCGGGCTGCTGCCGGACCCGAGGGCCCGGCAGCAGCCGGTGTGGGCGTAGCGGACAAGGAAGCCAGGAGACCAGGGGAAGGTGATGTGGTGATGACGAACGACGGGACCCGGTTCGAGGTCCGCCCGATGTCCGGCGCGCTCGGCGCCGAGGTGCGCGGGGTGCCGCTCGACCGGATGACGGAGGCGGATTTCGAGGCCGTGCGCGACCTGCTGCTGGAGCACCTGGTGTTGTTCTTCCCGGACGCGGCGGGCCTGGCTCCCGAGGCGCACAAGGAGTTCGGCCGCTGGTTCGGCGAACTGGAGGTGCACCCCTTCCTGCCCAAGCTGCCCGGACACGAGGAACTCGTGGTGCTCGACTCGGAGCAGGGTGCGAAGGCCGACGTCTGGCACACCGACGTGACATTCTCGCCCTCTCCACCGTTGGCGTCGGTGCTCCAACTCGTCGAGTCTCCGCCGGCCGGCGGGGACACGATGTGGAGCAACCAGTACCTGGCCTACGAGGCGGTCTCCGCGCCTCTGCGGGAGATGCTCGACGGGCTCACCGCGGTGCACGTCTTCGAGCACCCGTCCATGCCGTTCCGCGGTGAGGCGGAGCATCCGGTGGTCCGCACGCACCCGGAGACCGGCCGCCGGTCCCTGTACGTCAACCGGCTGTTCACCCGGCGCATCGCGCAACTGGCGCCCGGGGAGAGCGACGCGTTGCTGCGATACCTGTTCGAACTCTCCGAGAGCCCGCAGCGGGTGTGCCGCTACCACTGGCGGCCGGGCGCGCTCGCGATGTGGGACAACCGGGCCACCCAGCACTACGCGGTCAACGACTACACGGGCCGCCGCGTCGGCTGGCGGGTGACGGTCCTGGGCGACAAGCCGGAGGGCGAGGAGCCGCGTTGGCCGCACTGGTCGTCGGGAACGGAGGGCGACAGCGCCGAGAGCACACGGTGAACGGAGCGTCACCCCCGCGCCCTCACGGTTCCTGACCTCACCGTTCGCAGACCCACCGCCGGGCGGGGGCCCACAGCCCCCGCCCGATCGACGGCCGGGTCTCCCCTCGGTGGGAACCGGTGCCGGTGGAGGGGAGAACCGCGCGGCGTCAGAGGGAACGACCGGCCTGTCAGCGGCCCGGCGTCACCGCAGGGAGAGGTGGACCAGGCGGGCTCCGCTCTCGTGCCCCGCGTCGGTGGCCAGGGCCACGTAGCGGGCGGTGATGTCCGTGCCGAGGTGCCGGGTGCGGGCGCGGCCCGTGAGCCGGCCTGCCGGGGTGTAGGTGAGGCCGTCACCGCTGAACTCGGCGTGCAGTGCGGGCACACGGCCGTTCGTCCAGTCCGTCCGGATGTCACGAACACGGACCTGGGCGCCGAGGTCGACGACCAGACGGCCGTTCGGACCGGGCGTCCACGCCGTCGCCGGATCCCCGTCGACAGCCGCGGAGGGGTCCGACATGCCCGTCGGCAGCGGGCTGGTCGGGAACACCGTGCGGCCCAGTGCCAGATCGCGCAGAGGGTAGGCGGTCGCCCGCTTCAGGGTGACCGTCGTGGGGCGGCCGGGGCGGACCACGGCCACCTCGCTGCGGCCCTGGGCGGTCACCCGCACGCGACAGGCCGGTCCCGTGAGCTCGACCGACGCGGCGTCGATCACCCGCGCCCGCAGGCCCGTCGGCAGCCGGCGGCCGTCGAGGGGACGCAGGGTCAGTCGTGGCGGCAGCAGCCGGGCGTCGGCCGCGTCGAGTGCGGCGTCGTAGGCGGTCCCAGCGTCGGTGAGGGTCTGGCTTCCCTCGAAGAGCAGCCTCCCGGTTCCCGTCTGCGGTACGTCGACGCGCGTGGTGACGGGCTCGTCCGACAGGTTGAACAGGCTGAGGTGGTCGTCGGTGAGCGTCGCGCGGACGGCTTCGGCGTCCGCGCGTGGCGTGGGTGCCGCGGCCCGCTCGCGCAGCGTACGGGAGGAGGCACCGGGGAGTCCCTCGACCACGAGGGGTGCGGCCGGGCCGTCGGCCAGGATGATCTCGTCCTGGTGGACCGTCAGGGGAGAGCCGGAGCCGCGCACCACGAGGCCCGCGCGGCCGTCGACGTCCAGCCACCCGCCCCGGCTGGTGACGTCGGGCACCGGCCAGGACGCGAGGTCCTTCCACCGGAGTCCGTCCGCCGACCCCTGCACCGTGTAGGCGCGCCCGGCGGCGGCCTCCCAGCGCAGGGTGACCCGGTCCACCGCGTGCGGAGCCCCCAGGTCGACGGCGAGCCAGCTGTCCGCGCGGGGGCGGTCCGCCCGTGAGACGGCCCACCGGGTGGTGGTGCTGCCGTCCACCGCCAGTGCCGGCTCCTTGCCGGTGTCGTAGGAGGAGGCGGTGGCCGTGCCGCTCCGGGCCAGATCGGCGCCGTCCGCCCCGTCGCGCGCCTCGAGCGCGAAGAGCGAGTATCCGTAGGCCGGGTCGGGACGCAGGCCGAGCATGCGCACATGCCGTACCTCGGTGCGCGCGAACGTCACCTCGTCGACGCGCCCGGCCGACGGGGCGGGCTTGGAGTCGGAGGAGGCCACGGTGGCGCTGCCCTCGGCGAAACGGTAGGTCCGCGCCCCGGTCAGGCCTGGCACACCCGGCATGGTCAGGTTGTGGATCTCCAGGTGCCCCTCCCCCGCCGCGACGCCCGACGTCGCGTAGACGACGGCACCGGTGGGAAGCGTGGTGAATCCCGCGTATCCGGGTCCCACCTGCAGCATCGTGGCGCTGCCGTCGAACCCGTCCCGGCTCCTGTGGTACGTCCGCACCTGGCGTCGCGTCGCCTTCAGGGACGTCGCCGGCAGGAACATCGCCGTGGCGCCGCTGAGCTTGAACAGCCAGTCGTCGTGGCCCGGTTGCCAGGCGAACTTCACGAAGCCGGGCTTGGTCACCGCGCCCGCCCACGCCGCGGGCGTCTGGTGCGACACCAGGCCGGGGCCGGGGCCGAAGTCGGTGACCCCCGCGGCGCGTTCGAACAGCTCGTCCGAGGTGAGGGGGCGGACCGTGCGGCCCCGGTCGTGCGCCCACTGATGCAGGAGACAGCTGATGGCGAGTTCCGCGCGCGCCTCCGGCTCGTACTTCGGCTCACCCGAGAACTTGGCGATCCTGTATTCGGGCGGGTAGCTCTGGTAAGCCTCCAGTCGCTCCGCCAGCGCGGCTTCCGCCCGTGCGGCCGCCCTGTCCCCCAGCACCTGGGCGAGGAACGCGAGCGGGATGACGTCACGGCCGTAGAGGTGCTCACGGTCGTTGACCATGGGCATCAACGGCTCACCGGCGTCGCTCATCACGCCGAGGAGGGTGCTCCAGAGCTGGTCGGCGTTCGGCTGGTTGGTGAGCACCTGCGGCATCGCCCGGCCGGCGGCGATGAAGTGGGCGGCGTTACGGCCGGACGTGCGCCACAGTTCCTCCTGGTAGTGCGGTCCGAACGAGCCGTGGTTCTCGACGATGAAGGTGTCGTACAGGTTGCGGGCGGTGTTGTCGGAGACGGGGGCTCCGTCCACGCGCGCCGGGTTCACCAGATCCGCCTGGGGCAGTCCGGTCTCGTTGCGCGACCACGCACCGAATGCCGCGGTCCAGTCGCCGTGCCGCGGGTCGTCGGCGGCCCACGCCAGTCCCGGGGCCAGGGACTGCGCGTAGACACCCATCTCCTCGAGCTTGGTGTCCCCTTCGTGACCGCCGAGCAGCCCCCGAGGCGTCCAGCTGCCCGATGCGGGGTCGTTGCCGGTGCCCAACGCGGTGGTGTACGCGGCCTGTTCGCGGGCGATGGTGTCCACATGGGCGCGCGTGGTCTCGTCGAGGTCGTCCCACAGCAATCGCGCCGCGAGTACGAAGTACAGCTGGAACGTGGTGTCGAAGAACAGCGTCCGGCCCCATTGGGTGCCCCCCGTCAGCCTGTTGGACGCGGCGAAGTGCTTGATGGTGGCTATGGTGCGGGCCTTCAGGACCTGCTTGTCGATCCCCGCTCGGTCGGCGTCGTAGCCGCCGCGTGTGAGCAGGACCGCATGGCCGAGCACGACGGCGAAGCCGAAGTCCTTGTCCGTGTAGTAGCCGCGGGCCGCGTCCCACTGGGTCTCCGTCCAGCGGGTGTGGTTCAGCAGGACGCGGTGATAGATGTCCGCCACCGGGGCCGACTCCGTGTGGCCCTGCTTCCGCCCCTGAGCCCGAGCCTCGCCGCTGCCGAGGGTCAGCGGCAGCGAGGCGAGCGCGCCGGTGGCGCCGAGGAGTTGGACGAAGCGACGGCGGTCGATCGGGGATCTCGGCAGCACGTGCGGCACCTCTCGGTCGGACAACGTTGTCAGGGGTGGCCTGAATTCTTCGGTCCCGCAGGTCGCTACGTCAAGGGGTCGGAGACACGGGAGCGGGAGGCCGGGGAGCGCCCCTTCGCGTCGCGGGAGGGTGCCGGCCTCCCGCGGACAGCTCGCCCCCCTCCCCGGGCCCGCCCTACGCCGGCGGCAGCTCCACGGGGAACGGCTCCGCGAAGTCGGCCGAGCGGCTCACCGCCTCCCAGGCACTCGCCTCGGCCACCTGACCGCGGGAGTACTCGAGCGCCATGGTCACCGCGTTGACCCCGAGCAGCAGATGGCTCGGAACCTCGCCACGCCGCACCGTACGCACGACGATGTCGGCGGCCCGCTCCGGGTCGCCCGCGGCACCCACCGCGCTCTGGCGCACCCGCCGGTTCATCGCGCCGACCGTCTCGTCGTAGGCCTCCGGGATCGCATGGACGGTCATGGACGAGCCCGCCCAGTCGGTGGCGAAGCCGCTCGGCTCGACCACCATGAACCGCACCCCGAAGGGCGCGGTCTCCGCGGCCAGGGACCGGGTGAATCCGTCGACCGCGAACTTGGCCGCCTGATAGGAGGCGATGCCCGGGGACCCGCCGACGCGTCCGCCCACCGAGCTGAACTGGACCACGGTGCCCGATCCCTGCCGGCGCATAGCGGGCAGTGCCGCCTTGGTCACGTGGTAGACGCCCCAGAAGTTCGTCTCGAACTGGGCGCGGAAGTCGTCGTCGTCCGCCGTCTCCACCGGTGACACGTTGGCGTATCCGGCGTTGTTCACCAGCACGTCGATGCGGCCGAAGCGGTCGAGCGCGGCGTCGACCGCCTTCCGGGCCGCGTCGGCGTCGGTGACGTCGAGCGGCAGGACCAGCGCGCGGTCGCCGTGGCTCCGCAGTTCCTTGGCGAGCGCGTCGGGGCGGCGGGCGGTGGCGACGACGAGATCGCCTGCGGCGAGGGCCGCGGTCACCAGGGCGCGGCCGAGCCCGCGGGACGAACCGGTGACGAACCAGACCCGTGCGGCATGTGCTTCTTCAGTCTCACTCATACATATAGTGCAACACCGTTCTCTAAATAATGCAACACCGTTGCGCTACCTGTTCCTATGATGGCCGTATGACTCAGCCAGCCGCCTTCCGGCGAGCCCGCAGCACGGAGGCCAAACAGGCGCGAGAAGCATCGATCCTGGAGGCGGCCCGGCGGCTCGGCCGGGAGCGCGCCATCCGCGAGGTGACGCTCACCGACATCGCCGCCGAAGTGGGCATGCACAAGTCGGCGCTGCTGCGCTACTTCGAGACGCGGGAGCAGATCTTCCTCGAGCTGACCGCGGAGGGCTGGCGGGAATGGTCCGCGACGTTGCGCGCCGACCTGGGGACGAGGCGGGAGGCCACCGCCGCGGAGGTCGCGGAGGTGTTCGCCGGGACATTGGCCGCACGTCCCTTGTTCTGCGACCTGCTCGCCCAGGCCCCGCTCAACCTGGAGCGCAATGTGTCGCTGGAGACGGTGCGTGCGTTCAAGCTCGTGACGCTGCACGAAGTCGCTCTGATCGGCGCCGAGCTGGACCGTCTCCTGGGGCTCGACGAGCAGCAGGTCCTCGACATGATCTCCACCGCCACGGGCATGGCCGGCGCCCTGTGGCAGATGGCCAGTCCCGGCCCCCGCCTGCGGGAACTCTACGCCGACGACCCTCGGCTCGGGCACGCGGTCGTCGAGGTGGAGCCACGTCTGCGCCGCGTCCTCGGCGCTTTCCTCACAGGCACGGGCGCGGGGGCGGGGGCCGGCGCCCCGGCCCGGGCCGCGAGCGCGGCAAGCGGGACGAGCGGAGCAGGCGGGGCCACCACGGCCAGAAACGGCTGACCCCAGACACCCCGCCCCGGCCCACCCCACCCTTGGGACCGGGGGCTCGCCGGTGCGCACGGCGGCGTCGATCCCGTCGAACGGCTGGGCCCGGTCACCGGCTCCCCGCCCCCGGGACCGGGCAGTCGTCCCGCTGGGGATGCTCGACCTCTACGCAGCGGTCCCCGGCTACGGCCACCCCAGCCACCAGATGAACAGGCCGCTCAGCAGGACGAGCAGGAAGAGCGCGGCGTTGGTGCGACGGTAGGCGACCAACAGGGCCACGAACTCGCGGATCATGGCGCTCGGCCAGAAGTACGCGGCTGTCGGGGCGCCGATCACGTGGCCCCGGACGCCGGTGCGCCGGGCGGTGACCGCCGCACGGAAGACGTGGTAGTTGTTCGTGACGATCACGCACCGGTAGTCCGGGTTCGCCCGTTCCATCAGGGCCTTGCTGAACGTCAGGTTCTCGTCCGTGGTCGTCGAGCGGTCCTCGCGTTCGATCAAGTCGGCGGGGAAGCCCTGGGCGACCAGGTAGTCGGCCATCGCGTGGGACTCCGGCAGCTTCTCGTCGGGTCCCTGTCCTCCCGAGGTGAGCATGACGGGGCGCCGGCCCTTCCGGGACAGCCTGGCGTGCTCCTTCCGGGCCCGGTCGAGGCGCCCGGCCAGCAGCGGGGGCACGGTGGTGCCGCCGATCAGGCCCGAGCCGAGCACCACCACGTAGTCCGCTCGGCGCCGGATGCGCAGCCGGCCGTACATGGCCCCGTAGACGAGGAAACAAAGGAACAGGAAGGCGATGTATCCGGCGAGCGCCATCGCCGTCGCCGCCACCACCACGAGCGTGTGCGTGCGCAGCACGAGAGCGGTGATCAGCAGCGCGAGCAGGGCGACCAGGGCGATGCCCGCCCCCAGGGACAGCAGGTTCGCCGGACTCCTGCCTTCCTTGCGCACCATGTTGATCCCGTTGGCGATGAGGAACCACGCCAGCGTGATGACACCCACGCTCGCAAGGGTGAGCAGCACGACGGCCAGATCGCGGCCCGACTGGGCCCGTTCGGAGGCCACATGCAGGAAGAGCGCGACCCCCGCGAAGACGGCGGACAGGCCCAGGAGGACCGCGTTGCTCACTCGGCGGCGGTCTCGTGCCACACCCACGCAGAACAGGAAGAAGCACACGGACGACGGTACGAAGGCCACCATGCGCCGATCCTACGAGGCGTGGCGGGGCCCCGGGCGAGCGGGTGAAGGTCCGCTCGGAACAGTCTCCTCCTCCCGCCCCTGCCCCGGCCGTTGCGGCCGTTACAGCTCGAACTCCAGGTGTTCGATGTCGGTGAAGCGGACCTCTTCCAGTTGGCCGGCGCGGCGGCCGCCGTCCTGGAAGTACACCTCTTTGAGTCCTTCGGCGGCGATCTGCCGGAGTCGCTGGTCGTCGGCGCCGGCCTCCCGGGCGTCGAAGAGGCGGGCGGCGTACTGCGGGGGCAGGGCGACGGTCAGGTGCCGGACGCGGTCCTGGTCCGTCGAACCGACCGGTGCGGTGTAGCCAAGGCGGGCGCGGGCGTCGATGACGATGCCGCCCGTGGACGCCGCCCGCTGCCTGGCCCTCGCGCGGACCTGGGGCTGCCAGCGCTGTTTCACCTCGCGCTCCAGGCGGGCGGCGAGGTCGGCGCGCGGCTTCCTGATCTGGTCCTTCACGTACCGTTCGACGGTGCGCTGGGAGACGCGCAGGAGCTGGGCGACCGCCTTGGTGCCCTTCATCCGCTTGACCAGGTACCGCATCTGCGCGCCGGCCGACTTCGGTGCCGGGCGGGTGAACGTCTTCTGCTCCGCGGCGTCCAGGCCGTCCCCGAACAGGCTCATCCCCGGCTTCCCCTACTCTCCGTCGTCGGCGCCGGTGACGGTGCCGTCCTTGATGTACCGGGCCAGGTTGAGCTCCGGTGCCTCGAAGCGTTCGCGGATCTCCTCGCCCCACAGCACGGGCTGCGTCCCCTCGTGCTTGACCAGGCCCGGGTTGACGCCCAGTCTGAACCCGCCCGGCAGCGGTTTGCCCTCCCGGTAGGGCAGGAAGTCCAGGGGTGAGGGGCCGGCGGCCGCGTAGACGACACAGTCCGAGAGGATCGCGACGGGGTACTGCCCGGTGAACGCGGCATGCTTGACGATCTTGCGGTGCAGGTTGATCCGGGTGCGGGAGATGACCGCCGCCCGGATGTCCGGCCGCCAGGTCGGCCGGGACAGGGCACGCCAGGGCTCGCCCGGCCGCCAGCCCTCCCCGCGCGGTCGTTCGCGCAGTTTGCCCAGGCCGCCCTTGACCGTCGCCTTGATCGCCGAGACGACGAGCGCCAGTTCCGGGTCACGCTCCCGATAACCCTCCATCGCCGTGAGGAAGTCGGCCGGGGCGAGGTCCGCGGTGACACCGAGGTCGGCCATCGTGGCGAGGTAGGCGTCGCGCAGCCGCTGGTACCAACCGTCCAGGTAACGGCCGTTCTCGCGGCGGACGTAGGCCTCCGACGGGCGCACCGCGTAGCCGAGTTCGACCGCGTACGCCACGGTGGGCGTCGCGTACCAGGCGGGCCCCTCGGGGCGCTCGCCCGTCGGCGTGAACGGGGAGGGCAGGAGCGAGCCGTCCAACTCCACCCACTGCTTGCCGGACTTCACCCGTGACAGGTCGACGTGGGAGAGGTCCACCAGCCACGAACCGGGCAGTTTCGGGTCGAACTCCGGCCGCGTGAGGTGTGTCGGGGCGCCGAGGCCGACGACCAGGCCGTTGGCACCGGCGGCGAAGGCCATGTTGACGTCGAGGCCGACGAGATGGCGCAGGGTGCACTCGGCGTCGGTCATGGGCCGCGCCCAGTCGTACGCCTCCTCGAAGAGCTTCTCCGCCGGGCCTCGGACGTGGAAGCGCGGCAGGTGGGCGAGGACCGGGTGTCCGTCAGGGGCTTCGCACGGTGCCGGGTCGACGGGGTCCTTGCCGAGGCTGCCCGGGTTGTGCACGGAGTGCCGGGTGCCCTCGGCGTCCGGCTCGGAGGCGCGGGTCGGGGGGTGCAGGGCGGTCATCAGTTCCAGGCCGGTCACGGCGGTCGAACCGCGCGGTGTCATCACCCTCGACGCGTAGATGCCCAGCACGCGCGCGAGTTCGGCCGGTGGGAGCTGCGCGGCCCCGCCCCAGTGGCGGGCGTCCAGGGCCTGCCAGGAGGGGATGCACAACTGGACGCACGCCCGTTGCGAGCCCTGGGCGGGGCGGTAGATCCGCGCCCACGGCCCGAAGCCGCGCTTCGTCAGCTGCCACTCCGCGCGCGCCAGCTGTTTGACGACCTTGTGGGCCTCGGGGAGGCGCCCGGCGAGCCGCTCCTCCTCGGTGAGGGCGGCGGGCAGGCCGTAGCGCTCCAGGGCCGCCTCGGTGAGCACGAGCAGCGGGTCGGCGTCCTTGCCCGGCCCGGTCAGTCTCGGCCGGCCGAGCCTCGCCTCGCGGAGCGTCCAGTCCACCAGGGCCGGAAGGGTCTTGGCGGGCACGTCCAGGACCAGGCCCCCGGTGCAGTACGCCAGCACCTTTCCGTCCTCGACGTCGACGACGGCCAGGGGACCGTTCTCGAAGCGCGCATCGGGCGCGCTCGCCGAGGGGCCTGCCGGGGGCGCCGGCTTCGCGCTCGGCCGGTGCGAGGCCGGCGGCGGCCCGGTCCCGGCGGTGCGCGTCGGGTCGCCCTCGGTGGTGGGGCCGTCGGGCGCGGGTACGGGAGTGGGTGCCGGTGTGGCCTGGGGCGCGGGTACGGCCGCGGCTTCGGGTGTCCTGTCCGGGGACACGGCCCGTGTCTCCACCGGGGCAGGTGCGCCGGTGAACACGACGGACACGGGTGCGGTCGGCTCCTCCGGCGCGGGGTAGAGCTCCGCGAGCTGTCTCAGCAGCCGCGCGTACGCCTCGCGCTCCGGGCCGCGCGGCTCGGTCGGCTTCTTCGCCGACTCCCAGCCGGACACCGTCGCCCGCCGCACCTTCAGAGCGGCGGCCACCTCGTCGAGCGTCAGGCCGTGCGCGGTGCGCAGCCGCTTGCGCTCCTCCGCCGGCGGCAGTGGGGAGCGGGACGCCACCAGCGCGTCGACCGCGTCGAACAACTCGGACATGAACACCTCCCACGGCTCACTGTAGTCACGAAACCGTATGCCTGGCGCACGTTTCGCGTACGCGTCGCGTACGTACGGCGCTCGGGGGCGGTGGGTGGTGGTCGGCCAGCCGATGGCGGTCCGGGTGCCGCCGCCGGCATGAGCGCGGCGAGGTCGCCCTCGCCGTTCTGCTCGACGGCGGTGTCGAGTTGTCCGGTCATGAGGGTGTCAGCACAGGTGAGGCACCGCTGCGGCCTGCCGGTGCGCGGCGGTGCCTCACGGTCACCCGTCCTGCCTGGCGAGCCGCTGGAGCCAGTCGCGCAGGAGGCCGGTCTCGGTCGGGCGGAGGGGGACGGCGGTGGGAGGCGTTTCGGCGAGGGTGGCGTCGAGTGCGAGGGCACGGGCGGCGAGGGCGGGTTCGGGTGCCGGGGCCGCGTCGGTGGTGAGGGCGGCGACGAGCGCCTCGCGCATGCGGGAGGACACCTCCGGGTCGCGCTCGCCCTCGGGGGTGCCGATGAGGGACAGCGTCACTCCGGTCACCGCGGCCAGGACGAGGTGGGCGGCGAGGCCGGGTGGCACCCGGAGGCGGCCGGCGGCGGCGGCGCGGTGGAGGAAGGCGAGCAGGAGTTCGTGCGCCTCCTGCGCGGCGGGGGGACGCCGGTCGGGACGGTCGGTGCCGTACATCAGCAGGTAGAAGGCGGGGTGCCGCAGGCCGAAGCCGACGTGTGCGTCCCATCCCCGGCGCATGTCCTCGACCGGATCGCCCTCGGAGGGCACGGTGTGCTTCTGCGCGAGGTACAGGTCGAAGCCGTGGATGGCCAGTGCGGCGAGCAGCCCGTCCTTGTCGCCGAAGAGCTGGTACAGGGAGGCGGCCCGGATGCCGGCCGCGGCCGCGACGGAGCGGGTCGAGAGCGCCTGGACGCCCTCCCGTTCCAGGAGTTCGGCCGCCACTTCCAGGATCTGCCGTCGGCTGCGGGTCTTCGCGTCGTCCACAGTTGCAATGCTACGGCATTGGGCGTATCACTGATTCGCACAGCGATAGGCAGTGATACGCATTTTTGCGTTGCAGTGATACGCGACGCAGTGACGACCAGGGAGCGATCCATGCAGCGTGTGGGATACGGGGCCATGCGGCTCGCGGGGCCGGGCGTCTGGGGTCCACCGGAGGACCCGGCGACCGCGCGGCGCGTGCTGCGCCGGGCCGTCGAGCTCGGCGTGACCTTCTTCGACACCGCGAACGCCTATGGCCCCAGAACCGTGAACCGGCTGATCGGGGAGGCGCTCGGACCGCTTCCCGCGGACGTGATCGTCGGCAACAAGGTCGGCGCGGAGCGCGGCCCGGACCGGTCCTGGATCGTCGACGGGCGCCCCGAGACGGTGCGGCGCCAGGTGCACGAGGCACTGACCGACCTCGGCACCGAGACGAGCGAGCTGACCTACCTCCGGCTCGTCGGCGACACCCCCGGCGCGCACCGGGACGTACCGCTGGAGGAGTCGCTCGGCGCACTCGTCGAGCTGCGCGAGCAGGGGCTGATCCGCCGCATCGGCCTGTCCGGCGCCTCCCCGGAGATGCTGGCGCGCGCCCGGCGCATGACCCCCGTCGCGGCGGTGCAGAACCGCTTCAACCTCCTCGACCGCAGCGGCGTCCAGGTGCTCGCCGACTGTGAGGCCCAGGGCATCCTCTTCGTCCCCTACTTCCCGCTGGCCGCCGGCCGGCTCGGCGGGCATCCGGAGCTGGCCGCCCCGGCGGAGCGGCTGGGGGTCACACCCGCCCAGATCGCGCTCGCGTGGCTGCTGCGCCGCTCGCCCGCCGTGGTCGTCATCCCCGGCACGAGGAACCCGGAGCATCTGCGGTCCAACGTCGAAGCCTCCGCGATCGCCGGGCAGCTGACCGAGGAGGAGGTGGCGCGGCTGACCGGACTGGTCGACGAGTCCACGGCGAGGCTGGACCGGCCCTCACCCCCGGCGGAGGCGTCCGCCTATCGGCCGCCGCGGACGGAGTGAAACGGAACGGGAGTCCACGACCTGCCCGGCGACGAAACGCCCGCCGCCGCGCTCCCGGTCCCGCTCCCGGTCCCGGTATTCGGCCTTCGCGGAGCCGGCGGAGCGGCTCGGGCCGGCGGAGCGGCTGGGGCCGGCGGCGGACTGAACGGTCCGGACGTGTGCACCACGCGCGTGCGTCCGCCCCCCGGGGAGTGCGCCGTGGCGGGCGAGGAGCCCGTGCCGTGCTCGTACGATGGTTCCATGCGTGAGGCCGAGTCGAAGCCTTGCCCGCCGGACGGGCCGACGAGGCGCCAGGAGCCGATCGGGCGGGGGCCGACGGCGCACGTGTCCGTGGCCCGTCTGCTCGTCACCGGTCTGGAGGGGACGGGCGGTGACGGTGTCGCTCTCGCCCGCCGGGCCGGCCTGCCCGAGCAGGTGCCGGACAACGACGACGCCCGTGTCCCCACGGACCACCTCAGCAGGCTCTGGCGACTTGGGCTGGGCGCGAACGACGATCCGTGTCTCGGGGTGAAGGCGGCCGGTCGGTGGCGCTTCGGCCGGCTCCGGTTGATGGACTACCTCGTCGCGAACGCCCAGACGGTGACGGAGATGTTCACGGTCATGCAGCAGTACTCGGCCCTGCTGAACACGGCACCCAACGAGATCCGGCTGACCGGCGGCGCGGGGAGCACGGGGAAGGGGACGGTCACCTACCAGATCCGGTCGGGCGATCCCGATGTCGACGCGATGGCCAGCCAGTACGCGATGGCGACGGTCCTGTTCCGGGCGCGGTACGTGGCCGGGCGGGAGATCCGTCCGCTGCACGTCGGGCTGACGTCCGGCCCTCCGGCGCAGCACCGCGAGCTGGCCGACCGATTCGGCGCGCGGCGGCTCGACTTCGGCGCCGACGCCACCACGATGACGCTCGCCTCCGCCGATCTGTCGTTGCCGCTGCCGGACGCCGACGCCCGGCTCGGCGCCGTCCTGCGGCAGCACGCGGCCGACGTCATCGCGGCCCAGGCGCGTCCCTCTCCCTGGTCCGACAGGCTCCGTCAGGTGATCGTCGCCCAGCTGGCCGGCGGCGGCCTGTCGCTGCAGGCGGTGGCGCGGGCGCTGGCGCTGAGCCCGCGGAGCCTGCAGCGCCGGCTGGCGGAGGAGGGGACCACCTGGCGGGACCTCGTCGAGACGGTACGGCACGACCGCGCCACCGCGCTGCTGGCCGGAGGGGCCACCCGGAAGGAGGTCGCGGCCCGCCTGGGTTTCAGCGACACCCGCGCGCTCCGTGCTGCGCTGCGCCGCTGGCGCACGGACCCCGGCGCCGCCGGCGCACGGATCCCGCCCTCGTGACGTCACCGGGCCGGTCCTGACGGTGACGCGGGAGAGCCGCCTCGTGGCGCACCGGAGCCTCCGTCCGGGCCTGCCGGGGCCGCGAGGATCGTTCACGGAACATCTCGCGAAAAAGGCAGGCAGATGATGGTGAGCGACCAGGAGATCATCGATCGGTTCCCGGTGGGGTACCACCCCCTGCACCCGAACGTCTCCCTCAACTTCCAGCTCAACCGGTTCTACGGCTGGACGAACGAGGAACGCATGCTGGAGGAGTTGCGGACGGTGGCGCCGCGCGTCTGCGACTACGCCGACTGGACGCGGCTGATGCTGAAACTCAGCGACAAGGCACTGGCGGCCGACCGCCGCCTGCCCGCCGCCTACTACGCCCGTGCGGCGCAGTTCTTCCTCCGCCCCGACGACCCGCGGTTCGCGCCCGCTCAGCGGCGCTTCCTCGACAACGTCGAAGCCGGTAACGGCGTCACCGCCAGCGACCGGCACCTGGTCCCCTACGGGACGACGCGGCTGACGGCCTACCGTTTCACCCCGGCGCGGGCGCGCGGCACGATCGTCGTTTTCGGCGGGTACGACAGCTATATCGCGGAATGGCTGCCCGCGGCGCTCGCCCTGCGCGACGCCGGGCTGGACACCGTTGTCTTCGACGGACCCGGTCAGGGCACGGTGCTGGACGCGGGCGTGCCGATGACCCCGGACTGGCATCTGCCGGTGGCCGCCGTCCTGGACCACTTCCACCTGTCCGACGTCACCCTCGCGGGCTTCTCGCTCGGCGGGGGCCTGGTGATGCGCGCGGCCGCGCGTGAGCCACGGGTCGCCCGGGTCGTCGCCTGGGACATCCTGACCGATCTCTTCGAGGCCTTCCGCGCGCTCCTGGGGTCCATGGGCCTCGGGGCACTCGCGGCGGACTTCGAGGGCCTTCCCGCGCCGGTGCTCGACGCCGCCGTCGCGGAGGGCTGCAGGGCCGACCTGCTGCTGGACTGGTTCGTCGAGCAGGGCAGGCGCGTGATGGGCGTCGACACGGCGAGCTCCCTGTTCCGGGCCTGGAACACGTACCGCACCGACGACGTCTCACATCTGGTCACGCAGGACGTGCTGCTCCTGGCAGGTGCCGCGGACCACTACGTGCCGCTGCGCATGCTCGGCGATCAGGTGCTGACGCTGCCTGCCGCGCGATCGGTCGTCGCACGCGTGTTCACGGAGGCGGAGCAGGCCCAGAACCATTGCCAGATCGGGAACCAGGGCCTGGCGCTCAAGGTGATCCTCGACTGGCTGGACCAGGTCGGCGGCCGGAGCCCGGAACCCGCCGCCTCCTGACCTGCGGTCGCCTCCTGGTTCCCGGGCCGTCCGCACTCCCCGGGCCGCCTCGCACTCCCCCGGCCCCGCCCAGCTCTCTCCCCGCATCGCGCGGTGTTCGTGCCGGCGTCGCGGGGTCAGGGGCGGGGGGCGAGGATCTCGACGGTGCGGGTTTCGGTGTCGAAGCTGCGCAGGGTGGTGAGGGCCGCCGGCAGCGGTGGCACCGGCAGCAGTCCGGGGACGCGCCGACCCGCGAAGGCGCCTGCCCGCCGGGTGCGGCCCAGGGTGATGTGCGGGCTCCAGCGGCCGGGCTCGTGGAAGGGGTTGAGGGTCTCGGGCGGACTGTCCGAGGCCACCGCCTCCCACACCCGGCGGTGCAGGCCGGTCAGTGCGGGCTCGGGTTCCAGTGACCAGGCCAGCACCGAGGTGGGTCGCTCGAAACGGACGATGCCGGTGAACCGCACCGGCAGTGGCAGGCCGGCGGCCACCTCGGCGAGCTCCCAGCGGATCGGGGCGGTCAGCTCGGGGCAGGCGGCCAGGGTGAGGTGCGGACTGTTGGTCGGGGAGCGGTGGTGTGCCTGGCTGGGCAGTCCCGCGTCCGCCAGCCGTCGCCAGGCCTCCCGGACCCTCGCGTCCGCCGCCTCGTCCAACAAGAGCTCGACCGTGCGCACCGCCCCACCCTATCGAGCCTCGATTCCGCCCGGTGTCAGGTGGTGCCGGGCCCGAAGCGGCGTCTGTACGCCGAGGGCGTGATGCCGGTCTCGCGGCGCATCAGCCGGCGCAGATTGGCGGCGCTTCCCAGACCGCTGCGCCGCGCGACCACCTCGATCCGGGACTCACCCCGTTCGATCAACCGGCTTGCCAGGGCCAGCCGTTCGCCCGTGAGCCAGGCCAGGGGCGTGGTGCCCAGTTGGGCCTGGAACCGGCGGTGCAGCGTCGCCGGACTGACGGCCGCCCGCGCCGCGAGGCCGGACACCGTCAGCGGTGAGTCGAGCCGTTCCTGGGCCCATGCCAGTACGGGTGCCAGCGACTCGTCCCGCCCGTCGGGCATGGGGCGCTCCACGAACTGCCGCTGCCCGCCGTCGCGGTGTGCCGCGAAGACCAGGCGCCGGCTCACCCGGTTGGCGATCTCGGCGCCGTGGTCGAGGCGGACGACGTACAGACCGAGATCGAGTGCGGCCGCGCTGCCCGCCGCGGTGAGGATGTCGCCGTCGTCCACGAACAGCACGTCCGGTTCGAGGCGCACGGAGGGGAACCGGGCCCGGAAGGAGTCGGCCCACTGCCAGTGCGCGGTGGCCCGGCGGCCGTCGAGGACGCCGGCCTCCGCGAGGGTGAAGGCGCCGCTGCAGAGGCCGAGCAGGCGCGCCCCCCGTGCGTGGGCCCGCCGGACGGCCTCGAGCACGGCGGGGCGCCGGGGGACGTCGACGTCCGGGCGGTTGGGGACGATCAGGGTGTCCGCCGTGTCGGCCGCCTCCAGGCCGGCGACCCCGGTGAGCGTGAAGAACCCGTCCCGCATCCTGGTGAGCGGCTCGGGCGAGCAGAGCCGGAAGTCGTAGAGGTCGCGGCCGAGCTCCGGTCTGCGCAGGCCGAAGATTTCGCTCGCACAGCCCAGCTCGAACGGATTGGAGTTCTCGTCCACGAGCACGACGACCCTGTGCGGGTCGGCCTCCGCCCCGGGAGTCACGTGCGAGGAATCTTGCGTCATGTGCGATTTATAGCACTCACGCTCCTCCCGCAGCACGGCGCAGGATGGACCCATGAGCAACGAATCCCCTGCCGACGCACCTCTCGTCCTCGACGAGGCCCTGGCCTCCTTCGACGCCCTGTGGAGCCCCCGCATCGTCACCCGCGTCAACGACTACGACGTCCGGGTCGCCAAGGCGGAGGGCGAACACATCTGGCACGTCCACGACCACACCGACGAGTTCTTCCTGGTGCTCGACGGCGAACTGCGCATCTCCCTGCGCGAGCCCGGGGGCGAGCGCACGGTACGGCTTCCGAAGGGCGCGGTCTTCACCGTGCCGCGCGGCACGGAGCACAAGCCGCACGCTCCGTCCGGTGCCGCGTTCCTCATGCTCGAGCCCTCCGGAACGCCCACGGTGGGCGACCGCCACGACGACGTCCCTGACCATGTGGACGCGACGACCGGACACGCGCTCCACACCTGACCGAGAGCGCTCCGCACGCCGGCCTCCGGTCGCGGTGCCGGCGCTCAGCGTGCGGCGCCCGCCGGCAGCACGCCTCCCGCCGGGCCGCGCACGGCCGTCTCCGTCAGCTCACGGACCAGGCTCGCCGGGACGGGGCGGCCGGGGTTCCGCAGGAACCAGGGGAAGTACTCCTCGGCGGTGAGGCCGGGAGGCGTCTCGCCGAGGTAGGGCCGGGTGTACACGGGGGTGCCCGGTTCGCTGCGCCAGCTCTCGGCGAGCGGGCCCATGTCCACCGCGTCGTACCCCAGGACGTCCAGCAGCCGTGCGGCTTCCCGCCTGGCCGGCTCCTCGTCGCCCGCGAGGGGCAGGGCACTGCGGTCGGCCGCTCCGGCGGGCCGGGCGAGGCTCAACAACTGGTGGGAGCCGATGCTGTTGAACACCTTGACGACGGACGCGCCGGCGAGGTGGCGTTGCACCAGTTCGGAGGTGGTGAGCCGCCCCGCGTCCAATTCGGCGATGCGGCCGTCGCGCTGGGGGTAGTAGTTCATCGTGTCCAGCACCGTCCTGCCCCGCAGGGCCGCCACGGGCAGCCGGTCGTAGGCCCTCAGCGGGATGGTGACCACGACGAGGTCGCCGGCCTCGGCGGCCTCCTCCGGTACGGCCGCCCGCGCGCCGCTCCCCAGGGTGCCCACGAGTTCGGCGAGCGATTCGGGTCCCCGGGAATTGCTGAGGACGACCTCCATCCCGGCCGCCACGGCCAGACGGGCCAGGGACGTACCGATCAGTCCGCTGCCGATGAGTCCCAGTGTGCGGGGCATGACCCGCTCCCTTCGCTTGCGTCGACGAGGTGCCGAAGACGGGTGGTGACGGAGGCGTACCGCCTCCGCGCCGCCAAATGGAGGCCGCCTCCGCTTTGTATCACAGAAAACGGAGGTAGCATCCATTTCAAGTCCGGGCCGGTGCCACCGACCCGGGCGGACCACCCGGACACCCAGGGCGCCCACGAACCCGGAACCCGGCAGCCCAGAAGGCCAGGAACCCCATGAGCCCAGCACAGCCGGCCGCGCGCAAGCCGCGTGCCGACGTCGCCCGCAACCGGGCCCGCATCCTCGACACGGCGCTGCGGCACTTCACCGAGCATGGGGTGGGCACCTCCCTGGAGGCCCTCGCCAAGGACGCCGGCGTGGGTCCGGCCACGCTCTACCGCCACTTCCCCACCCGGGAGGCGCTCCTGGCCGCCGCACTGGACGTGCGCGGCGAGGCCCTCCTGGCACGACTGGAGCCGCTGCAAGCCCTCGCCCGCTCCGACGCCGACGAGGGACTGCGGCAGTGGCTGCTCGCCCTGGAGGGATATCTCAACACCTTCAGCGGGCTGCCCGAACCCGTCCTCGCCGCGCTCGCCTCGCACAGCTCCCCCCTCGCCGCCAACTGCGAGAGACTCGTCAAACTCACCGACGACTTCCTCCGCGCGGCGCAGCGGGACGGCACCGCACGCCCCACGGTCCGCGCCCGGGACCTCTTCCTCTCCGCCCTGTTCCTGGCCTGGACCGACAGGGCCCCGCTCGGCGAGGACGCCCTGCCCACCCTGCGGGAACTGCTCGAAACCGGGTACAGCACCCGCTGACCGAGCCGACCGGGGCATGCGTCCCCGTCCTCGCGCCGGACCATTGAAAGCGTTCAGTGCGCCAGGAGCGCGCGCCATGGAACGGCGGCACCGTCCGCCTCTTCATGTCACGTTCATGACGTCCTCCTGCCCCTCAATCTCCGTGTCAGCGTGCCAATTTGGCGCAGACGCATTGACCCGCTCACACGGGCGCCTCTACGGTTGCCGCGCTCCTCAGCTTTGAATCGATTCACTCCTACTCCGCGCGAGGTGGCGCAGTGATCAGTCGTAGAGGCATCCTGGCGAGTACGGCGGCCGCGGTCGCCGCGAGTGCCGTGCGACCCGCCGCGGCCGGTGCCGCGGCGGCGTCCCCCGGCACCGGTACCGCGACGGCGGGGCGGTCACCCGCGGCGAAGGTGACGGCGCCGACCGTCGAGTACGTCCGGCATCCCCTGGGCCTCGACACGGCCCGTCCCCGGCTGAGCTGGCCGACGGTGTCGAAGGGGGCGGGCGTCCGGCAGACCGCGTACCAGATCCGCGTGGCGTCCAGCGCAGCCGCCCTGCACCGCCCCGACGTCTGGGACAGCGGCAGAGTCACGTCCCCCGAGTCCGCCCTCGTCACCTACCGGGGGCCCGAACTCAAGCCCAGGACACGGTACTTCTGGTCGGTACGGGTGTGGGACGACAAGGGCTCGGTGTCGGGCTGGAGCGAGCCCTCCTGGTGGGAGACCGGACTGCTCGGCGCCGAGCAGTGGACCGCCCGGTGGATCTCGCCCCCGAAGGAGCTGACCGGCGCACCGTCCTTCCAGGGGTGCCGCTGGATCTGGTTCCCCGAGGGCGACCCGGCCGCCGAGGCGCCCGCGGGCACCCGGTGGTTCCGCCGCACGGTCGACCTCCCGGCCGGCGTCACCTCGGCCACGCTGGCCATCACCGCGGACAACGTGTACTCCGTCTCCGTCAACGGCACCGAGGTGGCCCGCACCGACCTCGACACCGACAACGAGGGCTGGCGCAAGCCCGCCGTCGTGGACGTCCTCCCCCACGTCCGCTCGGGACGCACCGTCCTCGCGGTCGCCGCGACCAACGCCTCCGCCAGTCCGGCCGGCCTGCTCGCCGTGCTCGTCGTGCGCACCGCCTCCGGGGAGCAGCGGGTCGTCACCGACGCCGCGTGGAAGGCCGCCGACCGTGAGCCCTCCGGCGAGTGGCGGGCCCCGGACTTCGACGACAGCTCCTGGACGGCCGCCAAGGAGGTCGCCCCGTCGGGCTCCGGGCCCTGGGGCACGCTCACCCCCGCCTCGTTCGCGGTCACCCGGCTGCGCCACACCTTCCGGCTGCGCCGCAAGAAGGTCGCGCGCGCCCGCCTGTACATCACCGCGCTCGGTCTCTACGAGGCGCACCTCAACGGGGAGCGCGTCGGTACCGACCAGCTCGCCCCCGGCTGGACGGACTACCGCACCCGGGTCCAGTACCAGACCCACGACGTCACGGCGATGCTGCGGGCGGGCGCCAACGCCCTCGGGGTGTACCTCGCCCCCGGGTGGTACGCGGGCAACGTCGGCATGTTCGGACCGCACCAGTACGGCGAACACCCGGCACTGCTCGCCCAGTTGGAGGTCGACTACGCCGACGGCAGCAGTGCGCGCGTCACCTCGGACACCGACTGGGTCGCCTCCGCCGGGCCGATCGTCTCCGCCGACCTGCTGGACGGCGAGACGTACGACGCCCGCAAGGAGACGCCCGGCTGGGCCTCGCCCTCCTTCGACGACGGGGACTGGCTCGCCGTGCGCGGGACGGACACGGACGTCCCGGGGCGGATCGTGGCCCAGGTGGACGCTCCGGTGCGGGTGACCGACGAGCTGAAGCCCGTCGAGGTGAGCGAGCCCAAGCCCGGTGTCTTCGTCTTCGACCTCGGCCAGAACATGGTCGGATCGGTGCGGCTCACCGTCTCCGGCCGTGCCGGGACGGCGGTGCGCCTGCGCTACGCCGAGGTGCTCAACCCGGACGGCACCGTCTACACGGCCAACCTGCGCACGGCGAAGGCCACCGACACCTACGTCCTCAAGGGGCGCGGCAAGGAGGTCCACGAGCCCCGCTTCACCTTCCACGGCTTCCGCTACGTGGAGGTCACCGGCTTCCCGGGCACCCCCACCGCCGGGGCGATCACCGGCCGCGTCATGCACACCGACGCCCCCGCCACCCTCGACTTCGCGACCGACTCGGCCCTGCTCAACCAACTGCACAGCAACATCACCTGGGGCCAGCGCGGCAACTTCCTCTCCGTCCCCACCGACACTCCCGCCCGGGACGAGCGTCTCGGCTGGACCGGCGACATCAACGTCTTCGCGCCCACCGCCGCCTACACGATGGAGTCGGCCCGCTTCCTGAGCAAATGGCTGACCGACCTGCGCGACTCGCAGACCTCGGACGGTTCCTTCACGCATGTGGCTCCCGACGTCGGCCACGTCGGTGACGGCGCGGCCGGCTGGGGCGACGCGGGTGTCACCGTGCCGTGGGCGCTGTACCAGGCGTACGGGGACCTGCGGGTCCTGGAGGACGCCTGGACGTCCGTGGTGGACTGGCTCGACTACCTGCGCCGGCACAGCGACAGCCTGCTGCGGCCCGCGGACGGCTTCGGGGACTGGCTGAACCTGTCCGACGAGACCCCCAAGGACGTCGTCGCCACCGCGTACTTCGCGCACAGCGCCGACCTCGCCTCGCGGATGGCGCGCGAACTCGGCAAGGACCCCGCCCCTCATGAGGACCTCTTCCACCGCGTCCGCGCCGCCTTCCAGAAGGCGTACATCGGTGCCGACGGCAAGGTGAAGGGCGACACCCAGACCGCCTACGTCCTCGCCCTGTCGATGGACCTGGTGCCGGACGCGCTGCGCGGAGCGGCGGCCGACCGGCTCGTGGCGCTGATCGAGGCGCGCGGCGGGCACCTGTCGACGGGGTTCCTCGGCACCCCCCGCCTGCTGCCCGTGCTCACCGACACCGGGCACACCGACCTCGCCTACCGGCTGCTCACCCAGCGCACCTTCCCGAGCTGGGGCTACCAGATCGACCGGGGCGCCACCACCATGTGGGAGCGCTGGGACTCCCTGCGGCCCGACGGCACGTTCCAGGACGCGAGCATGAACTCCTTCAACCACTACGCCTACGGGTCGGTGGGGCAGTGGATGTACGCGAACATCGCGGGCATCTCCGCGGCCCGCCCCGGCTACCGCGAGGTGCTCATCCGCCCGCGTCCCGGCGGCGGCGTCGACTCCGCCCGTGCGACGTTCCGTTCCGTCCGCGGCCCGATCTCCACCCGCTGGAGCCGACGGCAGGGCCGCTTCGAGCTGACCTGCTCGGTGCCGCCGAACACCACCGCAGAGGTGTGGATCCCGGCCGCCGCCAGGGACAAGGTCACGCACTCGGGCGGAACCCCCCTGCGCCACGAGGACGGCCACCAGGTGTTCCGCGTGGGCTCGGGCACCTACCGCTTCGCGGTCTGAACCGCCCCGGACGGCGTCCCGGGCGGCCGCCCGGGACGCACCGCACTACTCCGGTCGGTTCCGGCCGATCCGGTGAACCTGGAGGCCCTCCGCGCCGCGCTGACCAGCGGAACTGCCTCCACGGGGCGACGAGGAGAGTTCCTCCCGCCGAGTGGGGCCGCGCTCGCCGCAGCACACTTGCACGGACCCCGTCGCCGAACGATGAGAGGGCCGATCATGGCCGATGTCGATGTACTCGTGGTGGGCGCGGGCCCGGTGGGCCTGACGGTGGCGGCCGAGCTGCGCCGGCACGGCGTGGACTGCCGCGTGATCGACCGGCTGGCCGCCCCCCAGCCGCACGCGAAGGCCATCGGCGTCCTCCCCCGCACCCTGGAGGTGTGGGACGCCATGGGCCTGGTCGGCGAGGTGCTCGACGAGGCCGTGCCGCACCTGGGCCAGTTGGTCTACACCGACGGCAAGCCCCAGGACGAGCCGATGCGGCTGACCCTGCCGCCCGACATCCCCTACCCCTTCGCCACGCTGCCCCAGTACACGACCGAGCGGCTTCTCACCGAGCACCTCGCGCGGTTCGGCACGCGGGTGGAGCGGCCGGTGGAACTGCGCGAGGTGACTGAGCACCCGGAGGAGGTGGAGGTCCTCCTCGCGGGCGCCGACGGCCGCACCGAACGGCTGCGCGCCCGCTACGTGGTGGGCTGCGACGGCGCGCACAGCCTCGTGCGCGAGCAGGCGGGACTCGCCTTCGAGGGCGACGTCCTGCCCGAACGGTTCATGATCGCCGATGTGGAGATCGACTGGGACATGCCCGCCGGGTACAGCGTGCGGTCCGTGCACACCGGCGCCGACGGGGCGGTGGACGACATGCTCGTCTGCATCCCGATGCCGGGGGTGCGGCGTTACTGGCTGTCGATGCTGCGCCCCGGCGAACAGGCCGCCGAGGACGGCCGGGGCGCGCCGGAGGTGTCGGACAGGTCGCGCCCGGAGCCGGGAGCCGGCGAGGGGCTGGACCTCGACCAGATCCAGGCGGTGCTCGACCGTCTGTCCCCGGAGCCGGCGAGGGTCTCCGCGCTGCGCTGGTCGTCCGCCTTCCGGACCGGTCACCGCCTGGTCGACCGCTACCGGGCCGGACGTCTCCTCGTGGCCGGGGACGCCGCGCACGTCCATCCGCCGATCGGCGGGCAGGGGCTCAACACCGGTGTGCAGGACGCGTACAACCTCGCCTGGAAGCTGGCCCTCACCGTCCGCGGTCTGGCGAGGGAGGACGTGCTGGACAGCTACCACGCCGAACGGCACCCCGTCGCCCGTGAGGTCGTCGACCGCACCGTCCGCCACGCGCGCACGGTGCGCGACGCCCGTCCGAGCGCCGGTGGTCCCGGGGGCGACCCCCACGTGTTCGTGCGGCGCCAGGCCCAGTTGCTGGTCGGCTATCCGGACAGCCCCCTGGTCCGGTCGCGGGCCGCGGAGGGTGCCCGGGCGGACGGTCCCGCGCCCGGCGAGCGGGCACCGGACTGCCGCGGCCTGCTCGGCGACCTCGCCGCCTACCCGGTGCGCCTGTTCGACCTGCTGCGCACCCCGCGGCACGTGCTGCTGATGTACGCGGGCCCGCGGCACGTCTCGGGAGAGGGCGCCGCACGTCTCGAAGCCTGTGCGGCCGAGGCCCACCGTGCCGCCCACGGTCTGCTGAACGCCTATCTGGTCACCGCGCGGGAGGTGCCGCGCGACGCCCGCCCCGTCGGTCTGCGTCCGCCGCGGCTGCGGGACGCGGAGGGCGGCTTCCACGCCGCCTACGCGCCGCGGGACGGCGAAGCGGTCCTGATCCGCCCGGACGGCTACGTCTCCGCGCGGTTCGACCCGGCCGCGCCGGAGGACCTGGTCGCGCACCTGCGGCGCACCTTCCGCTGACGTCCGGCATGCCGCCGCCCGGGGCCGCCCCCGGCCGGCGGACCGGCCGACTTGCCCCTCACACCGGTGTCAGGTCCTAGCGTTGCGATCGTCGGCGCACGCCGAACAGTCGCACCCTTGATCCGACGAACGGCCTGTTCAGGCCGCGTGGAAAGGCAGAACGTCATGCGCGCAGCCCGTTATCACGAGTACGGCGGTGTGGAGACCCTCGTCGTCGAGCAGGCGCCGGATCCGCATCCCGGGCCCGGTGAGATCCGCATCCGTGTCGCGGCGGCCAGTGTCAATCCCGTCGACTGGAAGGTGCGCTCCGGAGCGGTGCGCGAGGTACTTCCGGTGGATCTGCCGGCGGTTCCCGGGCGGGACGCCGCGGGCGTGGTCGACGAGATCGGTGAGGGTGTGCGGGGGGTGGGCGTCGGCGATCGGGTCTTCGGACTGGGCGGAGTGACCGGCGCGACGGCCGAGTTCGCCGTGCTCTCGGCCTGGGCGCGGACGCCCGACACCTGGAGCGACGAGGAGGCCGCCGCCGCCGCTCTGGGAGCGGTGACCGCGATGGGCGGGCTGAACGCGCTCGGCCCCCTGAAGGGGCGCACTGTGCTGATCGAGGGTGCCGCCGGGGGCGTGGGAAGTGCCGCGGTCGAGATCGCGGTGGCGCAGGGCGCCACGGTGATCGGGACGGCCGGCGAGCGCAATCACGAGTTCCTCACCTCCCTCGGCGCCGTTCCCACCACCTACGGCGCCGGTCTCGCGGAACGTGTCGCCACCCTCGCTCCGGACGGGGTCGACGTCGTGCTCGACACCGCCGCCTCCGGCTCGCTGGCCGATCTCGTCGCCCTCGTGGGCGACCCCGCCCGCGTGTCCACGGTCGCCGACCACGCCAACGCCCAGCGTCTCGGAGTCCATGTGGCCAACGCGGAGAACGACCCCGCGCTCCTCGCCGAAGCGGCCGAACTGGGCCGGCTCGGCCACTTCACGCCGCGCGTCGAGGCGACCTACCCGCTGGAACGGATCGCGGAGGCCCACGCGCACTCGGAGCGCGGCCACACGCGGGGCAAGATCGTCGTCCGCCTCTGACGAGCCGCGCCAGCACCCTTCCCCTAACCGCGCCAGCGCCCCCCCCTTTCTCGTCCCCTTGACGATAAGCGGACCGCCGGAATATCGTCACCGGGACGAGAAAGAGGGGGCTCTCATGGCCGACATCACCCGGCGCCTGGGATGGCGCCACCTGCGTTCCACGCCCACGGCGCACATCCGACACCACCGCGGCGGCACGCTGGTGCACGACGGGCCGGGACTCGCCTTCTGGTTCCGCCCGCTGACCGCCGCGCTCTCCGAGGTGCCGGTCGAGGACCGCGAGCTGGCCATGACGTTCCGCGCCCGCACGGCCGACTTCCAGGACGTCTCGGTGCAGGCGACCGTCACCTACCGGGTCGGCGACCCGGCACTGGCCGCCACCCGCCTGGACTTCTCCATCGACCCCGACACCGGGGTCTGGCGCGGTGCCCCGCTGGAACAGCTGGGCACCCTGCTCACCGAGACGGCCCAGCAGCACGCGCTGCACGTGCTGGCCCGCACCCCGCTGGCCGAGGCACTGGCCGACGGGGTGGCGGCGGTGCGCGAACGGATCGCGACCGGCCTGGGTACCGAACCGCGACTGCCGGCCACCGGAATCGAGGTGGTGGCCGTGCGGGTCATGGCGGTGCGCCCCGAGGCGGAGGTGGAACGCGCGCTGCGCACCCCCGCCCGCGAGCTGATCCAGCAGGAGGCGGACCGGGCCACCTACGAGCGGCGGGCCGTCGCCGTCGAGCGCGAGCGCGCCATCGCCGAGAACGAGCTGGCCAGCCAGATCGAACTCGCTCGCCGTGAGGAGCGGTTGGTGGAGCAGCGCGGGGCCAACGCGCGCCGCGAGGCGCAGGAGAACGCAGCGGCGGACCAGGTGCGCGCGCAGGCGGAGGCGGCGCGCACCGTGCGGCTCGCCGAGGCCGAGGCCGCCAAGTCGGTGGCACTGGCCGAGGCGGAGGCCCGGGCGGCGCGCGAGCTCGGCGAGGCCAGGGCCGAGGCCCAGGCGGCCTGGCTGCGCGTCCACGGCGAGGTCGACGTGGCGACACTGCACGCGCTCACGGGAAGCCGGCTGGCGGAGAACCTGCCGCACATCGACAGCGTGACCCTCTCGCCGGACGTGCTGACCGGGCTGCTGTCCCGGCTCGGCGCCGGGGACCGGGGATGAGCCTCGCCCCGCGAGCCGTCCTGGTCCACCGCACCACGGAGTACGAGGAGTTGCTGGCCCGGCACGGCACACACGGGCAGGCCGCCTTCTTCCTGGCCTCCAGGGGCCGGGACCTCGCGGAGATCGCCGAACGTCATCACCGCGCGCACCGGGCGCTCGCCGAGGTCACCGCCGCGGTCCCCCGGACCTGGCGGCAGGCCCGGGTGGAGCGCGGCGACCTGGACCGGTTCCTGTTCGCGCCGGAGGACGTCGTGGTCGTGGTGGGGCAGGACGGGCTGGTGGCCAACGCGGCCAAGTACCTCGACGGGCAGCCGGTGATCGGAGTGGACCCCGAGCCGGGGCGCAACCCGGGTGTGCTGGTCCGGCACCGGGCGGCCGACGCGGCGGCGCTGCTGCGGGTCGCGTCCACCGCGCCGGCGGACGAGCTGACCATGGTCGAGGCCGTCGCCGACGACACCCAGCGGCTGCTCGCGCTCAACGAGATCTACCTCGGCGCCGCCGGACACCAGACGGCCCGGTACCGCCTGAGCCTCGAGGACGACGGGGGTGTCGTCGAGGCCCAGGCCTCCTCCGGGGTGCTGGTGGGCACGGGCACGGGCGCGACCGGCTGGCTGCGGTCGGTGTGGCAGCAGCGGGGCGGCACCCCGGTGGTACCGCGGCCCACCGAGGACCGTCTGCTGTGGTTCGTCCGCGAGGCCTGGCCCTCGCCGGTCACCGGAACGTCTCTCGTGGCCGGTGAGCTCTCGGCGCCGGGCCGACTGTGCCTCACCGTGGAGTCCGAGCGTCTGGTCGCCTTCGGCGACGGCATGGAGGGCGACGCCCTGGAGCTGACCTGGGGGCAGACCGTGCGGGTCGGCGTGTGCGCACGGCGGCTGCGGCTGATCGCGGGCGCCCCGGGACGACACCGGTGACGGCGGCTTCGGCGACCGCCCTCCGCGTTCGGCGTCAGAGCGGCTCGTACGTCTCTCCCTCGAAGCGGAACCGCACGAAGGGGACCAGGAAGGCGAACGGCTCGGCCTCACCGACCAGGGCACCGGCGGCGGCGGACGTGACCGTCCCGGACAGGGGGACGCACCTTTCGGGAGGGATGCCGAGAGAGATCTCCTGCCGCACCAGCCGGCCGCGCCACGGCTGGACGGACAGTGCGCGGTCCTGGGGCACGCAGTGGGCCAGCATCTCCTCGTAGTCCGCGAAGGCGGAGCGCCAAGGACCGTCCACCGGCCGCTCGGGCAGCGGGACGAGGCGAGCCGTCGCGTCGGGCGCGGTGCCGCGTCCGGGATCGAGCCGGAGATCGATCCGTCCGTCGGCGGTGACGAGCCGTGAGGCCCGCCCCAGAACGTGCATGGGCAGGCCCTCGGCGAGGAGGCGGGCGCCCAGGGCGTGCGACGTCCGGCCGATGGCCGTGCTGAGGAAGTGGACGCCCGCCATGCCCGTACGCGCATGACGCACGTAGAGGCGCCAGTTGCTCTGCAGCGGCGAGGGCAGCAGCCGGCGCCACCGGCCGAGGCGCGCGGGGCCCAGGTGGCCGTGGCGGTAGCCGAGGAAGGTCAGGACGGCCAGGTCGCCGCGCTCGCCCACGCGTTGCAGTTCCAGCCCGGCCGGGACCAGGGGCGCGAGACGGCGGGCGTCGACGACGTAGTTGACGTACACGACGTCCGCGATGTCACTGACGAAGGCCACCGGCGGGACGCGCTCCCCCAGCAGCCGCAACAGCCTGCTGCCGGCCACCCGGTTGAGCGGTGCCGCCCGCCACCGGCCGGCCGGATGGACCCACCGGGCGTACCGGCCGTACCGGGTCTCCGGCCGGCTGCGGGTGAGGAGGCGCTCGGCGGCCCACACCGCCGCGCCGGCCGCCGTCACCGAGGCGGCCACGGTGAGCAGCACACGCATCAGGGCACGACCGTCCGGCGGTGCGGTGTCCCGGCGGGGGACGAGGGGCCGGCCATGGGCCGATCATGCCAGGCGGGCACGGCGACCTCGCGTGCGGCCCGTCCCCGCCCCGGTAGGAGGAAGGACGCCGATCCGCTAGTGCGGTTTCTCGCCCCTGGCCAGCATCGCCACGAACTTCTCGATCCGCCGGGCCCGGGTCTCGGCCTTCTTGGCGTCCTGCACGCGGTACAGGACGGCGTAGCGGTTTCGCCGGTCGAGGGTCTCGAAGAACGCCGCCGCGGCCGGGACGGCGGCCAGGGCCGCCGCGAGGTCCTCGGGAACGGTGGCCGTGCGCGCACCGTCGTAGGCCGCCACCCAACGGCCGTCGGCCCGGGCGCGGTCGATCTCGGCCTGCCCGGGCGGCCGCATCCGCCCCTGCTCGACGAGGGCGGTGGCCTTGTCCCGGTTGATCTTGGACCATCGGCTGCCCGGCCTGCGCGGGGTGAACCGCTGGAGCCACCACTGGTCGTCGAACGTGGCCTTCTGCCCGTCGATCCAGCCGTAGCAGAGGGCCACCTCGAGCGCCTGGGCGTAGTCCAGGGCGACGACTTCGGGGCCCTTCTTGCGGAGTTTGAGCCAGATGCCGGGTGAGGCGGCATGGTTCTCGCCGAGCCATGCCTCGAATGCCTCGGCGGATGCGAACGTGACGGTCTCCGGGTCCTGGGTCACCCGCACAGCGAACCACATCCGGCCGCTCATCACGAGGTCCGCTCCCTGAGGCCAGGTTCCTGCTCCCCGTGCCCGGCCGTCCCTGCGGGGGCGCGGGGGACGCCCTGCCCGGCGGCCCCGTCGCCGTACTCGGCGCGGGCCGCCGGGGTGTGGAGGGCGTCGAACCTGCGCCCCGGGGTCAGCGGAGGCCGGCGAAGAGGTCGTTCTCCGGGAGGGCGGCGCCGGTGGTGTCCCTCACTCGCAGGAAGGTCTCGACCCCCATCAGCTCGGCGAACTTCTCCTTGCCCATCTTGAGGAAGAAGATGTTCTCGCCCTGGCTGGCGTGCGCGGCCAGGGAGTCGTACTTCTGGCCGCTGTACGCGGTCGTGTCCACCCAGGTGGTGATCTCGTCGTCGGGGGAGCCGATCTCGGCCATCGCGGCGCCTTCCTCGGAGTCCGGCTCCGGGATGCCCTCGCCGAGCTCACGCAGGATCTCGCCGAACCGCTGCATCCCCGAGCGGGGCACGGTGGTCCAGTACACCTTCGGTACCGGCGGCCCGGCTATCTCCAGCGCCGCCATCGTGATGCGGTGGGCCTGGATGTGGTCGGGGTGGCCGTAGAAGCCGTTCTCGTCGTAGGTGACGACGACGTCGGGCCGGTACTGCCGCATGAGTTCCGCCAGGCGGGCCGCGCCCTCCTCCACGGGGGTCTGCCAGAAGGCCCCGGGGGCCTCGTTGCTCGGCCAGCCCATCATTCCGGAGTCGGCGTAGTCCAGGGTCTCCAGATGGCTGATGTTCAGGACCTCGCGGCTCGCCTCGAGCTCCTGACGGCGCATGCGGACGACCTCCGCCGGGTCGTGCCCGGGGTCTCCGGGCTTGACGCCACCCGGCCCGTCGCCGCACCCGCCGTCGGTACAGGTCACGAGCACCGTGCGGATTCCTTCGGCCGCGTACCTGGCGAGGACGCCTCCGGTGCCGGTGGCCTCGTCGTCGGGGTGGGCGTGAACCGCCATCAGAGTCAGGGGCCGGTCGGTCATGGGAAAAGTCCTCTCGTGAACAAACATTGCGGTCCGGGGGTACGACGGATGTGCCGCCGGGGAACACGGATTCCGGTCGGGACGGACGACCACGTGGTCACCGTGGTTCCCTCCCGAAGGCCACCGACCCCCCGGTCGGTGCAACAGCGCGGATCGGACCGGCTGTTCCCGGGCGGCCACACGGTCTCCCGGACGTCGATGCTCGACGTCAACGAGGTTACAGGCGCGGGCCGTTGCGTTCCTCATGGGAGGAGGCACACGGCGCGGGCGTCGCTCCTGGTGGCACCCGGCTCACACGGCGTGCGCGCCCCGGGACGTGCACGGGTGACAGGGCGCTGGTACCGCCGGTACCATGAGGGCCATGTCGGACTCCGGTGCCACCAAGGCGATGAATCTGCGCTTCCCCGATCCCGCGCAGCGGGCGGCCATCGCGGCGGCCGCCAAGCAGGCGGGCGTCAGCATGCAGGAGTACATCCTCTCCGCCGCCTACGACCGGGCGACCGCCGTGGAGCGGCGGTTCCTCGACGGCTTCAAGGCGTCGATGGCGCGCAGCGGCGCGGCCTTCGCGGCCGAGTCCGGCGGCGCCGATCCCGCGGCCGAGCAGCGGGACGCCGAGCGGGAGGCACTGCGGGAGCTGGAGCGGCCGGAGCGGGGTCACGCCGCGTGACGCAGCCCGACTCCACCCCGCTCGACGTCACGTTCCTGCTGCACGCCGCCGAACTGCTCGACGGCGATCCCCAGGTCGACGACTACGGGCCGCTCTACGCGGCCGTCGCGCGGGTCAACGCCCGGGCGATGGAGCGGCACGTCTACGGCTCGCCGCACCTCAAGGCCGCCGCCCTGCTGCACACCCTGGCGAAGCTGCCGTGCCTGGAGCATTCCAACGAAGCCTTCGCCTGGCACGCGACGGAGGCCTACCTGGCGCTCGGCTCGCTCACCCTCGACTACCCGCCGAAGGCCGCCGTGGCGCTGGTGCGCGACGCGGCCTCCGGAGCCCTCGGCGTCGCCCGGATCGCCCGGCAGCTGCGGGACTGGACGACCGGCTGACCCGGGTCCGGGCCGCCGCGTCCGGGAGCGCCCTCGCACGATTCCCTCGTCCCGGGCGCCGTGGGAGTCCCGGACTCCGTGGGACATCCGCCTCCGCTCGTCCAGACATCCGATGAATAGACCTGGAGTGGAGTCCATGGCGGTCACCGACGCGGCAATTCTCAAGATCAAGGAAATGATCGTCTCGGGCGAGCTCTCGCCCGGCTCCCGGCTTCCGCCCGAGAAGGAGCTGAGCGAGGCGCTCGGCCTCTCCCGCAATTCGCTGCGCGAGGCCGTGAAGGCGCTGGAGGTCATCCGCGTCCTGGACGTGCGGCGCGGTGACGGCACGTACGTCACGAGCCTCGAACCGCGGCTGCTGCTCGAGGCCATGTCCTTCGTCGTCGACCTGCACCAGGACGACTCCGTGCTGGAGGCACTCGTGGTCCGGCGGATGCTCGAACCTCAGGTGGCCGCCCTCGCCTGCCGCACGATCACCGACGAGCGGATGGCCGCGATCGAGGAACTGCTCGCGGGCGTCGGCGCGGACGCCGACGTGGAGAGCCTGGTCGCCCACGACCTCTGCTTCCACCGGGCCCTGGCCGACGCGACCGGCAACGCCTATCTGACGAGCCTCCTCGACTCCCTGTCGAGCGACACCGTCCGTGCCCGGGTGTGGCGGGGCATCACGGAGGACGGTGCGGTCGCCCGCACGATCGACGAGCACCGCGGCATCCTGGACGCCGTACGGCAACGGAACGCGGAGCTGGCCCAGGCGCTGATGTTCGTCCACGTCTCGGGCGTGGAGCACTGGCTGCGGAAGGCCCGTTGACGCGCGCCGCACCGCGCTCCGGGAGCGGCGCGGGCGCCGTCGGCCCCACCGGGCCGGGGTGACCGACGCGCACGGGGCCGAGGTGATCGACGCGCATGTGCACGTCCGGGACCCGCGCCGGCTGCGGTACGGCTGGCTCGCCGGCTCGGCCCTGGACCGGCCGCGGCTGCCGGGTGACATCGACGACGCGGGCGGGGAGGTGGCCCGCTGGGTCTTCGCGGAGGCCGACGCAGCCCCGGAATCCGCCTTCGAGGAGGCGCGCCGGGCCGAGGAGCCGGCCTGGCCGGGGCCGGCGGCGACGGTCGTGGCGGCCGACCTCGAGGCGCCGGACGCGGGCGAACGGATCGAGCGGGTGGCCGGGCTGCCGCTGGTGCGCGGGATCCGCCACCTGCTGCAGGACCTGCCGGGCGAGCGGCTGGCGGCGCCCGCGCTGCGCAGGGGGCTCGCCCCGCTCTCGCGTGCGGGTCTCGTCCTCGACGCGTGTGTGCGCCGGCCCCGGCTCGACGGCCTGGACCGCCCGGGGCGATGTCCACGAGGACGTCACGGTCCTCGACCGTCTCGGCAAGCCGCCGGTGGACGAGGGTCTGGGCTCGGACGCCGGGCGGGCCCGGCCGGCGGGCCTGCGGCGTCTGGCCCGTCATGAGCGGCTGGTGGTGAAGCTCGCCGGACTGCCCGCCGAGGCCCGCGACGCGGCGACCCTGCGGGGGCACGGCCCGGACCTGCCGCGGGCCGCCCTCGACCTGTCCGGCCCGGAGCGCTGTCTGCCGGGCAGCGACCGGCCGGTGAGCACGGGAGCCGGGGGCAGGACGACGACGGCCGCGTGGATCGCCCTGGTGCCCGAGGTCGTCGGGCCCACCGACCGGCCCCGCGTCGCCGCGGGCACCGCCCGCGAGGTCCACCGGATCACCGATTGACCCGGCGCGTGCGCGGGTCGGGCCGGCAGCCCCTCCTCCGGCCCTGACCGGGTCAGGACAGCAGCCCCTCCTCGCGCAGGGCCTCCCACAGTGCGGCGGGGATCTCCATGTCCAGGTGCCGCAGGTCGGCGCGGAGTTCGGCCGGGTGCGCCGTGCCGACGACCACCTGGTCCACCGCGGGGTGGCGCAGCGGGAACCGGAGGGCGGCGGCGGCCAGGGGGACGTCGAAGCGGGCGCAGACCTTGCGCAGTCGTTCGGTGCGTTCGGCCAGTGCGGGCGGCACCGGCCCGTAGTCGTAATGGGCGGTGGCGGGCGTGTCGGAGGCGAGCAGTCCCGAGTTGAACACCGCGGCCGCGAGCACCCGGATGCCGCGTTCCCGGCACAGCGGGAGGAGTTCCTCGGCGGCGGGCTGTTCGAGCAGTGTGTAGCGGCCGGCGATCATGACCACGTCGAGGTCGCCCTCGCGGACCGCGCGGAGCGCCGCCGCCACGCTGTTGACGCCGATGCCGATCTCCTCGACCACTCCGGCCTCGCGCAGCCCGGCGAGTGCGGGCAGTCCCTGTCGCAGCCCTTCGTCGAGGCCGTAGACGTCGGGATCGTGCAGGAGGAGGGTGTCGACGCGGTCCATGCCGAGGCGTTCCAGTGAGGCGTCCAGACCGCGCCGGATGCCCTCGGCGCTGGGGTCCCAGTGCCGTACGTGGTCGTCGGGCACGAGGAATCCGCCGGCCGCCTCGTCCGTGCCCCGGCGGGGGCCGGTGTTCGGCACGATCAGCCGGCCGGCCTTCGTCGACAGGCGGAAGGAGTCGCGGGGCCGCTCGCGCAGGAACGCGCCCAGCCGGCGCTCGCTGAGTCCGAGCCCGTAGTGGGGTGCGGTGTCGTAGGAGCGGACGCCGCCCGCCCAGGCCTCCTCCAGTACGGCGCGGGCGTCCTCCTCGGAGACCTCGCGATAGAGATTGCCGATCGGCGCGGCGCCGAATCCGAGCCGGGTGGTCATGCGGGGGCTCCCGTCGGTGCGGGCCGGCGGTGGGCGGCGAGGGAGGCGGCCCGCATCTCGGTCCCGGCGCCGGGGGCGGTGGGGGCGCGGTAGCGGCCCTCGCGGACCGCGGCGGGCGTGACGAAGTGTTCGTGCAGGTGGTCGACGTATTCGATCATGCGACCCTCGGTCGTGCCGGAGACGGCGACGTAGTCGAACATGGCCAGGTGCTGGACGGCCTCGCACAGGCCCACTCCCCCGGCGTGGGGGCAGACGGGGACGCCGAACTTCGCGGCCAGCAGCAGGTGGACGATGTTCTCGTTGACCCCACCGACGCGGGTCGCGTCGATCTGGAGGACCTGGACGGCTCCGGCCTGGAGGAACTGTTTGACCATGACGCGGTTGTGCAGGTGTTCGCCGGTCGCCACCGGTACGGGGGCGATGGCGCGGGCGATGGCGGCGTGGCCCAGGACGTCGTCGGGGCTGGTGGGTTCCTCCACCCAGGCCGGGTCGTAGGGCGCGAGGGCGCGGACCCACTCGACGGCGGTGGCCACGTCCCAGCGCTGGTTGGCGTCGATCGCGAGGGGGAAGCCCTCGCCGCAGATCTCACGGGCGATCCGCAGACGTCGGATGTCGTCCTCGAGGTCGGCGCCGACCTTGAGCTTGATCTGCGGGAAACCGGCGTCGAGGGCCTCCCGGCACAGGCGGGCGAGGGTGGCGTCGGAGTACCCGAGCCAGCCGGGGCTGGTCGCGTAGGCGGGGTATCCGTCCGCGAGGAGGGCCTGTTCGCGCGCGGCCCGGCCGGGTTCCGCGCGGCGCAGGATGTCGAGGGCCTCCTCGCGGGTGAGGGCGTCGGTGAGGTAGCGGTGGTCGACGAGGTCGGCGATCCGCTCTGAGGGCATCCGGGAGAGCAGCTGCCACAGGGGGAGCCCGGCGCGTTTGGCCTTGAGGTCCCAGAGGGCGTTGAGGACCGCCCCGATGGCCATGTGCATGATCCCTTTTTCGGGGCCCAGCCAGCGCAGTTGCGAGTCGTGGACGAGGAGGCGCCAGGCCTCGCCCATGTCGTCGAGGAGCGGTTCGGCCTCGCGTCCGACGAGGTGGTCCTCCAGCATGCGGATGGCGGCCGTCTGGACGTCGTTGCCGCGGCCGATGGTGAAGGCGAAGGCGTGTCCTTCATGGCCGTCCGGCGCGTCGGTGCGCAGCACCACGTAGGCCGCGGAGTAGTCGGGGTCCGGGTTCATGGCGTCCGAGCCGTCCAGCGACGCGGAGGTCGGGAAGCGGACGTCCGCCGTGGAGACGGAGGTGATCGTGGTCATGGGACCTCCCATGACGCATCAAACATCGGATCAATTGAGTGGTCAACTGGTACGATGCCCTCTGCTCGCCCTCCGCTCGCCCACGAGGGGCCGGAAGTCCCCGCGAGGGGCCGGGAGTGGTGATGCCGGGTTCCGTCGTCCGGAAGGGGTCTGATGAAGTTCGCACGGATCGGGGAGGCCGGCCGCGAGATTCCGGTCGCCCTCGCCGAGGACCACTATGTCGACCTGTCGGCCCTCACGGACGACATCGACGGGGCCTTTCTCTCCCAGCCCCTGGAGGACGTCGCCGCCACGGTGCGGTCCGGCGGGCTGCCGCGCATCCCGCGCGAGGGGCAGCGGGTCGGCGCGCCGATCGCCCGGCCCTCCGCGGTCGTCTGCGTGGGCATGAACTACGCCGCCCACGCCGCGGAGTCGGGGGCGAAGCCCCCCGAGGACCTGGTGGTGTTCCTCAAGACCCCCAACACCGTGACCGGGCCCGAGGAGGAGCTGCGCATCCCGCCGGGCAGCGAACGGACCGACTGGGAGGTGGAGCTCGGCGTGGTGATCGGGCGGCGGGCGAGCTACCTCGGCTCGCCGGAGGAGGCCCTCGGCCATGTCGCCGGGTACACCCTCGTCAACGACGTCTCGGAACGCGAGTGGCAGCTCGAGCGGTCCGGGGGCCAGTGGGGCAAGGGCAAGTCCTTCCCCGGGTTCTCCCCCGTCGGCCCCTGGCTCGTCACGGCCGACGAGGTCGACCCCGGCGACCTGCGGCTGCGCAGCTGGGTGAACGGCGCCCCGCGCCAGGACTCCCGCACCTCCGACATGATCTTCGACGTGGCGCAGATCGTGTGGCGGCTCAGCCAGTTCCTGGTCCTGGAACCGGGAGACCTCGTCATGACGGGCACGCCCGAGGGCGTCGCCCTGTCGGGCCGCTTCCCCTATCTGCGTCCCGGGGACGTCGTCGAGGTGGCGATCGACGGACTCGGCCGGCAGCGGCAAGCGGTCCGGTGACCGACTTCGAGGGTGTCCGGGTCCTGGTGACCGGCGGTGCCTCGGGAATCGGCGCGGCGATCGTCCGCAGGCTCCGTGAGGAGGGCGCGCGGGTCGCCGTCCTGGACCTCGCTCCGCCCGAGGGGGACCCGGACGCCCACCGGGTGGACGTCGGCAGGGACACCGAGGTGCGGGCGGCGGTGGCGCGGGTCGCCGAGGCGTTCGGCGGGATCGACGTCGTCGTCAACAACGCGGGCATCGGCGCCCGGGGCACGGTGGCCGACAACTCCGACGAGGAATGGCACCACGTCCTCGACGTGAACGTGCTCGGTGCCGTCCGCGTCAGCCGGGCCGCCCTGCCGTGGCTGCGCGCGTCCCCGCGCGCGGCGATCGTCAACATGTGTTCCGTCGCGGCGCGGGCGGGGCTCCCGCAGCGTGCCCTGTACGGGGCGAGCAAGGGCGCGCTGTACGCGCTGACGCTCCAGATGGCCGCCGACCACGTGCGGGAGGGAATCAGGGTGAACGCGGTCAGTCCCGGGACCGCGGCGACGCCCTGGGTGACCCGGCTGCTGGACTCGGCGCCGGACCCGGAGGCCGAGCGCGCGGCGCTGGAGGCCCGGCAGCCGCACGGCCGGCTGGTGGAGGCGGCGGAGGTCGCGGACGCGGTCGCCTATCTGGCCAGTCCCCGCGCGGGCTCTACGACGGGCACGGTCGTCGAGGTCGACGGCGGGATGTCGGGACTCAGGCCGCGCCGCTGACCGCCTCACCGCCCCGGCACCGCAGACAACCGGGCAACCGGGCAACCGGGCAACCGGGCAACCGGGCAACCATGCAGACACCCCTCAGAGAGGACCGCCCTCGTATGGCCCTGTCCATGAACGACCCCGAACGCCCGCTCCCCTACCGGCGGTTCGAGCATGCGACGCCGGCCTGGTTCAGGGACGCCAAGCTCGGCGTCTTCGTCCACTGGGGCCCCTACGCCGTCCCGGCCTGGGCCGAGCCCATCGGGGCGTTCGGCACCCTCGACGACGAGGAGGAGTGGTTCACGCACAACCCGTACGCCGAGTGGTACCACAACACCGTCCGCATCGAGGGCAGTCCGGCCCGGCGGCACCACCTGGAGACCTACGGCGGGGCGGACTACGACACGTTCCTCGACCTGTGGCGGGCCGAGTCCTTCGACGCCGGCTCCGTCATGGACCTCGTCGCCGCCACCGGCGCCCGCTACTTCGTGCCCACCACCAAGCACCACGACGGTGTCACCCTCTGGGACGCCCCCGGGACGGGGGACCGCAACACCGTCCGCCGGGGCCCCCGGCGCGACCTGGTCGGCGAGTTCAGCGAGGCCGCCGCGCGCAGGGGCATCCGCTTCGGCGTCTACTACTCCGGCGGCCTCGACTGGCACGTCGCCCCCACCCCGCCCATCGTGCGGCACATCGACGACTCGGTGCGCCCCCGGGACAGGGCCTACGCCGACTACGTCTTCGACCACGTCGCCGACCTCATCGAGAGGTACCGTCCGGAACTGCTGTGGGGCGACATCGAGTACCCCGACGCCGGCAAGGCGGAGGGCGGAAAGAGCCTCGTCGAACTCTTCCGCCGCTTCTACGCCGCCCGCCCCGAGGGAGTGGTCAACGACCGCTGGGGCGAGACACATTGGGACTTCCGCACCAGCGAGTACGCGCACGGCGCCGGCAGCGAGGGCGAGGGGGCCTGGGAGAACTGCCGGGGTGTCGGCTTCTCCTTCGGTCACAACCGGCTGGAGGACGAGAGCCACTCGCTGACCGGGCCGGAGGCGGTCCGCCACTTCCTCGACGTCGTCTCGCGCGGCGGCAACCTGCTGCTGAACATCGGGCTCACGGCGTCCGGCGAAGTCGCCCCCGCCCAGCGCCGCACCCTGGAGGCGCTCGGCGCCTGGAACCGGGTCCACGGCGAAGCGGTCTTCGGCTCCCGCCCCCTCGGTGCGGACCTCGCCCGTCCCTCCGAGCGCCCCTGGGTGCGGTGGACCCGCACCGCCGGGTACGCCCACGCGTTCGTGGACGCCCCGCCGGGCACCCCCGTCCCCCTGGACGCCGACGCCGGTGCCCTGGACCTCCCGGCCGCCGGGGGCGCGCGCGCCGAGGTCGTCGACGGCACGCTCCTCGTGACCCCCGACGAGCGCGTTCTCGCCGGGCCCGTACGGGTGGACGTACCCCTGCGCTGACGCCGGCCCCGCTCCGGCACCCACGGCGGCACGTTGTTTCCGCCGTGTCCCGCCGCGGGCGCCGGGGCAAGCCCTACCATGCGTCGCATGACCATCAGACTGGAGAACGTCGGCATCACCGTCCGGGATCTCGAGGCGGCGATCTCCTTCTTCACCGACCTCGGTCTCACCGTCATCGGCCGTGACACGGTCAGCGGCGAGTGGACCGACACGGCCGTCGGTCTGGACGGCAATCACGCCAGGATCGCGATGCTGCGGACCCCGGACGGTCACGGCCGCCTCGAGCTCTTCGAGTACCTCCACCCCGAGGCGATCGAGACGGAGCCCACTCGGCCCCACGAGATCGGCATGCACCGGGTCGCCTTCTCCGTCGACGACCTCGACGCGGCCCTCGAGATCGCCGCGCGGCACGGGTGCCGTCCACTGCGCGGGGTGGCGACCTACGAGGACATCTACCGGCTCACCTACCTGCGCGGCCCCAGCGGCATCCTCGTCATGCTCGCCGAGGAGCTGAAGAAGGGCTGAGCAAGGCGCGCCTCACCGGTGACGCGGTCCCTCGACGAGGCCGTGCGGGCCGACGTCGGAGTGGGCGTCGCGGTGGTCTCCCCGCTCACAGTCGGTGCGACCCTCACACGGGCGAGCGGAGCACCAGCAGGCTGATCTCGCTCGGTGCGAAGATCCGGAACGGCGGCCCCCAGTAGCCCGCTCCACGGCTGGTGTAGAGCTGGGTGCGCTCACCGTGGCGGCTGAGCCCCTGCACCACGGGTTGGTCGAGCCGTACCAGATGGTGGAAGGGCCACATCTGTCCGCCGTGGGTGTGGCCGGAGACCTGGAGGTCGACGCCCGAGGCGACGGCCTGGGCCACCTGCTTGGGCTGGTGGGCGACGAGCAGGACCGGCAGGTCGGGGTCGGCGCCCGCGAGCGCGGTGTCGTGGTCGGCGCTGTGCCCGGTCAGTCCTGAGGAGGCGGCGGTGCGGTCGTCCACGCCCGCGAGGACGAGCCGGTCGCCGCCGCGTTCGACGATCAGGTGCCGGTTGTGCAGCGCGTCCCAGCCGAGGCCGGCCATCAGGTCGAGCCAGCCCTGTGCCTCCCCGTGATACTCGTGGTTGCCCGTGACGTACACCCTGGCCAGCCGGGCCCGCACGGTGCCCAGCGGCGCGACCTGCTCCCGGCGCCTGGCGATCGTGCCGTCGGCGATGTCTCCCGCGTGGCAGACGATGTCCGGTTCCAGGGCGTTGACGACGTCGGCGACCCGCGCCGACCAGCGGGCCCGGTCGATGGGCCCGTAGTGGGTGTCGGCGAGGACGACCACGCGGGTCCCGTCCAGGCCCGGGCCCAGCCGGGGGACCGTGACGTCGACCCGCCGGACTCTGGGCACCCGCATGGCCTCGACGTGACCCCACGTCAACAGGATTACGGCGACGACCACGACCGTGAGAGAAACCCCCCTGGCGGTCGTCTGGCCCCCGGTCCCGAGGAGGGCCGACACCAGCCGCACCGCACCGCCGAGGGCCGACCACACGAACAGGACCCAGACCACGCCGAGGGTGGTGTCCGCCATCCGGGCCGCCCGGTCGGACTGCCGGCGCCCGTGGCCCCGGACCATCGCCACCGGGAACGCCGCTTCGGCGGCCCCGCACAGGACCGCGCCGGCGACCACGACCGGTACCGGCCACCCGGTGCCGGACGCGAGGAGCACCCACCACGGCAGGAAGAACAACAGGGTCAGCACGGTGAGCAGCACCAGCACCCGGCCGATCCACCTCCGGCGCCGGCCCGCCGGGGCTTGTGCCGCACCGTGCTCGTCGACCGGGACGTCGGAGACCGCGGCATCCTCTTCGCCGGCCCGCCCGGCCCGCACTTCCGTCACGCTCCCACCCCAACCCACTCGCGCCCGATGTACCGATGAACCGATCTTCCGATGAACGCTTCCCTCTTCGTCCATCGGCGGCGTCGCCGGGCACCCTTCGTCCGAGGACCGGCACGACGACCCGGCCACGCGGCCGCAACTGGACGGCGACCGGCGGGACGCGGCGGAGGCGAACCGCCGGCCCGCCGAGGATTCGGTGGTGCGCGTCAGTCCTCGCCAACGACGACCACCTCGTCGTCGGCCGTCCAGCGGCGTCGCTCGGCCTTGTCCGGGTTGATGCGCAGGCCGTTGCCGGGCGCTCGTGACGAGCCCCGGCGCGTCCGGTAGCCGAGGGCGCACTCACCGCGGCGGCGGGCCGCCGCGACCACGGTGGCGAATGTCGTGTCGCATCCGGGCAGCACGTAGTCGCCGGCCGGCCGCAGTCGCACCCGCGGGCCGTCGGCGGAGAGGAGCTGCTCGAACACCGCCGCCAGGTGCCGGTTCTGGGAGATCTGCGCCATGAGCAGGCCGATGACCTTGCCGCTGATGATCACGTCGGCGCCGTCACCGAGGGGGACCAGCGCGCGGTTGCGGTCGTCGATCAGCTCGGTGACGATCGGCAGCCGGCGCCCGGTGGCCTCCTCCAGCCGGCGCAGCAGCAGGAGGGTGACGAGCGTGCGGTTGTCGGGGTCGTCCGGCGGCTGCCCGGGGACGGGGTCCTGCCCGAGCACGATCACGCTGTCGTAGGAGTGGACGTCCAGCCGGTGCAGGGTCTCGGGACGCGTGATGTCTCCCTGGTGCAGGGCCGGGACGGAGCGGGCCTCCTCGTGCGCGTCGGCGCCGATCGCCTGACGCGCCGCGCTCCCGGCGGTGTCCGCCATCACGTCGACGGTCGATCCGGGCGGACCGCACCGGTGCAACTGGTCGACTATGAGCGGCGCCCGGCGGTTCCAGCCCAGTACGAGGTGGCGTTCCGCACGTGCGGGCGTCGGCGGGCCGGAGGCCATGGCCGCCTCCTCCACCAGTGCCGCGCAGTCCTCCGGGTGGGCCGTGTCGTCGTCACGGGTGAGGACGACGAGCAGATCCTCCGGCGCCAGGGGCATCCGCGTCGGCGGATTGAGCAGGGGAACGTCTCCCCGCACCACCCCGACGACGCTCGACGTCCGGTAGGACAGCAGCGCGTCCCCGAACGGGCGCCCGGCAAGGGAGGCTTCGGCGACCAGGTAGAACTCCTCGCCGGCGAAGTCGAGGAGTTCCTGGTGCACGAGGGAGAGTCCGGGGCGGCGGGCGGCCTGGACGATCATCCGCGCGGTGACGGTGTCGCTCTCCAGGACGACGCCGTCCGGTCCGGCGGCGAGCGAGGCGGCCAGCCGGTAGCGGTCGTCCCGGACCGCGGCGACCACGGGCGGGCGGCGCTCCGCTCCTGCCAGAGCCCTCCTGAGCGCGAGCAGCGTCTTGACCACCTCGGCGTCGGCGTCGGGATCGTCGTGGGGCAGTACCAGCACGACACCGGCCGTGGCCGGACCGGCCAGGGCGAGCACGTCGGGGTCGGTGGTGGGCCCACTGCGGCAGATCAACCGCGTACGGCCGAGGGGGCCGACCTTCGCGGCGAATGCCTCCTCCATGGCTGTCTTGTCCCGGTCTGCCAGGACGGCCACCGCCGCACGGGGCTGGTTGGCGTTGGCGGCCACGATTTCGCCGACCACGGTGAAGACCTGCTCCGACCAGCCGAGAACGACGGCATGCCCGTGTTCGAGCACGGTGGAGCGGCCCCGCCGCAGCGCGGTGAGCCGTTCCGTGAGCGCCGTCGTGATCAGGCCGACGAGCGTGGAGACGTACAGCAGGGCGACGAGTGCGAGGAGCAGCGACATCGCCATCCGCAGGGGGGTGCCCGTCGCGTCGCCCAGTCGCAGGGTCTGACCGGTCAGCCGCCACACCCGGGCCAGCCGGTCCGGCAGGGAGGCCGGTGCGTGCGGGTCGGTCCACACCAGCACCGCGCTGGCCGGTACGACGATCCCCATGCACAGCAGTGCCATCCAGCCGAAGAGGGCGGAGGTGCCTCGTGCGAGTGTGCTGTCGAACCAGTAACGGGCCCTCTCTCCGAAGGGAACACGGCGCTGCGCCATCCCCTCCCCCTCCCCCCCTCCGTGCCCGCACGGGTGCGGGCACCCCTCTGGAAGTGTGCGGGAGCGTCCGGGGACGGCGGACGGAGTCCGGACGGCATTCATTCCTTCGGGTCTCGCGACGACGGGTGAGCGGGCTTCGGGGGCTGTCCGTATCACTCGGTGCAGAACACGTCAGGCTCGACCAAGAACGATCGCAACCGACCGCGCCAGGTGACCTCCGAAGAAGCCGGGGAAGGAGAAACGGCAACCGTTGGGAGGTTGTCGTGGAGAACGCCGATGTCGAGCTGGGTGAGCTTCTCACCGCTGCGGAGGCCGCGCCGCCGGGAGAGTCCGTCGACGTGGTGGCACGTGATCTGCAGAAGAGGTTCGGGGCGGAGCGGGTGTCCTTCCTGTTCGCCGATCTCGTCGGCCAGCAACTGGTGCGGCTGACACCGGCCGGGGACGAGGAGGACACCGGCCGGGCCGCGCCCTTCGCACTGCGGGGCACCGTCTACGACGAGGTCCTGCGCAGCCAGCGGCAGTACGCGGGGCCGAGCGCCCAGGGCGGGCGACACGTGATCACACCGGTCACCAACCGGGGCGACTGCCTCGGGGTCCTGGAGATGACCCTGCAGCACGCCGACGACCTCACGCTGGAGCAGATCGGCGAGGCGGCGCACGTGCTGGCGTACATCATCGTCACGGACCGCCGCTTCACCGACCTCTACCACCTGGGCCGGCGCACCACCCGGACCAGTCTGGCGGCCGAGATCCAGCACCAGCTCCTCCCCTCGGCCTCCTGCTGCGAAGCCACCCAGTTCGCCCTCGCCGCGGGGCTCGTGCCCGCCGACGACATCGGCGGCGACACCTACGACTACTCCCTCGACCGCGACACGCTGCACCTGTCGATCACCGACGCGATGGGGCACGACACCGACTCCGCGCTCCTCGCGACGCTGCTGGTCGGTGCCCTGCGCCGGGCCCGCCGCGACGGGTGCGACGCGCTCAGACAGGCGTCGGAGGCCCATCAGGCCCTCCTGAGACACGCCCGGGGCCTGGCCACCGGGCAACTGCTCTGCTTCGACCTGAAGTCCGGCACCTGCGAGCTGGTCAACGCCGGTCACCCCTGGCCCCTGCGGGTGCGGGAGGGCGTCGTCGAGGAACTCCGGCTCGCCGTGAACCTGCCGTTCGGGGTGGTGGCCCCCACCCCCTACCGGGTGCAGGAGCTGGGCCTGCTGCCCGGGGACCGGCTGGTCCTGCTCACCGACGGCATGCAGGACCGCGGTGCCGCGGCCGTCGACCTGCCCGCGCTGATCCGCGACACCCGCACCCTGCATCCCCGGGAGGCCGTGCGCGTCCTGACCGGCGCGGTGCTGGAGGCATGCCGGGGGAAGCTCCACGACGACGCCACCGTCATGATCCTGGACTGGTACGGCACCCGGGGCGAGGACACCCTCGGGACGGGAGCGGATCCCGTCCCGCGGTGAGACCGGTCAGGCCAGCCAGTCGGCGTAGCGGGTGGGGGCGAGGTGGGCGTCGGCGTCGGTGAGGACGTCTCCCTCGACGGCCGCGAACATGCCGGCGGTGGGGTCGGTGACCACGGTGCGGGAGTCGCCCCGGTGGGAGAGGGTGAGGCGGCCCAGCTCGTCGAGGGGGAGGATCTCGGGACCGCCGATGTTGCGCACGCCGTTCAGCGGGGCGCCCGCGGCCACCTCCGCGACCGCCGCGGCCACGTCCTCGGCGGCGATCGGCTGGATCGGCGTGGCGGGCAGCCGGACGGTGTCCGCGTCGGCGGTCCAGGACAGGACGGCGTCCATGAACTCCATGAACTGCGTGGCCCTGACGATCGAGTAGGGGATCGGGCCGGCCTTGAGGATGTCCTCCTGCAGCACCTTGGCGCGGTAATAGTCCAGCGCCGGAACCCGGTCGACCCCGACGATGGAGAGGATGACGGCGTGACCGACGCCGCCCTTGTCCGCGGCGGCCAGCAGGTTGTCCATGGAGGTGCGGAAGAAGGCCGGGGAGGCCTCGTCGAAGGTCGGTGAATTGGTCAGGTTGACGACGACGTCGGCCCCGTCGAGGGCCTCGTCGAGCCCCTGGCCGCTCAGGACGTCCACTCCGGTGGACAGCGAGTGCGGCACCGCCTGGTGTCCGGCGGCGTCGAGGTCCCGGACGACCCGCGAGCCGATCAGACCGGTCCCTCCGAGAACTGCGATCCTCATGACGTATTCTCCCTCAGCCGTGTGGCACATGTGGACATGCTCGGTGTGGTGTGCGGACGTGACGGGGGCGCGGCACCGTTCTCCCGCGCTCCCGCCCCGTACACAGTGATGACCCGGGAGGCGGTCCGGGTGTGACACGAGGCCGGTGCGAGCCGTCGGGGCGGTTCGGGAGACCCGCGTGGCGGAATATCGTCGGCGGAGGCCTTGCCGGCCGCCTTTACCGATCATCCAGGAGGAGATTCCATGCCCGCGATCCTTCGGCCCCGCGCGCTTCGTCCCGGCGACCTCGTGGTCGTCGCCGCACCCTCGGGCCAGCTCGAACCGGGCGAGGAGCCACTGCTCGCCCGGGGCGTGGCGATACTCGAGCGGATGGGGTTCCGGGTACGGGTGAGCCCGAGGGTCGATCCCGCGCGCAGCCGCTGGTGGGCGGCGGGCACGCCGGCGGAACAGGCCGAGGAGCTCAACGCCCTGCTCCGTGACCCGGAGGTGCGGGCCGTCGTCGCGCACACAGGCGGGCAGGCCACGATCGGCTACCTCGACCTGATCGACGTGGACGCCATCCGGGCCGACCCCAAGCCGATCATCGGCTACAGCGACATCTCGCTGCTGCACATGGCCCTGCACTCCAGGACCGGCCTCGTCGGGTTCCACGCGGACATCGCCACCCACGGCTTCGGCAGCGACTGGTACACCCTGGGCGACAAGGCCCGGCGGGCCGAACTCGTCGACCTGTACACCCGCGTCCTCACCAAGGCCGAGGCGCCGGGCGCGCTGCCGCCGGGGGAGGTCTGGGAGACCTGGCGGCCGGGCAGCGCGGAGGGCCGCCTCTTCGGCGGGCTGCTGAACCGTCTCGTCCTGCTGCAGGCGACTCCGTACGCGCCCGCCCCCGAACTGTTCGACGGCGCCGTGCTGTTCTGGGAGGAACTGCAGCGGCCGGTCTCCCGGATCTGGAACGACCTGCACACCCTGCGGCTGTCCGGTGTGCTGGACCGGATCGCGGGCATGGTGGTCGGCATCCCGATGGAGGTCACGGCCCACGAGAGCGGCGGGCAGCGCGCGGACCTGCGCGATGTGGTGCTCGACGTCCTGGGCGACCGCGACCTCCCGGTCCTGGCCCAGGTGGACTTCGGCCACACCTCGCCCAACCTGCCGCTGCCCCTCGGCGTGCGCGCGCGGGTGGACGCGGACAACAGGACGCTGTCCCTGCTCGAACCGGCGGTCGCGGAGGGCTGAGAACCGCGTCCGGTCCGGGCCACCGCTCGTGCGGGCGGTGGGGGCGGCGGCCGGTCAGAACCAGTGCAGGCAGTGGGGGCGGCGCTCGGGCCGGAAGAGGGCGTCGGCGAGGGCGGCCGCGTCCGCGTGGTGGGCGCGGACGTGTCCGGCCCGCACGAGCGTGCCGGGGGCGGTGCCGCCGAGGTAGAGCGAGCCCAGGTCGCGGACGTCCAGGGAGAGGTCCGGGGCGCGGTCCGTGGGGACGCAGTCGGCCCTGCCGTCCCGCACGGTCAGCAGATGGCGGCCGCGCTCGCCGAGGAACGGGTCGGTGACGTCGAGGACGAGGGCGCCGTCCGTGAACCAGCCGCGGGCGGTGAGCGCACGCGGGACGTCGAGCAGGCGCACCCAGAGCCAGTCGGTGTCCTCGCTCACCTGCCCGGCACGGAAGTCCGCGAGCTGCCAGCGGAGCGGGTGATCGGTCGGGAGGTGCTTGAACACGATCCTGTCGACCAGGTCGTGTCCGAGCAGGAACCGGGTCAGCGCGGTGTGGGCGGCGTCGTCGCCGGCGATCGTCTCGTCGACCGTGAGGGTCCGGTCCTCGCCGACGGAGTAACTGGCGTAACCGTCCGGGACGCCGGCGCCGTCCCGGTGGAGTGCGAGGTAGCGGGGCGCGGGAGAGAGCGGGGGCCTCCCCGCACGGCGCGCCCACCAGCGGTGGGGCCGGGACAGTGCGCCCGGCTGGGCACGGCGGTAGCGGTCGTAGATGTCCTCGAGCAGATCGCCGCACTCCTCGCGCGGCAGCACCTCGACCGGTCCGTCGTCGACTCCGTGGTTCGGTCCGTCGTTCGGTCCGTCCTCCACGCCGGCCCTCGGGGAGCCGGCCGCGTCGCGTGCCCGCGGGGCGGCGAGGGCGGCCTCACGGCGCGGCACCGTCAGCCGCGCCGTGCTGGTGGCGGGTCCGTAGCCGTACCGGCCGTAGATCGTGGCCTCGGAGGCCAGCAGCACGGCGAGGAATTCCCCGCGCTCCCGGAACTCCGCGAGCTGGTGGCGCATCATCCCGCTGAGCACGCCCCGGCGGCGGTGCGAGGGCAGGACGCCGACGGCGGACACCCCCGCGACCGGCGCGAGGATCTCGCCGGGGAGGGTGAGCTCGAAGGAATACGCGGCGGCGGTGCCGACGGGGCGCCCGTCGGCCGTCAGGGCGAGCACGCCACGGTCCATCTCGAGCGCCGACCACCAGAGCCCTCCCCCGTCGACCGGGGTCTCCGGGTGGCGCCCGAAGGCGGCGTGGACCGTGTCGACGAAGACGCCGAGGTCCTCCTCGGTCGTGGAACGGATCCTCATCGGCGCCGCCGCCCTCTCGCAGTCGCGGCACCACGGCTCGTGACGCCGGGCCCAGTGCACACCTGTTCCGTGGCCGGGGCAACCGCATTACGGCCGCCGCCGGCAGAAGGCTCGGATCCCCCTGCCGGACCGCGTCGTGCGCCGGCCGGTCCCGCACACGACAGGATTGTGGCATTCACGTTTCATTGTAACTGCCACGTTTCTCGCCCATGAAATCACCGGCGGCAAATCGCGCATTCGCCACGGAGCGCGCCCTCCGCACTGTCCGCCCCGCCTGACGTCGCATTAGGCTCGCGCCCGTCCACCCCAGGAATCCGCCGCAATGGCGGCGACGCCGGGTGTGCGAGGAGGAAGCGGTTCCGCGTTGTCGGTGAGCGACGGGAATTCACCCGATGAGCATTCATGTTTCCGAGAAGCTGAACAATTTGTTGTTCGTGCTGATCGGTGAGCGGATGCTGCAGGGGGACGAGGACAAGGCCGACGCCAACGGCAAGCCCTACGGGCGGCTGGCCCGGCGCATGCGGGAA
>BNBP01000027.1 GCA_014656015.1 Streptomyces griseoaurantiacus | reverse complement strand
GGGCATGAGGGCCTTCCGCTCGGTGTTGACGTCGCAATCCACACCGAACCCGGAAGGCCCTCACTCATTCAAGATCACCCACCGTGAAACCTGTCACCAACCTCCGTGGACAGAACACCTAGGTCGGACACGTCGTACAGCGCAGAGGCCGGCCGAACCGTCAGGTTCGGCCGGCCTCCCGCGTATCCGCCTCAGTCCTCGCTCTTCGAGCGGGAACGGTTCCTCACCCAGAAGCCGTACCCGGCCACCGCCGCGATCACCAGGACGACGATCAACGTGACGAACGGGGCGACACCAGCTTGCGAAAACATCGCATTCTCCTTGCCGAGGACCGAATCGCACGGCCTCCGTCCCGGCAGACCCCGACGGCAAGCCGGCGAGGACCGGCCCTCCGCCCGCCCGTCGCCCCGCGATCCTATGGTTCGCGCCGCGGGTAACGGATGGGTTGGGCGAGGGAAGCGGGGCTGACGGCGAGTATCAGCCCGGGCTCGTCGCCCTCGCGGAGGAGCATCCCGGTTCCGCTGTGCCCGAGCTCCACGCAGTCGTCGCCGTCGCCGCCCCCGGAGAAGGACGACTTCTGCCACTCGGTCATGTCGTCGGCTCCCTCGTCGAACGCTGCCGCGTCAGCGGCCGACCGTGGCGTCGCCGCGTAGCGCTCCCGCCACCACCGGGACGAGGTGCCGTTCGATCCGCTCGGCGGGGAGGGTGGCCAGTTCCGTGCCGACGGGGGCCAGGGCGAGCCAGTTCAGCATGCCCGCCGCACACCGCGTCCGGAAGGCGAGTTCCTCCGCGTCGACATCGGGCAGCGTCGGTGCCAGTACCCGGATGACTCCCTCCCGGGTCCGGTCGAACTTCCCGTGCAGCCGCTCCCACCCCTCGGGGGGTTCGATGCCGACGCGCGCCACGGTGCGCATCACCGCCAGGTCCGGCCCGCCGGCCGCCAGCGCCCGCACCATCGGGCGGGCGAAGGCCCCCGCCACCTCCTGCAGCGTTGCCGTGGAGGGGAGTGCCTCGAGTTCGCCGATCTGGGCGTTCAGGTACTGCTCCAGCGCGTGCTCGATGGCCGCCTCGCACAGTTTCTTCAGCGAGCCGAAGTGATAACTCACCGCGGCGACGTTGGCCCCGGCGAGGTCCGTGATCTCGCGGAGGGTCACGCCCTCCTGCCCCCGCTGCGAGAGCAGCTCCAACGCGGCCGCCTGCAATCCGGCCCGTGTGCGCTGCCCGGCCTCCCGGCGCTGGTCCACCTTGTCCACCCGCGTCACGCTACTCCTCCGGACGAAGTATTCAAACAGTCGATTGACAGCTTCGCACACCCGTCCTACAGTTAAAGCAATCGTTTGAATAACTGGGTTCGAGTCCAGACCGACCTGGAGGAAACGACATGACCCTGACCGAAGCCGAACTGGCGGAGCTGCCGCTCACCGACCACGACCTGACCGAGCGCGAGAGGACCAACCTCGCGGTCGTCCTGCACGCCTACGACGTGGCGGAGGGTGACGACATGGACGTCCAGGCGTTCGTGGACAGCTTCGCCGAGGACGGCGTCTTCAACGACGTGGTCGCCGGCCACACTTACCGGAGCGAGACGCTCGGCACGGTGCTGCCCCGCATGAAGGGCCTGTTCTCCGACGTCCACCGCGAGCTGCAACGCATCACCGTGAGCGGTGACGTCGTCAGCATCGAGCTGTCCATCCGCGGCACGTTCGACGGCGAGCTGACGGCGCCGACGGGCGGCGGCGTCAAGGGCAACGGCAACAAGGTCGACGTGCCGACCGCCGACTTCTGGTACCTGCGCGACGGCAAGGTCGAGAAGTTCGACTGCTACGTCGGCTACACGAAGATGTACGCGGACATGGGCGTGGACCTCGATTGGGCCTCGGCGGTCGACGCCGCCTGAACGCGATACGAGGGGGCCCGCCGAGTCACCACCCCGACCCCCCGGACCCCCTCGCCCACACCCCTACCGGCTCTCCCGGCGCACATACCGCAACAGCCCGGCCAGCGAGTCCGCCCGAACGGCAAGCACACACTCGGGTTCCTCGCTCTCCCGCAGCAGCAAGGAGGGCTCAGCGCGGGCCAGTTCCACACAGTTGGCTCCGTCGCTTCCGCTGGAGAAGGACGACTTCTGCCACCCGGTCGCGATGCCTCCGTCCGTCACCTAGGACTGCCCGATGCGTCCACCTGAAGGTGACGGAGCATCGCGGCCAAGGCACTGGTCCCAACGGTGAGTATTCGCGGGGGCTCATCGCTCTCACGGAGGAGCAAGGATGCCTCCGACCGGGCGACTTCGACACACTCATTGCCATCACCCGGGCCCGAGAACGAGGACTTCTGCCACTGCGTCACGATCACAGTTCCTCCGCCACACGATGAATGAACGCCCGCGACCCCGTGGGATCCAGTGATACGGACTCCACCTTACGGAATAGCGTTCGCATGGCGAGGAGTTGAGCAGCGGCATCAAGAAACACAGACCCGTACGGTGCGTCACGTTGCACCGTGTCCAGTGCCGGCACTCCCCCACCCGCGTACAACATCATCGAGCTGGCGCCCGCGAACCCGTCGACGTCGAAGGGGATGACTCGCACGGTGACGTTCGGGCGCTCGGACTCGGCTAGCAGCGCCTGAAGTTGGGCTCGCGCCACCCTTCTGTCGGCGACGCGCGTACGCAACACCGATTCGTGCAGCACCGCCTCGTAGGGGGTGGCACCCTCCCTGCCGAGTACGGCTCTTCGACGCATGCGGTGTTCCACTCGGGCCTCCAGCTCGCTGCCCGGCAGCTCCGGGACCCGGTAGGCGAGTACAGCGCGCGCGTATTCCTCCGTCTGAAGCAGCCCCGGAACGTGAGCCGTGCCGACTACCCACATGAACGAAGCGTGGTGCTCCAGCTCCGCCAGATCCTGGAATACCGGTGGCAGTACATCTCGGTAGTCCTCCCACCATCCGTGAGTGCGGTCCGTCGCGATCTCGACCAGCGCGTCGATCAACGAGGCGTCGGCACAGGCATAGTGGACCGCGAGTCTGCGGACACGCTCCTCACTGACTCCCGCGTTGCCCGCCTCGATCTGACTCATCTGCGCGGGGCTGGTACCCAACAGCCGTGCCGCGTCACGGGACGTCATGCCCGCCGCTTCGCGCAGCTTCCGCAGCTCAACGCCGAGGCGCACCTGACGGATGGTGGGTTGAGTCCTCGCGGGCATCGCCTTGGCCCTCCTGATCGCCTTGTGCTCACGAAGGGTTGGACGCCCTCGATCGGGTGTCAGAGTACGTGACCGGCTTGCTGCGGCGAAACATTTACCTCTACCGTCGGTGACGCGACGCACACTCTGCGGATAGCCGGGACACCGGAAGCGCACCGCACCGTCATGCCATGACGGCCGCGGCAGGCCACCTCCGTGCACCGCGGACGATCACCCCATCCAGGCAAACGGAGTCGACCCATGCCCGCACACGACACGGACCCGAGCGCATCCTGGGAGTACTGCCTCTCCGTCCCGAACGACCTTCGTGCCGTCACCGTCAGCCGGCGCACCCTGCGCCTGATCCTCACCCTGCACGGACTGATCGGCCTCGTCGACGCCGCGGAGCTGCTCGCGACCGAGCTGATCAGCAACGCCGTCCTGCACACCGAGGGCCCCGCGGCGCTCCGCGTGCGGTACGCCGGGGGCACCCTCCGCATCGGGGCGTGGGACACGGACCCCGAGCCCCCGGAGCCGCCCGACTCCCCGGAGCCGGCGCTCCAGGAGGACGGCCGCGGCCTCCTCCTCGTCCGCTCCTGCGCGGACCACTGGGGCTGGCACACCCTGTCCCGCCACGGCAACCGTGGCAAGTACGTCTGGTGCGAACTGACCACCGGCGTCCGGGTCGTCGCCTGAACTCCCACTCGCACCCCGCACGGGTGAACGTCACCGATCACTCGGACGGGCGCCTGTTTCCCTCTCTAGGTTGCGTACATGGTCACATCGACGCATGAGGTCTCTCACCGGATCTTCCAGGAGCATCCGGAGGTCCTCGCTCCCGTATTCGAGGCGCTGGGGCTGCCGCCACCGGCGAAGGCATCCATCAACGCGCTCACCCCGGACGCCACGGAAATCCGTCCGCTCGAGCGCCGGGTGGACACCGTGCTCAAGGTCGATCCCTCCGAGGGGGACGGCTTCCTCATCGCGGTCGAGGCCCAGACGAGAAGGGCCCGGGACAAAGAAATGAACTGGGCCTACTACGTCGCGTACCTGTACGCGAAGTTCGGCGTGCCGGTGCTGCTCGTGGCGGTCTGCCGGAGTCGGACGACGGCCAAGTGGGCGGCCGGACCTTTCGAGTGCCGAGTCGGGCCGTGGTCGACCCAGGTCACACGTCCCTTCGTACTCGGCCCGGACAACGTTCCCGAAATCACGGACGAGTCGATGGTCGCCCGGGAACCGGCGCTGGCGACGGTGTCCGCGATCGTGCACAGCGAAAGCGGGAAAATCGACGCCATACTGAACACGCTGGCCCACGGAATGCGGTCGTTCGACGCGGCCACGGCGAAGTACTGGTGCGAGTTCGTGGAAGTGGGCCTGGAAGACACTCCGGCCCGCACGACATGGAAAGGTCTGCAGAAGATGGTCGGCACTTACTTCCCCGGCAGGGGCACGCTCTTCGAGGAGACGTACCTCGAGGGCAAGGCGGAGGGCAAGGCGGAGGGCGAGGCGCGAGGCGAGGCCAAGGGTGTCCTGCGGGTGCTGGAGGTCCGGGGGATTCCGGTCCCCGACTCCGCCCGGGAGCGCATCCTCGGCTGCACCGATCTCACAGTGGTCAGCGACTGGCTCGACCGCGCCGGGACCGTGGTGCGGGCGGAGGAGCTGTTCGAGGAGGCCGCGGCCGGCGGTGCCTGAGACCGAGACGGGGGACGGCCGGGTCAGGGTGCCGTGAGAAACGCGGACAGCGCCTCCGCCGTTTCCTCCGGGGCCTCGACCTGGGGGTAGTGGCCGACGCCGGGGAGCACCGTGAACGTGGCCTCGGGGCGGCGTTCGCGGAGGCGGGGCAGGACGTGGGCGCCGCTCACCGGGTCCTCGGGGCCCCAGACGAACAGCAGGGGGCCCTCGTACCGTTCGAGCGAGGCGGACCAGCGGTCGAAGTGCACGCGCCGGTCGTCGATGTAGCGGAGCAGGCGGGGGGCGAGCAGGCGGCCGTTCTCGTGGTCGGCGGCCGTCCACATGTCGTGCAGCACCTCGTCCGGTACGGGCCGGGACAGGACGCCGCGCAGACCGGCCACGAACCGCTTCTCGTCCGTGAGGCGGGCGAACAGCGGGCCGAGGGGGCTGTGCAGCAGGCGCTGCACCGGGACCGGGCGGTGCAGATCGCCGTAGAGGCCGCCGTTGAGCAGGGCGGTCCGGGTGAGGCGGCCGGGGTCGCGGGCCAGGAGTTCCTGGGCGACCGAGGCCCCGTAGTCGTGGGCGACCAGCATGGTCGGGCCGGTCCCGAGGCGGCCCCACAGGGCTTCGACCAGGTCGGCCTGTTCGTGGATCGAGTACCGGTGGCCGCGCGGTTTGTCGCTGTGTCCGAAGCCGAGCAGGTCGAGGGAGGTGACCCGGCAGCCCGCCGCGACCAGGGAGGGCACGGTCCACGCCCAGTCGTGGGAGGAGGTCGGGAACCCGTGGAGCAGCGTCACCGGGCGCCCCTCGCCCTCCTGCCGGACGAACAGCCGATGCCCGTCGAGCTCCACCCGCTCACCACCGGCGATCCAGTCGGCGTACCTCATAAGCGCCCCCCGTTCGGGTGAAGTAGATGGGCGCGAGCCTACGTCCGGTACGGCGGGAAGGGCAGCCGCGACGGCAGCGGGCAGGACGGCGCGGACAGTTTAGGTAGATTGATTCTACGTAGACACCAACTACCCGGAGGCTCGCATGGCCACTCCCTTCGTGGGCCGTCACACGGAGCTGGCGCTTCTGCACAAGCGGCTCGACCGGGTGGCCGCCACCGGTGGCGGTGCCGCCGTCGCCATCAGAGGGCGACGGCAGGTCGGGAAGTCGCGGCTGGTGCAGGAATTCTGCGACCGGGCGGACCGGCCGTACCTGTTCTTCACCGCGACCAAGGGCGCCTCGCCCGTGGAGGGGATCGCCGACTTCCTCGCCGAGCTCGGGGAGTCCTCGCTCCCCGTCGACCGCGAACTGCTGCCGAAGGACCCGCCCACCAACTGGGCGGACGCCTTCCGCGTGCTCGCCTCCCTGCTGCCGAACGCCCCCGCCGTCGTCGTGCTCGACGAACTGCCGTGGCTCGCCGAACAGGATCCCGTGTTCGACGGGGCGCTGCAGACGGCCTGGGACCGCCTGCTCGCCGGCCGCCCGGTGCTCCTGCTGCTGCTCGGCAGCGACCTGCACATGATGGAGCGCTTCACCGCCTACGACCGGCCCTTCTACGGACGGGCCGACAACATGGTCCTCGGCCCCCTGAACGTCGCCGAGACGGGCGACGCGCTGGGGCTCGACGCGGCGGACGCGATCGACGCCCACCTCGTGTCCGGAGGGCTGCCGGGCATCCTGCGGGCCTGGCCGCACGCCACCCCCGCGCTCGACTTCGTCGAGGCCGAGTGCGCCGACCCCGCGTCTCCGCTGTTCGGCGTTCCCGAGACGGCCCTCATGGCCGAGTTCCCCACGCCGGACCAGGCCCGCCGGGTTCTGGAGGCGGTGGGGAGCGGCGACCGTACGCACGCGAACATCGCCGCGACCGCCGGCAGCCGGAGCGGTGCGCTGCCCTCCGGGATACTGTCCCCTCTGCTGCGGCGGCTCACCGACGAGAAACACGTGCTCGCCTCGGACACCCCGCTGTCCGCCAGTCCCGGCAAACCCGCCCTCTACCGGGTGGCCGACAGCAACCTGCGCCTCTACCTCGCCGCGCTGCGCTCCGCGCAGGCACTGTCCCGGCGGGGCCGGCCCGAGACCGCGTACCGTGTGGTCGAGCGGCGGTGGGCGGCCTGGCGGGGGAGGGCCGTCGAGCCGCTGGTCCGGGAGTCGCTCGAACTGGCGGCGGTCGAGGACGACTTCCCGTGGCCCGGTACCGAGGTGGTCGGCGGCTGGTGGAACCGCCGGTTCTCCCCCGAGATCGACCTCGTCGGCGCCGACCGCACACCCGTCGCCGGCACCGTGTTCTTCGCCGGGTCCGTGAAGTGGCTCGGCTCGCCCTTCGACCCGCACGACCTGGCCGCGCTCGCCCGGGGCGCCGTCGAGATCCCCGGGTTCGTACCGGGGCCCGCACGCCTCGCCCTCGTGTCGCTGTCGGGCGTGGCCGAGGCGGTGGCCGATGACGAAGGGGTCGGGCTGGTGTGGGGGGCGGAGGACGTGGTCGACGCCTGGCGCGGCCGGCCGGCGGGGCCGACCGGGAGGCGGAACGGTTCTTGATGGGTTCTTCACAGGTTCTTCATGGGTGGCGTTCTACCTTCGTCGCCGGTCGGCCGGAGCGGGCCGTGACGGTGAGAAGGGGGACGTGGGGATGGGTGCGCGGCGGTTCGGGTGGCGGGTCTGGGTGGCCGGGGCGGCGGTCGTGCTGGCCGCCGGGTGCGGGGGCGGCGGGGGTGACGACGGGGAGGTCGCCTCGGCGGGCGGCGGCAAGACCTCGGCCGGGGCCTCCAAGGGCTCCTCCGGTGAGCTCGCGGACTACGTCGACGCCCAGCGCAAGTGGGTCGACTGCCTGCGCGGGGCCGGTCTGGACGCGCCCGACCCGGACGCCCGCGGCAGGGTCGACCTCGGCGACCAGTCGAAGTGGAAGCGCGACCCCAAGGCCCTGAAGGCGCAGGAGAAGTGCGCCGACCTCAGCGTGCCGGTCCCGGAGAGCGTCGAGAAGGCGCAGCAGCCGGAGCTGTCCAAGGACGAGATCCACAAGAACGAGAAGTACGCCGCCTGCATGCAGGAGCACGGCGCCCCCGACTTCCCCGACACCGACGACAGCGGCCACTTCCGCGACGTCACCTGGGACTCCTCCTCCGCCGGGGCCAAGCGCGCCACTCGCAAGTGCGCCTCGATCATCGGCGTCCCGGCCGACGCGCCCCCGGCCAAGGGCTGACGGGACGGGGACACGGCGATGGAGCACCTCACGGAGGAGAACCCCACGCGCGGCGAGGACGAGGGCACCGACGTCGGTACACCGGACGGCGTTCCGCGCCGGCGGCGCAGAGCGCTGCTGGTCGGCGCCGGGGTCCTGGCCGTCGCCGTGGTCGTCGCCGTCGGCGCGCTGGGCCTGGGAGGGGACGGCGACGCGGAGGGCACGGCGGCGCCCGGACGCAGCAGCCAGGTCGTCTCGGTCACCCGCGCCACCCTCACCGAGCGCACCGAGATCGACGGCCGGCTCGGCCACGGCCCCCAGGTCCCCTTCCCGGTCAGGGCGGAGGGCACGGTGACCTGGCTGCCGGCCACCGGCGCGACCGTACGGCGGGGGCAGCAGGTGCTGCGCGTCGACGACCGGCCGGTGGTGCTGCTGTACGGCAGCCTGCCGATGTACCGGGAGTTGGGGGTGCGCAGGCCGACGGCCCGTGCGCCGGAGGGCGGCGAGGGAGACTCGGCCGCATCCGGCGGTGGGACGTCCACCGCGTCCGCCGGTGAGGCGGGGGGCGCCGGGGCCGGTGCCAAGGCCTCCTCGGGCGGCACGCCCGGCACCACCACCCCCGACGCCGCCTCCACCACCCGGGTCACCCCGCCCCGCCCCCTGCACGGCATGGACGTCAAGCAGTTCGAGGAGAACCTCAGTGCGCTCGGGTACTCCGGGTTCACCGTCGACGAGTCGTACACGGAGCTGACCGCCGCCGCCGTGAAGCGCTGGCAGGCGGACCTGGGGCTGCCGAGGACCGGCCGCGTCGGGCTCGGCGACGTCGTGTACGCCTCCGGGCCCGTGCGGATCGCCGGGACCAGTGCCCGCGTCGGGGAGGCCGCCTCCGGCGACCCCGTCAGCTACACCAGCACCTCCCGCATGGTCACCGTCGGCGTCCCCGCGGGCGACACCGACTGGGCCCGGCGGGGCAGCGAGGTCTCCGTCGAGCTGCCCGACGGGCACACGGTCACCGGCACCGTCGCGAGCCTCGGCTCGGCCGCCTCCGCGCCGTCCGGCGGCGAGGACGGCGGAGGCGGTGGAAGCGGTGGAGGCGCCGGGGACGGCACGGACGGGGGCGCCGACGGCGGCTCCGACGGCGGGGGCAGGAGCGCCACCGTCTCCGTCGTCATCACCTTCGAGGACCAGGGCGCGCTCGGCCGGCTGCAGAGCGGCCCGGTCACCGTGCGCCACACGGAGAAGCAGCGCAAGAACGTGCTGACCGTCCCCGTCGCCGCGCTGACCGCGCTCGCCGAGGGCGGCTACGGCCTCGAACTCGCGGACGACGGGGACGACGGGGACGACGGCGGCGAGGAGAAGAGCGGCAGGGCCGGGGACGGGTCCGGGCGGTTCGTCGCGGTGAAGACGGGGCTCTTCGCCGGCGGCCGGGTCGAGGTGAGCGGCCCCGCCGTGCACGAGGGCATGAAGGTGAGGATCCCCGAGTGAGTACGGACGTGGGCACCGAGGGGCCCGGGGCACGTCCCCGCACGGTCGTCGCGTTCGAGGGCGTGTCCAAGAGCTACCCGGGCGGTGTCACCGCCGTCGCCGGCGTCGACCTGACCGTCCACCACGGCGAACTCCTGTGCCTGGTCGGCCCGTCCGGCTCGGGGAAGTCCACGATGCTGCACCTGATGGGCACCCTGGACCGGCCCTCCACCGGACGGGTCACGATCGACGGGTACGAGGTCGCCGGGCTCACCGACCGCGAGCTGTCCGCGCTGCGGGCGCAGCGCATCGGGTTCGTCTTCCAGCAGTTCCACCTCGCGGTCGGCGTGCCCGTGCTCGACACGGTCGCCGACGGGCTGCTGTACACCGGGGTGCCGGCCCGGGAGCGGCGCCGCCGGGCCGCGCGGGCGCTCGCCCGGGTCGGTCTCGACCACCGGCTCGGACACCTCCCCCACCAGCTCTCCGGGGGCGAGCGGCAGCGCGCGGCGGTCGCCCGCGCGGTGATCGGCGAGCCCGCGCTGCTACTGGCCGACGAGCCGACCGGCAACCTCGACTCGGCCTCCGGCGCGGCCGTGCTGGCGCTGCTGCGCGAACTGCACACGGCGGGCACGACCGTCGTCGTCATCACCCACGACCGGGAGATGGCGCGGGAGTTCGACCGCCGGGTCGAGATGCGGGACGGCCGGATCGTCGCCGACACGGCGGCCACCACCGCCGCCACCACCGCCGCCGCCGCGCCCACGGCGGCGGCCGGAACGGAGGCCGGGCGGTGAGGCACGGGCGCGCACGGCGGAGCGGGGGAAGGGCGCAGGGGAGCGAAGAAGGAACCCCGCGGAACGCGGAGCGGGTGCTGCGCCCCGCCCGGCTGCGGCCCGCCGACTTCGTACGCCTCGGCGGCACCGGGCTGCGCACCCGGCCGCTGCGCGTCTTCCTCTCCGCTCTCGGCATCGCCATCGGCGTGGCCGCGATGGTCGCCGTCGTCGGCATCTCCTCCTCCAGCCGGGCCGAGGTCGACCGTCGCCTGGACGCGCTCGGCACCAACATGCTGCGGGTCGCCCCCGGTCAGACACCCGACGGGACGACGAACCGGCTGCCGGTGGAGTCCGTGCCGATGATCCGGCGCATCGGACCCGTCCAGCGGGTGGCCGCGACCGGGCTGGTCGAGGACGCGGCGGTCTACCGCAACCGGCACGTGCCCGTGGGCCGCACCGGCAGCATCCAGGTGGCCGCGGCCTGGTCCGGGCTGCTGCCCGCGGTCGGCGGCGAGCTGCGCACCGGCCGGTGGCTGAGCCGGGCGACCGAGGAGTACCCGGCGGTCGTGCTCGGCGCGCAGGCGGCCCGTCGGCTCGACGTCTACACGCCGGGCACCCGGCTGTGGCTCGGCGGCCAGTGGTTCGCCCTGGTCGGCGTGCTCGACCCGGTGCCGCTCGCCCCGGAGATCGACGGCTCCGCGCTGGTCGGACGACAGGCGGCGCGCACCTACCTGGGCTTCGACGGGCACCCCTCCACGGTGTACGTGCGGACCCGGGACGACCGGGTCGGCGCGGTCCGCGAGGTCCTCGCGGCCACCGCCAACCCGGAGAAGCCGAGCGGCGTCCTCGTCTCCCGGCCCTCGGACGCGCTCGCCGCCCGCGAGGCCGCGGAGTCGACGCTGACCGGACTGCTGCTGGGGCTCGGTTCGGTGGCGCTGCTGGTGGGCGGGGTCGGGGTGGGCAACACGATGGTCATCTCGGTGCTGGAGCGCCGGCCCGAGATCGGTCTGCGACGGGCACTGGGGGCGACCAGCGGGCAGATCCGGGGGCAGTTCGTGTCGGAGTCGCTGCTGCTGTCGGCGCTCGGCGGCCTCGGCGGCACGGTGCTGGGGACGGCGATCACCGCCGTGTTCGCCGCGGCACGGGGCTGGCCGACGGAGGTACCGGTGTGGGCGACGGCTGCCGGGCTGGGAGTGACGCTGGTGATCGGAGCGGTGGCCGGGCTCTACCCGGCGGTCCGGGCCGGACGCCTGGCACCGACGCAGGCACTGGCGGGGCCGTGATCCCCGGATCCGCCGTGCCTGCCCGGCACCTGCGCAGGAGCAGGCGCTGACCCTGGCGCTGGCGCTGGCGCTGACCCTGGCACCGATCCAGGCACTGGCGGGGCCGTGACGCCGGGCCCGCCGGGCACGGCACGCACGGCACGTCCCGCGGACCGGTGGTCCGTCAGGAAGCCGCCGCCAGCGTCACCGTGAAGGTCGTGCCGGCGCCCACCGTGCTCTCCACCTCCACCGTGCCCCCGTGGTCCGCGACGATCTGCCGGGCGATGGACAGGCCCAGGCCGCTGCCCCCCGTCTGCCTCCCGCGGGCCGCGTCCGCCCGCCAGAAGCGGTCGAACAGGTGCGGCAGTTGCTCCGCCGGGATGCCCGTCCCGGTGTCCGCGACCCGCAGCACGGCCCTCCCGCCGTGCCGTTCGGCGGAGAGGACCACCGTGCCGCCGGGCGGGGTGGCCCGCAGGGCGTTGCCGAGGAGGTTGCCCACGACCTGCCGCAGCCGGTCCGCGTCGGCGTGCACGCGCACCGGGTGCGGCACCCGGGTCCGCAGCGCCACCCCGGCCGCCTCGGCCTGGGCGGCGTGCGCGGTGCGGGCGGCCTCCAGCAGGTCGCCGAGGCCGACCTCGGCCCGGTGGTAGGTGAGCGCCCCCGCCTCGGCCAGCGCGAGATCCTGGAGATCGTCGACGATGCGCTGCTGGAGCATCGCCTCCTCGTGCAGGGAGTCGAGCAGTTCGGGCGAGGGGTCGACCACGCCGTCCCGCAGCGCCTCCAGATAGCCGCGCAGATTGGCGAGCGGGGTGCGCAGTTCGTGGGCGATGTCGCCGGTCAGGCGGCGTTGGCGTTCCTCCGCGGACTGCAGGGACTCGGCCATGCGGTTGAAGGCCCTGCCGAGTTCGGCGATCTCGTCCCGTCCCGAGACCGGCACCCGGCGGGCGAGTTCGCCCTCGCCCAGCCCCCGGGCGGCCGAGGTCAGGGCGCGCACCGGCCGCAGCACGGCCCGGCTCAGCAGCAGCGCTCCCAGTACGGCGACGAGGGCGACGCCCGCGGCGACGGCCACGGTGGGGGCGGCGGCGAGCCCGGCGGGTGCCTCGCCGCGGAAGCCGAGGCCGACCTCCAGGCGCGGCGGGGCGAGCGTCGCCGTCCGCTCGGCGAAGACCCGGCGCAGACAGGCGGCGAACCGCCCGTCCGTGCTCTCCTCGGCGCAGGGGACCAGTGCCTCGTTGTCCTCCCCGGCGCGCGGGTCCGCGCCGGGGTCGGGGGTGACGCAGTTGCCCGGGTTCCGGTCGGCGGTGATCCTCGGGATGCCGAGGGCGTCGGGGCGGGCGGTGACGGTGGCGCCGGCCCGGGTGAGGCAGCCGGCCTGGGTGAGGGCGGAGCGGTACTCGGCGATCGCGGTCACCGTCCGCTTCACCGAGGCGCGCCGCACCGGCCCGGCGGGTATCCGCAGCCGGGGCCGGGGGTCGACGAGGACCGGCGGCTGTCCCCCGGCCGCACGCGGGCTGCGGCCGGCGAGGGCGTCGGAATCGGCGAGGAGCACGTCGTTGTCGGTGACGACGCGGATGCGCTGCCCGGTGTCCTTCGCCAGCGCGCGCACGGTGGGGGAGACGCCCTCCCAGGTCCCGTGCGCGAACCCGTACTCCTGGAGGGCCTCGGTGATCCGGCTGACGTCCTCCCGGTCGGCCGCCACGGACTCCTTCACCTGGCTGGTGGCCTGCCGCAGGGTCAGCCAGGCGGTCGCGCCGGTGGCGGTGAGCGCGATCAGCGCCAGCAGGGCGAGCACCCGCAGCCGGAGGCTCACGGCGCTCACCGCGCGCCGTGGTGGGCGCGGTCCCCGGGGTCCGCCGTCGCGAGCCGGTAGCCGCGGCCGTACACCGTCTCGACGTGCCGGGTGCCCGGGCGGCCGCCGTCCAGCTTGCGGCGCAGGTTCATCACGTGGGCGTCGACGGTGCGCTCCAGGACCTGCTGGTCGAAGCCGAAGACGCGGTCGATGATCTGGGCCCGGGTGAAGACCCGGCCCGGTTCGGCCGCGAGGAGGGCGAGGATCGCGAACTCCTTGCCGGTCAACGGCACCGGTTCGCCCGCCGCCCGCACCTCGAACCGGGCGGTGTCGACCACCAGGTCGCCCACCGTGAGGACCGGCGGCCGCTCGCCCTCGGCGGGGCGCGCCCGGCGCAGCAGGGCGCGTACCCGGGCGGTGAGTTCGCGGGGGCTGTACGGCTTGGTCAGATAGTCGTCGGCGCCGAGGTCGAGGCCGAGCAGCAGGTCCTCCTCGGTGCTGCGGGCGGTCAGCAGCAGGATCGGGACCCGGGACTCGGCGCGCAGCACGCGGCAGACGTCGAGTCCGTCGACGTGCGGCATCATCACGTCGAGTACGAGCAGGTCCGGCCGGGACGCGCGGGCGCGGTCGATCGCGGAGCGTCCGTCGGCCACGACCTGTATGTCGTGTCCCTCCCGCTCCAGGTAGATGCGGATCAGTTGCGCCTGTTTCACGTCGTCCTCGGCGACGAGTATGCGAGCGGGCAACGCGACTCCTTCGACGGGGATTCCACAACGTACCGGAAACACCCGGCCGCTGATCAGGGGTGGATGCGGAGCAATTTCTTCCGCCGGGGGCCGGAAAGGGGAATTCCGGAATCCGTGAATCCAGGGCGACGCGGCGGTTCTCCCGTCGTATCGTTTCGGCCATTCCCTCGCCCTGTCGCCCGGCACTCACCCGTTCCGTTCCGCCACAGGAATGCCCTATTCCCCCTCCACGCTTTTCCGGACACACGCCGAAAGAATATGGCCAACCTGTGGCGGAATCATTTCCTCAGCATGTCGGAAGCCGAATCGTAGCGGTCGCAACAACGACAGAAAAACGACGATGGGGGATCAATGAAGCGTCGCTTCGCAGTCGTGCTGCCGACACTCGTGGCCGTTGCCGCGAGCCTGCCGATCGCACTCTCCACCACGCCGGCCTCGGCGGCGGCGTCCTGCGGCACAACCGTCGCCGACAAGGACGGCAGCGCCTGGAACAAGACGGCCGACGGGGCCAACGAGCGCAGCGGTTCCAGCACCAACTGCACCGTCAAGGGGATCGCGTACAACACCCAGCGGCTGGACTACCACTGCTACACCGTCGCGGGCGACTACACCTGGACGTACCTGCGGAACGACTCCACCGGCGTCACCGGCTGGGTCCGCGACGACCTGCTGAGCGACTACGGCAGCGGGGTCTACTGCGGCTTCTGACGCCGCGGTACGGCAAAAAAAGGGAACCGTGAACGAGGAAGGGGCGGCCCGTGGGCCGCCCCTTCTTTCCGCTCTTTACGCGCCCCGGGAAAACGAGGGAGCCGGAATGCGCGCGGAACCGGAATTCACGTGAAAGCGGAATGCGCGGGAGAGCGGAGTGCGCGGATGAGCGCCGGACTACTTCGCCTGGGGCTTGCGCACCGTCAGGTGCAGTTCCCGCAGCCGGGTCTCCTCCAGCTCCGTCGGCGCGCCCATCATCAGGTCCTGGGCGTTGCCGTTGAGCGGGAAGGCGATCGTCTCGCGGATGTTCGGCTCGTCGGCGAGCAGCATGACGATCCGGTCCACGCCCGGGGCGATGCCACCGTGGGGCGGGGCGCCGAAGCGCAGCGCGCGCAGCATGCCCGCGAACTCGCGCTCCACCGTCTCGTGCTCGTAACCGGCGATCTCGAACGCCTTGAGCATGATGTCCGGCTCGTGGTTCCGGATCGCACCGGAGGACAGCTCCACGCCGTTGCAGACGATGTCGTACTGCCAGGCGAGGATGTCCAGCGGGTCCTGGTTCTCCAGGGCGTCCATGCCGCCCTGCGGCATCGAGAACGGGTTGTGCGAGAAGTCGATCTTCCCGGTCTCCTCGTCCTTCTCGTACATCGGGAAGTCGACGATCCAGCAGAACCGGAAGACGTTCTCCTCGAAGTGCCCGGCACGCTTGGCGGCCTCGACCCGCACCGCGCCCATGATCTTCGAGACCTCGTCGTACTCGCCCGCGCCGAAGAACACCGCGTGCCCGGCGGCCAGCGACAGCCGCTTGGTCAGCTCGGCGACGTTCTCCTCGGTGAGGAACTTGGCGATCGGGCCGGTCAGCGAACCGTCCTCGGCGACCCGCACCCAGGCAAGGCCCTTCGCGCCCTGCTCGACCGCGTACTCGCCGAGCTGGTCGAAGAACTTGCGGGGCTGGGCGGCGACGTCCGGCACGGGCAGCGCGCGCACGTGCTTGCCGGCGAAGGCCTTGAACTCCGAGCCCGCGAAGATGTCGGTGAGGTCGACCAGCTCCAGCTTGGCCCGCAGGTCGGGCTTGTCCGAGCCGTACTTCGCCATCGCCTCGCGGAACGGGATGCGGGGGAAGGGCGAGGTGACGGGGCGGCCGCCACCGAACTCCTCGAAGAGGTCCGTCATCAGCTTCTCGATGGGCTGGAAGACGTCCTCCTGCTCGACGAAGCTCATCTCCACGTCGAGCTGGTAGAACTCGCCCGGCGAACGGTCCGCGCGGGCGTCCTCGTCACGGAAGCAGGGCGCGATCTGGAAGTAGCGGTCGAAGCCGGAGATCATCAGGAGCTGCTTGAACTGCTGCGGCGCCTGGGGCAGGGCGTAGAACTTGCCCGGGTTCAGCCGGGAGGGCACGACGAAGTCGCGGGCGCCCTCGGGGGAGGTGGCGGTGAGGATCGGCGTCGCCATCTCGTTGAAGTTCATCGCGGCCATCTTGTGGCGGATGGCGGAGATGACCGCCGTGCGCAGCATGATGTTGCGGTGCATGCGCTCGCGGCGCAGGTCCAGGAAGCGGTACTCCAGACGCCGCTCCTCGTTGACCCCGTCCTCGGTGTTGATCGTGAACGGCAGCGGGGCGGCCGCGCCGAGCAGCTCGACCTCGCCGACCTCGACCTCGATCTCGCCGGTCGGCAGATCGGCGTTGACGTTCTCGGCGCCGCGCGAGACGACCTTGCCGTCGACCCGGACGGTGGACTCCTTGGACAGCTTGTCCAGGGCCTCGTAGGCGGGGGTGCCGGGGCGGGCCACGAGCTGGGTGATGCCGTAGTGGTCGCGCAGATCGATGAAGAGGATGCCGCCCAGGTCGCGCCGATTGTGCAGCCAGCCACTCAGCCGGACGTCGGAGCCGACGTCAGAGGCGCGGAGCTCGCCGCAGGTGTGGGACCTGTACCGATGCATCGTCGTTCATCCAGCCTTCGCGGATCGGGGTCGTGGCGGGCGAATCTGCCGCCCGCGGCCTCACCATGGGTCACGGTGGGTGTTTCACGTGAAACAACCCCCAGCGTACCGGGCACCTGAAGCCCACTCTTCCCCATTCCCACCGCGACCACGGAGCGGGGCGGGCCCGGGAGGCGGCACCGGTCGGGACCGGGGGCGGCACCGGGCAGGGCCGGGAGTGGAACCGGGCTGAACCAGGGGCGGGCGCGAGGGCGCCCGGCCCGGCAGCGGTGGCAGCGTCCGATCACTCGTTCCTACAGTGGGTCAATGCGCACTGGTGAGCCCCTGCCCGCCGTGGGGGACATCCTGGAGTCCCTCGCCACCGGACTGTGGCACTGGGACGGGGGCGAGCGCCGCGTCACCCTCGACGCCGAGGCCGCGCGCCTGCTCGGACTGCCTCCCGAGCCGGTCACGCTCGGCGAGGCCGGGATGCGCGCCCGCTTCCACCCCGTGGACTGGGGCGAGGTGGACGCGGTGGTCCAGCTCGCCCTCAGCGAGGGCACCATCGCCGAACTGCGGCTGCGCGTCATGGACGAACACGGCAGGGTCCTGCGCACCGTGCGCAGCCGCTCCCGTCCCTCCGTGGACCCGGCGACCGGCGAGTACCACGTGCTCGGCACCCTGCAGGAGGTCACCGAGCCCGGAACGGCCGCCGCCCTGCGCACCTCCGTCACCGGCGACTGGCGCCGCTCGCGCGAGGCCTTCCTGCTGGACGCCGGACGCGCCCTCGCCGAGGCCCGCTCCACCCAGGAGGTCCTGCGGGTCGCCGCCGGGCTGTCGATGCCGGGCTTCACCCCGGACGGCCAGGCCGTCTTCGGCGTCCAGGGCGACCACCTGACCGTCGTCGGACACCACGGGCAGTCGCCGGGCGACGAGGGACCCTTCGTCGACATGCCGCTGAGCACCGACTACCCGGCCACCGAGGTGGTCCGCACCGGCCGCGCCGTCTACCTCTCCTCGCCCGCCGAGTACAAGGCCCGCTATCCCGCCTCCTGGCCGCTCGCCGCCCGCTTCGGCCGTCAGTCCTGGGCGTATCTGCCGCTGACGGTCGCGGGATCGACGATGGGCACCTGGATGGCGGGCTTCACCTCCCCGGTCTCCTTCACCCCCGACGAACGCTCGGTGCTCACCACGGTGGCCCGGATGCTCGCGCAGGCCCTGTCCCGCGCGGGGGTCGCCGAGACCGAGCGGGAGCTGACGGAGGGGCTCCAGCGCTCGATGCTGCCCCGTCTCGGCCCGCAGATCCCCGGCATGAGGATCGCCGCCCGCTACGTCCCGACCGGCGGCGGCCTCCAGGTCGGCGGCGACTGGTACGACATGATCCCGCTGCCCGGCGGCGGGGGCCGGTTCGCGCTGGTCATGGGCGACGTCCAGGGGCACGACGTGCGCGCGGCGGGCCTCATGGGCCAGCTCCGCATCGCGCTGCGCGCCTACGCCTCCGAGGGCCACCGCCCCGATGCCGTCCTCACCCGCGCCTCCCGCTTCCTGCACGGCATGACCTACGGCGAGGACGGCTCCGAGCTGCGCTTCGCGACCTGCCTCTATCTCGAGGTGGATCCCTCGACCGGCATGCTGGAGATCGCCCGGGCCGGCCACCCCGACCCCGCGATCCGCATGGCCGACCGGACGGTGCTGCTGCGGCCGACCCCCGGCGGGCTGCCGCTCGGCATCGACCCGGACGCCGACTACCCGACCACCCGTCTGGTCCTCGAACCCGACGAGACTCTGCTGATGTGCACCGACGGCCTGATCGAGACCGGCGGCCACGACCTGGACACGGGGTGGCGGCGGCTGCGCCGGATCCTGGAGGAGCACGACGGCGATTTGGAGGACCTCGCCGACTCCCTCGTCCAGGGCGTGCACGGGCCCTCCTCCCACCACAGCACCGGCCCGCTGGCCGACCGGCGCGAGGACGACATAGCCGTGCTGCTGCTGTGCCGGCTGGGCCCCGAGCGCGGCTGCGACGGCGTGGACGGGGGCGACGGAGCCGCGCGGCCCGCCGTGCGAAGAGCGGTGCTGACCGTCGCCCAGGCCGAGTCCGAGCGGATCGCCGTCGCCCGGCAGCAGTTGCGCGAGTTGCTGCACGACTGGGCCTCGGCGGACCAGGTCGACTCCGCGGTCCTGCTGCTCTCCGAGATGCTCACCAACGTGCTCGTGCACACGGACGCGGACGCGCTCCTCGTGGCCGAGGTCAGCGGCGGGCCCGCGGCCGGCGGCCGTACGGTGCGCGTCGAGGTCAGCGACATCAGCGACGACCTGCCGCACAAGCGCGACCCGGGGGAACTGGCCTCCTCCGGGCGAGGCCTCGTCCTCATGGAGTTCCTGGCGGACCACTGGGGCGTCGACCCTCGCGGGGAGGGCAAGACGATCTGGTTCGAACTGCGCGAACGGGAGGCTGCGGAGGTACCGGACCCTGCCTGACCGGACCCTGCCTGACCGGACCCTGCCTGACCGGACCCTGCCTGACCGGGGACCCTGCGTGAGCGGGCCCTGCGTGAGCGGGCCCTGCGTGAGCGGGCGGGCATGGCCGGGCCTGCGCACCTAGCCCTGCATGGCCGGCCCTGCGTGAGCGGGCGGGCATGACCGGGCGGGCCTGGCCGACCCCGCGCGTCCCGCCCGCCGCAGCCCGGCCCGGCCCGGTGCGGCGGCCCGCCGCACCGGGGTCAGCGCGTGCGGTCCCGCACCTCGTGCACCGCCCCGGAGACCGCCGCCGCGAGGGGGACCGCCAGGAGCAGGCCGAGGATGCCCGCCACCGAGGCCCCGGCCGCCAGCGCCACCAGGACCACCGCCGGGTGCATCCGCACCGTGCGGCTCTGGATCACCGGCTGCAGTACGTGCCCCTCGATGAGCTGCACGGCGACGATCAACCCGAGCGCCCACACCGCCACCGCGAACCCCCGGTCGGCGAAGGCCACGAGCACGGCCACCGCACCGGAGAGGAAGGCGCCGAGGTAGGGGATGTACGCGCCCACGAAGACCAGCGCCCCGAGCCCCACCGCACCCGGCACCCGCAGTCCGAGCAGCCCGGCGGTGATGAGGGCGGCGTCGATCAGCGCGATGAACGTGGTCCCCCGCATGAACCCCTCGACCGCGCGGAAGGCCCGCCGCGCCACGGCCTCCACGGTATCGGCGCTGCCGTAGGGGGAGAGCCCGCGCAGCCCGCCCACGGCACGGTCGCCGTCCCGCAGGAAGAAGAAGACGAGGAGCAGCGCGAGCACCGCCGTGGCGACGGTCTCGCTGATATAGCCGACCCCGGTGACGACACCGGAGACCGCGCTGCCGCCGAACCGGCCGGCCAGCTTGCGCGCCTCCTCGGAGAGCGAGTCCACCGAGGTCCCGGAGGAGCCGAGGCGGTCGGTGAGGGACTGCGCGGCCCTCCGTACGGAGTCGACGATCTGGGCGCCGTTGTCGACCAGCGCGGAGACGACGATGAACAGCGCGCCGCCCACCACGGCGACGACGGCGACACAGGTCACGAAGGCGGAGAGCGAGCGGTGCACGCCCACACCGACCAGCCGCCGGTGCAGCGGCGCGAGGAGCGCGGAGCCCAGCAGGGCCAGCAGCACGGGCACGACGGCCGGGCGGAACACCCGGCCCAACTCCACCACCACCCAGCCGACCCCGGCCACGAGCAGCGCGACGACACACCAGGCGGCGAGCCGCCGTACCGGATCGGGGAGCACCTGCACGCCCTCAGCCGACCACGCGGCCACCGACCGCGCCCGCCCGGACGCCCGGGTGGGTGACCGGGGCCTGCCCGGTCCTTCACACGTCGCCGCAGTGGCGTCCGAGCGGCATCGGAATTCCGGCGTCGACATTTCTCGCGAGACTGAATCGAGACCCTCGAAGGTGCATCGAGTACCTGGAAGGCGTATCGACGCCCCGGCCCCGCCTTCCCGTTTCCTCCTCCTTCGCCGCACGGGCGGCGGGCGGGAAAGGGCAGATCAGGAACCCGTTGATCAGACGGACCGAAAATCATTCATACGAATTCCCCGTCACCGTCGCGCATTCGAGGGCTTAATTCTCGACAATCTCGACTCATCCCCGCTTTTCGTTGCCGCCGGTGGACTTCTCCGTAATATGCACGACCAGATCAAGGCTCCCCCGGGTGCGCGATGACCGCCCGGCACGCCACGGCCCCCACAGAAAATGGCCTCCGATGAAGCTGATGATCCCCAGAACGGTTCGTCACCGCACCTTGTCCGGCATGTTCGCCTCGGCCCTCGCCGCCCTGGTCGCCGCCGCGATGATCGTCCTGTCGCCCGCCCAGGCACTCGCCATCGCCACACCCGTACCGCTGGCCACGGCCGCGAGCTTCTCCGTTCTGGCGGGTGCCGGAGTCACCAACACCGGTCCCACAGTGATCAGCCACGATCTCGGGACGCACCCGAACCCCGCCATCACCGGCTTCCCGCCCGGTCAGGTGCTGGGCGCCGTGCACGCCGCCGACGCCGTCGCGCTCCAGGCCAAGTCCGACCTCGTCACGGCGTACAACGACGCGGCGGGCCAGGCGACGGACTTCGCGCTGGCGGCGGGAATCGGCAGCGGCCAGACGCTGCTCCCGGGCGTCTACACCGCTACCTCCGGCGTCGGTCTCACCGGCGACCTGATCCTGGACGCCGGTGGGAACCCGAACTCCGTCTGGGTCTTCCAGATCCCGGAAGCCCTCACGACGGCGTCCTCCAGCCGCGTGCTCCTGACGAACGGCGCCTCGCCGTGCAACGTGTACTGGCAGATCGGCAGTTCGGCCACCCTCGGCACCAACTCCACCTTCGTCGGCACCATCATGGCGCTGACGGACATCCACGTGACCACGGGGACGAACATCGAGGGCCGGGCGCTGGCCCGGAACGGCGCGGTGACGCTCGACACCAACCGCATCTTCCTCGACTCGTGCTCGACCGGCACGACCACCGGAACGACCACCGGCACCACCAGCGGCACGACGACGACCGGCACCACGACAGGGACCACGACCGGGACGACCACCGGGACCACGACCGGCAGCACCACCGGCACCACGACCGGTGTGACCGGTGGGGGACTGGTCAGTGGCGGCCTGCTCACCGGCGGTCTGGTGGGCGGCCCCATCGTCAGCGTCGCGACCGGCGGTACCGCCGGGAACACCTCGGGCAACACCGCGGGGAACAACGTCACCTCCGGGAACACCTCGGGCAACACCGCCGGGAACACCGCGGGTCAGCACGGCGGCAGGCACCACGAGGAGGGCGGCAGGCCCGGTGAGCACGACGGAAAGCCCGGTGGACACGGCAACGGTGAACAGCCCGGCGCACCGGAGCACGGTGGCCCGTCCGGCCACAACGGAAAGCCGGACCACGGCCAGGGCGGTAAGCCCGACCACCACGGAGACGACGGCCACGACGGCGACTACGGCGATGACGCCGACTACGGCTACGGCAATGCCCCGAAGCCGCAGGGCCAGGAAAGCCACGAGAGCTAGTCGGCAGGCTTCGAGCGGTCCGGGCACCGGATGACGGCGCGCGGCGGAACCCCCTCGGTTCCGCCGCGCGCCGGTGCCGGTTCGGACGGACCCCGATGCCGGGCGACGGATCGAGAAAGCAAGGTGGGCGGTGTCGAGCGGAATTGATTCAGCGCGCGTGAGGGAGACCGGGCGGTCCGATGCCGACCCGCTCCCGTGGGAGCGGCCGGACGAGGCGGGCCCACCGGGCCGGCAGCCCGCGGGCGCCAGGATCCTCGGAGCGGGGCTGCGGGCCGCCGTCCTCCTGTGTCTGGTGACGGTCGTGGTCCATCTGGGCGCCGTCTTCCTCCACGTGGCGCCTCCCAACCCCGTGTCGAGGAAGTACGGCCGCCAGGTCGACGCGTGGGTGTTTCCCCTCTTCGAGCAGAACTGGCGGCTCTTCGCCCCCAATCCCGACTCGGTGAACCGCCGGGTCCTGGCGAGGACCGCGCGCACCGCGCCCGACGGCTCGACGCAGGTCAGCGCCTGGACCGATCTGACCGCCCTGGACCGCGCCGCCGTCGAGCACGATCCGTTCCCGAGTCACACGGCGCAGAATCTCCTGCGCCGCGCCTGGGCGGCGTACGTGGACGCGTTCGGGTCGGACGACACGGCACGCTCGCCGCGGGCTGTGATGATGCGCAAGTACCTGGGCAACATCGCCGCGGAGCGCGTCGCCGGCCATCGCGGCGGCACGTTCGACTTCATCCAGCTCCGGGTCGTCACGCTGCCCGTCGCCGCGCCCGGCACCCCGCCCGGGGGCAGGCCGCCGGCACCGGTGGAGAACCGGATCCTGCCCTGGTGGAAGGTGACCCCCCATGGGAAATGAGCAGATCCGCGCGCTCCCGGCCACGGCCCATCACCGGCTCCTCGCCCGGACCGACGCCCTCTGGGCCCTTCTCACCGGCCGGCCCGTGTCCCTCTACGCCACGGCAGTCCTGCGTATCGGTTATGGGCTGCTCTACCTGCTCTTCCTGCTGCGCGAGTTCCCGCACCGGGACGAGATCTGGGGCCCCGGCTCTCCATGGACACCCGCGCTGGCGGCCCAGCTCTTCGATCAGACCGGCTGGTACAGCTTCCTGATCGTCTCGGACAGCCGCGGCTACTTCGAGTGCTGCTACGTGCTCGCCCTCGTGACGTCCGCACTGTTCACGGTGGGCTGGCGGACCCGGGCCACGTCCGTGCTCTTCGCCGTCGTGGTGGCCTCCTTCCACGCCAGAGCGATCTTCATGACGGACGGGGGCGACAACCTCGTCCTTCTGATGTCCCTCTACCTCGTGCTCACCGCGTGCGGTCGCCGGTGGTCCCTCGACGCGCGCAGAGAGCGGATCAGGTCGGCGCGTGCGGACGGCCCGCCGGTCCGGGCGCCCGGTCCCGCCGCCCGGCGGCTCCGAGAGGCCCGTGCCACCCTGACCACGGTGGTGCACAACTGCGGCGTCCTCGTCATCGCGGCACAGGTCTGCCTCCTGTACGGCTCAGCGGGCCTGTACAAGGTCCAGGGCTCCTTCTGGAACGACGGCACCGCGCTGCACTACGTGCTGAATCTCGAACTGTTCCAGCCGTGGCCCGCGGTCTCCCACCTCGTGGACCAGTACCCGCTCGTGATGGCGGTCTTCGGATACCTGACCGTTCTCACCCAGGTCGCCTTCCCGTTCGTGCTGTTCGGCAGGCTCAAGTACCCGGTGCTCACCGTGCTGCTGGGAATGCACCTCGCCATCGCGGTGGTCCTGGGCCTGCCCCTCTTCTCGGGCACGATGATCATCGCGGACGCCGTGTTCCTCCCCGACCGCTTCTACACGTCCCTGCCCCCGCTCCTTCGGCGTGCGGCCCGGCGATGCGGCCTGCCTGCGCGGGCGCCCCGGCAGGGAACCGGGTTCGTATCCGTACCCGCGCAGGGCGGTCATCCGGTGACCCGTCCGGCACGGGGGCGCGGTGCCCCGTCACCGTCCGGTCCGGCGGTGACGGAGTAGCGGCCGATCGGGGCCGCGCGGTCCCGGTCCACCGGTTGTCTGCAGGCGGGGCGGGACCTCGGCGCACAGCGTCCGGGCGGCCCCGCCCACGGAGGCGAGCCCCTCGGCGGTCCCGCGGCAGCACGGGCAGGCCGCCATGTGCGGGTCGGCGACCGGATCCGCGTCCCGCGTCCGTTCCCAGACCCGGCTGAACAGACGGCCGCGGGGCAGCACCTCGCCGCCCTCGAACAGGGGCGTGTGCGCGACCGCGGGCGGGCCGCCACCGGGGCCGTCGGCCGGGACGGCACCGAAGGCCGCGCGCGGGTCGCCTACCGCCAGGGGCCCATCGCCTCCTGCAGGGAGCGACGTGCCCGGAACAGCCGGCCGCGCACGGTCTGCTCGCTGGTGTGCGTCACCTGGGCTATCTCCTTGTAGGGCATGCCCTGCACCTCTCTGAGCAGCCAGCACAGCCGCTGCTCCTCGTCCAGCCCGGCGAGCGCGCGGGACAGGGCGGCCGTGGCCGCGTCCTGTTCCGCGGACCGGGCGGGCTGACTCCACGCGTCGGCCGTCACGGGCTCGGCGACGGTCTCCAGGGACAGGGGCGGTGGCCGGCGGCGGCGCATGTTCAGGCACCGGTTGACGGTGATCCGGTACATCCAGGTGCGGAACTCCGCGTGGTGCCGGTACTCCGGCAGCCGCCGCCAGGCGCTGAGGAAGGCGTCCTGAACGGCCTCCTCGGCGTCCTGCGAGTCGCCGACCACGCAGCGGGCCAGGCCCAGGAGGGACCGGCTGTGCCGCTGGACCAGGAACGCGAAGGAGTCCTCGTCCCCCTCGGCAGCCCGTACGGCAAGGATCCGGTCCGGCAGGTCGCGGACCGCCTGTGGGGCAGCAGTGCGTTCACTCATGTCTCTCCCGCGAAGGCTGGGAGCGCCCGGGTACCCCGACAGGACTGTGACGCACATCACAACCCATGGGTGTGAGGAGAACGCCGCCCCGCCTGTCCAACGTCGTGTAGGACGCCGCTTCGGTGTCCGACCGAGCAATCGACCGATCGAGGCGACCGCCATGACGGAGAACACCACCAGCTTCGGCGGAGACGACCGGCCCGACACGGGCGCGAACACGCTGAAGGGCCGCGCCGGCGCCGGGGCCCCGGCCGAGACACGGGGGAGGACCACCATCGCGGACGGCGTGGTGGCCAAGATCGCGGGCATGGCCACCCGCGAGGTACCGGGCATCCACAACCTGGGAGCGGGGATGGCGCGTGCTCTCGGCGCCATGCGCGAACGCGCCCCCGGCGGAGGCGGCACGGGCCTCACCCGAGGGGTGAAGGTCGAGGTCGGCGAGCGGCAGGCCGCCGTGGACCTGGACGTCGTCGTGGAGTACGGCGTTCCCATCGTGGAGGTCGCCGGTGCCGTCCGCACCAATGTGATCGGCGCGGTGGAGCGGATGACCGGCCTGGAGGTCGTCGAGGTGAACATCACCGTCGACGACGTCCACCTCCCCGACGAGGACGAGGACGAGGGAACCGACCGGGACCAGGGCCGCGTGCGGTGATCTCCATCGCCGCGAGCGGAGCGCGCGGCTGACCACGCGGGCGGCGACGTCCGTCCGCGGGACGGGTGAGTGCGAGATGAAAGCAGCGACGACGGGCCTCGCGGCCGGGATGGCACTCGGCTTCGCCGGATACTTCGGCGGCTTCTGGGCGTTCCTCCTGGTCCTGGTCCTCGGAGTGGTGGGGCTGGTCGCCGGTCTCGCCGTCCAGGGTGACCTCGACGTGTGGTCACGGAGGCGGCGGTGAGCACACTGGCCGGTCCGCCGTTCCCCGGCGGGGGCTCCCCGCCCTCGACGCCGGCCGCGGGCCTCCCGCCGCCGGCCGAACGGGGCGCCACCGTCATCCCCGACAAGGTGGTCTCCCGCATCGCCGCGCAGGCCGCGCGCACGGCGCAGTCCCGGCGGGCCGCCGTGCCGCCCGACAGGGACCGTCCGGCCCCACCCGCGGCCACGTCGGCCATCCAGGCCGGAGCGGTGCGCCTGCACCTGTCCATGGACCTGCCCTATCCGGCCGACATCGCCGAGGTCTGCGAGCGGATCCGGCACGATGTGGCCGCGCTGGTGACCCGGCTGACCGGGCTCGAGGTCACGGAGGTGACCCTCACCGTGCGGCGGCTGCTCGCCGCCGGAGCGGACCGGGGGCGGGTCCGGTGAGCGCCCGTACGGCCCCGGTCCCGGGGCGGTCTCTCGCGGAAGGAGGACCGCGATGACGTCCGAACCCGACGTGCCCGACCGCGGTGGTGCGCCGTCCTCGCGGCACCGTGCCGCGGCGGTCCCGGCGAGGGAGCCCGGCCCGCCCGCGCACGACCGACCCGCGCACGACCGACCCGCTCAGGACAGGCCCGCTCAGGACCCGCCGACGCACGACCCGTCCGCCCACGACGCCCCGTCCGGCGCACCGGACGGGGGGTACCGGACCCGCCGCCCGTGGTCCGCCCGCCGCCTGCCGACGGCGCTGGTCGCCACGGTGGTCCTCGTGGCGGCGGGCGCGGCGCTGATCGACGTCGTCCTCGTCCGGGCGGGGCGCCCGGCGGCGCTCTGGCGGCGGCGTCTGGCCGACGAGCTGGCCGGCCGCCCCGTGGACGACGTGTGGGTGCTCGCGGGAGCCGCCGCGGCCGTCGCCCTCGGCCTCTGGCTGATCGTCCTCGCCCTCACCCCCGGCCTGCGCCACTGGCTGCCCCTGCGCTCGCCGGAGCCCGGGCTGCGGGCCTCCCTCGACCGCGACGGCGCCGCCGACCTGCTGCGCGACGCCGCCATGCGGGTCCCGGGAGTGGGCGCGGCCCGGGTCCGGGTGCGCCGCCGTCGCGCCAAGGCGCGTGCGGACGTCCACTTCCGCGATCCGCGGCAGGTGAAGGACGACCTCACCACCGTCCTCGACGAGGAACGCGACCGGATGGCCCTCGCCCGTCCGCCCCGCATCGTCGTCCGGGTGCGGCGGCGCACCCGCTGACCGTCGAGCCCCTCATCCCCCGGAGGCCGCCACCATGGCATCGCGCACCACGACCAACCGCAGCCTGCTGGCTCTCGCCGGACTGATCCTGCTCGGCGGTGGTCTGCTGGTCCTCTTCGCCGGTTTCGACCTCTACCGGCGACTGGACGTCGCCCCGCCCGCCGCCTGGCCCCTGACCGGCCCGGACGACGTGCTGCTCGGCTCCGCCGACCGGCTCCGCTGGAGCGACCAGGGCTGGTGGTGGTGGCCGGCGGTCATCGCCGCCCTCGTGCTCACCGTGCTGCTCGCCCTGTGGTGGCTGTTCGCGCAACTGCGCCGCCGTCGCCCGGGAGCACTGCCCGTCGGCGGCACTCCCCCGCGGGAAGGGGTGGAACTGCGCGACCGCGCGCTCGGTGACGCGATCGCCGCCGAGGCCGGTGGCCTGCCGGGCGTGGACCACGCGGACGTGCGCATCACCGGGCGGCCCGCCCGCCCGCATACCCACGTCGACCTCGCGCTGACCCCTCGGGCGGCGCCCGGCGCCACCCTGCACGCCCTCTGCGAGGGCCCGCTGCGGGCCGCCCGCCGCTCCACCGGTCACCGGCAGTTGCCCACCGAGGCCCGTCTGGGGGTCACCCACCGCAAACCGCACCGCGCGGAGTGAGAAGCGCCCCGCGCGCGCCCGCGGCCCCTCCCTGGCCGCACCGCCGTGGGGGCCGGGGTCGAGCGCCCGCGCGCTCCCGCGGCCCCCGCCTCGCTCCGGCGCGGCGGGGGCCGCGGTTCCCGCCCGCTCAGTCCCCGGCCGGGCCCTGCTCGGTCATCCCGTGCACCGCCGGGACCGTGCCCAGGCGGCCCTTCTGGAAGTCCTCGAAGGCCTGCTGCAGCTCCTCGCGGGTGTTCATGACGAACGGCCCGTAGTGCGCCATCGGCTCCCGGATCGGACGGCCCCCGAGAAGGAGGATCTCCAGGTCCGGGGTGTGGGAGTCCTGCTGCTCGTCGGCACGGACGGTGAGCGAGGAACCGGCGCCGAAGACCGCGGTCTGCCCGACGTGCACGGGCCGCCGGTCGGCACCGACGGCACCGCGCCCGGCCAGCACGTACGCCAGCCCGTTGAAGTCCTCCCGCCACGGCAGGGTGACCTCGGCGCCCGGCGCGACCGTGGCGTGCACGAGGGTGATCGGGGTGTGCGTGATGCCGGGGCCCTCGTGCCCGTCCAGCTCTCCGGCGATGACGCGGAGCAGCGCGCCGCCGTCGGGGGTGGTCAGCAGGCGCACCTGGCCGCCGCGGATGTCCTGGTAGCGCGGCGCCATCATCTTGTCGGCGGCCGGCAGGTTCACCCAGAGCTGGATGCCGTGGAAGAGGCCCCCCGAGACGACCAGCGACTCCGGCGGCGCCTCGATGTGCAGGAGGCCCGAGCCCGCCGTCATCCACTGGGTGTCACCGTTGGTGATGGTGCCGCCGCCCCCGTTGGAGTCCTGGTGGTCGAAGATCCCGTCGATGCGGGCCACCGCGTCGGCCGGCGCCCCCACACGCGGGAGGGTGAGCGGGTTCTCGACGGTCACTGCAGGCATGTCGGTACCTCCTTGTGCGCGAAGTCTAGTTGAACGTTGAACTTCCTGCCACCCGGAACGCGGGAAGCCCGGAGGGCATTCCCTCCGGGCTTCCCGGGTGAGCGCGCGCCGCCCCGCGGGGCCGGCACGCCTTTCCGTCCGCGGAACGACCGCGTCCGGAACAACGGGCCCTAGCCGTACATCCGCCGCATCGCGAACTCCACCATCTGCTCCACCGACTTCGCGTCGAACACCATCCGGTGCTCCCCCTCCATGTCGAGGACGAAGCCGTACCCGGTCGGCAGCAGGTCGATCACCTCCGCGCCGGTGATCACGAAGTACTTGGACTCCTTGCCCGCGTACCGCCGCAGTTCCTTGAGCGAGGTGAACATCGGGATCACGGGCTGCTGGGTGTTGTGCAGCGCGAGGAACCCGGGATTGTCACCGCGCGGGCAGTACACCTTGGACGTGGCGAAGATCTGCTGGAAGTCCTCGGCGGTCACCTGCCCGGTGGTGAACGCGCGGACCGCCTCGGCCAGCGAGGGCGGCGACGGCTCGGGGTACAGCGGCGGCGTCTGACCGTAGCCGCCGGGCATCTGACCACCGGACATCTGGCCGCCCGGCATCTGCCCGGGGATGTCCTGCGGCGAGGCGTACTGCTGCGCACCGGTGTTCTGGTAGCCGTACATGCCCCACAGCGTAATGGGCGCCCCCGCCCCCGGAACCGGGGAACCGGCGGAGAGGGGTCGGCCACACCATGGGCCCAGGGGTTGATTCTTATTACCGACGGGTAGCATCATCGGAGCTACTTATTGGTACGTGAACCAGCCGCGAGGAGCCAGCACCTCGCCGAATCCCGCAACGGAGCCGTCGCCATGGGCCACTACAAGCCGAATCTCCGCGACATCGAGTTCAACCTCTTCGAGGTGCTCGGCCGCGACAAGCTGTACGGGAGCGGCCCGTTCGCGGAGATGGACGTCGACACCGCCAAGAGCATCCTCGAGGAACTGACCCGTCTCTCGGAGAACGAGCTGGCGGAGTCCTTCGCGGACGCCGACCGCAACCCCCCGGTCTTCGACCCCAGGACCAACACCGCCCCGGTCCCCGCCTCCTTCAAGAAGAGCTACCAGGCCTTCATGGAGTCCGAGTACTGGCGGCTCGGCCTGCCCGAGGAGATCGGCGGCACCACCGCCCCCCGCTCCCTGATCTGGGCCTACGCCGAGCTCATCCTGGGCGCCAACCCGGCCGTGTGGATGTACTCCTCCGGCCCGGCCTTCGCCGGCATCCTCTTCGACGAGGGCAACGAGACCCAGAAGCACATCGCCAAGATCGCCGTCGACAGGCAGTGGGGCTCCACCATGGTCCTCACCGAGCCGGACGCCGGCTCCGACGTCGGCGCCGGCCGCACCAAGGCCGTCGAGCAGGCGGACGGCTCCTGGCACATCGAGGGCGTGAAGCGCTTCATCACCTCCGGTGAGCACGACATGTCGGAGAACATCCTCCACTACGTGCTCGCCCGCCCCGAGGGCGCGGGCCCCGGCACCAAGGGCCTCTCCCTCTTCCTCGTCCCGAAGTACGAGTTCGACTTCGAGACCGGCGAGCTGGGCGAGCGCAACGGCGTCTACGCCACGAACGTCGAGCACAAGATGGGCCTGAAGGTCTCCAACACCTGCGAGATGACCTTCGGCGACAAGCACCCCGCCAAGGGCTGGCTCATCGGCGACAAGCACGACGGCATCCGCCAGATGTTCCGCATCATCGAGTTCGCCCGCATGATGGTCGGCACGAAGGCGATCTCCACGCTCTCCACCGGCTACCTCAACGCGCTGGAGTACGCCAAGGAGCGCGTCCAGGGCCCCGACCTCGCCAACTTCATGGACAAGTCGGCGCCCAAGGTCACCATCACCCACCACCCCGACGTCCGCCGCTCCCTCATGACGCAGAAGGCGTACGCCGAGGGCATGCGCGCGCTGGTGATGTACACCGCCTCCGTCCAGGACGCCATCCAGGTCAAGGAGGCCGACGGCGAGGACGCCTCCGCCGAGCACGCGCTCAACGACCTGCTCCTGCCCATCGTCAAGGGCTACGGCTCCGAGAAGGCCTACGAGCAGCTCGCCCAGTCCCTCCAGACCTACGGCGGCTCCGGCTTCCTCCAGGAGTACCCGGTCGAGCAGTACATCCGCGACTCCAAGATCGACACCCTCTACGAGGGCACCACCGCGATCCAGGGCCAGGACTTCTTCTTCCGCAAGATCGTCCGCAACCAGGGCGCGGCGCTGAACTCGCTGGCCGGGGACATCAAGAAGTTCCTGGAGCTCGGCACCGGCGGCGAGGAGCTGGCGGGCGCCCGCGCACACCTGGCCAAGGCCGCCGTCGAGCTGGAGTCGATCGTCGGCACCATGCTCACCGACCTCGCCGCCACCGAGCAGGACACCAAGAACATCTACAAGGTGGGCCTCAACACCACCCGCCTCCTGCTCGCCTCCGGCGACGTCGTCGTCGGCTACCTGCTCCTCAAGGGCGCCGCCATCGCCGTCGAGAAGCTGGAGACAGCGACCGCCAAGGACAAGACGTTCTACCAGGGCAAGATCGCGGCAGCGAAGTTCTTCGCCGCCGGCGTGCTGCCCGGTGTGACCCTCGCCCGCAAGCTGGCCTCGGGCGTCGACCTGGACCTCATGGAGCTCGACGAGTCCGCTTTCTGACGGACCGTCCGCAGCAGGTCGGCACGTCCGCTACGCGGGTGGATCACCCGGTCCGCCCGCACCGCCGGGCGGGCCGCTCTGTCCGACTTCCACACCGTCCTCACGAGGGCCCGCTCCCGATCCCCGGGAGCGGGTCCTTCGCCGTCGTTAAGGTGAACCCATGCGCACATCCCCCCGCTTCGACCGCGGCCACACCGACGACCTGATGTCCTTCGTGACGGCGAGCCCGTCGCCGTACCACGCGGTGGCGAGTGCCGCCGAGCGGCTGGAGAAGGCCGGATTCCGCCAGGTCGCCGAGACGGACGCCTGGGACGCGGAGGGCTCGGCGGCGTCCCCCGCCGGCACCGGCGGCCGCTACGTGCTGCGCGGTGGCGCACTGATCGCCTGGTACGTCCCCGAGGGTGCCGCCCCCCACACCCCCTTCCGCATCCTCGGCGCCCACACCGACTCCCCCAACCTGCGGGTCAAGCCGCTGCCCGACAGCGGCGCCCACGGCTGGCGCCAGGTCGCCGTCGAGATCTACGGCGGCCCCCTCATGAACTCCTGGCTCGACCGCGACCTCGGCATGGCCGGACGGGTCTTCCTGCGCGACGGCTCCACCCGCCTCGTCGACGTCGACCGGCCGCTGCTGCGCGTCCCCCAGCTCGCCATCCACCTCGACCGCTCGGTCAGCTCCGACGGCCTCCAGCTCGACAAGCAGCGCCACCTCCAGCCCGTGTGGGGCCTCGGGAACGACGTGCGCGACGGCGACCTCATCGCCTTCCTCGAACAGGAACTCGGCCTCGCCGCCGGCGAGGTCACCGGCTGGGACCTCATGACCTACCCCGTGGAACCGCCGGCCTACCTCGGCCGCGACCGGGAACTCCTCGCCTCCCCCCGCCTGGACAACCTCCTCTCCGTGCACGCCGGCCTCGCCGCGCTCACCGCCGCCGCCTCCGCGCCGGAGAACCTCACCTCCATCCCCGTGCTCGCCGCCTTCGACCACGAGGAGACCGGCTCCCAGTCCGACACCGGCGCCGACGGACCCCTGCTCGGCTCCGTCCTCGAACGCTCGGTGCACGCCCGCGGCGGCTCCCCCGAGGACCGGGCACGCGCCCTCGCGGCCACCGTCTGCCTCTCCTCCGACGTCGGCCACGCCGTCCACCCCAACTACGCCGAGCGGCACGACCCCACCCACCACCCCCGGGCCGGCGGCGGACCGATCCTCAAGGTCAACGCCAACAACCGCTACGCCACCGACGGTTCGGGCCGGGCCGTGTTCGCCGCCGCCTGCGAGAAGGCCGGCGTGCCCTTCCAGTCCTTCGTCTCGCACAACTCCATGCCCTGCGGCACCACCATCGGCCCCATCACCGCCGCCCGCCACGGCATCCGCACCGTGGACATCGGCGTCGCCATCCTCTCCATGCACAGCGCCCGCGAGATGTGCGCCGCCGCCGACCCGTACCTGCTGGCAAGCGCCCTGACGGCCTTTCTGGAGAGCTGAGCCCCCGCCCTCCCCGAACCCTCCGTCAGGAACCCTCCACCGGCTCCCCGTTCCGCCCCCGCCCGGCGGACGGGAGCCGGGGTTCCGCATGCCGGTGCGCCCCGGGGGTACCCGAACGGGGCCGGAGGTTCCGGCACGACAGGGAGGGCAATCTCATGGGCCTGGGCGGATGCATCATCCTCATCGCCGTGGGGGCCGTACTCACGTTCGCGACCGACTGGCACATGAACGGGGTCAACCTCGATCTCGTCGGTCTCATCCTCATGATCGTCGGGCTTATCGGGGTCACCACGTTCAGCAGCATCGCCAGGCGCCGCCGCGTCATGGTGCCGCCCACGACGACGGTCGTCGAGGAGGAACGGCACCACCACCATCACACCGGCGACGGCTACAGCGACGGCTACGGCCTCTGACCCGTACGGGACGGCCGCCCGGCCGCCCGTACGCGTCCCCGCCGGCCGCCCCCCGCACGGGCCGCCGCCGGCTCAGGCCTCCGCGGTGTCCATCCCCGCCAGCACCAGGGGCAGCCGCGCCGCACCGTCCCCGGTGACACGCACCGGGACACCCCAGTCCTGCTGGTGGACATGGCACGCCGGGTACTCGTTCGCGGGGTCGTCGTCGCAGGACGCGGCCATCGCCGAGACGTGCAGCACCCCCTCCGGCACCGACGGGTCCAGCTCCAGCGTGCGGGCCAGGTCCGTGCCCGCGCCCTCGCCCGCCAGCAGCAGCTCCGGCGGCGTCGAGGAGACCAGCAGCCGGGTCGAGGGGCCGTAGCGCGTGTCCAGCTTCTGACCGGCCGGCGCCTGGAAGATCACGTCGAGCCGCAGCGCCCCCGGCGCCACCTCCGTCGCCGCCCGCCGCGTGCGGTGCGCCACCGCGTCCACCCGGACCGCCTCCTCGGGCAGCCGCAGCCGCGTCAGCCGGTGCCGGGCCGACTCCACCACCACGATGTCCTCGCCGACCACCACCGCGTCACTGGGCTCGCGCAGATCCGTGGCCAGCGTGGTCACCTCGCCCGTCGCCGGGTCGAAGCGGCGCAGCGCGTGGTTGTAGGTGTCGCTGACCGCCACCGAGCCGTCCGGCAGCGCGGTGACCCCCAGCGGGTGCTGGAGCAGCGCCTGCTCCGCCGCCCCGTCCCGGTGCCCGAAGTCGAACAGACCGGTGCCCACCGCCGTGTGCACCGCGCCCTCGGTGTCGACCCAGCGCAGCGCGGAGGTCTCGGAGTCTGCCAGCCACAGTCGCTCCCCGGCCGCCGCGAGCCCCGAGGGCTGGGCGAACCAGGCCTCGGCGCCGGGACCGTCCACCAGCCCCTCGTTGGTCGTGCCCGCCGCCACCGCGACCGTCTCCGCAGCGGGGTCGTACGTCCACAACTGGTGCACGCCCGCCATCGCCATCCACACCCGGCCGCCGAACACGGCCACGTCCCACGGCGAGGACAGATCCACCTCGCGCGCCGGGCCGGACGTCGGCGAGCCCTGCCACCACTGCCGCCCGGTGCCCGCGAGCGTGGTGACACCGCCGGTGGCCACGTCCAGGCGGCGCAGCGCGTGGTTCACGGTGTCGGCCACGACCACCGACCCGTCCTCCAGCAGCGCCAGGCCCTGCGGCTCGCTGAACGCCGCCGCCTCCGCCGTACCGTCCGCGAAGCCGCGCGCACCGGACCCGATCCGCCGCACCTCGCTCTCCCCGTCCGCCGCCAGCTCCACGAGCTGGTGCCGGGTGGTGTCGCTGACCAGGAGGTTCCCCGAGGGCAGCAGCAGCGCCTTGCCGGGGAAGCGGAGCGTGGTGGGCTCCGGCTCGGGCGCCACATACGGCCCGTCGCCCCGGCGCAGGGTGCCCTTGGCCTCGTGCTCGGCCTCCAGCTCCTCCACCAGCTTCTCGATCGCGTGCGCGTGCCCCTCGCCCGCGTGCTGGGCGACCACGTACCCCTCGGGGTCGATCACCACCAGCGTGGGCCAGGCCCGCACCGCGTACTGCTTCCAGGTGGCCAGCTCCGGATCGTCGAGCACCGGGTGCTCCACGCCGTACCGCTCGACGGCGTCCACGACCGCCTGGTGCTCCGCCTCGTGCACGAACTTCGGCGAGTGCACCCCGATGATCACCACCGTGTCCCGGTGCTTCTCCTCCAGCTCCCGCAGCTCGTCCAGGACGTGCAGGCAGTTGATGCAGCAGAAGGTCCAGAAATCCACAACAACGCACTTACCTCGCAGGTCAGCGAGGGTGAGATCTTTCCCGCCGGTGTTCAGCCAGCCACCCTTGCCGATCAGCTCGGGGGCACGGACACGGGCACGCTTGCGGGGTGCGGGCGCGGGGGTGGGCGCCGGGACAGCATCGTTCATCCTTCAAGCTTGCCATCCTGGTACGAACGTCGGATCACACGCCTACGGCAGGACCTACGACAGGGGAGCGAAGGTTGGCTACGGACGAGGGCGAGACGACTGCCAGCGAGACGGCGCGGACGGTGCAGGGGTTCATGGCGCTGCCGGGGCCGGTGGAGGGCCGTAGGGAGGTGTTCGCCGGATGCGTGGCGGAGGTCGTCCGGGTCCTCGGGCTCGACGTCGTTCACAGGCCGCAGCCCGGCGATCCACGAACGTGGGTGAACCAAGCTCGGACGGCGCTGTACAAGGCCTGCCGCCGGGACCTGATCCTTTCCGAGGAGTCCTTCGAGACGCTGATCAAGGCAGCCGTCTACGACCCCGACCCGAGCTTCAACCGCCATTTCCTCGAACCGGCGCTGAACGCGTTCGGGCGCGGGCGGGTCCAAGCCTCGTTGCTCGGATACCTGCGGGCGGGCACGGACGTCGAGCGGGCGGGCGCGGCGAATGCCTGGTACTGGTCGGCTCTACCCCTGCGTATGCCCACCGTACGGGCGGAGCACCCCGCGGGCACCGGTCCGGCGGAGCCCGACGACGCCCCGACCGTGGTGGCCGAGTGGTACGAAACCGCGCTTCGCGAGTTCGTGATCAACGAGCACCTGGACGTCCGGCGCCGCATCCTGCCGGGCCTGCCGCTCCGGAAGTCGGCCTATCCGCCGGAGCTGCACGACCTGGTGGACGCGGCCGTGGCGATAGCCCGGTCCCATCCGGACGAGTACATCCGCCACCGCGTGGAACACCAGGTCGGTGACTGACACCCTCACTGGGCGCGCTCGACCACGGCGACTTCCGAGAACTCGCGCAGGAAGGTCAGGTGCCCGGTCCGGCCCGTGTGCCCGATGCACATGTCCATGCACACGTCCGCGTCCCCGGTCGGTGCGGCAGTCCACTGACAGTCCGGGTTCAGGCACCGCGCCGTGGCCGTCGTCTCCGCCGTGGCGGCGGTGCATGACGTAGCTGGCGTACCGGAGCACGGCCCTCACGGTCATGCCGATTCCCCAGGGTGCGGGTGGTTCCGAAGCTCCACGTTGCAATCGCTGACCGTGGAGTGGTCGCCCCGGTGACGGGCTTCCCGACGCTGGACGGCCAGTGCGGCGCAGACTCCGCAGCCGGCCGCCGGTGCAGGGTCCGGGTCTGTGCGCAACGGCAGCTCTACCGGGGGTTGCTCATACGCGATCGTCGTCACGGCCCCGCTCCTCGTGTCGTCCGTGTAGCGACCACGCTAGGAACGGTCGAGCTGCAACTCCCAGGAGATTGCATGAGGTTGCACGGTCATCACCCGAGGGTCTGAATGGCGCTGGTGATGAGTGCGCGGGCCTTCGCCCCATGGACGGCCATCTCGGCCAGTTCCGTGAATGTGTCCGCGTACGCGGGCAACCTCGCTCGGCTGGGTCGGCGTGAGGTAGCCGGAGACCAGCTCGACGTTGACCTGTGCACCTCCGCGAACGCCCCCACTGGCCGCTTTCCCGGGCCCGGTGGCGGGGAAGCCGTACGGGTATGAGATTCCTCGTACGCGACCGGCTCCTCGGTATCGGTGACGACTACTGGATCGAGGACGAGCACGGTGAGAAGGTCTTCCTCGTCGACGGGAAGGCGATGCGGCTGCGGGACACCTTCGAGCTGAAGGACACCCGGGGCAATGTGCTGATCGACATCCACCAGAAGATGTTCGCCCTGCGCGACACGATGGTGATCGAGCGGGGCGGGGAGCCGCTCGCCACGATCCGCCGCAAGCGGCTGTCGCTGTTGCGCAACCACTACCGCGTGGCGCTGGCCGAGGGGACGGAGCTGGACGTCAGCGGCAAGATCCTCGACCGGGAGTTCGCCGTCGAGTACGACGGGGAGCTGCTCGCGGTGATCTCGCGGCGGTGGCTGCACGTCCGGGAGACGTACGGCGTGGACATCGTCCGCGAGGACGCGGACCCGGCGCTGCTGATCGCGGTGGCGGTGTGCGCGATCCATCTCGCGGAGAAGGAACGGGAGGACTGAGGCGGGCCCTGGGGAGGGAGCCCCCGGGGGAACCCCCGGGTGACAGGGCCGCGGTGGGGTTCAGACGGTGGGCGGGGTCAGGCCGAGGACGCGGTCCTTCAGGGCCGGGAACTGTTCCCTCGTCCTCGCCACCCGTGCCGGGTCGAAGTCGACGGTGAGGATCTCCTCGTCCGGGCCCGCCTCCGCCAGGACCTCGCCCCAGGGGTCCACCACGATCGAGTGACCGGCCTGGGGAACCCCGGCGTGCGTCCCGGCCGTTCCGCAGGCGAGGACGAAGGCCTGGTTCTCGACCGCGCGGGCCTGCGCGAGGAGCGTCCAGTGGGAGCGGCGGCGTTCCGGCCAGCCCGCCGGGACCACCAGCGTCTCGGCGCCGGCGTCGACGAGGCCGCGGAACAGTTCGGGGAAGCGGAGGTCGTAGCAGGTGGCCACGCCGAGCGTGGTGTCCGGCAGGGTCACGGTCACCAGGGTGTCGCCGGCGCCCATCAGGACGGCCTCGCCCTTGTCGAAGCCGAAGCGGTGGATCTTGCGGTAGGCGGCGGCGAGTGCGCCGGAGGGGGAGAAGACGAGTGAGGTGTTGTACAGGGGGCCCTCGGCGCCCGGGCCGCCGTCGGCCGGTGCCTCGCCGCGCTCGGGGATCGAGCCCGCGTGCAGCCACACGCCCGCCTCGCGGGCCGCTTCGGCCATCGCCTCGTACGTCGGACCGCGCAGCGGTTCCGCCCCGGTGGCGAAGGACTCGTAGGCGAAGGCCCCGGTGGTCCACAGCTCGGGCAGCACGACCAGATCCGCGCCCGCCTGTTCCCGTACGAGGGAGGCGACGCGAGCGCGGCGCGCTTCGACCGATTCGTCCTCGTCTACACCGATCTGGATGAGGGAGGCGCGCACACTACCACCGTCCTGGCATTCGAGCCGTCCGTCCGGGCCTACGATCGTCACACGAAAGCACTGCCGGGGTGCCCCACAGCAGCGTAACTTAACGTGTCTGGACACCCGCTGACAGACGTTGACACGACGCTGGGGGCCACCGCAGCAGCATTCCGTCCACCGACAACGCCGTCGGCGACCGCCGCCGCCACAACTGCCCGCGCACCGACCGCCCGAGGGGTCCCGTTCCGTGAGTCTGCATCCCACCCTCCAGCCCTACGCCGACGCCTGGACCCACTCGATCGACGCGATATCCGAGCTGGTGCAGCCGCTCGTGGAAGGCGAGTGGAACCGGCGGACCCCGTGCCCGGCCTGGTCGGTCCGCGACGTCGTCTCGCACGTCATCGGGCTGGAGTGCGAGATGCTCGGCGACCCGCGGCCGATCCACACCCTCCCGCGCGACCTCTTCCACGTCACCAACGAGCACCAGCGGTACATGGAGATGCAGGTCGACGTCCGCCGGCACCACACCGGCCCGGAGATGACCTCCGAGCTGGAGTACACGATCATCCGCCGCAACCGCCAGCTCCGGAACGAGTCGCGGGACCCCGGCACCAAGGTGCGCGGCCCGCTCGGCACCGAGCCGACGCTGGAGGAGGCCATGCGCAACCGGGCCTTCGACGTGTGGGTGCACGAGCAGGATCTGCGCGCCGCCCTCGGCCGCCCCGGCAACCTGGACTCCCCGGGCGCCCAGGTGACCCGGGACCTGCTGCTCGCCGCGCTGCCGAAGGTCGTCGCCAAGGACGCGGGGGTGCCGCCCGGCTCGGCGGTGGTGATCGACGTGCACGGACCGGTCGAGTTCCTGCGCACGGTCCGGGTCGACGAGGAGGGGCGCGGGTCGATAGACGGCGCGCCCTCGCTGGGCCCGGTGGTGAGCCTGACGCTGGACTGGGAGACGTACGTGCGGCTGGCCTGCGGCCGGGTCACGGCGGACATGGTGGCCGACCGGATCAAGGCGGAGGGCGACGCGGAACTGACGGCGGCGATCCTGCTGGCGTTCGCGGTGACGCCCTAGCGACGGCCGCCCCGGGGTGCCTCCGTGGCGACGGCCGTTTCGCGAATGCCGCGTGACGACGTCGCGACGGGCTTCTCGCCGGGCCGCCGTGACGACGACCGACTGGCGGTGCCGCCGTAGCGGAACCGGAAGGGGCGGGTGCGCCGAGGCAGGGCCCCGGCGCACCCGCCGCGTCATGCGGGGCCCTGCCCCGGGCCGCCGCCCGCGGCGACCGGCACGTGGACGGTCTGTACCCGGCTCGCCACCAGCCGCTCCCGCTCGCGGACCGCCGCGCGCCCGCGCAGCCGCAGGATCTGGCTGAGGCCGAGCGCCTGGAGGACGAAGACCACGGAGAACGCCAGCGTGTAGTCGTTGCCGCTCGCGTCCAGCAGCACGCCGATCGCGAACAGCGTCGTCATCGAGGCGACGAAACCGCCCATGTTGGTGATCCCGGAGGCCGTGCCCTGACGTTCGGCCGGGTTGGCGGGCCGGGCGAAGTCGAAGCCGATCATCGAGGCGGGTCCGCAGGCGCCGAGGACCGCGCAGAGCGCGACCAGCAGCCACATCGGCGCCCGGTCTCCCGGGTACAGCAGCGTGGCCGCCCACAGCAAGGCCGTCGCGCCCACGGTGCCGAGGGCCAGCGGCAGCCGGGCCGCGTTGCGCCGGGCCACCAGCTGCCCGTACACCAGTCCGACGGCCATGTTGGACAGCACCACCAGGGTCAGCAGCTCCCCGGCCGTCGCCCGGGACAGTCCCTGCGCCTCGACGAGGAAGGGCAGCCCCCACAGCAGCAGGAACACCATCGCCGGGAACTGCGTGGTGAAGTGCACCCACATGCCGAGCCGGGTGCCGGGCTCCCGCCAGGAGGCCGCGATCTGCCGGCGCACGTAGGCCGCGCCCTGGTGCGTGACGGGCTCCGGGTCGAAGCCCTCGGGGTGGTCCTTCAGGAAGAGCGTCATCAGGACGAGGACGACGAGTCCGGCGAGCGCGCTGCCCGCGAAGGCCGCCGTCCAGCCGAGGCCGTGCAGCAGGCGGGCGATGACCAGGGTGGAGACGAGGTTGCCCGCCATGCCGGCCAGCCCGGCGAGCTGGGCGACCATCGGGCCGCGCCTGGCCGGGAACCAGCGGGTGCCGAGCCGCAGCACGCTGATGAAGGTCAGCGCGTCGCCGCAGCCGAGCAGCGCCCGGGAGGCGAGCGCGCTCCCGTAGGACGGGGAGAAGGCGAAGCCGAGCTGGCCCGCGGTGAACAGCACGACGCCGAGCGTCAGCACCTTCTTGGTGCCGAGCCGGTCGACCAGGAGGCCGACGGGTATCTGCATGCCCGCGTAGACCAGGAGCTGCAGGATCGAGAACGTGGACAGCGCCGAGGCGTTGACATGGAACCGGTCGGCCGCGTCCAGTCCCGCCACGCCCAGGGACGTACGGAAGATCACCGCGACGAAGTAGACGGAGACGCCGATCGACCAGACGGCGATCGCCCGCCGGCCGCCTGGCGGGTCCCCGGGCAGACGGAGGGAGCCGGTGGAGGCCGCGCTCATCGGATCTCCCCCCGGGCCAGGTGGGAGAACCAGTTCACATGGCCGTGCAGCAGTTCCACGACCCGCTCGGCGTCCCCTGCGCGCAGCGCCTCGAGGATCTGCCCGTGTTCGGTGAGCGTCTTGGTGACCCGGTCGGGGTGGGCGTTCATGACGGCGACGCCCATGCGGAGCTGGCGGTCGCGGAGCTGGTCGTAGAGGCGGGAGAGGATCTCGTTGCCGCCGCTGCGCACGATCTCGGCGTGGAAGCAGCGGTCGGTGACCGCCGCCTCGGCCAGTTCGCCGGCGGCGACCTGCTCGCGCTGCCTGGCGAGCAGTTCCTCCAGCCGGGCCAGGAGCGCGGGCGGCGCGGGCACCGCCTTGCGCGCCGCGTGCGCCTCGACGAGCCGGCGCGTCTCGACCACGTCCGCGATCTCCTGGGCGGAGACGGGCAGGACCAGGGCGCCCTTCTTCGGGTAGAGGCGCAGCAGTCCCTCGACCTCCAGCCGCAGCAGTGCCTCCCGCACGGGGGTGCGCGAGACGCCGACCTCCTCGGCCAGGCCACCCTCGGTCAGCAGTGTCCCGCCCTCGTAGCGGCGCTCCAGCACACCCTGCTTGACGTGGGCGTACACCCGGTCGGCGGCCGGGGGCCGCTTGCCGGGCGGGGTGGGCGAGAGGGGGGAGGGGGCCGCAGGGACGGGCGGGTGGGAATCGGCGGGCCCGGGTGGGTGGGGACCGGCAGGGACGGGCGGCGAAGGCATGCGCACAGCATAGATACAACACGTACGCATGCGGTCCGGCGTCCGGAGTGTGGACGCCCGCCGACCGGTGTGGGACGTATCCCGGCAACGGCACATCCTTTTGTGCTACTTACAAGTCTGACGAAGTGGCGGCAGTCTCATCTGGCCGCCTCCCAGGGGCATTTCATCGCATCAGCGGGCGGAGGCAGGACATGCACCGCAAGCGATGCAAGACGACGCAATCGGAGCGTTCACGTTGATTACCGCCATTAGGGGCGCTCGGCTCCGCAGGACCGCCGCCGCCGTGGTCACCACCGGCGCCGTGCTGGCCACCGGAGCCCTCACCGCGGCTCCCGCCCAGGCCGTCACCAAGCCCTCGATCACCGCCAAGGGCGGGTTCGTGATGAACAGCGGCACCGGCAAGTCCCTGTACACCAAGAAGGCGGACACCCGGCTGTCCACCGGCTCCACCACCAAGATCATGACGGCGAAGGTGGTGCTCTCGCAGTCCAACCTGAACCTGAACTCCAAGGTCACGATCCAGAAGGCGTACAGCGACTACATCGTCCGCAACAACGCCTCCTCCGCCCACCTGATCGTCGGCGACAAGGTGACCGTCCGCCAGCTCCTGTACGGGCTGATGCTGCCCTCGGGCTGTGACGCCGCCTACGCCCTCGCCGACAAGTTCGGCTCCGGCTCCAGCCGTTCGGCGCGTGTGAAGTCGTTCCTCTCCAAGATGAACAAGACCGCGCGCGACCTCGGCCTGACCAACACGCACTTCGACTCGTTCGACGGCATCGGCAACGGCAGCAACTACTCCACGCCGCGCGACCTGACCAAGCTCGCGCGCAACGCGCTCAAGAACTCCACGTTCCGCACGGTGGTCAAGACCAAGTCCACCAAGCAGAAGGTGACCACCAAGAGCGGTGGCTACCGCTACATGAACTGGAGCAACACCAACCCGCTGCTCAGCGGTTACAGCGGCACCATCGGCGTCAAGACGGGCTCGGGACCGGAGGCCAAGTACTGCCTGGTCTTCGCCGCGACCCGCAACGGCAAGACGGTCGTCGGCACGGTCCTGGCCTCCTCCTCGGTCGCCAACCGCACCTCCGACGCGAAGAAGCTCCTGAACTACGGCTTCGCCGTCTGATCGGCCGACGGCGGCCCCGGCCGCCGTCACGAAGGGGCCCGCCGGCCATGTCCGGCGGGCCCCTTCCCGTTGCCCGGCCCCCTCGCCGTCCGGCGAATCCCGGCGATGCACATCACGGGCGGCAGCGAAGGGCGAACTGGTGATCTTCCCCCGCAATCATGAACATCCCCGACCTGGCTGGCATATGCGCCTTTCCTCGCTCTAGCTTCCGCAGCGAAGGAGGTTCACATGAACGAACCGAGCAAGCGCCCCAGGCCCGCCGAGCGCCATGAGGCCATCGACATCAGCGACTTCGTGTACGCGGCGACCGGGGCCAGGATCCGCCGGCTGACCATGCCGGACGGGAGCCACTGGTTCCCGGCGGTGGATGTGTGCAAGAGGCTGGGCTACACCACGCCACGCAAGGCACTCCTCGACCACGTCCCGGAGGCCAACCGAGACAGTCTCGAGACAGTGACTGGAGGTCACGGTCTCGACATTCCCGCAGGCAGGGAGTGGCGCCGAGACCTGAATCTGATCGATCTGCAGGGTCTCGTCCGGCTCGTCAACGCCTGCACCAAGCCCGCCTGCGAACCCTTCAAGCAGTGGGCCGCGGAAGTGATCGAGACCGTGCAGAGGGAGGGCTCCTACAGTCTGGAGGAGGCCGCGGTGCAGCCCGCCGCGCCGGGTGCCCCGCTCGCCTACGCCATGCCGGAGCAGGTGGCCGAGGCGATCGTCCGGCTCGAGGCGCACAACCTGGAGGTGGACGAGGAACTCGCGGTGGCCCGGCGGGCGTCGCTGGAGGTGCAGCGGGAGATGCTGGCCGCGCAGCACGCGACCCTCGCCGCGCAGAACACCATCGCCCAGGCCATGGAGCGCATCGCGAACCGGCTGGACACCCTGGCGGTCACCCGCCCCGCGCCCGGCGCCGCCCCGGGGGCGCGGACGAGTCTGGAGGCGGTGCTGGCCGACTGGCGGCACCGTCTCGCGGTGACGGAGGACGTGTGGGCCCTGGCCGTGGTGATCGCCCCGGTCCTCGTGGAGACGGGCGAGCTGCGCGAGCCGCTGGAATCGCTGGCCGCGCGGACGGGACTCACCGTGCGCCGGGTGAACGAGTGCCTGCGGCTGCTGCGCAAGCACGCCTGCATCCGCTCGCGGGGCGGCACGGAGAACGGCGCGCCGGTGTACGTGCTCAACCAGCCCTGACGGGCGGTCCCGGGGCCGTGAAACGACGGAAGGGGCGTCGCATCTCCAACATGCGGCGCTCCTTCCGCCTTCGGACAACTTACCGTGCCGGGCCGGTCACCCCCAGGTGATCAGCCTCTTCGGGCGTTCCAGGACCGCGGCCACGTCGGCCAGGACCTTGGAGCCCAGTTCGCCGTCGACCAGGCGGTGGTCGAAGCTGAGGGCGAGGGTGGTGACCTGACGCGGCTTCACCTTGCCCTTGTGGACCCAGGGCTGGAGCTTGATCGCGCCGACCGCCAGGATCGCGGACTCCCCCGGGTTGAGCAGGGGCGTTCCGGTGTCGACGCCGAAGACGCCGACGTTGGTGATGGTCACCGTGCCGCCCTGCATGGCCGCCGGGGAGGTCTTCCCCTCGCGGGCGGTGGCGACCAGTTCGCCGAGGGAGGCGGCCAGTTCGGGCAGCGTCCGGCTGTGCGCGTCCTTGATGTTCGGCACGATCAGGCCCCGGGGGGTGGCGGCCGCGATACCCAGGTTGACGTAGTGCTTGACCACGATCTCCTGGTTGGCCTCGTCCCAGGACGCGTTGATCTCCGGGTGGCGCCGGACGGCGACCAGCAGGGCCTTGGCGATCAGCAGCAGCGGGTTGACCCGCAGGCCCTCGAGGCCGTACTCGGCGGGGGACCGCTTCAGCTCCTCGACCAGTTTCATCGTCCGCGTCACGTCGACCGTCACGAACTCCGTGACGTGCGGTGCCGTGAACGCGGAGCCGACCATCGCCGCCGCCGTGGCCTTGCGGACGCCCTTGACGGGCACCCGGGTCTCCCGCGCGGCGTCGTACGAGACGGCCGCGGCGGTCGGTGCCGCCTGGGGGGCGGGCGCCGGCGCCGCCTGGACCCGGGTGGGGGCCTCGACCGGCGAGGGCGCGGCCGCCTTGTGGACGTCCTCGCGGGTGATGACGCCCTCGGGACCCGAGGGCGTCACCGTGGCCAGGTCCACGCCCAGGTCCTTGGCGAGCTTGCGCACCGGCGGCTTGGCCAGCGGGCGCTGCCCGCCGTGCCCGTTGAGCGCGGGCCGCTCCGGTTCCGCGGCCGGGGCGGAGGAGGTCTGCGCGCCCTCCTGAGCGGGGACGGTGTCCCGCAGCGCGGTGGCCGCGTAGAGCGTCTCCTCGGCGGGGGCCGCCGGGGCGGCCGGCGGTCCCGGCTGGGGCTTGCGCGGGCGGCGGCGAGTGGCGGACTCGGCGACGCCGTAGCCCACCAGGACCGGCTTGCGGCCGCTCGGCGCGGCGGGCTCCTCGGCGGCCGGAGCCGCCTCGGGGGCCTCCTGGACGGGCGCCTCCCCGGCGGCGCCGGCCACCGCGACCGCGATGATCGGCGTGCCGACATCGACGGTGGTGCCCTCGGCGAAGCGCAGCTCGCGCACCACCCCGTCGTAGGGGATGGGCAGTTCGACGGCGGCCTTGGCCGTCTCGACCTCGCACACCACCTGCCCGTCGGTGACCGTGTCACCGGGCTGGACGTACCACTTGAGGATCTCGGCCTCGGTGAGTCCCTCGCCGACGTCCGGCATCTTGAACTCGCGTACGGACGCGTCAGTCATCGTCGTCACGACCTCTTCTCCTCAGTACGCCAGCGAGCGGTCGACGGCGTCGAGCACCCGGTCCAGGTCCGGGAGGTAGGACTCCTCCAGGCGGGCCGGCGGGTAGGGGGCGTGGTAGCCGCCGACCCTGAGCACGGGGGCCTCCAGGTGGTAGAAGCACCGCTCGGTGATCCGGGCGGCGATCTCCGCGCCCGAGCCGAGGAACACCGGCGCCTCGTGGACCACGACCAGGTGGCGGGTCTTCTCGACCGAGGCCTGTACGGAGTCGAAGTCGAGCGGGGAGATCGAGCGCAGGTCCACGACCTCCAGGGACCTGCCCTCCTCCGCGGCGGCGTCGGCCACCTCCAGGCAGAGCTTGACCATCGGGCCGTAGGCCACGAGCGTCAGGTCGGTGCCCTCGCGGGCCACCGCGGCCCTGTGCAGGGGGCCCGGGATGGCCTCGGTGTTGACCTCGCCGCGGTCCCAGTAGCGCCGCTTGGGCTCGAAGAAGATCACCGGGTCGTCGCTCTGGATGGCCTGCTGCATCATCCAGTAGGCGTCCGAGGCGTTCGAGGGGGAGACCACCTTCAGGCCCGCCACGTGCGCGAACAGCGCCTCGGGGGACTCCGAGTGGTGTTCGACCGCGCCGATGCCGCCGCCGTAGGGGATGCGGACGACGACCGGCAGCTTGACCTTGCCGAGCGAGCGGGCGTACATCTTCGCGAGCTGCGTGACGATCTGGTCGTACGCGGGGAACACGAAGCCGTCGAACTGGATCTCCACGACCGGGCGGTAGCCGCGCAGGGCGAGGCCGATCGCGGTGCCGACGATGCCGGACTCGGCGAGCGGGGTGTCGATGACCCGCTCCTCGCCGAAGTCCTTCTGCAGTCCGTCGGTGACGCGGAAGACGCCGCCGAGCTTGCCCACGTCCTCGCCCATGACGAGAACCTTCGGGTCGGCCTCCAGGGCCTGCCGCAGCGACTCGTTGATCGCCTTGGCGATCGCCATCTTCTCGGTCATCTCACTTGCCCCCTTCGGCGTCCGCGAACGACGCCTGGTAGGCGGCGAACTGGGCGCGCTCCTCGTCGACCAGCGCGTGTCCGTCCGCGTAGGCGTTCTCGAAGATGGCGAAGTGGTCCGGGTCCGGCATGGCACGGACCGCTTCGCGCACTCGCCTTCCCAACGCCTCGCTCTCGGCCTCCAGTTCCGCGAAGAACGACTCGTCCGTGTGGTTCGCGGCGGTGAGGTGGGCCCGCAGCCGGGCGATCGGGTCCTTCGCCTCCCAGGCGACCCGCTCGTCGTCGTGCCGGTAGCGGCTGGGGTCGTCGGAGGTGGTGTGGGCGCCCATGCGGTAGGTGAACGCCTCGACGAGCGTGGGGCCCTCGCCCCGGCGGGCCCGCTCCAGGGCCCACTTGGTGACCGCGAGGCAGGCCAGGACGTCGTTGCCGTCGACGCGGACGCCGGGGAAGCCGTAGCCCTGGGCGCGCTGGTAGAGCGGCACGCGGGTCTGCTTCTCGGTCGGCTCGGAGATCGCCCACTGGTTGTTCTGGCAGAAGAACACCACGGGGGCGTTGTAGACGGCGGAGAAGGTGAACGATTCGGCGACGTCGCCCTGGCTGGAGGCGCCGTCCCCGAAGTAGGCGATCACGGCCGCGTCGGCGCCGTCCTTGGCGACGCCCATGGCGTAGCCGGTGGCGTGCAGCGCCTGGGAGCCGATGACGATCGTGTAGAGGTGGAAGTTGTTGCTGTTCGGGTCCCAGCCGCCGTTGTTCACGCCACGGAACATGCCGAGCAGGTTGGTCGGGTCGACCCCGCGGCACCAGGCGACGCCGTGCTCGCGGTAGGTCGGGAAGACGTAGTCGTCCGGGCGGGTGGCGCGGCCGGAGCCGATCTGGGCGGCCTCCTGGCCGAGCAGCGAGGCCCACAGGCCCAGCTCGCCCTGGCGCTGCAGGGAGGTGGCCTCGGCGTCGAAGCGGCGGGTGAGGACCATGTCCCGGTACAGGCCGCGCAGGTCCTCGGGGGTGAGGTCCGCGACGTAGGGGTCGTACTCGGCGTTCTTGACCCGCTTGCCCTCGGGGGTCAGCAGCTGGACGAGCTGGTGCTCCTCGGCGGCCGTCCCCGTGCCGGCCGCCGGGGCGGCGGTCGTGGCGGCGGCCTTCTTCGTGGCGCGCGGCTTCGCGGCCGCCTGCTTGGCACGGGTGCCACCCGTGGTACCGGTGGCCTTGCCGGTGCGGCCGGTGCTCGCGGCGCGCTTGCTCCGGGTGGTACCGGCGGTCCCGGTGGTACCGCTGCCCTCCTGCGCCGGGGCGGCGTCCGCGCCGGCCCGCTCGGTGCCGGTGGCGCCGGCCTTGCCTCCGGCGCTGCGTCGCGCCTTGCGCGCGGCAGTGCTCTCCACGGTCACGTGTGCTCCTCCGTCGGTCCGGCCCCCGGGTTCGCCGGGTGCCTGGGGTCTCCCCGGCCCGTTCTGGACCCGGGAGAGCGGCTCGCCCGCTCCTGTGGGGCGCACGGGGTGGGTGCGGCCCGGTCGGGAACAGGCGTGACAGGTGCCCCGGCGAGCGCCCTGCAGAACAGCACGTTACCCAGTGCTCCACATTTCTGTGAAACCCCTTCTGACCTGCGATTTTGCTTGGGCTTCCAAGTAAATCGCGCAGTCGGCAACAGATGCTGGTCACAGCCTTGCAGGGGGCCGGAACAAGGGCACGTTATCCGGTGAGCCGCGTCACGTGAAGACTTCGCCGCCGGTGGGAGCGATGATCGCGGGCGCGACGGAAGTCGCCCGGAAACCCGGAAAAATCACCCGTTCCGCCCGTCGGGGCCCGAGGCGGTCGCGCGCGGGCCATGCGGGCGGGCCCCGGCCGCGGCGGTTCTGCCGCGGCCGGGGCCCCTGTCGTGCGTGTCGTGCGTGTCGTGCCCGTCAGCCGTTCGCGCCCTCGTCCGAGCCCGCGCCCTCGTCGTCCCCGGATCCCGCGTTCCCGGCCGAGGAGGCCGGCGAGGACTGCTGGCCCGCCGGGGAGGACTGCTGGCCGGCCGGGGAGGACTGCCCGCCGTCGCCACCGTTGCCGCCACCACCGTCGCCCTCGGGCGAGGACTGCTCGCCGTCCGGCTGGGAGGCGGTGTTCGACGGCTTGCGCGGATATTCGTTCGACTCCCGGCCGGGCTGCTCGTAGTTCGAGCCCGAGTTCGATCCGGTGTCGTCGTTCGAGGACTCCTCGCTCCGCTCGGCGCTCGGCGTCGAGTCGTCGTCCTTGTCCTTGGTGGACTGGGTCGCCGCCGGGGACTTCTTGGTGTCGCCGCCGTCCCCGCCGCCGCCGGAGTTGTTCAGCGCGAGCGCCACGCCCGCGACTATGGCGATGACCGCGAGGGCCGCGAGGATCCACAGCTTGCCCCGGCCGCTGCCCCGGTTGCCGCGTCCCTCGAAGCCGCCGTCGTCCCCGCCGCCGCCGTACGGGGGCAGGATCGGCTGCGGGACGACCGTGGTGCCCGAGTCGGCGGGGTGCGGCAGCACCGTCGTGCCGGCGAGGCCCGCGGCCGGGGTGTGCCGGCCGTCGGGGCCGGCCACCGGGCCGGTGTTCCAGGTGCCGGTGTGGCCACCCTCGTCGTAGAGCATCTGCAGCCCGTACTGGACGAGCCCGCGCATCTCCTCCGCCGTCTGGAACCGGTCGTCCGGCTCCTTGGCGAGCGAGCGCATCACCAGTCCGTCGAGCTCGGGCGGGCAGCCGTCGGAGGTCTGGGACGGGGGCACCGGCATGTCCTGCACGTGCTGGTAGACCACCGACAGCGGGGTCTCGCCGACGAAGGGCGGGCGCAGCGCGAGGAGTTCGTAGAGCAGGCAGCCGGTGGCGTACAGGTCGGAGCGGTGGTCGACGGCCTTGCCGAGCGCCTGCTCCGGGGACAGGTACTGGGGGGTTCCCATGACCATGCCGGTCTGCGTCATCGTCGTGGAGGCGCCGTGCAGCGCGCGGGCGATGCCGAAGTCCATGACCTTGACGGCGCCGTTGTGCGTGATGATCACGTTGGCCGGCTTGATGTCGCGGTGCACGATGCCGTGCTGGTGCGAGTAGGCCAGCGCCTCCAGGACGCCGGAGACGATGATCAGTGCCTGCTCGGGCCCGGGGGCCTCGGCGTTGAGCAGCAGGTCGCGGATGGTGCGGCCCTCGACCAGCTCCATCACGATGTACGGAACCGACTGGCCGCCCACGACGTCCTCACCGGAGTCGTACACGGCCACGATGGCGTGGTGGTTGAGACCGGCGACGGACTGGGCCTCACGCGTGAAGCGGGCCTTGGAGACCGGGTCCTCGGCGAGGTCGGCGCGCAGCAGCTTGACCGCGACCGTCCGCCCGAGCCGGACGTCCTCGGCCGCGAACACCTCGGCCATGCCGCCCCGGCCGAGCCGGTGGGTCAGCCGGTACCGACCGTCGCCGACCAGGCCGCCGTTGCCCCAGTTCTCCGGTGTCTCCGACATGCCGCCGCCACTCGCCTCGGGGTCGGACGGGCCCTGGGCGCGCTGCGTCTGTGCCATCAGTCCTCGCCGTCGTTTCTGCCCGCGGTCTGCGCGGTGGTTGTCACGGTCTTCCGTCGGGTCACGCTACAGGCTCCGCGCGAGGCGCCTGTCCCCGTTGGATTTCGAGTGGACCGGCCATGAAACCGGTCGCCGGTGTCCGCGTGCAAATTCCGTGTGCCGGGGGTACGGCTGCTGTAACGCTTCCGCGACGCTTCTTTCGCGTAGGGTCACGGAACGGGCACCGAGCTTGACGTGTCGGTGCCCTGGGGCAGACTTGGCCGGGAATGAGCCAGTCGATCAGTAATCAGCCAGTCGCCCGGTCGGGAGCGCACCGGTCGGGGGCGGGCGGGGAACGCGGGAGCGGGATCCCGCCCCGCCGCCGCGACGCCGATGGGGGACGCAGAACATGAGCCAGGACGGCCAGGGCCGGTACGCGGGGCGATCGGTGGCCGGCGGCCGCTACCAGCTGCGTGATCTGCTCGGCGAGGGCGGCATGGCCTCCGTGCACCTCGCCTACGACTCCGTGCTCGACCGGCAGGTCGCCATCAAGACCCTGCACACGGAACTCGGCCGGGAACAGGCCTTCCGTGAGCGCTTCCGGCGCGAGGCGCAGGCCGTGGCGAAGCTCACGCACACCAACATCGTCTCCGTCTTCGACACCGGCGAGGACACCTCCCTCGGCGAGGGCTCCGGCGGGACCGGCGCGCCGACGCCGTACATCGTCATGGAGTACGTCGAGGGCCGCCCCCTCGGCTCGGTGCTGGAGTCGGACGTCCAGCAGTACGGCGCGATGCCGGCCGACCGGGCGCTGAAGGTCACCGCGGACGTCCTGGCGGCGCTGGAGATCAGCCACGAGATGGGCCTGGTGCACCGGGACATCAAGCCGGGCAACGTGATGGTGACCAAGCGCGGCGTGGTGAAGGTGATGGACTTCGGCATCGCCCGCGCGATGCAGTCCGGCGTGACGTCGATGACGCAGACCGGCATGGTCGTGGGCACCCCGCAGTACCTCTCCCCCGAACAGGCCCTCGGCCGCGGGGTGGACGCGCGCAGCGACCTGTACTCGGTCGGCATCATGCTCTTCCAACTGGTCACCGGGCGGCTGCCCTTCGACGCGGACTCGCCGCTGGCGATCGCGTACGCGCACGTCCAGGAGGAGCCGGTGGCTCCCTCCTCGATCAACCGCTCGCTGCCGCCGGCGGTGGACGCACTGGTCGCCCGCGCGCTGAAGAAGAACCCCAACGAGCGCTTCCCCAGCGCCGAGGCGATGCGCGACGAGTGCCTGCGTGTGGCGGCGGCGGTCAGCCAGGCCGCGCCCAGCATCGTGCCGGGCACGCAGACGCAGTCCGGAGCGGGCGTGGGGGCCGCGGTGTTCCCGCCGGTCGACCGCTCCTCGGCCCCCAACGGCCCCACGGGGCCGGTGCAGACGCCGTACCGGTCGACGCCGCAGCCGAACCCGTACGGGGGGCCGACGCCGGTGCCGGGGCCGCCGTCCCCCGCCTACGGCTATCCGCAGCAGGGTGGATACGGGACCCCGCCGCAGCAGGCCGGGTACGTGCCGCAGCAGGGCGCCTCGACGCCGCCGCCGTACACGGTCGCGTCCCAGGGGCCCGCCGTGGGTTCCGGTGGGTCCGGCGGCTCCGGGAACAAGGGCAACCGGGGTGTGGTCATCGGGTCGGTGATCGTCTCGGTGGTCGCCGTCGTCGGACTGGTGACCACACTGATCGTCATCAACGGCGGCGGGGACAAGGACGACCCCGCCGGACGTGCCCGCGCCTCGGCCTCCGAACGGGCTTCGGGGGTGTCCGGCCACAAGGGCCCGGACACCACGAAGACGATCGAGAAGACGAAGTGCACCGAGCCGAGCACCTCGTACGACGACGCGGACCAGATCCTCGTGCCGAGCTTCCAGTTCAAGAACCTGAGCTCGGTGAAGGAATGCCTCCAGGCGGCCGGCTGGCAGTACGACGTCGTCCGCACCGACGAGAACACCTACGGCGAGGACACGGTCATGGACCAGTACCCCGCCGCCGACACGGACGTCGACCCCGAGAAGATGCCCAAGATCAAGCTGACGGTCTCCACGGGCGACCCGGCGTAGCCGGGCCCGCGCGGCGGGTCCGCCCCCGCGCACGCCCGACCCCCCGGGGCCGTGAGGCACCCAGGGGGCCGAAGGTGTCCAAGGCCGCCGATCGGCGGCGGGTGGCTCAGAGGTAGGGCCCGCCGGACCGGCCGCCCTGGCGGAGGTCCTCCTCGCCCTCGCCGCCGACACCCGGCGGCAGGGCGCGCCGCATCTGCTCCAACTGCGCCCGCGCGGCCATCTGCTGCGCGAACAGCGTGGTCTGGATGCCGTGGAAGAGGCCCTCCAGCCAGCCCACGAGCTGCGCCTGCGCGATGCGCAGCTCCGCGTCGCTCGGCGTCACGTGGTCCGTGAACGGCAGGGACAGCCGCTCCAGCTCCTCCACCAGCTCGGGGGCGAGCCCGTCCTCCAGCTCCTTCACCGAACTGGCGTGGATCTCCCGCAGCCGCTGCCTGCTGGCCTCGTCCAGAGGAGCCGCCCGCACCTCCTCCAGCAACTGCTTGATCATGCTCCCGATGCGCATGACCTTGGCCGGCTGTTCGACCATCTCCGTCACCGGGACCTCGCGGGAGTCGTCGTCCCCGGTGCCGCCAAGTGCCATGCCGTCCTGGCCGACAACCAGGATCTGGGGGTTCTCCGGCGACCGTTCGTTCCTCGGCATCTCCATTACGCCATTGTCTCGCACGCCGCCGCGAGCCCACCGTGCCGCCCCCGGCTCCCCGGCCCGCCCGGCGGGAGCGCTGCCCGAACGGGTGGCGCCGGCGTGCCGTACCGCACGGCCCGTGTGACGCTGAGGGCATCCGATCTTGGTGCCCTACGCGCACGGGAGGGGGCGAGGCGGGTGACTCCGTGGCCACGCAGCCGGCCGGCGCCCCCTCCACGGCCGCACGGCGGCCACTGCCCGCTCCGTGCCCTGCGCACGGCGGCCCTGTCCCTCACCCTCGCGACGGGCACGCTCCTCACCGCGGAACCCGCCTGCGCCGCCCCTTCGGCCCCGCTCCTGCACACGGCACCGCTGACGGCACCGCCCCGGGAACCGGCGCGGCGAGGGGTACCCGGGGAACGGGACGCCCGCGAACAGCCCACGAGACCCGGAGCACCCGCGAAGCCCGGAGCACCGGCGAAGTCCGGGGAACCGGACCGCACGCCGCACCCCCCGACCCCCGGCCAACAGGCCCCCGCCCGGCCGCGGCCCCGGCCTCCGGCACCGGATCCGGCCGCCCCACCGGGCTCTGCCCCGCCCGGCAGGCCCGGCGATCACGGGCACCCGCACCACCCCGGCGGACCACCGGGAGCGGATGACGGGGCCGGACCGGGCACCCCGGGCCGGTCCCCCGAATCCCCCGGGCCCTCCCCGCACCGCCCCCGGCCCACCGGATCCGCGGGCACGGCCACCGTCCCGCCGTCCCCGGAGCCGTCCGGAACCAAGGAGCCCGACGACGCCGCGGGCAAGGAGCACCCGGCCCTCCCCGAGGCTCCTGGACCCTCCTCGCGCGGCGCCTCCGACGGCGTCGTCGCGGACCCCGACGACCGGACCGCGGGCGCCGGTTCCGATGCCGGCGAGGCCGAACCGAGCCGCCCCGCCGGGACCGCCACCGTGGACGAGGGTCCGGCCGACGCCGAGGAGCGGCCGCTCACCGCACCCCGCCGGTCCGCCGCCGCGCGCGTCGCCCGCATCCTGCCGCTGGGCGGCGGACTGATCCTCGTGGGGCTGGGGCTCGCCCTCGCGCTGTTCGCCCTCCGCGTCCGCCGCCTCAGGGGCTGAGCTACGGCGCGGGGTGCGGCGCCACCAGCAGCACCTTGCCGATGTGCCCGCTCTCCTCCAGCACCCGGTGCCCCTCGGCCGCCTCGGGCATCGGCAGCTCGCGGTCGACGACCGGCCGTACGTGGCCGTCCGCGAGCAGCGGCCACACGTGCTCCCGGACGGCCGCCACGATCGCCGCCTTCTCGTCCAGCGGGCGGGCCCGCAGCGAGGTCGCGCTGACCGCGGCCCGCTTGCCGAGCAGCGTGCCGATGTTCAGCTCGCCCTTCGTGCCGCCCTGCATGCCGATGATCGCGAGCCGCCCGTTGACCGCGAGAGCGTCCACGTTGCGTCCCAGGTACTTGGCGCCCATGTTGTCGAGGATGACGTCGGCCCCCGCCCCGCCGGTGGCGGCGCGCACCTCCTCGACGAAGTCCTGCTCGCGGTAGTTGATCAGGACGTCCGCGCCCAGGTCCGCGCAGAAGTCGAGCTTCTCCTTGGTGCCCGCGGTCACCGCGACCCGCGCGCCGACCGCCTTCGCGAGCTGGATCGCCATGGTGCCGATGCCGCTGGAGCCGCCGTGCACGAGCAGCGTCTCGCCGGGACGCAGATGCGCCACCATGAACACGTTGGACCAGACGGTGCAGGTCACCTCGGGCAGCGCGGCCGCCTGCCGCAGCTCCAGTCCCTTCGGCACGGGCAGCAGCTGGCCCACCGGGACGGCGACCTTCTCGGCGTAGCCGCCGCCTGCGAGCAGCGCGCACACCTCCTCGCCGACGGTGTGGCCGGACACCCCGGGGCCGAGGGCGGCGATCCGGCCCGCGCACTCCAGGCCCGGGTAGGCGGGGGCGCCGGGCGGCGGCGGGTAGAAGCCCTGCCGCTGCATCAGGTCGGCGCGGTTGACGGCGGTGGCCACCACGTCGAGGAGGACCTCGCCCTCGCCGGGTACGGGATCGGGGACCTCCGCCCACACCAGCGCCTCGGGTCCACCGGGTTCGGGAATCGTGATCGCATGCATGGGGCCGACGCTACTCCGCGCGCCTCCGCCCGCATCTCCGCCCCGAGCCCTCCTGGCCCCTGTGCCCTTCGCGGTCCCGCCGTCCGTCCTCGTCCCCGGTGTCCTTCTGGGCCTGTCTGGTCCTGTCTGGTCCTGTCTAGTCCTGCGTGAACCGGCGCAGGTCGGGGGTCACGCGGGTGCCGGAGGAGGCCCGGACGATGGTGATGAGGCGGTCGGTGAGCTGGAGGGTGCCGATGGAGGGGTCGTCGTAGCCGAGCACCCGGTGGCCGCGGACGACGCTCACGACCAGGTCCTCGGTCTCCCGGACGGTCCGGCCCACCTCGGCCTTTATGACGGGCCGCTCGACCATGTCCAGGCCGGTGCCCTGCTGGATGAGGTCCTCCATGACGACGCCGGCGGAGGGGCTGAGCACCGAGAGACCGAGCAGCCGGCCGGCCGCGCTGGCGCTGGTGATGACGGCGTCCGCGCCGGACTGGCGCAGCAACGGGGCGTTCTCCTCCTCCCGCACCGCGGCCACGATCTTGGCGCCGCGGTTGATCTGGCGGGCGGTGAGGGTCACGAGGACGGCCGTGTCGTCGCGCTGCGTGGCGATGATGATCTGGCGGGCGCGGTGGGCCTCGGCCCGCCGGAGCACGTCGCTGCGGGTGGCGTCGCCCACCACGCCCGCGTAGCCGTCGGCGGTGGCCGCGTCGACGGCCTTGACACTGGGGTCGACCACGACGACCTGGTCCTTGCCCAGACCGGTGGCGCACACGGTCTGGATCGCCGAGCGCCCCTTGGTGCCGAAGCCGATCACGACGGTGTGGTCCCTCAAGGCCGCCCTCCAGCGGTTCTGCCGGAACTCTTCCCGGGTGCGTTCGGTGAGCACCTCGAGAGTGGTGCCGACCAGGATGATCAGGAACAGCACGCGCAGCGGCGTGATGACGAGGATGTTGATGAGCCGGGCCCCGTCCCCGGCCGGGGTGATGTCCCCGTAGCCGGTGGTGGAGAGGGTGACGGTGGCGTAGTAGAAGGAGTCGAGCAGGTCGACGCCGCCCCCGGCGCTGTCGTGGTAGCCCTCCCGGTCGAACCAGACGGTCAGTGCCGTCACGACCAGGACGAGCAGCGCCAGCAGCAGCCGCTTGCCGACCTGCCGTATCGGACGGTCGACCACCCGCCGGGGCAGGCGCACCTGTGCGGTGGCGAGATGTTCGTCCGGCTGGCGGGCGATGGCGTCCCGGCCCGGAAGTTTCACGTGAAACACTCCCCGTTTCGCTGCACGTGAGGTGCGGTCCTCGGTCGGCCCGGGACAGCTCTCAGGCGAGACACACGCCGATCCCCGCCAGGGCCCAGGGTAGATCCAGCAGTTCGAGCTCCGCGCCCGGCCCCGTGCCACCGGGCGGGACGACCGCCAGGGCGTCGGCGGCGGCGATGCCGCGCAGCATCGCCGGCCCGTTGAAGTGCAGCGGCACCGCGTACTCGCCGCGGACGGTGACGGGCACCAGCCGGGTGTCGTGCGGATGCCCCTGGACGGCCTCGCGGACGGGCAGCGTGTACGGCTCCGGGACCGGCCGCCCCGCGAGCACCCGCAGCAGCGGCTCGGCGAGCGTGCACAGGCCCGAGACCGCCGCGAGGGGGTTGCCGGGCAGACCCACGAGGTGCCGGCCCTCCCCGAGGCGGGCGAGCAGCATGGGGTGGCCGGGGCGCACCTGGACGCCGTCGACGAGGAGTTCGGCGTCGAGCTTGGCCAGGGTGGGGTGGACGTGGTCCACGGGGCCGGAGGCGGTGCCGCCGGTGGTGACGATCAGGTCGGCGGCGGAGCGGGTGATGGCCTTGCGCAGCGCCCTCTCGTCGTCGGCGATCCGGCGCACGGCGAGGACCTCGGCGCCGAGCGCGCGCAGCCAGGGCGGGAGCATCGGGCCGAGCGCGTCACGGATGAGACCGTCCTTCGGCAGCCCCTCGGTGAGCAGTTCGTCGCCGAGGACCAGGACCTCGGCGCGCGGGGGCGGCAGCACGGCGAGGCTGTCGTACCCGGCGGCCGCGGCGAGGCCGAGCACGGCGGGGGTGACCACGGTGCCGGCGGACAGCAGATGGTCGCCGCTGCGGCATTCCTGGCCGCGCGGCCGGATGTCCTGCCCGTGCGCGGGGTCGCGGGTGGCGTGCAGGCGCCCCTTGTCGTCGGTGCGTCCGTGCTCGCTGCGCAGGATCGCGGTGGTGTCCGGGGGGACGCGGGCGCCGGTCGCGATGCGGACCGCCTCGCCGTCGTCCAGTGGACCGTGGCCCGCGTGGCCCGCCAGGACGCCCTCCTCCCGGACGTCCCAGGGACCGGGCCCCGCGACCGCCCAGCCGTCCATGGCGGAGGTGTCGAAGGAGGGCAGGTCGGTGAGGGCGGGCAGCGGGGCGGCGAGGACGAGGCCGAGCGCGGCGTCCGGGCGACGGGTGACGGGGGCGCGCGGCGGGACGGAGCGGGCGGCCCGCTCGGCCAGGGCGCGGGCGCGCGGCCAGGAGGTGGCCGCGCGGTGACGGGGCGCGGCGGGGGAGTCCCCGGCGCCGGCCGGGAAGCCGCGGGTGGCGGCCTCCGCGGGGGCGGCGGGGGACGAGGGGGACTCCTCGCGGACGAGGGCGAGGGCCTCCTCGATGTCGGGGTCCTGCGGCAGGACCGGACGGGTCCGGGCGGCCCCGCCCTGGGGGTCCCCCTCGCCGCGGGCCATGGCCAGGGCCTCCTCCACGTAGCGTTCGCCGCCGTTCCCGGTCTCCCGGGTGCCGCGCCCGGTCATCCGGCGTCCGGCCCGGTGCCGTCGCGGTCTCCGGCCGGGCCGCCGGGTGCCGTCCCCTTCCCGGTCTCCTCCTCGGCCCAGCGCAGGGCGAGAGCCGCGGCCTTGCGGGCCGCCTCGGCGACCTCCTCCGGGCCGCCGCCGGCCCGTCCGGCCGCGTACCCCGCGAGGAAGGTGGTCAGCGGGGCCGCCGGCCGGGCCACGTTGTGCGCGGCGTCACGGGCGAGGTCGAGCAGGACGCCGGTGTCGACGTCGAGTTCGATGCCCAGTTCGTCCTTGACTGCGGTGATCCATTCATCCAACACGTGCTCATGCTCCCTGATCCGTGCTCTGGCGGCGGCGATGTCGTCCCAGGTGTCGCAGTCGAAGGACGCGAGGGGGGCCTCGGCGTGGGTGAGGCGCAGTTCCCCGGTCAGCCGGCGCAGCGACAGGCCGGCGAGCCCACGCTGCGCGCCCCGCCCGCCGGGCCCGGCCTGCTGCGCCCGCTCTGTGGTTCCGCCGTGTTCGGCGGCGAGTTGGTCGAGGGCGCGGCGCAGCACCTCGGCCCGGTAGGCGGCCACGAGCGGCTGGTCGCGGCCCTCGGCGTCGCGGAGCAGCACTCCCTCGGCCCCGCTCGCGGCCAGGGCGGAGGTCAGCCGCGTCACCGTCGCCGGGTCGAGGAAGGGCAGATCGGCGGAGAGGACGAGGACGACGGGGGCGGTGGTGGCGCGCAGTCCCGCGTCGAGGGCGGCGACGGGGCCGCCGCCGGCCGGGTCCTCGCGCACCCAGCGCACCGGGCGGGCGGTCGGCCGGGGGTCGGCCACCACCACGGTGGCGGCCGCGCCGGCGCAGGCGGACAGCACCCGGTCGAGCAGTGCCCGGCCGCCGACGCGGACGCCCGGCTTGTCGGCCCCGCCGAGCCGCCGGGCCGACCCTCCGGCGAGCACGACGGCGTCGTAGGCGTCGTGGGCCTCGCAGGCGTCGAGGACACCGGGGGCGGGCTGGTACGCGGTCACCCCCCGAGTATGGGCTCCCGGGACGCCGGTGCCGCCACGGGGGCGTCCGTGGCGGCGGCCGGTTTCCTCAGGGCCTCCAGGGCCTCAGAGAGTGCGCAGGAGCACCGCGGGCTGCTCGACGCAGTCGGCGACGTACCGCAGGAAGCCGCCCGCCGTGCCGCCGTCGCACACCCGGTGGTCGAAGGTGAACGAGAGCTGGACGACCTGGCGGACCGCCAGTTCGCCCTCGTGGACCCAGGGCTTGGGGACGATGCGGCCGACGCCGAGCATCGCGGCCTCGGGATGGTTGATGATCGGCGTGGAGCCGTCGACGCCGAACACGCCGTAGTTGTTCAGCGTGAAAGTGCCGCCGGTGAGGTCGGCGGGGGTCAGGGTGCCGGCCCGCGCGGCCTCGGTGAGCCGGGCGAACTCGGCGGTCAGCGATTCCGCGTCCCGCGCGTGGGCGTCCCGGACGACGGGGACGACGAGTCCTCGCTCGGTCTGCGCGGCGAACCCGAGGTGCACCTCCTCGAGCCGGACGACCTCCCTGGCCTCCAGGTCCACCGTCGAGTTGAGGTCGGGGAACCGGGCGAGCGCGGCCGTGCAGATCCGCGCGAGCAGGGCGAGGAGGGAGACCTTGGGTCCCCCGGCGGCGTTCATCGCCGTACGGGCGCGCAGCAGTTCGGTGGCGTCGGCGTCGACCCAGCAGGTGGCGTCGGGGATCTCGCGGCGGCTGCGGGACAGCTTGTCCGCGACGGCGCCGCGGACCCCGCGCAGCGGGATGCGGGTGCCGTGGACGACGCCCTCGTCGGGCACGGGAGCGGGTGCGGGGGTGTGGCCGCGGGCGGCGGCCGCGCGCAGGGCGTTCTCGACGTCCGCGCGCAGGATGAGCCCCTCGGGTCCGGAGCCCGAGAGCCCGCGCAGGTCCACCCCGTTCTCCCGGGCGAGCCGCCGCACGAGCGGGGAGATGACGGCGACGGGGCCGGCGGGTTCGTGGTCCCGGACGAAGACGCCGTCCGCACCGCCCTCCGGCGCCGCCGGGGCGCGCTCCGGCACGGGCACGGCGGAGGAGGCCGGCACGGAAGCCGGGCGGACCCGGCGCCGCCGGGACGGTGCCTCACTCGTGCCGTAGCCGACCAGGACATTTCCCGAGGACGCAGAGGAGGCAGAAGACCCCGAGGATCCCGCTGCCCCCGAGGACCCCGAGGATGCGGAGGACCGCGAGGACCCCGAGGATGCGGAGCCGGCGCCCGGGGACCCGTCGCTCGGGGCCCGGGCACCGGAGGCCCCGTCACTCGAGGCCCCGGCACCGGAGGTCCCGCCGTCCGCCGGGGACCCGGACTCGCCCACGGCGACCGTGAGGAGCGGGGCGCCCACCGGCATCTCCGTGCCCTCCTCCCCGAAGCGGGCGGTGACCACCCCGCCGTAGGGGCAGGGCACGTCGACCATCGCCTTGGCCGTCTCGACCTCGACGACGGGCTGGTCCACGGCGACGACGTCGCCGACCTCGACCAGCCAGCGGACGATCTCCGCCTCCGTGAGCCCCTCGCCGAGATCCGGCAACCGGAACTCCAGCACCTGCGCCATCAGTTCTCCGCCTCCCACTGCAGCCGTCCGACCGCGTCCAGGATCCGGTCGACGCCGGGCAGATGGTGCCGCTCCAGCATCGGCGGCGGGTACGGCACGTCGAACCCGGCGACGCGCAGCACCGGCGCCTCCAGGTGGTGGAAGCAGCGCTCGGTCACCCGGGCCGCGATCTCCCCGCCGGGTCCGCCGAACCCGGTCGACTCGTGCACCACGACCGCGCGCCCGGTGCGCCGCACCGAGGCGCAGACCGTCTCGTCGTCGAAGGGCACCAGCGAGCGCAGGTCGACGACCTCCAGGTCCCAGCCCTCCTCCCGGGCCGCCTCGGCCGCCTCCATGCAGACGGGCAGCGAGGGGCCGTACGTCAGGAGCGTGGCGCTGCTGCCCCGGCGGCGCACCACCGCGCGTCCGGCGGGTTCGACGGCCGGCGGGTCCTCCGGGTCCCAGGTGTCCTTGGACCAGTAGAGCCGCTTGGGTTCGAGGAAGACGACGGGGTCGTCGGAGGCGATCGCCGCGCGCAGCATGCCGTAGGCGTCGGCGACCGTGGCGGGGGTGTAGACGTGCAGCCCCGGGGTCGCCATGTAGTACGCCTCGGAGGAGTCGCTGTGGTGTTCCACGCCGCCGATGCCGCCGCCGTAGGGGATGCGGACGGTCAGCGGCATGGGCATCGCGCCACGGGTGCGGTTGCGCATCTTGGCGACATGGCTGACGAGCTGCTCGAACGAGGGATAGGCGAACGCGTCGAACTGCATCTCCACGACCGGCCGCAGCCCGTACATGGCCATGCCGACGGCGGCGCCGAGGATGCCGGCCTCGGCCAGCGGGGTGTCCGTGCAGCGGTCCTCGCCGAACTCGGCGGCCAGTCCGTCGGTGATCCGGAAGACGCCGCCGAGCGTGCCGACGTCCTCGCCCATGACGTGCACGGTGGGATCGGCGGCCATCGCGTCGCGCAGCGCGCGCGTGAGGGCCTGCGCCATGGTGGCGGGCCGGGCGGCCACGGTGGTCATCGGCCCGCCCCTTCCGCCTCGGCCTCCAGCTCCGCCCGCAACTGCTCCGCCTGCTCGCGCAGCTGGGCGGTGGGCCGGGCGTGGACGTGGGCGAACAGGTCGAGGGGGTGCAGGGCGGGGTCCGCGTTCATCCGGGCGCGCAGATCCGCCGCCATGGCCTCGGCGGCGTCCCGGGCGGCCGTCCTGGTGGCCTCGTCGAGCAGCCCCCGGTGGGTCAGTTCCTCCTCCAGGAGGACGATCGGGTCGTGCGCGCGCCAGGTCTCGACCTCGGACTCGGAGCGGTAGCGCCCGGCGTCGTCCGCGTTGGTGTGCGCCTCGACCCGGTAGGTGACCGCCTCCACCAGCGTGGGGCCGCCGCCCTCGCGGGCACGGCGCACGGCCCCGGCCAGGACCTCGTGCACGGCCGCCGCGTCGTTGCCGTCGACCAGGCGGCCCGGCATCCCGTACCCGACGGCCTTGTGGGCCAGGGAGGGGGCGGCGGTCTGCTTGGCGAGCGGCACGGAGATCGCGAAGCCGTTGTTCTGGACGAGGAAGACCACCGGCGCCTGCCAGACGGCGGCGAAGTTCAGCGCCTCGTGGAAGTCGCCCTCGCTGGTGCCGCCGTCGCCGACCAGGGCGAGCGCCACCACGTCGTCGCCCTTGAGGCGGGCGGCGTGGGCGAGGCCCACCGCGTGCGGGAGCTGGGTGGCCAGCGGGGTGCTCAGCGGGGCGACCCGGTGCTCGTGGGGGTCGTAGCCGGTGTGCCAGTCGCCGCGCAGCAGGGTCAGGGCCCGCACCGGGTCGACGCCGCGGCTGACGACGGCGAGCGTGTCCCGGTAGCTGGGGAAGAGCCAGTCGTGCTCCTCCAGGACGGCCGCGGCCGTCACCTCGCACGCCTCCTGGCCGGTGCTGGAGGGGTAGACGGCGAGCCGCCCCTGCTTGGTGAGCGCCGTGGCCTGCGCGTTGAAGCGCCGGCCGGTGACGAGCTGCCGGTACAGGCGGAGCAGCAGGTCGGGGTCGGTGCGCCCGGCCGCCTCGGTGCCCAGGACGCGGTACGGCCGCGCGTCGGGCAGCAGGGGCGCGGGGTCCGTACGGGGCTGCCAGGCGGGCGGCGGGGTCGGCCGGTAGGCCCCCCGCTGCTCCATGACCGTCATGACGGCACCTCCTCGTGGGAGCGGCTTCGGGACGCGCCACGGTTGTGACGCGCCTCACCTACCGATTGTTCGGTCGTCGGCACATTTTGGCTACAGGGGCCGCCAGGCTGTGGACAAACGGTTCTGCACAGCCTGTGATGGGGGCAGGACGTCCATCGCGGGAAGGCGGGGGTGCATGCCATCTGAACAATTGGCCGACGGAGCCGACCCCCGGGACGATCCGCCGGCCCCGTCCGAGGCGGCCGGGCCCGGTCTGCCGGCCCGTCCGCTGGACGCGATCGACCGCGACATCCTGCGGATACTCCAGGCCGACGGCCGCGCCTCGATACGGTCGGTGGCCGAGCGCGTGCACGTCTCGCGCGCCAATGCCTACGCGCGCATCAACCGGCTCCTCGACGACGGCGTGATCCGCGGGTTCGGGGCGCGCGTCGACCACGAGCGCGCCGGGCACGGGACGTCCGCGTACATCACGCTGCGGATCGTGCAGAACTCCTGGCGGACGGTCCGCGAGCAGCTCCGGGTGCTGCCGGGCGCCTCGCACATCGCCCTGGTCGGCGGCGACTTCGACGTCCTGCTCCTCGTCCACACCCCCGACAACCGGGCACTGCGCGAGGTGGTGCTGACCCGGCTCCAGGCGATCCCTGAGGTGCTCGGCACCCGCACCCTGCTGGTCTTCGAGGAGGAGGACCTGGAGCCGCAGGGCTGACCTCAGTGCTGCCGCAGCCCCCCGAAGGCCATCAGGACCACGGCGTCCACGATCTCCCGCTCCGCGGTGCCGCGGCCGTCCGGGCGGTACCACTCGACGATCGAGTTGATCATTCCGAACAGCAGCCGCGTCGCCAGCCGCACCTCCACGTCGCCGCGCACGTCCCCCTCGGCCGCCGCCGCCCTGAGCAGCTCGGCCACCCGGTGGTCGAAATCGCGCCGTCGTTCCAGCGCCCAGCGCTCGGTGCCGGTGTTGCCCCGCACCCGCAGCAGCAGCGTCACGTAGGGGAGTTCGGCGGTGAGCACCTCGACCGTGCGCCGCACCACGTACTCCAGGCGCTCCACCGCGCGCCCCTCACCGGCGCGGGGCTCGTCGAGGATCGCGAAGAGGCCGTCCAGCGCCCGGCTCACGGCCCGGCGCAGCAGTTCCTCCTTGCCGCTGACGTGGTGGTATATCGACGACTTGGAGATGCCGGCCGCCTTGGAGAGGTGCTCCATGGAGGTGCCGTCGTAGCCGCGCTCGTTGAAGACCCGCACGGCCACCGAGAGCAGGCTCTCCGGGGTGTACGTGTCGCGCCGGGCGGTGGTCATGAGGTGCCCTCCCGCTTCTCGGAGGCGTACGCGTGGCGGTACAGCGCGAGGGACGGCGCGTAGCGTCCCGAGGGGTCGCGCAGGTGCAGGTCGTCGAGGAGGGCGTACGCCCAGTTGCGGCCGAGCCGGCGGCTCCACTCGAAGGGGCCGAGCGGGTAGTTGACGCCCAGGCGCATCGCGGTGTCGACGTCCTCCTCGGTGGCCACGCCCTTGGCGACGGCGTCGTGCGCGAGGTCGATGATCCGCGCCACCGTGCGGGCGACGATCATGCCGGGGGCGTCCCCGATGACGCTGACGTCCTTGCCGAGCGCCTGGAAGAGCCCGGTGGCCCCCGTCAGCGTGTCCGGGGCGGTGTCCTGGGAGGCGGACAGGGCGATCCGGGTGGCCCGGCGGTAGTCCGGGGCGAGGTCGAAGTAGACGACGTCCCGGAACTCCACCGAGGTCTGCCCGTCGGCCAGGGCGAGCTGGCCGCCGCCGGGCAGCACCAGGCGGGTGCCGTGGTCCTCGTCCTCCTCGCGCACCTGGATGCCCGCCTCGCGGATCAGCGCGAGCAGCTCGGCGGCGGGCCCGAGGTCGCCCTCGACCACGACGTACGCGGGAGGCTCCGCCTTCTCCGCGGTGTGCGGTTCGGGACGCTCGGCGCCCTCCGCGTAGTCGTACCAGCCGCGGCCGCTCTTGCGGCCGAGCCGGCCGGACTCCACCAGGCGCCGCTGGGCGAGGGAGGGCGCGAAGCGCACGTCCTGGAAGAAGGAGCGCCACACGGAGTGCGTGACCGACTCGTTGACGTCCTGGCCGATGAGGTCGGTCAGTTCGAAGGCGCCCATCCGGAAGCCGCCGCACTCGCGCAGCACCGCGTCGATCGTGGCCGGGTCGGCGGCCTGGGACTCCAGGACGGCGAAGGCCTCGGCGTAGAAGGGGCGCGCGATGCGGTTGACGATGAACCCGGGGGTGTCGGCGCAGGCCACCGGCGTCTTCCCCCAGGCCCGCGCGATCCCGTAGGCCCGCGTGGCCGAGGTGACGTCGGTGGCGAACCCGGAGACGACCTCCACCAGGGGCAGCAGCGGGGCGGGGTTGAAGAAGTGCAGTCCGACGAGGCGGCCGGGGGTGCGCAGGGCGCCGCCGACGGCCGTGACGGAGAGGGAGGAGGTGTTGGTGGCGAGCAGGCAGTCCTCGTCGACGACCTCCTCCAGCGCGCGGAACAGCTCCTGCTTGGTCTGAAGCCGCTCGACGACCGCCTCGACCACCAGGGAGCAGTCGGCGAGGTCGGCGAGGTCGGCGGCGGGGCGCAGCCGGGCGAGGGCCGCCTCCCGGTCGGCGGCGGACATCCGCTCCTTGGCCACGAGCCGGTCGAGCCGGTCGGCCAGCGCGGCGGCGGCCTCCTCGGCCCGGCCCGGAACCGCGTCGTACAGCCGTACGACATGGCCGGCGACCAGCGCCACCTGGGCGATGCCCTGGCCCATGGTGCCGGTGCCGACGACGGCCACGGGGCTGCTGAGGTCGAGTCCTGTCATGTGCGCGATCCTCCCGCACGGGGTTGTCCACAGATGCGGCGGACCCCCTTGTCCCGACCGATCGTTCGGTTACTCTAGCCGTGACCGCCCGTTCCTGCCCAGGTGAGGAGTTGGATCTCCGATGGCCGCCGAATCCGTCGCGCACCGGCTGACCGCGCAGCACCGCCCCACGCTCGACAAGGCGCTGGAAGTGATCCGTACCCGCGCGTACTGGTCCCCGCACCCCGAGCACCCCAAGGCCTACGGGGAGAACGGCAGCCTGGACGCGGCGGCGGGCAAGGCCGCCTTCGACGCCCTGCGCGGCACCCGTCTCGACCTCGGCCAGCCCGGCACCGACGACTGGGTCGGCGGGGAGGTCTCGCCGTACGGCATCGAGCTGGGCGTGACCTACCCGCACCCGGACATCGACGTGCTGCTGCCCGCGATGCGGGCCGGACAGCGGGCCTGGCGGGAGGCCGGCCCGGAGGTCCGCGCGGTGGTCTGCCTGGAGATCCTGAAGCGGATCAGCGACCGCACGCACGAGTTCGCGCACGCGGTCATGCACACCTCCGGGCAGGCGTTCATGATGGCGCTCCAGGCGGGCGGCCCGCACGCCCAGGACCGGGGCCTGGAGGCGGTCGCCTACGCCTACGCCGAGCAGACCCGCACCCCGGACCGCGCCGAGTGGACCAAGCCCCAGGGCAAGCGGGACCCGCTCGTGCTCACCAAGACGTATCGGGCGGTGCCGCGCGGCATCGCCCTGGTCATCGGCTGCAACACCTTCCCCACCTGGAACGGCTACCCGGGCCTGTTCGCCTCCCTGGCCACCGGCAACGCGGTGCTGGTCAAGCCGCATCCGCGCGCGGTCCTCCCGCTGGCGCTGACCGTGGCGATCGCCCGCGAGGTGCTCGCCGAGGCCGGCTTCGCGGCCGACCTGGTCGCGCTGGCCGCCGAACGGCCCGGCGAGGGCCTCGCCAAGACGCTCGCCACCCGCCCCGAGATCAGGATCATCGACTACACGGGATCCACGTCCTTCGGCGACTGGCTCGAGACCCACGCCCACCAGGCGCAGGTCTACACCGAGAAGGCCGGTGTCAACACGGTCCTCGTGCACTCCACCGACGACTACAAGGGCATGCTCGCCAACCTGGCGTTCTCGCTCTCGCTGTACAGCGGCCAGATGTGCACCACCCCGCAGAACCTGCTGATCCCCCGCGAGGGCATCACCACCGACGCCGGAGCGAAGACGTACGACGAGGTCGCCACCGACCTCGCGAAGGCGGTCGAGGGCCTCCTCGGCGACGACACCCGGGCGAACGCGCTGCTCGGCGCGCTCGTCAACCCGGACGTGAAGGCCCGCCTCGAGGCGGCGTCGGGCCTCGGCGAGGTCGCCCTCGCCTCCCGCGAGGTGGCCCACCCGGAGTTCCCCGAGGCCGTGGTCCGCACCCCGGTGCTGGTGAAGCTGGACGGCGCCAAGCCGGACGCCGAGGCCGCGTACCTCAGCGAGTGCTTCGGCCCGGTCTCCTTCGCCGTGGCCGTGGACTCCACGGACGACGCGCTCGCCCTGCTGCGGCGCACGATCCGCGAGAAGGGCGCGATGACGGTCGGCGCGTACACCACCTCCCCGGAGGTCGAGGAGGCCGTCGAGGAGGTCTGCCTGGAGGAGTGCGCCCAGCTCTCCCTCAACCTGACCGGCGGGGTCTACGTCAACCAGACGGCCGCGTTCTCCGACTTCCACGGCTCCGGCGGCAATCCGGCGGCCAACGCGGCCCTGTGCGACGCCGCGTTCGTGGCGGGCCGCTTCCGGACGGTGGAGGTCCGGCGGCCCTGAGCCGGTGCGGCGGGGGCGGTCAGACCGCCCCCGCACTCCAGTGGAACAGCGCCATCCCCACGCTGGTCGCGAGGTTGTAGCTCGACACCTGCGGCCGCATCGGCAGCGCCACAAGACGGTCCGCCCGCGCCCGCAGCTCCGGCGACAGCCCGCTGCGCTCGGAGCCGAAGGCGAGCAGGGCCTCGTCCGGCAGCCGCACCCGCCGGATGTCCTCCCCCTCGGGATCCAGCGCGTACACCGGCCCCTCGGGCAGGTCCGCGACGTCCATCCGCTCCACGGCCGTCGCGAAGTGCAGCCCCGCCCCGCCCCGCACCACCGTGGGATGCCAGGGGTCCAGCGTGCCGGTCGTGACGACCCCGGTCGCCCCGAACCCCGCCGCGAGCCGGATGGCGGCACCGGCGTTGCCGAGATTGCGCGGATTGTCGAGCACGACGACCGGCGCCCGCCGCGGGGCGTGCGCCAGCGCCCGCAGATTCGCCTCGCGCGCCGGACGCCCGGCGAGGGCGGCCACCCCCGTGGGGTGCGGCCGGGCGAGGAGCGCCCGGTAGGAGGACTCCGGTACCTCGGTGAGCAGCGCAGCCAGCCCCTCCCGCACGTCCGGCGCCAGCTCCTCGGCGAGCGCGAGGGCCGCCGCCCGGTCGGTGGCGAGGGCCACGGGCACCCGGGCGCCGAAGCGCAGCGCGTGCTTGAGCGCGTGGAAGCCGTCGAGCAGTACGGCACCGCCGGCCTCCCGGTGCCAGAGCCGCACGGCGTCCTCGGCGTCCCCCGGCGGGGTCTGAGCCCCGGGACCGTGGGCCGGCGCCTTCCCGGGATCGTTCACGCCGTCGTTCCCGCCGTGGAACCCGCGTGCGTCTTGGCGGCCGGCTCCTCCGCGCGCTGCCGGGGCACGGCGGCCCCGGCCCCGGTGCGGCCGAGGCGGGCGGACAGCGCCCGCCGCCCGCGCAGCACCCGGTCGCCGAGCCACCGCAGGAAGGACGTCGGCAGGAAGACCGCGTCCGCCGCGATCATCGCCAGCGAGAAGAACGGCAGCCCGAGCAGCACGGCGATCGCCGCGTGCTCGGCCATCATGACCACCAGCAGCCCGTTCTTCACCCGCCGGTTGAGCAGGGTGAACGGGAAGGCGACCTGGGCGATGACCGTGCCGTAGGTGATCAGCATGACCATCACCCCGCCGGTCGCCAGCACCTTGGAGAGCTCCGGCCAGGGCGAGAAGTAGTCCAGGTGCAGCGGGTAGTAGACGGCGGTGCCGTCCTGCCAGCGCGAGCCCTGGATCTTGTACCAGCCGGCGGTCGAGTAGATCAGGCACGCCTCGGCCATGATCACGAGCAGGGCGGCGTTGTGCGCGAGATTGGCGACGACATCCAGCAGGATGCGCGGTTCGCCGTGCGGCGCCCGGCGGCCGGTGTACCACCACAGGCCCTGCACCGCCCACAGCCCCCAGAACACCACCGCCCAGCCGAAGCCGAGCCGGCCCGCCCCGCTCGCCACGGCCAGCGCCAGGCCCAGCACGGCCCACAGGGCGGGACCGAGGCGGTCGGGCGCCGGTGCCGCGCCCCGCGCGAGCGCGGCACCGGCCCGCCGCTCCCGGCGCGCGTCCAGGGACCACACCCGGGCGCACCGGGTGAGCACCAGGTAGATCGACATGAGGTGGATGACGTTGTCGCCGCCGTCGCCCATGAAGACGCTGCGGTTCTGCAGCGAGAGCACGCCCACCATGAACAGCACGGAGGCGGCGCGGGTGCGCCAGCCCAGCAGCAGCGCGAGGCTCGACAGCGCGGCCAGCGCGTAGACGAGCTCGAACCAGGCGCGGCCGTCGGCCCACATCAGCACGGTGAAGGCGTGGTTGTCCGCGATCAGCCGCTCGGCCAGCTCCCGGCTCCAGGGCCCGTCGGGCCCGTACAGCTCGGCCCGGTGCGGGAACTCGCGCAGCAGGAAGAGCAGCCAGGTGAAGGAGAACCCGATCCGGACGATGGCGCTCTGATAGGGGCCGAACGCGGTCGCGGTGGCCCGGGTGACCCCGCGCGCGAGGGAGACGGAGAGACGGCGCGAAGGCGCGGCGGCGGACGTGCCGGGGGCGCCGTGCGCGGTGCCGGGCACCGTGTCGCCCGGGGTCCGGTCGCCGGGCGCCCCGGTGGCGTGGGTCGTGTACTCGCGGTCCATCAGGCGTCCGCCCCCGTCCCGGCGTCCTTCGCCGACAGGGTCCACCACGGGAGCACCCGGTAGACGGGCTTGTCGGAGACCTTCTCCGTGCTCCACGGGGGCGGCTGGACATTGGTCGTGCTGGACCGGAGCTGGACGCGCTCGACGGTGCCCTCGCGGACCTCCGCCGACAGCCGGTCGACGCGGCGGGCGACGATGCGGCGCAGATAGCTCTCGGAGAGTTCGCCGCGCAGGCCCGAGGGGCGGTTCGCGTTGTCGTGCGAGGAGGAGTAGAAGTCCCAGGCCCGCCGCAGCTCGTTCTGCTGGGTGTGGCTGGGCAGCAGGTTGTGGCGGATGTCCGCCCCGTCCAGCCCGGAGAGGTCGTACCAGCCGGTCGTGCGCACCCCGCCCTCGGCGGTGCGGAGGTCGACACGGACCTGGACGTCGATGTTCTGCTGCAGCGGGTTGGGCGCGAACAGCTTCCAGTTCTGCTCGAACTCGGGGTAGATCCACTCGTCGACGGCCCGGCCGTGCTGCTTGGTCAGCGTGTTGGAGGGCGCGACGTGCAGGAACACCATGCCCAGGTGCACGAGCGCGCCGACCGCGACGAGGGCGAGGGCGAGGGCGGCGGCTATCTGGTACGGCAGCGAGAGCGCGGTGATCCCGGCGGTGGGTCGGCCGGGGGCGGCGGACGTGCCGGGGGTGCCGGAAGCGGGCCCGTGCTCCGGGGCGGCCGGCGAGGCACCCCCCGGGGCGCCCTCGGGGGCGGCCTCCGGTGGGCGCGGGGGGTCCTCCGCCGGGGGTGGGCCGTCGGGGGTGGCCGCCACCTGCCGTGGGTGCGCGCCCTCGTCGTACCTGTCCATTCCGCCCCGTCTCCCCAGCAGTCGTATCCCGCCGGGCGCCGGTGCCGCCGGCGCCCGCCCGTTCGCACCGGAACGGTACTCAGCCCCACCCGTCCCGCACAGCTCCGGGGACACGGCGGTCACCGCGGACGGAGCCGGGAGCGGCCGCGGGAGGTGGCCGGCCCCCTACAGCACGAAGCCCGGCTCGCCCTTGGCGTCCACGACCGGGCGGCCGCCCGCCGCCCACGCCTGCATGCCGCCGTCGACGTTCACCGCGTCCACGCCCTGCTGCGCGAGGTACATGGTGACCTGGGCCGAGCGGCCGCCCGAGCGGCAGATCACGGCGATCCGGCCGTCCTGGGGCGCGGCCTCGGTCAGTTCGCCGTAGCGGGCGACGAAGTCGCTGAGGGGGATGTGCAGCGCGCCAGCGGCGTGCCCCGCCTGCCACTCGTCGTCCTCGCGGACGTCCAGCAGGAAGTCCTCGTCCTTGAGGTCCGCGACCTGGACCGTGGGTACACCAGCTCCGAAAGACATGGCCCCGACGCTACCGGACCGGCCCCCGGGCCGTGCGCCGTCCCCACGGGCGGGCGGCGCTCCCCGCGCCCGTCCCGGCGGCCGGGGTCAGTCGCGCCAGCGGGCGAGCTCGGCCTCACGCTCGGCCACCTGGGCCAGGAGCTGCTCGGCGACCTCGTCCAGGAGACGGTCGGGGTCGTCGGGCGCGATCTTCAGCATCGAGCCGATCGCGCTCTCCTCCAGCTCGCGCGCGACCACCGTGAGCAGTTCCTTGCGCCGGGCGAGCCACTCCAGCCGGGCGTACAGCTCCTCGCTGCGGCTCGGTCCGCGCTCCGCGGGCGCCGGACCGGCCGCCCACTCCTCGGCGAGTTCACGCAGGGCGGCCTCGTCGCCGCGGGCGTACGCGGCGTTGACGCGGGTGAGGAACTCCTCGCGGCGCTTGCGCTCGTCCTCCTCCTGGGCGAGGTCGGGATGGGCCCGTCGGGCCAGTTCGCGGTACCGCCTGCGGGCCTCCTCGCTGGGGCGGACCCGCTCGGGCGGCCGCACGGGCTGGTCGGTGAGCATCGCGGCGGCCTCGGGGAAGAGGCCTTCCCCGTCCATCCAGCCGTGGAAGAGCTCCTCCACGCCGGGCATGGGCATGACCCGGGCGCGGGCCTCCTCGGCGGCGCGGCGGTCCTCGGGGTCACCGGTGCGGGCCGCCTTCGCCTCGGCGATCTCGGCGTCGAGTTCGTCGAGGCGGGTGTACATCGGGCCGAGCTTCTGGTGGTGCAGCCGGGAGAAGTTCTCGACCTCGATGCGGAAGGTGTCGACGGCGATCTCGTACTCGATCAGCGCGTTCTCCGCGGCCCTGACGGCCCGCTCGAGCCGGTCCTCCGGGCGCGGTTCGGACGAACCGTCCGCCGACGGTTCGGATGCGGTGGGCTCGGCTTCGGGCGTCGTCACCCACCCAGCGTAAGACACGCCCCCACGGCCCCCGCCGCCCGTCCCGCGCGGACGGCGACCCCGGGCCCCGGACCGCGGCCGCCCCGGCAGGAGGCGACACCCCGCAGGCCCCGGTCTCCGCGGCACCCCGCGGGCCCCGGGCCCCCACCCGCCCACGGCCTCGGCCCCCGGTCTCCCCCCGTCCCGCGAAAGGCGACGCCCCGCAGACCCAGGACACCGCCCACCCCGCAGGAAGGGGCACCCCGCAGGCCCCGGTCTCCGCGGCACCCCGCGGGCCCGTGGCCTCGGACCCCGGGCCTCGCCCGCCCCGCGGGAGGCGGCACCCCGGACCCCGAACCGTGCCCACCCGCCCCACCCGCCCCGCGAAAGGCGACGCCCCACAGCCCCAGGACCCCGCCGCCCCGCAGGAAGGGGCACCCCTCAGGTCCCGGGCTCCGCGGGAAGCGGCGTCTCTCAGGTCACGGGCCCGCCCGTCCCGCAAGGGGCGGCGGAGTTCTCAGACCCCGGACTCCGCCGGGATCCGGCCGGCCCGCACCGCCGCCGCCAACTCCGCGTGGTCCCGCTCCACCCCGTCCGCGTAGGCGACCGCGAACGCGGACAGGGCCTCGTCCAGCTCCTCGTTCTTGCCGCAGTAGCCCGCGATCAGCCGCGGGTCCGCGCTGTGCGCGTGCGCGCGGGCCAGCAGGGCGCCGGTCATCCGCCCGTAGTCGTCGAGCTGGTCCCCGGCGAGCAGCGCGGGGTCCACGCTGCCCTTGCGGTTGCGGAACTGCCGCACCTGGAAGGGCCGCCCCGCGACCGTCGTCCAGCCCAGGAGCATGTCGCTGACCACCTGCATCCGCTTCTGCCCGAGCACCACCCGGCGTCCCTCGTGCGCGACCTCCGGCACGGGGTGGCCCGCCGCCGCCAGGTGCGGCAGCAGCACCGAGGGGCGCGCCTCCTTCACCTGGAGCACCAGCGGCTCACCGCGGTGGTCGAGCAGCAGCACGACGTAGGAGCGGGTGCCCACGCTGCCCGTGCCGACGACGCGGAAGGCCACGTCGTGCACCGCGTACCGGGCGAGCAGCGGCAGCCGGTCCTCCGGCAGGGTGCCCAGGTACTGCTCCAGCGAGGCCGCCACGGCCGCCGCCTCCGCGTCGGGCACCCGGCGCAGCACCGGCGGCGCCTCGGTGAAGCGGCGCCCGCCGTTCCCGTCGTCCTCCGTGGACTTCGCGGCGAACCGGCCGCTGGTGTTGGCCCGCGCCTTCTTCGCGACCCGCTCCAGGGTGCCGAGCAGGTCGTGCGCGTCGGTGTGGGAGACGAGCTCCTCGTCGGCGATGGCGTTCCAGGCGTCCAGCGCCGGCATCTTCGCCAGCAGCCGCATGGTGCGCCGGTAGGCGCCCGCCGCGTCCCGCGCGGCGGCGGCGCAGGCGTCCTCGTCGGCTCCGGCCTCGCGGCCGGCGAGCACCAGCGAGGTGACGAGGCGCTTGAGATCCCACTCCCAGGGGCCGAAGACCGTCTCGTCGAAGTCGTTGAGGTCGATGACGAGTCCGCCGCGCGCGTCGCCGTACAGACCGAAGTTGGCCGCGTGGGCGTCGCCGCAGATCTGGGCGCCGATGCCGGTGGCGGGAGTGCGGGCGAGGTCGTGGGCCATCAGGCCAGCCGAGCCGCGCAGGAAGGCGAACGGCGAGGCCGCCATCCTGCCGACCCGGATCGGGGTCAGCTCGGGTATCCGGCCGCGCCCCGACTCCTCCACGGCGCGCACCGCGCCGGGCCGGCCGGCGTCGGCCTCGTGGACGGCGTGGGCCGCGCGCGGCACCCGGTCGCGCAGCGCCTTGCCCTCCTTCTTCGGGGACTCCGGCCTCTTCCGGGACCCCGGCGCGGACCGCGCGGCGAACCCGGCCACCGGCGGGATCCGGACCGCCCCGGTGCCCTGGCCCGCCGGACGCGCCTCCGCTCCGGCGTCCACCGCCGCCGTCCCCGCACCCGCACCCGCACCGCCACCGGTCATCCCGACCGCCTCCCCGACCACGACGAACATCGACGCGGCGACGGTACAGCCGGCGGACCCGCTCCTGTGCCACCCGCCCGGGCGCCGCCGGACCTCCGGGCCGCCGGACCCCCGGGCCGCCGGGCCGCCGGACCTCCGCGCCTCCGCGCCTCCGCGCCTCCGCGCCTCCGGACCTCCGGACCTCCGCGCCTCCGGACCTCCGGGCCTCCGGGCCTCCGGGCCTCCGGGCCTCCGGGCCTCCGGGCCTCCGGGCCTCCGGGGGTACGGAACCCGGGAGGCGCCCGGAACGACACCCCCGGGACCCCGGTTCACTCCGCGGGGCCGCGCGCGGCGAGCCCCCGCAGACGGGCGGCCGTCCCGTCCCGACGGGCGCGCCACAGGCCGTACTTGGCCAGCAGACCGTTCGAGACCGTCAGCAGTCCCTTGTACGGCGGCGCGGCCAGGCCCTTGGACGTGTGGGGGGCGTAACGGACGCCCTCCTCGGTGACGGTCAGCCAGCCGGTGAGCGTGCGCATGCCCAGCCCGACGCACTGCGGCCGGAAGGCGTGGGCGAGGAACCCGGCCCGCCGCCCGCCGGGCGGCAGCAGCCCCTCGGGCGCGTCGAGACGCAGTCCGGCGGCGTCGTGCCCGGTGACCGTCACCGGGACGACGACGGGGTGGCCGTCCGCGCCCCGGTAGGCCAGCAGCCGGTGCGGCAGCCCCCGGATCCGCCGTGCGAGCGCGGAGACGTCGACGCGCGGGGCCGTGCCCTTCGCCGGTGGGGCCTGCCCGGCGGGCGCCCCGGGCGGGGCGGCACCGGTGACCGTCGGCGCGCCGCGGGCCGCGAGGTCGGGCCAGACGGTGAACCGCTCCACGTCGACGTCGACGAAGACCCGCTCCTGGTGGTACTCCCGCAGCAGCCAGTTCCAGACCGGCCCCCGCGGGGTCTTCCCGAGGAAGCGCTCGCCCGCCCGCGCCAGCTCCGCCAGCCGTTCCGGCGAGGGGCGCAGGTCCACCGAGGCGCTGCCCTGCGCGAGCACGAGGGAGGCGTCCGTGGCGAAGCCGTGGTCCCGCGTGTGGTAGGCGAGGGCCACGTGCGGATCGCGCAGGATGCGCTCCAGCTTCCTCGGGAAACCGAGCGAGGTGGTGAAGCCGAGCCGGCCCGCCTCCCGGTCCCCGAGCCCCACCGGCGAGACGCTGGTGACCACCGCTCCGCCGGCCGGGGTGACGTAGGCGACCGCGATGGTGAGGTCGCCCCTGATCACGGCGTCCGCCGTGTCCGGCCACCGGAGCGGGGCGGACGTCACGGCCTGGTCCCGCGCAGGGTCCGCAGGTCGTCCGCGGCCTGCGTCCGCATGCCGTCGAGCAGGGGTCGCACCGGCTCCGGCAGGCCCGCGAGCACCGTCTCGACCTCGGCGGGCGTGCCCACCTCGTCGAGGAACCCGATCATCAGGTGCCCGGCCACGGGCGGCGTGGTGGCGATCACCCGCTGCGAGAAGTCCTTCCACTGCGCGTCGGTGATCCGCTCGCGCAGCGCGGGGAGGAGGACCGGCTCCTCGGCGGCCAGGTGGCCGTGCACCGCGTCGCGGACCTCGACGGCGGCCTCCCGCAGGGCGAGCCGTGCGTCACCGGCGCCGCCTTCGTCACCGAGGGCGACGGCGGCCAGTGCGTCGAGCGCCTTGTCCAGCCGCCGGTGCTCCTCGCTGAGGGCGTCGAGCGCGGAGGCGGCCTCGGGGGCCGCGGCCGTGAGCAGCGGCCACAGCTCCTCGTCCTCGGTCTCGTGGTGATGGCGCACGTTCGCGACCAGGAAGTCGCGGAGCCGGGCCAGGGCGTCGGGCGGTACGGCGGGGTCGGCCGCGGCCTCGGCGAGCAGAGAGGTGCCCACGCGGTGCACCTCGTGGACGAGTCGGGTGTCGACGACCGCGATGGGGTCTTCGGAAGCTAATGAGTTCACAGGCGTGACGCTATTCATTAGATGCAATTAAAGTCAATATATTCACTCTGCGTCACACTGGTTTACACTGCCCGGGTGACCACCCGGCCGTACCACTCACCCCGCCGCACCGACGCGGCAGCCGCCACCCGCGAGGCCATCCTGAGCAGCGCGCACACGCTCTTCCTCGCCCGCGGCTACGCCGGGGTCACCCTCGCGGACATCGCGAGGGCGGCGAACGTGGCCGTCCCCACCGTCTACAGCAGCGTGGGCCCCAAGCCGGGCATCCTGGCGGCCCTGCTGGAACCGGCCATCAAGGACCCGGCCGTGGCCGACACCCTCACCGCGGTCGACGCCGCGGACGACCCGCGCGCCGTGATCGAACTGACCGCCGAGGGCACCCGGCTCGCCCACGAACGCCACTGGGAACTCGTCCACGGCCTCTTCTACCGGGACCCCCCGGGGGAGCCGGCAGTCAAGGCCGTCCTGGACCGGGGGACGGACGGCTACGTCCAGGCCCTGACCCATGTGGCCGACCGCCTCGCCGCCCTCGACGCCCTGCGCGTCGACCACCCGGAGGCCGTCGACATCCTCTGGTTCCACCTGGGCCCGCACGCCTGGATGACCCTCGTCGGCGAACGCTCCTGGTGCTTCTCCCGCGCCCAGACCTGGCTCGCCGACACGGCCCGCCAGGCCCTGCTGAAGAACCCCCGCTGAAGTCCTGCCGAAGCCGACGCCGCAGGGCCGGAAGCCGGACGACAGGGTTTTCTCGGCTTTTTACCGAACGGACGCGATGCGCTCGCTACAGTGTTCGGAAATGAGCAAGAAGTGAACTCGAGTGGAAATAGAGATGAACATTCCTCAGTTTTCCTCGATTTTCACCGACTGATTTCCGCCATTTTCACGGGGGTGCCGTCCATGGACGCCACGCATGTTCTGTGCGGGTTCAGCAAGGGCCTTCTGGCCGATCTCGACGACCTCTTACCGCCCGCGTCCGTGCTGGTCGTGGAGGACGAATACGTCGCCGCACAGCGTGACGTGCACCGGCGGAGCGCACAGCATCCGTGCGTCGCGGGCGTGGTCCACGCACCGGTTCAGGACGAAAGGAATCCGGCCGGAATCGTGCGCGCGGTCTCCCGGCCGGAACATGTCCGCGCCGTCGTGCCGTCGACCGAGTACGGCGTGGTCGCGGCGGCCGCGCTGGCCGGGGCGTGGGGCTTGCCCGGCGCGGGTCCGGCCGCCGCGGCGGTCCTTCGCGACAAGGCCGCGCTGCGCGCGCACGCCGATTCCGCCGGGCTTCCCCAGCCACGCTGGCGCCTGGCCGGCAGCGCGGCGGAGGTCGAGGCCTTCCGGACCGCACTCGGCGGTCGCTGCGTGCTGAAACCCGTCGACCGGCAGGCCAGCCTCGGCGTCCTCCTGCTCGACGCCGAGGACGACACGGACACCGCGTGGAAGGCCACGACCACCGCCGAGGAACCCCGGATGCGTGCCCCCGGCACCAGCAGCGGCCGCTTCCTCGTCGAGGAACGGCTGACGGGTCCCGAGGTCAGCGTGGAGTGCCTGGTCCACCGCGGGGACCTGCTGTTCACCAACGTCACCGGGAAGCAGTTGCGCCCCGGCCCCTACCCGGTGGAGATCGGCCACGTCGTCCCGGCGGGACTGCCGGCCCCGGTCACCGGCGAACTCACCCGGCTGATGCGCCGCCTGGTGGAGTCGACCGGCTTCTCCTCCGGCGTGCTGCACGCCGAGTGGATACTCGTCGACGGGACGCGGCCGCACCTCGTGGAGTGCGCGGGCCGCCTGCCAGGCGACAGCATCGACACCCTCATCGACCTCGCCCACGGCGGCCGGATCGTGGCCGACCTGCTCGCCGTCCTCCGGGAGGGTCCGCCGCCCGTCCGCGGCCCCGCCCGCGCCGGCGCGGCGATCCGCTTCCTCACCGCCCGGCCGGGCATGGTGCGGGCCGTCTCGGGGCTCACCGCGAGCAGGGAGTCGAACGGCGTCCGAGAGGTCGAACTCACCGCCCGGCAGGGCACGGTGGTCGGTGAACTGAACAGTTCCTGGGACCGCCTCGGCCACGTGCTCGCCACCGGCGCGACGGGCGCGGAGGCCGCCCGGAACGCGGCCGCCGCCGCCGCGCTCGTCGAGGTCCGCACTTCATGACCGTGCGGCCCCTGCTGTCCCGGTTCACCCGCACCTACGTCCCCCGGTCCCCGGCCGGCCGCGCGTTCGCCCTCGTCGCGCTGCTCGACTCCGTGGGCACCGGCTTCTACCTGGCCGGGTCCACCCTCTTCTTCGTCCGCGTGATCGGCCTGAGCGACGCCCAGGTGGGCCTCGGGCTGGCCGCGACCGGGCTGACGGCCTTCCTCGCCACGGTCCCGCTCGGCGTCCTCACCGACCGATGGGGGGCGCGGCGCATGCTGATGGTCTACCAGTTGTGGCGGGCCGTCTGGTTCGCCGTGCTCGCCTTCGTGCACGGCCCCATCGCCTTCGTCCTCGTCTCCGCGCTCCTCGGACTGGTCGAGCGCGCGGTCTCGCCCGCCAGTCAGGCGGTGGTCTCGGTGGCGGTGCCCGGCAAGGACCGCACCCGGACCATGGCGACGATGCGCTCGGTGCGCAACATCGGCTTCTCCCTCGGCGCGGTGCTCACCACACCGCTGCTCGCGACCGGGTCGACGGCCGCGTACCGCACGATCGTCCTCGCCGACGCCGCCTCCTTCGTGCTCGCCGTGGTGCTGCTGGCCCGGCTGCGGGTGGAGACGGCACCCCCGCCCGTGCGCCGGGGCGGGCTGAGCTTCCTGCGCGGCTTCGGCGACCGGCGCTACCTCGCGCTCACCGCGGTGAGCTGCGTGCTCGCCGTGCACATGTCCGTGCTGGCCGTGGCCCTCCCCCTGTGGACGGTGCGCGAGACGGACGCGCCGGACGCCCTGGTCCCGGTGCTGGTGGTGCTCAACACCGTTCTCGCGGTGGTGTTCCAGGTCCCGCTCGCCAAGGGCGCCGAACGGGAGGACGGCGGCTCCCGGGCGATGCGGCTGGCCGGGCTGGCGCTCATCGGCTCCTGCGCGGTCTTCGCGGCCGCCGCGGCACCGCTCGGCGCGGTCCTCGCCTGCGCGGTCCTCCTCGCCGCGACCGTGCTGCTGACCGCCGGAGAGCTGTGGCACTCGATCGGCGCCTGGGAGCTGTCCTACAAGTACGCACCCGAGCACCGGAAGGCCGAGTACCTCTCGATCTTCGCCCTCGGCAACAGCGTGCAGGACGTGCTCGGCCCGCCCCTGATCACCGTCGTCGTCCTCGGCTGGGGCGGAGCCGGCTGGGCCGTGCTCGGTGCGCTGCTGCTCGCCGCCGTCCTGGTGCTCCCCCTGCCGGTCGCCCGGCTCGACCACCGCCTCCTCACGGCGAAAGGCTGACCACCCGTGCACGTGCTGATCATGCAGCGCCCCCACTCCACCGCCCGGTACGACCACTGGATCCACGAGGCCGACCCCACCGCCCGGATCACCGTCCTCACCTCCGCCGACGCCGAGCGCCCGGCCGGGGACCTCGCCGAGGGCGTGCGCCGGGTGACGGTGGACGACTACGAGTCGCCCGCCGCGACCGCGGCCCTGTTCCGGCTCTGCGCCGCCGACCGGCCCGACCGCATCTTCGTCAACTCGGAGGACGACGTCCTGCGCGCCGCCGAGGCCCGCACCCTGTTCGGCATCCCCGGCCTCGGCTCCGCGACGGCCCTGCGGTTCCGGGACAAGGTCGAGATGAAACGTCTCTTCGAGGGCCTTCCGGTGCCCGCCGTGCCCCACCGCGAGCTCCGCTGCGGCGCCGACCTGTACGCGGCGGCGGAGGAACTCGGCCCGCTCGTGGTCAAACCGCGCGACGGCGCCGGGTCCACCGGGGTACGGGTCCTGGCCGACGCGCGGGCGGTCCGGCGGGCCTGCGTCGAGGACCCCGCCCTGCTCACCGCCCTGCACGGCGGCACGCTGATGGCCGAACGGTACGTCGCGGGCACCGTCCACCACGTGGACGTGCTCGTCGACGGCGACCGGGCCCTCCTCGTCTCCCCCTCGCGCTACACCAGCCCGCCGCACCGGTTCCGCACCGACAACCTCGGCTCGGTCATGCTCGACCGCGGCTCACCCCGCGCCAAGCTGCTCACCGACACCGCCGAATGCTTCGTCGCCCGGCTGCCCGAGGGCCACGGCGTGCACGTCCTGCACCTGGAGTTCCTCGAGGACACCTCCGGCGCCCTCTTCGCCGGCGAGGTCGCCTGCCGCACCGGCGGCGCGCTGGTCAAGAACGCCGTCCGCCACACCTGGGGCATCGACCTGTCCCGGGCCTCGTGCCTGCTCTCGGCGGGACTGTGGACCCCGCCCGAGGAGCCGGTGCCCACCGGGCCGCCGACCGCCTGGCTGCTGTGGAACGGAGGGCCCCGGCCGTCCGTCCCCGCCGAACGGCCCGACTGGCTCGTCGAGTTCTCCGCCCCGAAGCCACCGGAGGGGCAGCGCCCGCCGGACACCCCGGTCAGCTCGGTGGACTCCAGGGCCCGCTTCCTGATCGAGGGCGCCGACGAGGAGCAGCTCGAGGCACGGCTGCGCCTCCTGTACGCGGACGGCTGACCGCCGGGCCCGCGCGCCCTGCCCCCGCCCATGTGCCCCCACATCCCCCACACCCATCGCACCCACGAGGAACGGCGCCGAGGAAACCCGCAAGAAGAACCCGCAAGGAAAGAGAGCACGTCGTGCACCTGAACGACTCCGAGACCGTCCACGACCTGGTCGGCATTGGTTTCGGCCCCGCCAACCTGTCCGTCGCGATCGCCCTTGAGGAGTCCGGCCACCCGTTGCGCGCGGTCTTCCTCGACCGCAAGCCCGCGTTCGCCTGGCATCCGGGGCTGATGTTCGCCGGAGCGGAGATGCAGGTCTCCTTCACCAAGGACCTCATCACCATGCGCAACCCGCGCAGCCGCTTCTCCTTCCTCAACTACCTCGCCGAACAGGGCCCGGACCGGCTGGCCAAGTTCATCAACCTGCGCACCTTCTATCCGACGCGCGTGGAGTTCAACGACTACTACGCCTGGGCCGCCGCCCGGTTCGACGACCAGGTCCGGTGGGGCACGGACGTCACGGAGGTGTCCGCCGTGCCCGGCGAGGACGGCGTCGAACTGCTGCGGGTGTCCTTGAGGGACTTGGCCGGCGGCGAGACCGGCTCCCTCCTCACCCGCAACCTGATCCTCGCCCCGGGCGGCACCCCGCACGTCCCCGAGGGCGTCGAACTCGGCGCCCGCGTGTTCCACGCCTCCGAGACCCTGGAGCGGCTGGAGAGGACCTTCGACGACCCGTCCGCCCCGTACCACTTCAACATCGTGGGCTCCGGCCAGACCTCCGCCGACGTCTTCACCCACCTGCGCCGCTCCTACCCGCAGGCGCGGATCACCACGAACGTCCGCGGCTTCGCCATGCGTCCCGAGGACGACACCCACTTCGTCAACGAGCTGTTCCTGCCCGACTTCCCCGACTGGTTCCACGGCCAGGACGACGACTTCCGGCGAAGGATCATCGACGGCTACGCGCTCGCGGCGCACACCGGGGTCAGCTACGACCTCATCCCGCGGATCTACCGCGAGTACTACGAGGACATGGTCTCCGGCGGCAAGGCGCTCAGCCTGCGCCGCTTCACCGAACTGGTGGCGGCCCGCTCCGAGCCGGACCGGGCGGTGGCCACCTATCTGCACCTCGACAGCGGCGAGACCAGCCGGACGGAGGCCGACGCCGTCGTACTGGCCACCGGCTACCGCTATCCGATGCCCGTCCCCGCCCTGGCCGGGCTCGGCGCGTACCTGCGCATGGAGACGCCCGAGCGGTACGCGATCCGGCGCGACTACTCCATCGCGTGCGTCGAGGAGTTCGCCCCGCGCGTCTTCCTCCAGGGCTTCGCCGAGGCCACCCACGGCTTCAGCGAGGTGCTGCTCTCGCTGATGCCCGTGCGCGCCGCCGAGATCGTCGAGGCGCTCGCCAAGAACGCCTCCGTCCAGACCCGTTAGGAGCGACGACACCGTGAGCACCACGGCCGAAACGGCCACCGCACTGCACGGCACCGCCCGTCCCGCCACGGACGAGGAGCGCGGCGCCGTACGCGCCGTCCTCGCCCGGCACGGCACCCCCCTGCCCGAGGACTCCGTGTCCGTCGTCTTCGCCTACCCCGGCCACGGCGTCGGCGAGCGCCACCCGCGGCTGTCCGGCTGCACCAGCCAGATGCTGCTGCTGTCCACGGCGGCGGGAGAACTGACCCGGCTGGGCATCACCGTGGCCGCGGCGAGCACCGAACCCCCCGAGAAACACGCCCACCTCGGCGCACTCGCCCGGTCCGTCGCCCGCTTCGACGAGCGGGACGCGGCCCGGGTCCCGCACACCGACCTCGACGAGGGCCGCCACCTGGAACGCTGGACCATGGTCCTCGGCGGAGAGCGCGACGGCCTCCTCGTCACCGGCATCACCGACAGCGTGGCGCACACCCGCGCCGTCATCGACCTGCTCACCGCCGACCGGCTGCGCGCCTGGGCCCGGGCAGCGGGCGCCGACCCGGCCGCCGCGGGCGCCGGCGTCCGCGCCACCTACGCCAACGGCGCCGACTCCGTGGGCATCGTGGCCTTCGAGGCCGGCCTGCCCCTCGTGGCCAAGGTCGGTCCGCGCGCCGTCATCGACGCGGAGACCGCCTTCGTCCGCGAGGTCAACGGCACGCTCGGCGCCCAGGGGGACCCGCCGCTGTTCCCGGTGCTGCACGGGGTGCACCACGAGGGGGCGCAGGCCACGTCCCTGATGGAACAGGTCGAACCGCTCACCCTGGACCACGTCGTCTTCGAGGACAAGGCGCGCTTCCGCCTCGCCCAGGACGCCGTGCCCGCCCTCGAACCGCACCTGGGCCTGCTGCGCCGCCTGCACACCTCCACGAGGCGCCCCCGGCGGCCCACCGTCGCCGACTACCTCTACCGGGAGCGCTTCCACGCGGTGGTGGAGCACGAGGGCTTCCTCGGCACCTTCCGGTCCTTCTTCCCCGGCTGGGACCGCGCGGCCCTGCTCGGCGCCGACGTCGTCCTGCCGGGCGGCCTCCGCACCCCCGGATACACCGCGCTGGCCCGCGAGCTGGACGGCAGGGCGCCCGCGCTGCTGCCCGACTCCGGCTGCCTGGTGCACGGGGACGTCCACCTGAAGAACATGCTGCGCCGGGCCGACGGCTCCCCGGTCTTCGTCGACCCGCGCACGGTGTGGGACGGCCGCGACCGCCCGGACGCCGGATTCGGCGACCCCGCCTACGACTTCGCGACCCTGCTGCACAGCGCGCTCCCGATGAGCGGCCTCCTCCAGGCCGTCGAGGAGGGCACCGGGGAGGCGCTGCTGCCCGCCCTGCCCCCGGCACCGGAGCACGGCCCGCTCGACCTGTCCGGACTGACCACGCCCTTCACCGTGGACCCGGCCCTGGCCCGGCTCGAGGAGCGCTTCCTCGCCGCCCTCGGACCGGACGACGGGGCGCCGCTCCTGCGCGCCCGGCTGTACGTCGGCGCGGCGAACGCCCTCGCGGGCTGGCTGAAGTACGAGCGCGCGCTGGCCACCCCCCGGATCTGGCTCGCCGTCTACGCCTACGTCGTGTGGTACCTCGACCGGGCGCGGAAGGAGGACGTATGAGCGGGCCCCACGACACCGGCGCGCGGGCGCCGCGCGTCCTGGTGGTGAACTCCGGCAAGGCGGAGGCGGTGGACCGGCTCCGCGCGGCCGCCCCCGACGCCGGGATCGACGTCATCACCGAGCGCGCGTACGCCCCGATGTACACCCCGGACGTACGGCTGCACTTCGTCGAGGACATCGCCGACCTGACCGCCGTGCGCCGGGTGGCCCTCGACCTGTGGGCGCGGGGGCCCGTCGACCACGTGGTCGCCCCCTCCGAGCGCAGCCTGCCCGCGGGCGGCTACCTGCGCTCCTTCCTGGGCCTGCCCGGCATCGGTTTCGAGACGGCGAACCGGTTCTCGAACAAGGCGGTCATGAAGGCCGCCCTCGGCGCGGCCGGACTGCCGGTCGCCCCCCACCGGGTGATCGCCTCGCTCGACGGGGCCCCGGCCGCGGCGGCGGAACTCGGCTGGCCGGTGGTACTCAAACCGGCCCTCGGCACCGGCTCGATGAACACCTTCGCGCTCGCCTCGCCCGCCGCACTCGAGGCCCTGCTCGGCTCCCCCGAGGCCGAGGGCCTGCGGCGGGCGTCCTGCCCGCTGCTGGTCGAGCGGTTCGTGGAGATGGAGGGCGAGTACCACTGCGACGGGGTCGTCTCGGACGGAGAGGTCGCGTTCGCCGCCGTGCAGCGCTACTTCATGCCGCTGCTGGGGCAGACGGACGCCTTCACCGGCTCCTACCTGCTGCCCGAGGACGACCCGGCCGTGAGCGCCGTCCGTGCCCTGCACCGGGCCACGGTGACCGCCCTCGGACTCACCGACGGCGTGACCCACATGGAGGTGTTCGGCACCGAGGAGGGCTTCGTGATCGGCGAGATCTCCTGCCGTCCGGCGGGCGGCGGCATCGTCGACGCGGTGCGGATGAAGTACGGGGTCGACCTGTGGCGGGTGTTCATGGACACCTCGCTCGGCCGCCCCGCCGGCGTCCGGGGCCCCGTGGCACCGCTGCGGGAGGAGATCATCGCCAACTGCGACCTGCCCGTGCGCCCCGGCCGCGTGCTGCGCGTCTCCACCGCCGAGGAGCTGTCCCGGGTACCGGACGTGATCGAGGTGCGGATGACCACACGGACGGGCGACATCATCGGCCGCCGGCTGCACTCGGCCTCGACCACCGGCCTGGTCTTCCTGGCCACGGCCGAACCCTCGCTCGTCGCCAAACGCGTCGAGGACCTGGCCCGCGCCTACGTCCTGGAGGTCGCCCCGGACTGACCCACCGGTGGCACCACGCGATGCCACTGAGAGATTACTCACAGCCCCCACCCCCGGGAGGAGGCGGCCCGCGCCGGCCGTCCCCTCCCGGGACATCCGCGGACACGACGAAGCGGGCGGCATCCTGAGGATGCCGCCCGCTTCGTATGGTGCGCGAGGGGGGAGTTGAACCCCCACGCCCTTTCGGGCACTGGAACCTGAATCCAGCGCGTCTGCCTATTCCGCCACCCGCGCATTGGGTGTCGCCTTCGGGCCCTGGCCCCGTTTCCGGTGCTCCGCGCCGTCCGACATGCAGAAGATTAGCACGCCGTCGAGGGTGCCTTCACCTCGCTTTCCCGGCCCCCCGGGCCCCCCGCGGGCGCCCCCCGCGAGGACGTTCCGCACCGCTCCGACCGGGTCCGTCCCCCCTCCCCGCCGCCCGGTTCCGTCTCGGCGCGCCCCGTTTCACGTATCAACCTCGTACCGGTCCCGCGCATCTCCCCAGAAGCCGGGCGGGCTCCACAGCCGGGTGCGGGACACTGGTCTCCGGCCGCCTCTACGATCCCCCCTGCGGGACACCGCCCGCGAGGAGTTCGAAGCGGGGCCGTACCGGGAATCCGGTCCACCGGGACCTCGGACGTTTCGACACCGTTCGACCGGGCCGACAGGGGGAACCAGCCGATTTCCCGGTGCGTGGATACGATCAGTAAGCAGTACGAGCAACACGGGCGGCGCGAGCCGCACCGGCGGTACCCGGCAAGACAGAGCGGCAACGACGGAGGAGGTGCCCCATGGGAGTCCTGAAGAAGTTCGAGCAGCGTCTCGAAGGTCTGGTCAACGGCACCTTCGCCAAGGTGTTCAAGTCGGAGGTCCAGCCGGTCGAGATCGCGGGCGCGCTGCAGCGCGAGTGCGACAACAACGCGACCATCTGGAACCGCGACCGCACGGTCGTCCCCAACGACTTCATCGTGGAGCTGAGCGCACCGGACTACGAGCGCCTCAGCCCCTACTCGGGCCAGCTCGGCGACGAACTGGCCGGCATGGTCCGCGACTACGCCAAGCAGCAGCGCTACACCTTCATGGGCACGATCAAGGTGCACCTGGAGAAGGCCGAGGACCTGGACACCGGTCTGTACCGGGTCCGCAGCCGCACCCTCGCCTCCTCCACCGACCAGCAGGCCCCCGGCGGCCGGCCCGCCCCGGCCGCGCGGCCCGGCGCCGCCCCGGGCGGCGGCTACGGCGACCCGCTG
>BNBP01000026.1 GCA_014656015.1 Streptomyces griseoaurantiacus | reverse complement strand
GACCCGTGGAACCCGGCGCACACCCGACGCGACAGACGGGCACTCGGCCTGCCATCAGCAGACACAAAACGCGAAACGGCCCGCCAACTCCGTCGGTGGGCCGTCATGAAAGGCCGAGGCTAAAGGAGTAACTGTGTCCCCTCTCCCTTCCGGCTTCCTCGGTGCGCTCGATCCCACGAGTGACCGTGCGGTCTTTCGGCAGATTGCCGACCAGTTGCGCGAGGCCATCGACCGCGGGCGGTTCCGGGAGGGCGAGAAGCTCCCCTCGGAAGCGGAACTCGTCGATCACTACGGGGTGTCCCGGATGACGGTCCGCAACTCCTTCTCCATCCTCCAGGGGGAAGGGCTCGTGCACGCCGAGCACGGAAAGGGCGTGTTCGTGCGGCCCCGGCCGCCCGTGCGACGGCTCGCCTCGGACCGCTTCGCCCGCCGGCACAGGGAACAGGGGAAGTCCGCGTTCATCGTGGAGGCCGACGCCGCAGGCAGTCACCCCACCGTGGACAGCCTGGAGGTGAAGGAGGAGAAGGCCGGCCCCGACGTCTCCGCCCGGCTCGGCTCCGTGCGGCGCGTCCTCGCCCGGCGGCGCCGCTACCTCCTCGACGGGCGCCCGGTGGAGTTCGCCACCTCCTACCTGCCGCTCGACATCGCCCGTGGCACCCCGATCGCGGAACCCAACCCCGGGCCCGGCGGCATCTACGCCCGCCTCGAGGAACTGGGTCACCACCTCGACCACTTCGAGGAGGAGATTCGCGCCCGGATGCCCACCCCGGACGAGGTGCGCACGCTGCGGCTGGCATCCGGTGTGCCGGTCATCCACCTCATCCGGACCGCGTACGACACGGAGAAGCGGGCCGTGGAGGTCTGCGACACGGTCATGGCCGCAGACGCCTACGTCCTGTCGTACCAGCTCCCGGCCAACTGAAGGCGGAGGAACCATGGCCGAGGAAAGCTGGAAACTCATGCGCGGGGATCGGCTCGTCGGGACCCTGCGTCTGGAAGCCATCGACATGTTCTGGACCGACTGCGACTTCCGACCCGGGCCCGAATGGCCGGCGGTACGTCCACTCTTCGACGCCTCCCGCCAAGCCTGGATGCGAAAGGACAGGCAGGGGGCGATGGCGGCAGACGACCGGATCCGCGAGGCCGGCTTTGTCCTGGTCTCGGACGAGGACGGAACCACCGTCACGTACGGCGTGATCCGGATCTTCGAGGGCAAGGCGCGGTTCCGGTAGTGAGTCGAAGCGGTGGTGCGCGAGGGGGACGCTCCTTCGACTCGTACACCGACATGCCTACTCCTCTAGTCGAGTGGGCAAGTGGTGTGGCACGGCCGCGAACACGACGAAGGGCCAGCCTGGGAGGAAACCCCTCCTGAGCTGGCCCTTCTGGCTGTGCCCCCGGCAGGATTCGAACCTGCGACACCCGCTTTAGGAGAGCGGTGCTCTATCCCCTGAGCTACGAAGGCGGGGTTCCGTCGGTGGGCGTGTGCGCGGTGGGGGCGACATGTCCGTGGACGGGGCGGCGGGTCACCGGTGAGGGTGGGCTCGCCGCCGCCAGTGTAGCGGGTGGGCTGCGGTGTGTGTGGGGGACATCGTGGCCGGTGGGCTGTGGCGAGGGGTGGGGGTCAGTGGGTGTCGCGGCGGGCGAGGACCAGGCGGCCCACGGGGGTGGGGATCACCTTGACGTCGGTGAAGCCGGCGGTCCGGAATTCCTCGGCCAGGGATTCCGCGCGCACGACCGGAGGGATGCCGCGGCCGTCGGCGACGAGGGCGTCCAGGGCGGAGCTCAGGCGGGCGGAGGGGGAGTCGTCCGGGGGCGGGGCCAGTTCCTGGGCGAGGAGGAGGCCGTCGGGGGTGAGGGCGCGCCGGATGGCGGCGAGGGTGTCCGCGCGGGCGTCGTGGGGGAAGAAGGCCTGGGCCCAGTAGCAGACGGTGTAGGCGGCCTCGTCGTCGAGGTGCCGGGCGTCGGTGCGGCGTATGTCCAGGCGGGAGGCCACGTCGGCGGCTTCCGCGCGGTCGCGCAGTTCCTCGGCGACGTCGGCGGCGCGTTCGACGGCGACGGCGTGGAGGGCCGGGTATGCCGTCAGGGTGCTGAGCAGGGCGCCGCCGATGCCGCTGCCCACGTCCAGGAGGGGACCACCCGCGGTCAACCGTTCGTGGTAGTCCGGCAGTTCGGCGTAGGCCATGCCGAACAGGGCGCGTGAGGCGTCCGTGGGGAGCATGCCCCAGTCGCGGGCGACGACCAGCGCGTCCTCCCGCCAGTCGTACGGCGTGCCGCTCGTCGAGAGCGCGGTGCGGACGCGGTCGCGGGAGGCGGCGACGGCGTCGAGGGCGATGTCCGTGCCCAGTCCGGAGGCGCCCGCCTGGAGGGCGGCGAAGTCACCGGTCAGGGTGTAGGCGGGGGGAGTGGTCCCGGCCTCGCGGATCACGTCGGCGGCGAGGAGGACCTCGACCGTCCGGCGGGCGCGCTCGGCCGGGACGCCGCCGAGGGCGGCGAGGTCCTCGACGGTGACGGGGCGGGCCAGTGCCTCCAGCCATCCCTCGGCGGAGGCCGCGCGCAGCAGGTCGAGCAGGTGGGCGCTCTCCGCCCACTGCCGCAGGCGGGCGCGGGCGCCCAGCGCCGCCTGCAGGGCCTCGAGGCTCTGCGGGTCCGGGGAGTCCGGGGAGACCGGTATCGGTTCGTTGTCGCTCATGGGCTCGTTTCCTTGGCCGTGGACGTCTTGCGTTGTCCAGGGAAGTCGTGGCGTCGATTGTGCCCGGCGGCCGGGGGTCACCAGGGCAGTGGGCCCTCGCGGTCGGTCAGTGTGCCGGTGGGGGTGCCGGGGCCCAGGGTGGCGAGGCGGACCGCCGCCTCCGCGCCCTCCTCGACGGTGTGGCCGACGCGGCCGGTGAACTCCGTCGCCGTCTGGCCGGGGTCGACCGCGTTGAAGCGGACCTCGGGGATCGTCCGGGCGTACTGCACGGTCAGCATGGTGACCGCGCTCTTCGAGGAGCCGTAGGCGGCGAGCGGGTAGCGGGACTCGACGCGCTCGGGGTCGTGGACGAGCGCGAACGAGCCGACCCCGCTGGTGACGTTGACGACGGACGGGGTGGCGGCCGACGCGCGCAGCAGGGGCAGGAAGGCGTGGGTGACGCGGACGAGTCCGAAGACGTTGGTCTCGTAGACGTGGCGTATCAGGTCCGCCGTCATGTCGGCGGGGGCGGTCACCTCGCCGAGGATGCCCGCGTTGTTGATCAGCACGTCCAGGTGGCCGACTTCGGCGCGAAGCGTGTCGACGGCCGCCTCGACCGAGGCGTCGTCGGTCACGTCCAACGGGACGAAGCCCGCGCCGAGCCGGTCCGCCGCCTCACGGCCGCGGCCGGCGTCCCGGGCGCCGATCCAGACCCGTTGGCCCGCTTCGACGAGCCGGCGGGCGATTTCGTGGCCGAGCCCCCTGTTGGCTCCGGTGACGAGTGTCGTGGTGGTTGTCGTGGGCATGGGCGTGGTCATGGGGTGCTCCGATGAGGGGGTGCTGCGGCAACAGGCGCCAGAGGGGGACTAGTTGGCGGGGCGGAAGGGGCGCAGCAGGCGGATGCCGTCCTCGATGGAGCCGTCGATCAGTTCCAGCATCTGCGGGACGAGCTCCCGCATCCGGGGGGCGGCGAGGTGGGAGTCGAGGTGGGCGCGGGTCTCCCAGCGCTCGTAGATGACGAACTCGCCGGGGCGGCCCTCGACTTCGTGGGCCTCGTAGTCGATGTTCCCGGGGTCGTTGCGGGAGGGCGTGACGGCGGCGGTGATGAACGCCTTGAGGTCGGCCTCGCGGCCGGGCCTCGCCTTGGCGTCCCAGATGACGGTGACGTAGCCCTGGGCGGTGGCGGTCATGGTGATACCTGTCTTTCGGGTCGGAGTGGCCGGAGGCCGGGTCGCCGGGTGTCCGCGTGTGTGCGGAGCCGGGGGGACGGCCCGGTGGCCGCTCGGGGTGGAGGACGGTGAGGAGAGCCGCGTCGACCGGGTCGGCGTCGACGGTCGCCCTGCCGCGTCCGTGTTGTCTCCACGATGGCCCGGCGGACGTGCCGGCAGCCTCCGTCAACCGACTGACAACTGTCGGCGGGTTGCTTACACCGGGTTGTGCGCAGCGGGTTCCCGCGTCGGGTCGCTCACTGCTTCGGCGGCGCGGACGGCGGCTCTTCCGGCGGCTGAGGGGAGGCGAGGGTGTCCCCGGCCTCGAGGGCGTCCCCGGCCGCGATGGTCTCGCGGGTCTCGCGGGTCTCCAGGGTCTCGAGGGCGTCGCGGAGTTCCGCGCGGAAGGTGATCCCCAGCGTGCGGAAGACGCCGTACAGGTGCGAGGACACGGTGCGCGGGGAGAGGAACAGGCGCGAGACGATCTGCGGGTGGGACGGTCCCGGGGCGGCCGGCCTCGCGACCTCGGACTCCTGGAGGGTGAGGGCGGTGCGGGCCCTGCCCCGGCCCATGCGTGGCGTGCCGGTGGCGCGGAGTTCCGCCGCCGCCCGGCCCTGCCACGTGCGGGCGCCGAGCTCCTCGCGGCCCCGGCCGACCAGCCCGGCCCCTGCGGTCGTTCCGGTGGTGCCTTCGGCCGCTCCGGCTGCTTCGGCCCTTCCGGCCAGGTCGAGGCTCGCCGCCGCCTCCGACACCGCTGTCACCGCTCCGCTCGCCTCGCGCCCACCCCGTTCCCCCGCCCGATGCCCGGCTCGCGGCGCGGACCGGGCATCGGGCGGGGGCGGGGGTCAGGGGCGCGGTGGCACGCCGGTGGCTACGGCTGCTCCAGGGTGCGGGTGATGCCGGCGCCGCTCGCGAGCGGGATCGTGGCCAGCAGGTCCGGGGGCAGGTCGAAGGCCTCGGCGAGGGTGGGCAGGTGGGGGGCCGCCTCGGCGGTGGCCGTGTCGAGGGCGCGGGGCAGGGCCCGTACCTGGTCGGGGGTGAGGAGGCCCTCGGCCAGCAGGTCGCCGGTGTGCTCGCGCAGGCGGCGCAGCAGGAAGACGCGGCACAGGGCGCGCAGGAGGGCGCGGGCCGTGGGGTCCGTTGCCCGGTCGGCGGCGGTGAGGAAGGCGTCGGCGGCCGTACGGCAGGCGTGGGCCTCGACCATCTCCAGCGCCGGGGTCGACGTGGCGTTCCAGCGGCCCGTCGGGTCGCCCGAGGGACCCTCGCGCAGGGCGGTGCGGGCACGTTTCTGCCAGAGCGACTCGGCGTGCGTCAGCAGGTCGCGCAGGAAGGCCGGGTCGTCCACGTCGCCGGGGGCGGTGCGGGCGGGCGGGAGCGGGACGGTGTGGCCGAAGACCATCTCCGAGGCGGCCTTGACCCAGATCACCAGGTTGTCGCCCTCGGCCGTGATGCCGCCCTCGATGTTGGCCGGCAGGTCGGAGATGCCGTTGGCCGGGAACAGGCCCTGGGCGCCGCAGCGTTCGCGGCACTCGATGGCGATGTCCCGGGCCTGCCAGGTGATCCAGCCCTTCGCGACCGCAGCGAGTCGCTCGATCTCCTCCCGGTCCTCCCGGTCCTCCCGGTCCCCTCGGCCCGTCCCGTCGGCCCGGTCCTCCCGCCCTGCACCGGCGGCCCCGGCGGCCCAGTCGGTCCGGTCGCCCTCACCGTCGCCCAGGCCGGCGAAACGGTCCACCACCTCGCGGTGCAGGAACGTCATCGCGTACGCCGTCGCCAGGGCGTCGAGCAGTCGGCCGTGGTGGCTGCGGTGGGCGGCGACCGGCAGGCGCTCGCCCGCGCGCGGCCCGGAGATACGGCGGCTGTGGGCGTGCCGGACGGCGATGGTGAGGGCCGCGCGGGCCATGCCCAGCGTGCCCGCGCTCATGCACAGCTTGCCCATCGTGACCCGGCCTATGGAGCGCAGGAACCGCTTGCGCCGGTTGCCGAGCACGCTGGTCAGCGAGCCCTCGGGAGTGAGCCGCCCGTGCTCGCCCTGGAGCAGCGCCTCGTGCGGCAGCCGTACGTGCGTGAAGGAGGTCAGGCAGTGGTCGACGGGCGTGCCGGTGCGGTCGGGCAGGCGGCGGACCCTGATGCCGGGCAGATGACCGTGCTCGTCGCTGAGCGGGGTGAGGAAGAGGAAGATGCCCTGGTCCTCGCCGTCGACGAGCAGCCGGGCGGCGACGACGGCCGTCTTGGGACCGCCGGTCAGGCTGGTGTTGGGCATGAACTTGGCCGCGCCCGGCGTGGGCGTGTGCAGGTCGAAGCCGCCGCGCTCGCGGTCCAGTACGGCGACGGTCTCCATCGCGGCGACATCGTTGCCGTGCTCCAGCTCCGTGCACAGGAAGGTGCCGACGCGGCGCATGGCGGTGAAGGGGGACAGGTCGTGGTCATGGGCGAGGTCGTGGTCGACGAGGCTGCCCAGGAACAGGTTGTAGTGGATGCTCGCCAGCGTCGTCAGGCCGCCGTCCACCGGGCCGATCCACTCGTGCAGCGCGGCCAGCCGGTGCGGGTCGGCCGCGAACCGCGCCGGGGCGGCGGGGTCCTCGGCGGTCAGGACGTCGTTGAGGAGGCGCAGTCGCTCGTACGAGAGCGCGGCCCGCTCGGCGGGGGCGAGACCGGGGCGGTAGGTGAAGGCCGGGCCGCCGAGGAGTCGCCGCCAGGTGCCGTGGGTACGGTCGGGGTCGGGGCCCGCGAAGAGCAGGCGCGTCAGGTCCGCCCGTGCGTCGGCCGTCGCGGTCCCCGCGCCCGGGAGCGCGTCCGCGTCCCGCGAGACGTCCGACGAGGCGTCCCGCGTGACGTCGTGCGAGACGTCCTGCGTGGCGTCCTGCGTGACGTCCCGTTCGGCGGTCGTCGTGGCGCCCGGCGCGGACGGCGATCCCGGTTCCGGTCCTCCCGCCGGGGGCGGGGGCACGCGGCGGGATGCTTCCGTCCGTAAGGCCTCGGACGTCGTGACGGTCATCGGGTTCCCCCCTGGGGTGGGTCTCCTGGTGTGCAGCGGCCGTGAGGACAAGGTCGCGGAATGTTTCGATCCGGGACCCGGATGATGAAGATAAGGACCGGCCGGTTTTCTTATCAAGGCCCACATCCGGCATATGCCCCACCGAATTGTGAAGATCGGCCGCTCCCGGCGGTCCCGGGGGACGGAATCGAGGTGCGCAATCGGGCGCAACCGGGGCATCGGCCACGGTTCCCGGCAGGGTTGAAAAAACCGTGCGGCTGGTTTTACTGTCCGTGGATCCTTGAACGAGACAAACGGGGCGGGGTGCGTGTGGCGCGGCAGGAACGGGCCATCCGGACGCGGCAGGCCATCCTGGTCGCCGCGGCGGAGGTGTTCGACGAGGTCGGATACGAGGCGGCGACCATCTCCGACGTGCTGCGGCGCTCCGGAGTCACCAAGGGAGCCCTCTACTTCCACTTCGCGTCCAAGCAGGCGCTGGCCCAGGAGGTGCTGGCCGCGCAGGTCTCCACCCTGCCCCGGGTGCCGGCCCAGGACCTGAAGCTCCAGGAGTCCCTGGACGAGGCGCTGTTGCTCGCCCACCTGCTGCAGAGCGGCACCGGCGACCCCATCGTCCAGGGCAGCGTCCGGCTGACGGTGGACCAGGGCTCGGCCAAGGACCAGCTCAACCGCCGGGTGCCGATGCAGGACTGGACCGCGCACAACCAGTCGCTGTTCGAGGAGGCCAAGCGGCAGGGCGAGATCCTCGCGCACGTCGACGTCGCCGCCCTGGCACGGCTGTTCGTCGGGGCGTTCACCGGTGTGCAGGTGCTCTCCCGGATCATGACCGAGCGCGCGGACCTCCCCGAACGCGTCACCGACCTCTACCGCTACCTGATGCCGGCCGTCGCCGCGCCCGGGGTCCTCGTCCGCCTCGACTTCTCCGCCGAGCGCGCACCGAAGGTGTACGAGGCCGCGCTCCGCCTGCGCGAGGCGGAGGCGGAGGCCGCCGGCCCCGGCTGACCCGTGCCCGGGGCCCCGGAGCCCGCCCCGCGGTCCGTCCGCCTCCCGCCCCGCCCACACGTCTCCGCCCCCCGTTCCCCACATCCCCCGTAGCCGTACGTCCCCCCACAGCCCCACGCGCCTGCCCCGCCCTCGCAGTCACTCACCACGTCACCAGGCCACGCCAGCCCGACCGAACGGAGTGCACGGATGGACCAGGACGTCTGCCCCTACGCCCTCGACATCGCCGGACGCGACCCGGCCGGGGAGGCCGCGCGCCTGCGGGCCGTGGGCCCCGCCGCCCCCGTCGAACTGCCCGGCGGCGTCACCGCCTGGGCGGTCGTGCGGCGGAAGTACCTCAAGCGGCTGCTCATGGACCCCCGCGTGTCCAAGGACGGCCGCCGGCACTGGCCGGCGTTCGCGGCCGGGGAGATCGGCCCGGACTGGCCGCTGTATCCGTGGGTGGCCAACGAGAACATGCTGTTCTCCTACGGGGAGCACCACGCGCGACTGCGCCGGATGGTCGCCGCCGCGTTCACCGCCCGCCGTACGCAGGCCCTGCGGCCGCGGATCGAGGAACTCACCGAGGCGCTGCTGGACCGGCTGGCCGGGCTGCCCGCCGGGCAGGAGGTCGACCTGCGCGCGGAGTTCGCCAACGTGCTGCCGATGCACGTGATCTGCGAACTGTTCGGGGTCGCCGAGGAGTCGCGCGAGCGGCTGTGCGGCCTGCTGGACCTGGTGTTCGGCACCGCCGTGCCCGGCGCGGAGATGGCGGCGGCGCAGCGGGAGGTGTTCGGCATGCTCGCCGAACTGGTCGCCGAGAAGCGGGCCCGCCCCGGCGAGGACCTCACCTCCGCGCTCATCGCGGTGCGCGACGACGAGCCGGCGGCTCCCGGAGCGGAGGCGGCCCGCCTCACCGAGCCCGAACTGCTCGGCACCCTCTACCTGATGATCGCCGCCGGGCAGGAGACCACCTGCACCCTCCTGACCAACGCGGTCGCCGCCCTCTGCGCCGACCCGGAGCAGCGCGCGCACGTCCGCGAGGGGCGGGTGGACTGGGCGGACGTGGTCGAGGAGACCCTGCGGGCGCACGGTCCGGCCGCCTACTCGCCGATGCGGTTCGCCGTGGAGGACATCGACCTGGACGGCGTCCGCATCGCGCGCGGTGACCCGATCCTGGTCAACTTCGCCGCGGCGGCCGTCGATCCGGAGGCGCACGGCGAGGGTCAGGAGGCCGGGGACGGCGACGGCGGGGGCGGTGACGGCGGGGGCGGCGTCGGGGAGGGCGGCGGGGGCGCGGCCGTCTTCGACCTGATGCGGCCCGGGCGCCGCGAGGACCTCGACTTCGGGTACGGGGTGCACCGCTGCCTGGGCGCGCCGCTGGCCCGGCTGGAGGCGACCACCGCGCTCTCGGCCCTCTTCGCCCGCTTCCCCGATCTGGAGTCTGTTCTTCCGGTGGAGGAACTGGAGCGGGTGCCGTCCTTCATCGTCAGCGGGTACGCCCGGCTCCCGGTCGTGCTGCGTACCGTCTGAACTGGGGCGCAGGGGTGGCCGGCCGCTGCGCGGAGCGTACGCCCGGAGCGTGTCCGCGCACGGTCACCGCTGTCTCACACTTCGTACGCCCGCTTGAAAACAGCGCAAACGGTTTGTTAGTTTCGCTCGACCCTCCAGCAGCCCGGAGCGACCGATGGCCAAGCAGGAACGTGCGGTACGTACGCGGAACGCCCTGATCGAGTCCGCCGCCGAACTGTTCACCCGGGACGGTTTCGAACTCGCCTCCCTCGCGGGGATCAGCTCCCGGGCCGGGGTGAGCAACGGTGCGCTGCACTTCCACTTCGCCAGCAAGGCGGCCCTCGCGGCGGCGGTGGGCCGGGCGGCGGCCGAGCGGTTCGACCGGATGACGTCGGCGGAACGGCCGTTGCCCCAGTACGGGGGCTCGCTGCAGGCGCTCGTCGACGCCAGTCACGCACTCCTGGACGGGCTCGCGCACGATGTCGTGCTGCGGGCCGGCTTCGACCTCAGTGACGGCTCGGCGGTGGGCCCGGGGGAGCCGCGGGAGGACCTGTACGCGCGCTGGCGGGAGTGGGTGGAGCGGGCCGCCGCCCGAGCCGGGCGGGAGGCGCTGCTGGCCGGTGACGTCCAGCCCCGCGACCTGGCGACCGCGGTCGTGGGCGCGACGGTCGGTTTCGCCGCGCTAGGCGGGCACGACGGACGCTGGCTGGGCCGGCCCACCCTGACCCGGTTCTGGACGCTGCTGCTGCCGCGGGTGGCCTCGGGCACGGTGCGGCGCGTGCTGGTGCCGGCGGGACGGCGGCCCGAGGCGGCGGGCGGCACGCCGCCGTTCACCGGCCGCGTGCCCCGGCCGACCCCGGCAGCCCCCCTCGCGCCGTAGCCCCGGACGCCCTCGCGCCGCGGTCCCGGCCTGTGGGGCCCGCGCGGCTCCCCGTAGGGCCCGCTCAGTCCCGATCCGTGGGGCCCGCCCAGGCCCGCCCATCCCTGCCCTCGGCGGCCCCTGACGCCGCGCCCTGGGCACCCAGGGGCCCTCGCACCCCCGGGCCCCCTCGTGCCGTGACCCTGGGCCCCCGGCGCCGCAGCCCCGGCCCGCAGTAGGCCCCGCACGCGCCCACGTCCACCCCTCCCGCCCTCGGCCGGCTTCCGCCCCGCCCCCGGGCTCAGACGCTCGGCACCCGCCGGAACCGTCCCGTCACGTGCAGGTCCGCCTCGATGCGGGCGGCCGTCTCGCGCAGCGGGGGCAGGATCTCCCGCTCGCCGTCCTCGGCGGTGCGGCGGCCGCTGTGCATGGCGACGTTGACGGCGGCGACCACGCGTCCCTCGCGGTCCCGCACCGGCACGGCCACCGAGCGCAGCCCCTCCTCCAGCTCGCCGTCGACCACCGCGTATCCCTGGCGCCGTACCCGGTCCAGTTCCGTCCGCAGCCGCTCCGGGTCGGTGATCGTGCGCCGGGTCGGGGCCGGCAGGGCGGGCGGCAGGTGCGGCTCGGGGAGGCCGGCCAGCAGGACGCGGCCCAGCGCGGTCGGGTGGGCGGGCAGCCGGGTGCCGACCGAGACGCGGACGCTCATGACGCGGCTCACCGAGGCACGGGCGACGTACTGGACCTCCTGCTCGCCGGTGAGGACCGCGAGCGAGGACGATTCGTGCAGGCGGTGCGAGAGCGCCGTCAGATGCGGGTCGGCGATGTCGGCGAGGGTCGTGCGGGACAGCGGGGGGAAGCCGAGGCCCAGGACCCGCGGGGTGAGCCGGAAGCCGCGGCCGTGCGCGGTGACGCAGCCCAGGTGGCGCAGGGTGATGAGGGCCCGGCGGGCGGTGGCCCGGGGCAGGCCGGTGGCCTCGGCGACCTCGCTCAGCGTCAGTTCGGCGCGGCCCTCCCCGAAGGCCGTGATCACGGTCAGCCCCCGCGCGAGCGACTCCACGAACTCCCGCCCCAGCTCCTGCTTGGACGCGCCGGTCCACCCCGCCAGCCCGGAGGCCGGGGCGGGGGAGGGCACGGCCGGCGGGGCGGCGGCCAGTTCCCGCTCCATCGCGGCGACCGCCGTGCGCAGCCGGGGCAGCAGGCTCACGCGCAGGTCCTCGGCGGTGTGCCGGCGGGTGTGGCTGACGACGCTCACCACGCAGGCGATGCGGCCCGGGGCACCGTCGCCCGCCACCTCCCGAGCCGGCCCGTGCGCGGGCGTCCGTACCGGCATCGACAGGGCGACCAGACCGGGCTCGATGAGCTGGTCGTCCAGTGCCCAGCCCTCCCGGGCGGCCGCAGCGGCGCGCTCCTCGAAGTCGTCGCCCGGGGCCACGCCGACGGAGCCGGCCGAGGGGCGGCTGCGGGCCGGGACCGCCGGGAAGCCGCGGTCCTCGGGATCCGCCGCGCGGCGGGCGCGCCAGCGCGCCCAGTCCTCCGCGTCCCACTCGGTGGCGAACAGCGGCCCCGGGGCGGTGCGTTCGGCGGGCAGCAGATCGCCGATGCGGAAGCTGAGCGACATCGCGCGGCGCCGGGTGGCCTGGTGGATGAAGCGGATGCCGTCCCGGTCGGGGACGGCGAGCGAGACGGACTCGTCGAGCTCGTCGGCGAGCGCGTCCGCGTGGGCGTCCAGCAGGCCGGGCAGCCGCAGGGCCGCGAGGTAGGCGTTGCCCAGCTCCGCGAGGCGGGGGGCCACGAGGACGTCACGGTGCTCCAGGCGCACGTAGCCCATGCGGGCGAGGGTGGCGGTCACGCGGTCCACGGTGGAGCGGGCGAGGGCGCAGGAGCGCTCCAGGGCGCTGAGGCTGCAGGCGCCGTCGGCCTCGGTGAGGCGGCGGAGGACGGTGATGCCGCGGATGAGCGGTGCGACGGCCTCCGGGGGGACGCCGTGAGCGTCCTCGCGGGAGCCGTCCTCCCGGGTGGGAGCGGGGTTCGGGGCCATGAGGCCACGGTAGTGCGGGTGCGGCGGGGCGGCCGGGGGAGACGCCCCGCCGCGGCCCCGTCCCCGCCCTCGTCCCCCGGGGACCGGACGGCCGGTCCGTCACGCGCCTCGTCCCCCCCCGCCCGCTTCCTCCCCCCGCCCGCCTCGTCCCCCGCCCGCCTCATCCCCTTGTCACCCGTATCCGGTAGTTGCCCCCGCGGTCCTTGGGCAGGACCGTCATCGTGAGGTGGCGGGTGGGGTCGCGGAAGGTGTCGCCGGGTGTGAAGGCGGCGTCGGAGAGTTCCGCCTGGACGTTGGGGCTGCGGGTGCAGCCGCCGCTGTCGCGGCGGGCGTCGCGCACGGTGACGGGCCCGTTGCCGGTGTCGACGTCCGCGTCGACCCGGTAGACCAGGATTCCCGGCCGGCACACCGCGGCGTCGTTGCCCTCCTGGGTGCGCAGTTCCAGCGCGTACCCGGTGCGCTCGCCGAGCGGTACGACGACCAGCTTGACCCCGCCCGCGCGGGCCAGCGGCGTGAGTGTGTACTCGCTGCTGCCGCGGCCCGCCGCGCACCGCACCTGCGTGTCCGTCAGCCAGCCCAGCTTCCACTTGTGCCAGCCGAGCAGGTCGTTCCCGGCGCCCCAGTCCTCGCTCATGATGTCCCAGTGCCCGACGGAGCCGCCGCCGTCCTGGGTGTAGAGGTCGGGCAGCCCGAAGACGTGCCCGTTCTCGTGCGGCAGCACTCGGTAGCCGGTGGAGCCGTAGGAGCCGGAGCCGTCGTCCTGGCGGCTGTAGACGAAGGAGGCGTTGGCCACCGGCACACCGTCGGCGACCGGGGCGTCCGCGTTGCCGGCGAACGTCACCGAGAGCACCGTGTCCAGCGCGGAGGGGCCGGCGTTCGGCGTGACCAGGACGTTGAGCAGGTCGTAGGAGCGGAAGTCCACCTCCGGGTCGGCCTCGGCCACGAGGTCCTCGACCAGGTCGCGGTAGGCGGGCTCGAAGGGGGCGCCGCGCTCTATCCCGTACGCCTTGAACGGCTTGGGCATCCGCAGCCAGTGCCGGACGGGTGTCGCGGGGCGGTAGTCGAGGCGGCCGTAGGAGCTGGTGGCGAACCACTTCCTGGTCTGCGGGAAGAACTCCCGGAAGCGGTCCATGGCCGTCCCCTCGCCGGGCGCGTCGGAGAAGTCGATCATCAGGGTGAGGGCGCGCACGGTGCCGGTGGAGCGGGCGTAGCCGGGGGCGGTGCGCAGTCCCTCCGACATCTGGACGTCGTCCTCACCGGCGAGGGCGCAGGAGCCGAGCGAGGCGGCCCGGGCCGGGGCCGCGGGCCCCGCCGTCGTGGTGCCGGCCGGGAGCCGGGCGGCGCCGGAGGCGGAGACGGCCAGGGTCAGCGCGGCGACCGAGGCGAGGGCGGCGGCGCGGCGCGGGCGTATCCGGTGGCGCGGGCGTATCCGGCACTGGGACGACGGCACAGGCGACCCCTCCGCTCCACGGCAGCCACCCGGCGTCACGGCTGCTCCCCTTTCGCTCACCCTCCGTGACCTGGGATGGAGGTGCGCGTTGGAGGGGACCGATCGGGGGTCCGGGAGGGCGGGAACGGGCGCCGGAAGCGGCCCTCACGGAAGCTGTGACGCAGGTCACATCAAAGTTCTCGGGAGGGCGGAATTAACGGGGACCGATTCCCCGTTTAGCTCACTGTCCGGCTGAAGCGGGGAGCGGTTCCCCGGTTCGGACGGGGGCTCGGGGAAGAGCCCGCGAGCGGCCGGACACGCGAAGCCCCGAGGGGCCCGGAGAGAGAGGGAGGACGCCGTGGAGACCGCCGTACCCGTGCAGCGCCGAGTGAGCCGGCCGCGTGCCGACGCCCTGCGCAACCGGGAGCGCATCGTCACCGCGGCGCGGGAGATGTTCGTCGAGTTCGGCCCGTACGTGCCGCTCGACGAGGTCGCCCGGCGGGCCGGTGTCGGCAACGCCACCGTGTACCGCAACTTCCCGGACCGCGAGGCGCTGGCGCGCGAGGTCGTCTGTTCCGTCATGGACCGCACGGCCGAGGCGGCAGAGGCGGCGCTCGCCGAGAGCGGCGACGCCTTCGCGGCACTGTCCCGGTTCGTGCACACGTCCGTCGACGAACGGATCGGCGCGCTGTGCCCGATGCTCCAGGGGGCCTTCGACCAGCACCACCCCGATCTGGACGCCTCCCGTCAACGACTCGAGCAGTTGGTGGAGTCGCTCATGGACCGGGCGCGCAGGGCGGGACAGCTCCGCCCCGACGTGGCCGTCGGCGACGTGATGGTCGCCGCGGCCCAGCTCAGCCGTCCGCTCGCCGGAGCGGGGTGCCTGAGCATCGACCGATTCGTCCACCGTCATCTCCAGCTGTTCCTGGACGGACTGCGGGCTCCCGCCCGCTCCGCGCTGCCGGGCACGGCCGTGACCATGGAGGCCCTTCGCACACCCAGCACCGATCAGCCGATGAGTTCCGGACAGCACGGCGGTCACCACTGAGACCACCGGAGCGGCCGGACCGCGAGGCGCACTGACGCGAGAGCGCGCCCACGCGGACCGGGCACCGCGACCCGGACCGTCAGAACCGACGCACGACCACGGGGAAACGGCTCGAAGACCACGGGAGCCGTCACAGACCACCTGAGCCACGCGTACCGCGGCTCATGGACCACACAGACCAGACCACCGACCGACGCCGCCAGGCGCTCCGACCGTCGACGAGGACGGAACGGGAGGCCGTGGGGTGGGACGACCGCGCTCTCGCGCCGGTACGCCCCCCGCCCCGCACGCCGGGCTTCCTCGGTCAAGAGGCCCAGGACATCGTTTCCGAGTCCGTCATCGAATCCACATTCTTCCGTCATGCCGTAGCAGTACGACTTATCCCGTTACGTTCGTTCCTCACCGAGTCCCGGAGTGGGTACACCCATGTCTGACACAGCCCCGGCCGCCGCCGAGGCGTCACCTCGATCCGACGGTACGCCCGGCCGCACCCCCAACCCCTGGAGGGCGCTGATCTTCATCGCGCTCGCCCAGCTCATGGTCGTGCTCGACGCGACCATCGTGAACATCGCCCTGCCCTCCGCCCAGCAGGACCTCGGCATATCCGACGGCAACCGGCAGTGGGTCATCACGGCCTACGCGCTCGCCTTCGGCGGCCTGCTGCTGTTCGGCGGGCGCATCGCCGACCTGTGGGGCCGCAAGCGGACCTTCGTCCTCGGCCTCGCCGGCTTCGCGGCGGCCTCCGCGCTCGGCGGCGCCGCGCAGAGCGGCGCCATGATGTTCGGTGCCCGCGCGCTGCAGGGCGTCTTCGGCGCGCTGCTCGCACCCGCCGCGCTCTCCCTGCTCGCGGTGATGTTCACCGACGCCAAGGAGCGCGCCAAGGCGTTCGGCATCTACGGCGCGATCGCCGGTGGCGGCGGCGCCGTCGGCCTGATCCTCGGCGGCTTCCTCACCGAGTACCTGGACTGGCGCTGGACGTTCTTCGTGAACATCCCGTTCGCGCTGGTCGCCGCGCTCGGCGCGTACTTCGTCATCCACGAGCCGTCCGGCAGCCGCAACCGCTCCTCGCTCGACATCCCCGGCGTGATCCTGTCGACCCTCGGCCTGGTCTCGCTGGTGTACGGCTTCACGCGCGCCGAGTCGGAGGGCTGGAGCGACACGACGACCATCGGCCTCTTCGTCGTCGCCGGCGTGCTGCTCCTCGCGTTCGTCGTGACCGAGTCCCGGGTCAAGGCCCCGCTGCTGCCGCTGCGGGTGATCACCGAACGCAACCGCGGCGGTGTCTACCTCTCCCTCGGCCTCGCGATCATCGCGATGTTCGGCCTGTTCCTGTTCCTCACCTACTACCTGCAGGCGGTCCAGGGCTACTCGCCGGTCAAGACCGGCTTCGCCTTCCTGCCGATGATCGCGGGCATGATCACGGGCTCCACGCAGATCGGCGCCCGGCTGATGACGCGGGTCCCGCCGCGGCTGCTGATGGGTCCGGGCTTCCTGCTCGCGGCCGTCGGCATGCTGGTCCTGACCCAGCTGGAGATCGGCAGCTCCTACGTCAGCCTCCTGCTGCCCGGACAGCTCCTGCTCGGCCTCGGCATGGGTACGGCGTTCATGCCGGCGATGTCCCTGGCCACGTACGGGGTCGAGCCCCGGGACTCCGGTGTCGCCTCCGCGATGGTCAACACCTCGCAGCAGGTGGGCGGCGCGATCGGCACCGCCCTGCTGAACACGATCGCCGCGTCGGCGACCACCGCGTACATCAGCGACCACATCGCGGGTGCCGGCTCCAAGACGCAGGCGCAGCTCGTCCAGCTCCAGGGTCAGGTGCACGGCTACACCAGCGCGATCTGGTTCGCCGTCGGCATCCTGGTGGCGGCCTCGCTCATCGCGATGACGCTGATCAACACCGGCCGCCCCGGCGCCGGTTCCGCCTCCGGCGAGTCGGCCGAGGGCGCGCAGGACGAGTTCCAGATCCCGGTGGTCGCGCACTGACGACCCACCGGTGATCCGGTGACCACCCACTCAGGGGCTCGAAGGGCCCGGTGAGGGCCCGGCGGGGGAGGCGGGTCAGCGGAGCCAGGGCAGGTCCGCACCCGCCTCCTTCGGCTGAAGTCCCTCGGCGACGATCTGCATGATCTCGCCGAGGGACTTCTGCTGTTCCGGGCTGAGCCGGTCGAAGACGGCCTGGCGGACGGCCTCCACATGCCCCGGCGCGGTCCGCCGCAGCACCTCGTACCCGGCGTCGGTGAGCACCGCGAACTGGCCCCGCTTGTCGTCGGGGCACTCCTCGCGCCGGACCCACCCGTTCTTCTCCAGCCGGGAGACGGCGTGCGAGAGGCGCGAGCGCGTGATCTTGGCCTGCTTCGCCAGCTCCGTCATCCGCAGCCGCCGCTCCGGCGCCTCGCCGAGCTGGACGAGCAGTCCGTAGTAGACGTGCGGCATGTCGGCGTCCCGCTGGAGCTGCCGGTCGAGGTGGTCCTCCAGGAGCGTGACGGCGTGCAGATAGGCGCGCCAGACGCGCTGCTCCTCGGGGGTGAGCCAGCGGGTGTCGCGGCCGGGTGCGGTGTCCATGCGCCTACTGTACGAGGCATCTCCTTGAAGGTTAAACAACAGCGCGTTAGGCTGTAGGGGTTAGCTTGATATTTCAAGTATCTCTTCACACGCCCAGGGCGACTGTCGCCGGCCGACCGTCGCCGGAGGAGGCCCGCCCCATGTCCGCCCTCGCCGAAGAGCGCCCCGCAGCCGGGCGCATGCCCACCCTCTACCTCAGCCACGGGGCGCCCCCGCTGGCCGACGACCCGGTCTGGCCCGGCGAACTGTCCGCCTGGTCCGCCACCCTGCCGCGCCCCAGGGCGATCCTCATGGTCTCCGCGCACTGGGAGGACGCCCCGCTCGCCCTCGGCGCCGTGGAGCCCGTCCCGCTCGTGTACGACTTCTGGGGCTTCCCCGAGCACTACTACCGCGTGCGGTACGAGGCCCCCGGGGCGCCCGCGCTCGCCGACTCCGTCCGCAAGCTGCTGCGCGCGCCCGGGACGCCGGTCCAGGACGTGCCGGACCGGGGGCTGGACCACGGGGCGTACGTGCCGCTCGTGGAGATGTACCCGGAGGCGGACATCCCCGTCCTGCAGATCTCGATGCCCACGCTCGACCCCGTCCGCCTCATGGAGATCGGCCGCCGGCTCGCCCCGCTGCGGGACGAGGGCGTGCTGATCGTGGGCTCCGGGTTCTTCACCCACAACCTGGCCGCGCTGCGGCACGCCGGGGGAATTCCCGGCTGGTCCGCGGAGTTCGACGACTGGGGACAGCGGGCACTGGCGGCCGGCGACGTCGACGCGCTGCTGGACTTCACCCGCACCTCCCCGGCGGGGCAGCTCGCCCACCCCCGCACGGAGCACTTCGCCCCGCTGTTCGTCACCCTGGGCGCGGCGGACGCGGCCGGGGAGCTGGACACCCAGCGCTCGGTCATCGAGGGCTTCTGGCTGGGCCTCGCGAAGAGGTCGGTGCAGTTCGGCTAGCGGGTGGGGGCGCGGGGCCGGGCGGGGGCGCGGGCCCCGGGCAGGTGCCTGGTGAGGGTGCGGATCCCGGTCCGGCTCCTGGTGAGGGGGCCGCCTGCCGGATCTCCTGTGAATCGGCCCACGCGTCCCCTCTGCGGCAACCTTCCGGCGATCCGCCCCGTCTACACAGACGAAGGCCCGGCTCACCCCTCCGGCCTGGGCCTCCCCACCCCCCTCGCTCCTCCGTCCCGCCGGCGTGGCCGCGCAGGGTACTGCATGATCAGAAAAAAGGAGGGCCGGGTTGGGAATTCTGTCCGGATTCCAGTCGTTGTTTCCATCAGATGCAGGGCACCCGACCACAGTGCCAAGCAGCTGAGAACCACCCGCCAGCCCACCATCGCAAGGGAGCACGCATGGCAACCCGTGCCGTCGCCCGTCGTAAGTCCGCCACCGGCGAGACGGCCGACGCGGCAGGCAGTGTTCGCACCCACGCCGGTGAGATCGCCGACCGCGACCTGGTCGGCATGTACCTCGACGAGATCGCGCGCACACCGCTGCTCGACGCTGCCAAGGAAGTCGAGCTGTCCCAGGTCATCGAGGCGGGTGTGTTCGCGCGGCAGATCCTCGAGGGCGAGGAGGAGTCCCGCGCGGACGCCTCCCGCGAGGAACTCGAGGCCCTGGTCGAAGCCGGCGAGCGTGCGAAGGACGTCTTCATCCGGTCCAACCTGCGACTGGTCGTCGCCGTCGCGCGGCGCTACCCGCGCAGCGGCCTGCCCCTGCTCGACCTCATCCAGGAGGGCAACGCCGGTCTGGTCCGCGCGGTCGAGAAGTTCGACTACCGCAAGGGCTTCAAGTTCTCCACGTACGCCACGTGGTGGATCCGTCAGGCGATCACCCGCTCGATAGCCGACCAGTCCCGCACCATCCGGCTCCCCGTCCACCTCGTGGAGGAGCTCGGCCGGATCCGTCGCGTGCAGCGCGAGTTCAACCGTGAGCACGGCCGGGACCCCGAGCCCGCCGAGATCGCCGCGGAGCTGGGCTCCAACGCCGAACGCGTCACGGACGTGCTCGACTGGGCCCGCGACCCGGTGTCGCTGAACATGTCGGTGGACGACGAGGGCGAGACCCAGTTCGGCGACCTGCTGGAGGACACCTCCGCGGTCTCCCCCGAGCAGTCGGTCCTCACCCTGCTGCGCAGCGAGGAGCTGGACGACCTGATCGGCCGGCTCGACCAGCGCACGGCGTCCATCATCAAGATGCGCTACGGCATCGAGGACGGCCGGGAGCGTACGCTGACAGAGGTCGGCAAGGAGCACGGACTGACCCGCGAGCGCATCCGGCAGATCGAGAAGCACGCGCTGCTGGAGCTGAAGAAGCTCGCCCGCAGCACCGGTTTCGACGCGGTGGCCTGATCACCGCGGACACCGTACGCATCGCCGCCCCGCGGCGGTGCACCCCGCACCTGTGTGGCGCCCGTGCGTCACACGGGGGCGCGCATCGGCCAGATGCGCGCGCAACCGGGTGCGCCCCTGCTTCAACCCGCGGGGTTCGGGGCACAAGAAGCTCGAACCCCGGTACGTGAGCACTGCACGCGTCCCGCGCGGACCACGGCCACCGGGCCGTCCCGCCCCCCAGAACCACGTCCCGACGCACTACCCCCCCCGGGCGCCGGGACCTTCCCAGAGCCGGGCTTCGGCGTCTCCCCCCGACGCCGGAGCCCGGCTCCTTTGCGTCAGCCCTCCCCGCCCCCGCCCCGCAGCAGACGCGCGCCCAGCTCCCGTACGCGCTCGGCCAGTTCGGCCGGCCGGTGCACGGTGAACCCCACCTCCAGCATCGCCAGCCGCATCGGCAGCCACTCCGGGGCGTCGGAGACCCGGGCCCGTATCCGGCATCCGCCGCCCTCGACCGGCTCGGGGGCGCCCCACCACGGCGGCAGCCGGTCACGGAGCTCCTCCGCCCCGACGGCGAAGCTCACCTCCAGCTCGTACGCCTCCTGGCGCGCGTGCATCGACTGCCGCAGGTACTCCGCCGCGCTCCCCGAGGGCAGCTCCCGGGGCGCGTACCGCGCGCCGGTCGCGAACGGCTCGGCGACCCGGTCCACGCGGAAGGTCCGCCAGTCCTCGCGGTGCAGGTCGTAGGCGACGAGGTACCAGCGCCGTCCCGTCGACACCAGCCGGTACGGCTCGGTCAGACGCCGGGACTCCGCGCCGTCGGCCGCCCGGTAGGCGAACCGCAGCCGCTCCCGCCCGGCGACCGCCGAGGCGATCACGGTGAGCGTCTCGGGGGCGATCCGGGCACCGTCCCCGCCGGTCAGCGCCGTCGTGGCGGTTCCCAGGGCGGCGACCCGGTGGCGCAGCCGGCCGGGCAGCACCTGCTCCAGCTTCGCGAGGGCCCGCACCGACGCCTCGTCCACGCCCTCCACCGCGTGCCCGGCACCGGCGCGCAGGCCGACCGCGATCGCGACGGCCTCCTCGTCGTCGAGCAGCAGCGGCGGCATGGCGGTCCCGGCCACCAGCCGGTAGCCGCCCTCGGCGCCGCGGCTCGCCCGCACGGGATACCCCAGCTCCCGCAGGCGGTCGACGTCCCGCCGCACGGTCCGCCGCGACACCCCGAGCCGCTCGGCCAGCTCCCCACCGGGCCACTCGCGCGGCGTCTGCAGCAGGGAGAGCAACGTGAGGAGCCGCGCGGGCGTGTCCGTCGTCATGCTCACAGGGTGCCGCACGAAGAGGACCGGTCCGGTCCTAATGCGGGGTCCGGCAGGCGGAGAGAGGGATGCCCGTTCACTTCTGATTGCAGCCCGAATCTGTTTACTTTCCTCCGGGTCGGACGTAACCTCCCCTTCGAACGCAGGCGAAACCACACACCCGGGCATCCCTCGGAGGCGAACGGACATGTACGCACCGGAGCGGCAGCAGGAGATCCTGCGCCTCGCCCGCGAGGGCGGCCGCGTCGACGTCGTCTCGCTCGCCGAGGAGTTCCAGGTCACCGCCGAGACCATCCGCCGCGATCTCAAGGCCCTGGACCGCGTCGGCCTCGTCCGGCGCGTCCACGGCGGCGCCATCCCGGCCGGCCGCCTCGACTTCGAACCCGACCTCGCCGAACGCGAGGCCACCGCCGCCGACGAGAAGGACCGCATCGCCCGGGCAGCCCTCGCCGAACTCCCGCCCGGCGGCACCCTGATCCTCGACGCCGGCACGACGGTCGCCCGCCTGGCCGCCGCGCTCCCGCTGGAGGCCGAACTCACCGTCGTCACGCACAGCCTGCCCATCGCCGCCCGGCTCGCCGACCACCCCGGCATCCAGCTCCACCTCGTCGGGGGGCGCGTCCGGCACCGCACGCGCGCCGCCGTGGACGCCTGGGCGCTGCGCGCCTACACCGAGATCCGGGCCGACGTGCTGTTCCTCGCGGCCAACGGCTTCTCGGCGGCCCACGGGCTGACCACCCCCGACCTCGCCGAGGCCGCCGTCAAACGGGCGGCCGTCGCCGCCGCCCGGCGCGTGGTGCTGCTCGCCGACTCCGCCAAGCACGGCCAGGAGCACTTCGCCCGCTTCGGCGGACTCGACGACGCGGACCTGCTGATCACCGACAGCGGGCTGGACGTGGACGAGGCCGCCGCCATCGAACGCGAGGGCACGGAAGTGGTCCGCGCATGATCCTCACCGTCACCCCCAACCCCTCCCTCGACCGCACCTACGAGATCCCCTCGCTCGACCGCGGCGAGGTCGTCCGGGCGGTCGGCGAACGCGTCGACCCCGGCGGCAAGGGCGTCAACGTCTCCCGCGCGGTCACCGCGGCCGGCCGGCGCACGGTGGCCGTCCTGCCCCTGGGAGGTGCGCCCGGCGCGCTCGTCGCCGATCTGCTCGACGCGCAGGGCATCGAGGTCGCCTCCGTACCGGTCGCCGGGGCCACCCGCTCCAACGTGGCGCTCGCCGAGGCCGACGGCGTGCTGACGAAGATCAACGCACCGGGGCCGGAACTGAGCGCCACCGAGCAGGAGGCCCTGCTGGACACCGTGCGCCGGCACGCCCCCGGCGCCGACTGGATCGCCTGCTGCGGCAGTCTTCCGCGCGGCCTCGCCCCGTCCTGGTACGCCGACCTGGTCGCCCGCGCCCACGCGGCCGGGGTCCGCATCGCCCTCGACACCTCCGGGCCCGCCCTCCGCCACGCCCTGCGGGAGCGCCCTGACCTGGTCAAGCCCAACGCCGAGGAGCTCGCGGAAGCCGTCGGGCGCCCCCTGGCCACGGTCGGCGACGCACTCAAGGCCGCCGAGGAACTGCGCGCGCGGGGCGCAGGCACCGTCCTGGCCAGCCTCGGCGCCGACGGGCAGCTCCTGGTGGACGGCGACGGCGCCCGCTTCGGCAGCGCACCCGTGGCCCTCGTCCGCAGCAACGTCGGTGCCGGCGATGCCTCGCTCGCCGGGTTCCTGCTCGCCGGCGGACGGGGGGCGGAGGCGCTCGCCTCCGCCGTCGCCCACGGGGCCGCGGCCGTCCGGCTGCCCGGCAGCGTCATGCCGGGCCCGGCCGAGCTGGACCCCGGCGCGGTGACCGTGACCGCCCGCATCCCCCTCGACCGGCCCCTGTCGGAACCGGCGACATGAACCCCACCCCGCCCCCCGTCCCCCTTCTCGTCCCCACCCCCTCCGCCCACGAGCTGTCCCGGGCGATACGCGTGCGAAGGAGCTCGCGATGAGCGAGATGATCACCGCGGACCTGGTCGACCTGGACCTCTCCGCCGACACCAGGGAAGCGGCGGCCCGCGCCCTCGCCGAACGGATGCTGGCCCGAGGGCGGGTGACCGACCTGGACGGCTTCCTCGCCGACGTCGCCGCCCGCGAGGCCCGGATGCCGACCGGCCTCGACGGCGGCATCGGCATCCCGCACTGCCGCAGCGCCCACGTCACCGAACCCACCCTCGCCTTCGGGCGCAGCACCGCCGGGATCGACTTCGGGGCGGCGGACGGCCCGGCCGACCTGATCTTCCTGATCGCCGCCCCGGCCGGTGCGGACGAGGCCCACCTGACGATCCTGTCCTCGCTGGCCCGGCAGCTCATGGACGCGGAGTTCACGTCCGCGCTGCGGGCGGTCACGGACGCGGGGGCGGCGGCCGCCCTCATCCGGGGCGAGGAGGGGGCGGAGGACGATGCGGCCGGTGCGGAGGCCGGTGCGGAGGCCGGTGCGCGGCCCGGTGTGGCCCATGCGGAGGCCGGGGGCGAGGCAGGCGCCGAAGTCGGTGCGGATGCCGGAGGCGGATCCGGTGCCGGTGCTGGTGCCGACGGTGCCGCGCGGCCCTTCCGGATCGTCGCCGTCACCTCCTGCCCCACCGGTATCGCCCACACCTACATGGCCGCCGAGTCCCTGGAGAACGCGGGCCGCGAGGCCGGTGTCGAGGTGGTCGTCGAGACACAGGGCTCGGCCGGCTTCACCCGGCTCGACCCCGCCGTCATCGCCGCCGCCGACGGCGTGATCCTCGCGCACGACGTGCCCGTGCGGGAGAAGGAACGCTTCGCCGGGAAGCCGACCGTCGACACCGGTGTGAAGGCGGGCATCAGCCGCCCCGCCGAACTGATCGCCGAAGTCCGCGAGAAGGCCGCCCGCGGAGAGGCCACCGCCCCGGCCGCCGGCACCCCCGTCGACCGGGCCGGCGCACCCGGCGAGGGCTACGGCACCCGCCTGCGCACCTGGCTGATGTCCGGCGTCAGCTACATGGTCCCCTTCGTCGCCGCGGGTGGCCTGCTCATCGCCCTCGGCTTCGCGATCGGCGGCTACACGGTCAACAAGGCACCGTCCGTGATGGACCACTTCGTGTGGACCGAGGCCGACAGCTGGGGCGCCCTGCTCTTCCAGATCGGCGGCGTCGCCTTCGGCTTCCTCGTGCCCGTCCTCGCCGGGTACATCGCCTACGGCATGGCCGACCGCCCCGGTCTCGTCCCCGGCTTCGTCGGCGGGGCGATCGCGCTCACCGTCAACGCCGGGTTCCTCGGCGGCCTGGCGGCCGGTCTGCTGGCCGGCGGGGTGGTCATGGCGATCGGGCGGGCGCCGATACCGGCGGCGCTGCGCGGCATCATGCCGGTGGTGGTCATCCCACTCGTCTCCTCGGCGGTCGTCGGCTTCCTGATGTTCGTCGTCATCGGCAAGCCCATCGCCTCCGCCCAGAAGGGCATGACCGACTGGCTGAACGGCCTCGGCGGCGCCAACGCCGTGCTGCTCGGCGCGCTGCTCGGCCTGATGATGTGCTTCGACCTCGGCGGCCCCGTCAACAAGGTCGCCTACGCCTTCGCCACCGCCGGCATCGCGGTCGCGGACCCGAGCGACAGCGCCATGAAGATCATGGCCGCGGTGATGGCGGCCGGCATGGTGCCGCCGTTGGCGATGGCGCTGGCCACCACCGTGCGGGGCGGGCTGTTCACCCGGACCGAGCGGGAGAACGGCAAGGCCGCCTGGGTGCTGGGCATCTCCTTCATCTCCGAGGGCGCCATCCCGTTCGCGGCGGCCGACCCGCTGCGCGTCATCCCCTCCTCGATGCTGGGCGGCGCCGTCACCGGGGCGCTGTCGATGGCCTTCGGCGCCACGCTGCGGGCCCCGCACGGCGGCATCTTCGTGGTGCCGCTGATCGGCAACCCGTTCCTCTACCTGGTGGCCCTCGCGGCCGGGGTGTGCGTGAGCGCCGCCTCGGTGATCGTCCTCAAGGGCCTGCGGAGGCAGGGCGCGCAGGACGCGGAGGGGGACCCGGAGACGTCCGGTGCCTCCGCGGCTGTGCCGAAGGAGTCGGTCACCGCCTGACGGCGGGCCCCGGACGCGGAACGGGCGGGCGCGGAGGAGACGGCGCCGGACGGGAGGCAGCGGGGGACGGAGGCAGCGGGATCGGGGTGCCTGCCGGGGCCGGAGCGCGTGCTGCGAGATTCGTCACGGTCCACGACGGACATCCCGGCGTGAGGCATCCGTGCTGTTCACTGGAGGCATGCCCGAGCACGTGCCGATACTCCAGTTCCTGGGCTGGGTGTTCCTCGCGGCGGCCGCCGTCCTCTGGATCTCCGGCTTCGTCCGCCTGCAGCGTCGTTACCGCACCTATCTCGCGGTCCAGGAGCGTGCGGGCACGCTCGGCGCGCTGCCGCGCCATCGGGCGGCGCCACGGCTGGAGTCCGTCGAACTCACCCAGGCCGAACGGGACGCCTTCGCCGGTCTCGTACGGCAGTTCGGCGACGGAGGCGGACACCGGCCCACCGGCTGACACCGCCGGAAGCGGGGCGGTTCGCTCTCAGGGCTGCCCGGGGCCGGGGCGGCGCTTCGGCCGGATGCGGTCGGAGGCCGTCGCCCGCAGTTCCATCGCCGCGCGGGCCGCACGCTCGCTCGCGTACACCTCGCACATGTGGCGGCCGTCCGGCGTCGCCGTGTGCTCGACCTCCCACAGGGAGATCTCGCGCCCGTCCCGCAGCAGGAACGCGTGCTCGTACAGCGAGAGGCTCAGGCCCGCGCGGCGGGCGCGGCCGATGCGTCCGAAGGCCTGGGAGATCTGGTGCGCCGAGGCGGAGTTCAGCAGCAGTGCGGACAGCTCCGCGTCCGGCGAGTCGGAGTTCTCCGCGCGGCGCAGCAGCCGCCGCACGTGGTCCGCGGAGTCGTCGGGCACGTAGAAGTGCCGGGGCTCGGGAACGGGGGCCGGCCGCGCCGGTAACGAGAGCTCGAACTCGGGGGCGTCGGGGGGCAGCGGCAGCCGGGCGGTGGCGGTGCGCAACTCCTCCTCGTCGAGGTACACCTCGTGCTGGAGGAGACCGCCCGGGGCGGTGTTGTGCACCAGTTCCCAGAGCGTCACGGCGGAACCGTCGGCGAGCAGCCAGGTGTGGCGGTGGGTCTCCCGGTGCAGCCCGGCGCTGTGGTGCGCCGAGTGCAGTGAAGTGGCGTACGCCAGCGCGCAGTCGAGCAGGCGTATCGTCTCGTCGGGCAGTTCGAAGGAGTTCAGGGCACGGCCGAGCAGCCGCTCGAGTTGCTCCTCCGGAGACTCGGGCGACTCGAAGGGCTCGTACGCTGCGGTCTCGTACGGAACGCTCAAGGTTGCTCCCGGCGTCGCTGCATGTCACCTGGTGGGTGCATACCGTAGCCCCTCGGTCGGACATCGTGTCCGTGAACCGAGAAAACCTACGCACGGAAAACGGGCGGGCCTCGCGGGATGTTCCCGCGACGCCCGCCCCGTTGCCCCGATCTTCCGTGGAAACCCCTCGTCAGACCGCACTTCCGGCGGTCCACTGGGACCACGGCATGTTCCAGCCGTTGAGGCCGTTGTCCGGCGAGACGATCTTGTCGTGGGAGTTCTTCACGATCACGACGTCACCGATGAGCGAGCTGTCGTAGAACCACTTGGCGACCGTGTCGCCCTGCGCGCCCCGGACGTCCGCCATGCCGACGCAGCCGTGGCTGGTGCCCTCGCGACCGAAGGGCGGATTGCCCTGGTTGTACCAGTAGTTGCCGTGGATGAAGGTGCCGGAGGAGGTCAGGCGCATCGCGTGCGGCACGTCCGGGATGTCGTACTCGCCGCCGAAGCCGACCGTGGAACCGTTCATCCGGGTCTGCTGGAACTTCTCGGAGATGACCATCTGGCCGTTGTACGTGGTGTTCTGCGGGCTGCCGGCGGAGATCGGGACGGTCTTGACGGTCCGTCCGTCACGGACCACCGTCATCGTCTGGCTCGCCGCGTCGACCGTGGAGACCTGCGAGCGGCCGACGGTGAAAGTGACCGTCTTCTTCTGCACGCCGTAGGCGTTGTCGGCGCCCTTCACGCCGTCCAGGTCGATCTTCATCGTCACCTTGGAGTTCGCGTCCCAGTACTTCTCGGGCCGGAAGTCCAGGCGCTGCGTGCCGAACCAGTGCCCGGCGACCTTCTGGCCGCTGCTGGAGGTGACGGTGATGTGCGACTGCACGGCCTTCTTGTCGCTGATCGCCTTGTTGAACGTGAACGACACCGGCATGCCCACACCGACCGTGCTGCCGCCGTCGGGCGTGTAGGTGCCGATGAAGCTGTGCGCGGGCGACACCGTGGTGAAGACGGAGTTGGCGGCGGCCGGACGGCCGTCGGTGTCCTTGGCCAGGGCGGATATGCGGTACTTGGTGCCGCGCTCCAGCTGCTCCTTCGGCTTCCAGGTCGCCCCGTCCGCCGACACCGAGCCCTCGACCGGCTTGTCCGAGCCGGCCACCGTCATCTTCACCTCGGTCAGCTTCCCGCCTCTGACCTTCACGCCCGTGGCGTTGATCGAGGCGTTGTCCGAACCGTCCTCGGCGGAGATGGTGATGCGTGCGGCGGAGGCCTTGGTGTCGGACTTCTTGCCGCCCTTGCCGTTGTCCGCGCTCGCGTCCCCGCCGCAGGCGGTGAGGGTCAGGGCGCCGACCACGAGGGCGGCCGCGGCCCCGAGCACGCGCCGCCGCGCTGTCATGTCCGGCGTAGTCACGAGGTTCTCCCAGTCGTCGGTGTCGTCGCTGTCGCTGTCGTCGGTGTCGTCAGCGTCGGCGTCGTCAGTGCGATGCGTCTGTCCGCTGCGATACGTGAAACAAGAGCACGGCCCGCCGACCTGGGTTCCCGCCCGTACGGCTCCGACCCCGTCGCGTGACAGAACCGGGACAATGTCGCCCCGCACCACGGCCGTTGACGCACTGGGAGCCGAGGTGCGGGACCGTCAGAAGGCGCTGCCGTACAGCTCCCCGTACGAGGGCCAGTCGCCGCCCGGACCCTCGTGCGACCGGGCCGCCCGGACGGCCCGCACGATCGCCCGGGTCACCAGGTCCGCCCCCGCCGCGAGCACCTCGTTGAGCGCCAGGGGATCGCCCTCGGGCAGCGGTCGGGCACCGGTGGCCAGCGCGAACACCGTGTCGCCGTCGTTCAGCAGGTGCACCGGGCGGACGGCCCGCGCGATGCCGTCGTGCGCGGTGCCCGCGACCTTCCGCGCCTGTGCCTTCGACAGCGCCGCGTCCGTGGCCACGACCGCCAGCGTCGTGTTCAGCGGCGGCGCCGTCCGCCGTGCCGCCGCCTCCTCCAACCGCCTCCGCGCCGCCTCGTGCACCTCGGCCGCCGGATATGCGACCCGCCGTCCCTGCCAGAACTCCCCGTACAGCGCGCCCGTTGCCGGATCCACCGCCGAACCCGCGGCATTGGCCACCACCAGGGCGCCCACGGTGATGCCCGAGCCGAGCACCGTGCTCGCGGTGCCCACCCCGCCCCTGAGCGCACCGACCACCGCGCCCGTGCCGGCCCCCACGCACCCCTGCGCCACCGCCGTGCCCTCCGGGCCCGCGGCCGCCTCCACGGCCGCCCGGCCGGTGGACGCGTCCGGACGAGCCCCGAAGTCACCGCCCCGCCCCAGGTCGAACACGCAGGCCGCGGGCACCACCGGCACCACGTGCCCCGGATCGGGGCCGACCCGCACCCCGCGTCCCCGTTCCTCCAGCCACGCCATCACACCGGAGGCGGAGTCGAGCCCGTAGGCGCTGCCGCCGGTCAGCACCACCGCCTCCACCGTCCGCACCAGGTTGCGCGGGTCCAGCGCGTCCGTCTCTTTCGTCCCCGGCCCGCCACCGCGCACATCCACGGCGGCCACGGCACCCCCTTCGGGGGCGAGTACGACCGTCGTCCCGGTCAGCCATCCGCCCCCGGCCCGGGTGGCATGCCCCACCCGCAGCCCCGCAACGTCCGTCAGCGCATCGGTCTCGGTGTCCATGTGCCCATCCTCCCGCCGGCTCCCGGCCGTCGGGCCCCGCCGAGCCGTACGCTGGAGGCATGCACAGCGACTCCACGCCCCCCGAGCCGACACCGGCGGCTCTCGTCTTCGACGATCCGATGGACCAGTACCGGCAGTCCTCGGACGACACCGACCGGGGCTGGGGCGAGCGGCCGGCCGGCGACAGCTCCGCCGCCGATCTGAAGCGCTTCCTCGACGAGAAGCCCCCGCACCACGTCTGAGCCGGCGGCGGCCGAGCCGGTCCCCGCGGCGCTCTCCCGCGACGGCCCTCGTCCGGCGCCGTCAGCGCCGGGCGTCGTGACTGCCGCCACGCTGGGCGACCAGGGTGTCGCGGATCTGCTGGAGGACCTCCAGCTCCGTGACCTCCACCACCGAGCCCTTGGTGTCCTCCCGTGCCCTGCGGCGCGCCTCGACCCGGGCCAGGTACTTCGCCATCGGCAGCACCATCAGGAAGTACACGACGGTCGCCGTGATCAGGAACTGCAGCGTGGAGCCGAGAACCGAGCCCCACATGATCTGGATGCCGTGGGTGACCGTGCCGTCCTTCGCCACCTCGCAGTGGGATGTGAGACACGAGCTGTAGCTGTCCAGGTTCTTGGTGCCGATCGCCCCGACCAGCGGGTTGATGATGCCCTTCACCACCGAGTTCACGATGTTGCTGAACGCGGCTCCGATCACCACCGCGACGGCCAGATCGACGACGTTTCCACGCATCAGGAAGGCCTTGAAGCCCTCCCAGACGCCGGATCCCTTCATCTCGCTCACCGATGAACCCCTTCACTCACGCGCGAACTACGGAACAAACGACTCCGCAACTTACGACAATCGGCCCGGTCCGCGCCTCTCGCGTCCACGCGAACGAGGTGTTCCGCATCACCGCAGCGTCACCGCCAGCCGTCCCGCCGCACCGGCCCCGGCCAGCCGGGCGGCCTCCGCGCGTGGCACCGAGAGCACGACCAGCGCACCGGGCTCCGCCCCGGTACCGGGGCCCGTCCCGGCGTTCGGCGCCGCCTCGGCGACGGTGTCGGTCCCTGTCCCCGAGCCGGTTCCCGTACCTGTGCCGGTCCCAATACCTGTGCCGGTCCCGTCCGTTCCGCGTCCGCCGGGCGTTCCCGGCACCTCCACCACCCGCGCCCCGGCCGCCACCACCCGCGCGGCTCCGCCGCCGTCGGCCGCGATCACGTCGACCCGGTCGCCCGGCCGCAGCAACCCCACGGTCGCCGCGTCCGCGATCCGCACCGGCGCCGTCACCGTCGGGGCCCGAGCGGGCCGGTGGTGCGGCGAGGAGGCCGCCCGGGCGGTGCTCGCCCGGGCCCGTGCCGTGTCGTCCGGGTGCCCGCGCGGTCGCCCCTCGGCATGCGGACCCGCCGCGATCAGGGCGGCGGCGGTGACCGCCAGCCCCGCCGCCACGGCCCGCCTGCGCTGCCGGACCAGCCGTCGCAGCCGGCCCGCGCCGCCGGGCACCCGCACGGGGGCGAAATGCGGCACGGAGCAGGCCGGGGGAGTGTCCCGGGAGTCGGGGCGGAAGGCGGCGTCCGCGCCGGTCACGGAGGGGACGGAGACGGGGCCGGAGAAAGGGGGGAGGGTGGGGTGGTGGGTGCGGGAGTCGGGGAAACGCGGGGGCGTCATGGGTGTCTCCACCTGCTTCGTGCGGTCGTCGTGCGGTCGGCGTGCGGCCGTCCTGGCCGCTCCGCGCGTCCCACGATGACGCCCCGCCGCCGACTCCGCCGGAGCCTGTGGACCACCGCCCGGTTGTGGATATCCCGCTCACCCGAACGAGGACGTCCGCCCGTCCGCCCCACCGCGTTCGAACGGCGTCCGAGCCCCGGACCCCGGACCCCGAGCCCCTGCCCCCGAACCCCGCGCTACGGCAGCGCGAACCCCCGGACCTCGAGCGCCGAACTCCGAGCCCCGAACCCCAGACCCCGAACTCCGAACCTGGCCCCGAGCCCCGAGTCCTCCCGCGCTAAGGCAGCGCGAACCCCGGATCCATCCCGCCCAGCGCCGTGGCGCACAGGCAGTCCCGCTCGCCGTTCCGCGGCAGCGCGGCCACCGCGTCGAACAGCACGCCCCGCAGCCGGTCCACGTTCGCCGCGAACACCCGCAGCACCTCCTCGTGGGAGACGCCCTCGCCGGTCTCCGCGCCCGCGTCCAGGTCCGTGACCAGGGTCAGCGAGGTGTAGCAGAGCTCCAGCTCACGGGCGAGCACGGCCTCCGGGTGGCCCGTCATGCCGACCACCGACCAGCCCTGCGCCCGGTGCCACTCCGATTCGGCGCGGGTGGAGAACCGCGGCCCCTCGACGACGACGAGCGTGCCGCCGTCCACCGGCTCCCAGTCCCGTCCCCGCGCCGCCGCCAGCGCGACCTCCCGGCCGGTGGGGCAGTACGGGTCGGCGGGCGAGACGTGCACGACGTTCGGCACGGTGCCCTCGGGGCGCGGCAGCCCGTCGAAGTAGGTCTGCTGCCGGGACTTCGTGCGGTCCACGAACTGGTCCGGGACGAGGAGCGTGCCGGGGCCGTACTCGGGGCGCAGTCCGCCGACCGCGCACGGGCCGAGCACCTGCCGGACGCCGGCCGCGCGCAGGGCCCACAGGTTGGCGCGGTAGTTGATGCGGTGGGGCGGCAGATGGTGGCCGCGGCCGTGGCGGGGGAGGAAGGCGACCCGGCGGCCCGCGATCTCACCGAGGAACAGGGAGTCGCTGGGCTCCCCGTAGGGGGTGTCGACGCGGACCTCGGTCACGTCCTCGAGGAAGGAGTAGAACCCCGAGCCCCCGATGACGCCGATCTCCGCGGCCCCACCCGGCACCTGCGCCTGCGCGTTCTCCGTCTGCTGCTGCACCATGCCCGCACCCTAGCCGCCCGCTCGCACGGGCCGGCGGGCGCACACCTTTCGGAATCGGAACGCCGGGAGCGGCGGCGCACGCAAGCCCACGCACGCACGCGTCCACGGCCGTACGCACACCGAAGGCCCCGTCGTCGCGGGACGACGGGGCCCGGGAAAGAGCGAGTGCCGGATCGGGCGCGGCCCCGGGAGCGGGGCCGACCGCCAGGTCAGGCCGCGGAGCTCGAGGAGGTGCTCGTGGAGCTCGAGGAGCTCGACGAGGAACCGGAGGAGGAGGCGCCCGAGGAGGACGAACCCGAGGCCGAGGACCCGTTGGACCCCGACGCCGTGGACGAGGACGACTTCGACGACGAGGCGGGCGTGCTGCTCGACGAGGAGCCGCGGCTGTCGTTGCGGTAGAAGCCGGAGCCCTTGAAGACGATGCCGACGGCGGAGAACACCTTCTTCAGGCGCCCCTCGCAGTTCGGGCACACGGTCAGGGCGTCGTCGGTGAACTTCTGCACCGCCTCGAGGCCCTCGCCGCACTCGGTGCACTGGTACTGGTACGTCGGCACTGTGACTTCCTCCTGGCACTCTTGCTCAGTGAGTGCTAACGACAGTCAATAGTGACCTATTCCCCGCGTTCAGTCCACTGTCATCGGTGTGCGGTGACCGACGCCACGTGCCACCGTGCGCCCGGAGGGCCGTCCCGCGAGCAGCGCGCGCAGCGCCAGGAGCACCACCAGGGCCGCCACCGTGCCGCCCATCGGCACCAGGAACCCGGCGCCGTCCCACAGCCGGTCCTCCAGCTGTCCCGCGACGGTGACCGCGGCCGCCTGCCCGAGCGCGACCGCGCCGGTGAGCCAGGTGAACGCCTCGGTGCGGGAGCCCGCCGGGACGAGGTCCTCGACGAGCGTGTAGCCGGTGATCAGCGCGGGCGCGATGCACATACCGACCAGCAGGCCCACGGCCGCGAGGACGGCCACCGAGTGGCCGGTCCACAGCAGGGAGGCCGTCACCGCGAGCGCCGTGTACGCGAGGAGCAGCCGGCGGCGGGGCGCCACCTTCCAGGCGATCGCGCCGCAGACGACGCCCGAGAGCATGTTTCCCGCGGCGAAGACGCCGTAGAGGACGCCGTTGAGACCGGGCTCCCCGATCGACTCGGTGAACGCCGCGAGCGCGACCTGCATGCCGCCGAAGACGGAACCGATGCCCAGGAAGGCGACGACCAGCACCCGCACCCCGGGCACGCCCAGCGCGGAACCGCTCCCCGCGCGCGGGGAGCCGCCCTCCGCGTCCGCCGGCAGGGCCTTTCCGGGCACCGGCTGGGTTCCCTTCTGCGCGGCGAACAGGACGCCTCCGACAAGGGTCAGGGCCGCCTCCGTGAGCAGTCCGGCCGAGGGGTGCACGGCGGTGCACAGGGCGGTCGCGAGCAGCGGGCCGAGGACGAAGGTCAGCTCGTCGGTGACCGACTCGAACGCGGTGGCCGTCACCATCAGCGGCGAGCCCTGCAGCTTCACTCCCCAGCGGGCGCGCACCATCGGCCCGACCTGCGGCACCGAGGCGCCGGTGGGGACGGCCAGCGCGAACAGCGCCCACAGGGGCGCGTCGGCGAGGGCGAGTGCCGTGAGGGCGAGGGCCGCGGCGGCGTGCACCAGGACGCCGGGCAGCAGCACCGCGCGCTGCCCGTGCCGGTCGGCGAGACGGCCCCCGTAGGGGGCGAACACCGCCATGGAGACGCCGGTGACGGCGGCGACGGCGCCGGCGGCCCCGTAGGAGCCGGTGGTGTGCTGCACGAGCAGCACGAGGGAGAGGGTGAGCATCGCGAAGGGCTGGCGCGCCGCGAAGCCGGGGAGCAGGAACGTCCAGGCGCCGCGCGTACGCAGCAACTGCCCGTAGCCGGGGCGGGACGACGACGTCGAGGTGACCGTGGATGCCACGGCCCGTGCCTTTCTGCCGCCTGGTAGCGCCGCCCCGGGTACGGCTCACGCGCGTGTGGGGCGACGCCGAGAGCTGTCCTCTTGCGCGGACTGCGGTAGATGCCGGGGCCCTGAAGGGGGGCCGCCCGGCCGCCATACGGTCGCGCCAGCTCTGCGTCAGGCAGAGTTGGTTCGATCAAGTACGCCGTTCATGCTACCGCGAGCCCGCCTTCCGGGCCCCCCGGCGCCGGAGCGCCCGGCCCTTCAGGGGCCCGTCACCGCCCGGCCCGATCCGTTCCGCGGCGCTCTGCCGGGGCCCGTTGCCGGATTCCCCCAGCCAGTCGGCGAGCTTGCCGCCCTGGCCGACGGCGCGCAGCCGGCGCTCGGCCGCGTCGCGCACCGGGTCGGTGGCGACGACGAGGAGTTCGTCGCCGCGCGCCAGGACGGTCGCGGGGCCCGGCACGAAGGACTTCCCCTCGCGCACGACGAGCGTGACGGCGGCCCCGGCGGGCAGCCGCAGCTCGCGGATCTCGACGCCGTTCATCCGGGAGCCCTCGGGGATCGCCATGGAGAGCAGATGGCCGCGCAGCCGCTCCAGGGGTGCCGACTCGATGCCGAGGTCCGCCGTCTCGTCGCCCCGGCCGAGCCCGAGTCTGCGGGCCAGCCAGGGCAGCGTCGGCCCCTGGACGAGGGTGTAGACGACGACGAGGACGAAGACGATGTTGAAGATGCGGCGGCTGTTCTCGACACCGTTCACCATGGGGATCGTCGCCAGGATGATGGGCACCGCGCCGCGCAGCCCGGCCCATGACATCAGCACCTGTTCCTGCCAGGGCACCCGGAAGGGGGTCAGGCACAGCAGTACGCCGAGCGGTCTCGCCACCATCGTCAGGATCAGCCCGACGAGGAGCGCGGGCACCACGTCGTCGCCCATCTCGTGCGGGACGACCAGCAGGCCGAGCAGGACGAACATGCCGATCTGGGCGATCCAGCCGAGCCCGTCGGCGAAGCCGCGGGTGGCCGGCGAGTGCGGCAGCCGGGCGTTGCCGAGGACCAGGGAGGCCAGGTAGACGGCGAGGAAGCCACTGCCGTGGGCGAGGGCGCCGGTCGCGTACGCGGTGACGGCGATCGCCATGACGGCGATCGGGTACAGGCCGGAGGCCGGCAGCGCCACGTGCCGCAGGCCCCAGGCGCCGAGCCAGCCCACCGCGAGGCCGATGGCGGCGCCGATCGCCAGTTCCAGCGCGATCTCGCCCACCAGGAAGTACCAGTGCTCCACGGGTCCGGCGGTGGAGAAGGCGACGACGAGGATGACCACGGGGGCGTCGTTGAAGCCGGACTCGGCCTCCAGGACGCCCGTCACCCGCGCGGGCAGGGGAATTCTGCGCAGGACGGAGAAGACCGCCGCCGCGTCCGTGGAGGACACCACCGCCCCGATGATGAGCGCCTGCCGCCATTCCAGCCCGATCAGCAGGTGCGCCGCCGTGGCCGTGATGCCGACGCTCACCGCGACGCCGCCGAGGGCGAGCGCGGAGGCGGCCGGCAGCGCCGGTCTGATCTCCTTCCACTTGGTGCCCAGACCGCCCTCGGCGAGGATCACGACCAGGGCCGCGTAGCCGATGACCTGGGTGAGCGCGGCGTTGCTGAAGTTGATGTGGCCGAGACCGTCCTGGCCCATGGCCATGCCGATGCCCAGGTAGACGAGCAGGCTGGGGAGCCCGCTGCGCGAGGAGATGCGCACCGCCGCCACCGCGACGAGCAGCACGAGCGAGCAGACGAGCAGGAGCTGGTTGAGGTGGTGGACAGTCAGCGGCTGTTCCTTTCCCGAAGGGCTCCCCGGGCCGCCCGGGCGGACATTCCGGGCAGGTGCGGAGCAATTCGAGCATCGAGGGGCGGACGCTGTCGCGCGCTTCGATACCGGTAGTTCGTTACCTTACCTAACTCTTGACGCTTCCTTGACGCGTGAGCGCGGCTTCGTCGAACTCCCGTCCGGCCGGTTCCCGACTCCGCGTCAAGGCCCGGGGGGCCCTGCGCCTATGGTTGCTCCAGCGCTCGCGCGAAAGCGGAGCCGACAGGCCCAGCCGAAAGCGCTGCCCCCAGCAACGCCCGTGACCACCGCCCGTAAGCACTGCCCGTCTGCAGCTCGTGTAAGGACGCAAGGACAGCGATGCCCCCCAACACCACCGCCTCTTCCGGTCAGGAGCCCGGCAAGTCCGGCAGGAAGAAGGGGCGCAGAGGCCGTCTCTTCGTCATCGTGCTGGTTCTGGCCGTCGTCGCGGGCGTGGCCTTCGGCGCGTACTGGTCGGTCAGTACCGTGCGCGCCTCGTTCCCGCAGACCAAGGGATCGATAGCCCTCGACGGCCTGTCCGGGCCCGTCGACGTGAAACGGGACTCCTACGGGATCCCGCAGGTCTACGCCTCCTCGGACGAGGACCTCTTCATGGCCCAGGGCTACGTCCAGGCCCAGGACCGGTTCTACGAGATGGACGTGCGCCGCCACATGACCTCCGGGCGCCTGTCGGAGATGTTCGGCAAGGGCCAGGTCGACAACGACGAGTTCCTGCGCACGCTGGGCTGGGACCGGGTGGCGAAGAAGGAGTACGACACCAAGCTCGCGCCCGCCACGAAGAAGTACCTCCGGGCCTACGCCAAGGGCGTCAACGCCTACCTGGCGGGCAAGGACGGCAAGGACATCTCCCTGGAGTACGCGGCGCTGGGCTTCACCAACGACTACAAGCCGCGGGAGTGGACGCCCGTCGACTCGATCTCCTGGCTCAAGGCGATGGCCTGGGACCTGCGCGGCAACATGCAGGACGAGATCGACCGCGCCCTGATGACGAGCCGGCTCGGCCCCAAGCAGATCGCGGACCTCTACCCGGCGTACCCCTACGGCCGCAACAAGCCGATCGTCCAGGAGGGCGCGTACGACGCGCTCACCCAGACGTTCGACCAGAGCGCCACGGGCACGAGTACGGGTACGGGCACCTCGGGCGGCACGGGCGTCGGCGGGACGACGGGCGGCACCACGGGCGGCACCGGCACCGGCGGCACCACGGGGACCGGCGGCACGACGGGCACGGGTGGCACGGTGGGCGGCACGGGCACCACCACGGGCACGACGGGCGGCACCGGCTCCTCCACGGCCGGGGGCACCGGATCGGGCGTCCAGAGCCAGCTCGCGGGCCTGTACAACGTCCTGGACGACGTACCCACGGCCGTCGGCGTGAACGGCAACGGCATCGGCTCCAACTCATGGGTCGTCGCGGGCTCGCACACGATCACCGGCAAGCCGCTGCTCGCCAACGACCCGCACCTGTCGGCCTCGCTGCCCTCGGTCTGGTACCAGATGGGCCTGCACTGCCGGACCGTCTCCCGCACGTGCCAGTACGACGTCGCCGGCTACACCTTCGCCGGGCTGCCCGGGGTCGTCATCGGCCACAACAAGGACATCGCCTGGGGCATGACCAACTCCGGGGTCGACGTCAGCGACCTGTACCTGGAGAAGCTCAGCGGCGAGGGCTACCTGTACGACGGCAAGACCGTGCCGTTCACCACCCGCAAGGAGACCATCGAGGTCGCCGGCGGCAAGAGCAAGACGATCGTGGTCCGCGAGACCAACAACGGCCCCCTGCTCTCCGACCGCGACGACGAGCTCGTCAAGGTCGGCAAGAAGGCCACCGTCGACACCGCCGCCCCCGACCGCGGCGACGGCTACGGGCTCGCGCTGCGCTGGACCGCGCTCGACCCGGGCAACTCCATGGACGCCGTCTTCGAGATCGACAAGGCCTCCGACTGGACGAGCTTCCGCAAGGCCTCGGCCGACTTCGAGGTGCCCTCGCAGAACCTCGTCTACGCCGACACCAAGGGCAACATCGGCTACCAGCTCCCCGGGAGGATCCCCACCCGCGCCAAGGGCGACAACGGCTCCGTCCCGGTGCCCGGCTGGGACTCGAAGCACAAGTGGACCGGCTTCCTCAAGCAGGCCGAACTGCCCCACGAGTACAACCCGAAGCGCGGCTACATCGTCACCGCCAACCAGGCCGTGGTCGCCAAGAACAAGTACCCCTACGTCCTGACCACGGACTGGGGCTACGGCAGCCGCAGCCAGCGCATCACGGACCTGATCAAGTCCAAGATCGACGACGGCGGCAAGATCTCCACCGACGACATGCGCCAGATGCAGCTCGACAACAGCAGCGAGATCGCCAAGCTGCTCGTGCCCAAGCTGCTCAAGATCGACGTGTCGAACAAGTACGTGCGCGAGGCGCAGAAGCTCCTGGAGGGCTGGGACTACACCCAGGACGCCGATTCGGGCGCGGCCGCCTACTTCAACTCCGTGTGGCGCAACATCCTGCAGCTCGCGTTCGGCGACAAGCTCCCCAAGGAGCTGCGCGTCAAGGGCGAGTGCCTCTACGTCGAGCCGGCCGACAACACCGGCCCGGCGGACGAGGACCGCAAGGTGCGCGAGTGCGGGCAGCGCGACGCCTCCCAGGCACAGCCGGACGGCGGCGACCGCTGGTTCGAGGTGGTGCGCAACCTCCTCGACGACCAGGACAACGCCTGGTGGCAGTCGCCGGGGACGCGCACCGACAAGGCGACCAAGACCCGCGACGAGCTGTTCGCCCGCGCCATGCGGGACGCGCGCTGGGAACTGACCGCCAAGATGGGCAAGGACGTCGACTCCTGGAGCTGGGGCCGGCTGCACCAGCTCAACCTGAAGAACCAGACCCTGGGCACCGAGGGCCCCTCGTTCCTCAAGTTCATGCTCAACCGGGGCCCCTGGAAGCTCAGCGGCGGCGAGGCGACGGTCAACGCCACCGGCTGGAACGCGGCCGGCGGGTACGAGGCCCTGTGGGTGCCCTCGATGCGGATGGTCGTCAACCTCGGGGACCTCGACAAGTCCAGGTGGATCAACCTCACTGGGGCCTCGGGGCACGCCTACAGCGCGCACTACACCGACCAGACCGACAAGTGGGTCGAGGGCGAGCTGCTGCCCTGGAACTTCACCGGCAAGGCGGTCGACGGCAGCACGGGCGACACGCTGGTGCTGAAGCCGTGAGCGCGTAGCCCCGGCCCCTCGGGGCACCGGCACGCGGAAAGGGCCCTCCACAGGCGTGGAGGGCCCTTCGTGCCGCCCCGGCGCCCTCGCGCCGGCAACGGGCTACGCCGGCCCGCCGGGCGACGTGCCGAAGCGGTGCACGCCCGAAGGCGTCACCGCCGCGTGGACCGGGCGGTCGTGCGGTTCGGCCGGCACCTCGGGCACGAGCTCGGTGTCGTACAGCAGGACCACCAGCGCGGGTGCGGCGCCCGCGCGTGCCAGCCGGGCCAGCACCCGGTCGTAGGAGCCCCCGCCGCGTCCCAGCCGCATCCCGCGCCCGTCCACGGCCAGGCCGGGCAGCAGGACGGCCTCGGCGGCCAGCACCGCCTCCGGGCCGAGCCGTTCCCCGGCGGGCTCCCAGAGCGTCATCCGGCCGCCGCGCTCCACGGCCTTCAGCGAGCCGGGTCCGGTGTAGCGGCCCCAGTCGAGGTCGTCGTCGGGCAGCAGGACCGGCAGCAGCACGCGCACTCCGCGGGCGTGCAGCCCGTCCAGGAGCGCGCGGGTACCCGGCTCGCGCCCCACGGAGACGTACGCCGCCACCGTGCGCGCCCCCGCCAGCTCCGGAAGCCCCTCCGCCCGCCCCGCGAGCGCCCTCTCCGCCTCCTGGACGTCATCCGCCGTCAATCCCCGCCTCACCGCGAGGAGTTCCCGCCGCAACCCGCGCTTGGCAGACTCGGCTCCGGCTCCCATGTGACTCACGGGCAGATTCCGTACCTTTCCAAAGGGCTCATAGGAGAGCGGGTCGATCAGGTCGACATATTCCACACATATCGACCCGATATGGTGACGGACATGACTGAGTCGAACCCAAGGATCAGCAGGATCACCAAGGCCGTCATTCCCGCGGCGGGCCTCGGTACGCGATTCCTGCCGGCGACCAAGGCCACTCCCAAGGAGATGCTGCCGGTCGTGGACAAGCCGGCGATCCAGTACGTGGTCGAAGAGGCCGTGTCCGCGGGGCTCGACGACGTCCTCATGATCACGGGCCGCAACAAGCGCCCCCTGGAGGACCACTTCGACCGCAACTACGAACTGGAGTCGGCCCTCCAGCGCAAGGGCGACGCCGGACGGCTCGCCAAGGTGCAGGAGTCCAGCGACCTCGCCACCATCCACTACGTCCGCCAGGGCGACCCCCGGGGCCTCGGCCACGCCGTGCTGTGCGCCGCCCCGCACGTCGGCGCGGAACCCTTCGCGGTCCTCCTCGGCGACGACCTGATCGACCCGCGCGACCCCCTGCTCGCCCGCATGGTCCAGGTCCAGGAGCGCACCGGCGGCAGCGTCGTCGCCCTCATGGAGGTGGCGCCCGAACAGATCCACCTCTACGGCTGCGCGGCCGTCAAACCCACCGAGGAGGACGACGTCGTCGAGGTGACCGGCCTGGTCGAGAAGCCCGAGCCGGCCGAGGCCCCGTCGAACTACGCCATCATCGGCCGCTACGTCCTCAACCCGCGCATCTTCGACATACTGCGCACGACCGAGCCCGGCCGCGGCGGCGAGATCCAGCTCACCGACGCCCTCCAGCAACTGGCCGAGAACCACACCGCGGCGACCACCGCCGAGGGCGGGGCCGGCGGCCCCGTGCACGGCGTCGTGTTCCGGGGCCGGCGCTATGACACCGGCGACCGCGGCGACTATCTGCGTGCCATTGTCAGACTCGCGTGCGAACGTGAGGACCTGGGACCCGACTTCCGGGCCTGGCTCCGCCATTACGTGACCGAGGAGATGCAGCGAACGTGAACGCCGCCGCGACCCGCCCCGAGGACCCGGACCGCCTGTGGTCGGTGGACGAGCACCTCTCGGACGTCCTCTCCACCGTCCGCCCCCTGGAACCCATCGAGCTGCAACTCCTCGACGCCCAGGGCTGCGTCCTCGTCGAGGACGTGATGGTGCCGGTGTCGCTGCCGCCGTTCGACAACAGCTCCATGGACGGCTACGCGGTGCGGGTCGCGGACGTCGCGGGCGCGAGCGAGGAGTTCCCGGCCGCCCTGACGGTCGTCGGGGACGTCGCGGCCGGCGCCGGGGACCCGCCGCACGTGGGCCCCGGGCAGGCCGCCCGCATCATGACCGGCGCCCCGCTGCCGCCCGGCGCGGAGACCGTCGTCCCCGTGGAGTGGACCGACGGCGGTCTCGGCGGCGGCCCGGTCAGCAGGATGACCGCCCACAGCGCCGCCCCCGAGGGCGCCTCGGGGCAGGTCCTCGTCCACCGCCCCGCCGAGGCCCGCGCGCACGTGCGCGCCAAGGGCAGCGACACCACGGCGGGCGAGCGCGCCCTGGAGGCCGGCACGATCCTCGGCCCCTCCCAGATCGCCCTGCTCGCCGCCGTCGGCCACGCCTCCGTACGGGTGCGCCCGCGCCCCCGCGTGGTGGTCATCTCCACCGGCAGCGAACTGGTCCAGCCCGGCGGCGAACTGCGCCCCGGCCAGATCTACGACTCCAACAGCTTCGCCCTCACCGCCGCCGCCCGGGACGCCGGGGCGATCGCCTACCGGGTCGGCGCCGTCACCGATGACGCCGACATCCTGCGCGCCACGATCGAGGACCAGTTGGTCCGCGCCGACCTGGTCGTCACCACCGGCGGGGTGAGCGTCGGGGCGTACGACGTCGTCAAGGAGGCGCTGTCCTCCGTCTGCGGAGCGGAGGTCGCCGGGGACCCCGAGGCCGACGAGCACACCGAGCACAGGGAGGAGACGCCGGCCGGGCCCGGTGTCGACTTCCGCAGGCTCGCCATGCAGCCCGGCAAGCCCCAGGGCTTCGGCGTCGTCGGCCCCGACCACATCCCGCTGCTCGCCCTCCCGGGCAACCCCGTCTCCTCGTACGTCTCCTTCGAGTTGTTCGTCCGGCCCGCGATCCGTGCCCTGATGGGCCTGGAGGACGTGCACCGGCCCACCCTCCGCGCCGTCCTCACCGCCGAGAAGGCGCTGACCTCGCCCGCGGGCCGCCGCCAGTTCCTGCGCGGCCGGTACGCCGAGGGCGAGGTGGCCCCCGTCGGCGGGGCCTCCTCGCACCTCGTCGCGGCCCTCGCGCACGCCGACGCCCTGATCGTCGTTCCGGAGGACGTGGAGTTCGTGGAGCCCGGCACGGAGGTCGAGGTCGTGCTGCTCGGCTGACGGGCCACAGGCACGGCCGGCGGTGGCCGGCGGTCCCCGCGGGGGGTGCCGCCGGCCCCGATGCGGGGGCTCCCGTCCGGCCGCCCGGCGCCGGTTGGCGGTAGCGTGTCGCTGCACACAGGCCCGGGCGCCCGACCCCGGGCCGTGACCGGGAGCGCACACCACATGAGCACGCAGGACCGATTGACGCACCTCGACGACGCGGGCGCCGCCCGCATGGTCGACGTCTCGGGCAAGGCCGTCACCGAGCGCACCGCCCGCGCCACCGGCCGTGTGCTGGTCTCCCCGCGGGTGGTCGAACTCCTGCGGGGGGAGGGGATGCCCAAGGGCGACGCGCTCGCGACCGCCCGCATCGCGGGCATCATGGGCGCCAAGCGCACCCCGGACCTCATCCCGCTGTGCCACCCCTTGTCGGTGTCGGGCGTCGAGCTGGACCTGTCGGTCGCGGACGACGCCGTGGAGATCCGGGCCGCGGTGCGCACCACGGACCGCACGGGCGTCGAGATGGAGGCCCTCACCGCGGTCTCCGTCGCCGCGCTCACCGTGATCGACATGGTCAAGGCGGTCGACAAGGGGGCGGTCATCACGGACGTACGGGTCGAGGAGAAGACGGGCGGCGCCTCGGGCGACTGGAGCCGCTCATGAGACCCGGGGCCGCACCGGGCACCGCATCCGGGGCCGCACCGGGCGGCGCGCCGTACCGCGCGCTGGTCGTGACCGCCTCCAACCGGGCCGCCGCCGGGGTCTACGAGGACAGGGGCGGCCCGCTGATCGCGGAGGGCCTGCGCCGCTTCGGCTTCGCCGTCGAGGGCCCGCGGGTCGTCCCCGACGGCGACCCCGTCGAAGCCGCCCTGCGCGCCGGGACGAAGGCGGGCTACGACGTGATCGTCACCACCGGCGGCACGGGCATCTCGCCCACCGACCGCACCCCCGAGGCCACCCGCGCGGTGCTCGACCGCGAGGTCCCCGGCATCGCCGAGGCCATCCGCGCGTACGGCCGCGAGAAGGTCCCCACCGCCGCCCTCTCCCGGGGCCTGGCCGGCGTGGCGGGCAGCACCCTGATCGTCAACCTGCCGGGTTCCACCGGCGGGGTGAAGGACGGCCTCGCGGTCCTCGAACCCCTGCTGAGACACGCGGTGGACCAACTCCGCGGCGGCGACCACGTCCAGGCCCACGCGGGCGACCAGGTCCAGGCCCACGCCGGCGGGCACGTCCACGGCCACGCGGGCGGGCACGTCCACGACCACGGCCACGCGGGCGGGCACGCCGGACCGAGCACCGGGGGTGCGCGCTGAACACCCCCTCGTGGCCCGTCGAACTGACGGACGGCGACGTCGTCCTGAGGCCGATAAGAATGCGCGACCAGCGCGCCTGGCGCGAGGTCAACCGGCGCAACCGCGACTGGCTGCGGCCCTGGGAGGCCACGATCCCGCCGCCCACGCCCAGCGGCCCGATCGTCCACCGCCCCACCTACCGTCAGATGGTCCGGCACCTGCGCTCCGAGGCGAACGCCGGCCGGATGCTGCCCTTCGTCATCGAGTACCAGGGCCGCCTGGTCGGCCAGTTGACGGTGGCCGGAATCACCTGGGGCTCGATGTGCTCGGGGCACGTCGGCTACTGGGTGGACGAGGCGGTCGCGGGCCGAGGGGTGATGCCGACGGCCGTCGCCCTCGTCGTGGACCACTGCTTCCGCACCGTCGGACTGCACCGGGTCGAGGTCTGCATTCGCCCGGAGAACCGGCCGAGCCGGCGCGTGGTGGAGAAACTCGGATTCCGCGACGAAGGGCTGCGCCCGCGTTATCTCCACATCGACGGCGCCTGGCGCGACCACCTCGTCTTCGCGCTGACCGCGGAGGAGGTCCCCGAAGGACTGCTCACCCGCTGGCGCCGCCGACGGGCCGAGGCGGCCGGCTGAAACCGCAAATAAGAAATGTGTTCGAATTAAATCCCGGAGTGATCGGGCTTGTGACTGCATCGATCACAAAAAAAGCTCGAAATATCAGCCAGATCGTGCGACACACCGGCTCAATTGGCGGATGGCCTCACGCAAACCCCTCTACCGTGTGAGCGTGAGCAGCAGCGGCCTCATCTACGCAGTCATTGTCGGGGCCTGGGCCGCCTACTTGGTGCCGATGTGGCTCCGTAGGCAGGACGAGCTGAACGAGGCCCGTCCGACGGAACGCTTCAGCACCGCCATCCGGCTGCTTTCCGGACGGGCGGGGATGGAGCGCCGGTACGCCAGGGACCTGCGCGCCCGCTCCGCCGACGAGTCGGAGCGCGACGCCGACCCGGACGACGTCACCGCATCGGTGGACGTCCGGGCCTTCGCCATGCCCCCGGCCGGTCAGGCGACGCACACCCGGATCGCCCCCGCACCGCAGCGGTCCGCGCCGGTGCCCTCCCAGAAGGCCGCCCAGCCCGCGCCCTCGGGGAGCGAGGCCCCGGGTGTCCCGGCCGCCCGGTCGCAGCACGACGCCCCCGAACGGCAGCCCGAGCGGCAGCAGGCCGCCAAGGCGCCCGCCCGCTCCGTCCCGGCGGCCCGGCGGCCGCAGTCGGCGGAGGCCCTCGCGCGGGCCCGGCGCTCCAAGGTGCTCGCCCGCCGGCGCCGCACGACCGTGATGCTGTTCCTCGCCTTCACCGTCGGAGCGGTCGTCGCCGCCGTGGGCGGACTCGCCTTCCTGTGGGCGCCCGCGGCCCCGGCCGTGCTGCTCAGCGGGTACATCGCCCATCTGCGGGCCCAGGAGCGCAAGCGGTTCGCCTACCAGATGGACCGGCAGCGCGCCGAGGTCGCCGCCCAGCGGCTGCGCGAGCGCCGGCCCCGGCAGCGCCCGGCCACCGTGGCCGCCGACAGCGACGAACCGGAGGACAGCCCCGAACCCGCCACGGACCCCGGACTCTCCGCGCTCGCCGCCGACCGCCGCGCGCTCGTCGAGCAGACCGACCACGCGGAGTGGGTCGACCAGCAGCGCGAACGGCAGCGCCGGCCCGGCCAGGGCGAGAGCTGGGACCCGGTCCCGGTGCCCCTGCCGACCTACGTCACCGCGCCGGTCGCCCCCCGTGCCACGCCGCACGTCGACCTGTCCGCCCCGGACACCTGGAGCGCGGCCCGCTCCAGCGCGGCCGACCCCGAGACCGGCACGGACCACGCCGCCGGCGGACGCCCGCGCGAGACCCGCGAGCGCGCCGCCCGCGAGGAGTCCTCCGCCGGCCCGGCGGAGGAGAAGCCCGAGGGCGGCTCCGACCGCAGCGACGCCCGCCGCGCCGCCTCGGCCCGCCGCTCCCGCGGCCGCGGCCGGACCCCCCTCTTCGACCAGTACGAGGACGGCGACCGCCCCCGCGCCGCCAACGAATGAGACCCGCCGCGCCTCGGCTGACCTGCCGGGGAACGGATTACCAAGCACCCGGACGGGGATGCTAGAGTTTCACTCGTTGCAAGGGCCTGTGGCGCAGTCCGGTAGCGCACCTCGTTCGCATCGAGGGGGCCAGGGGTTCAAATCCCCTCAGGTCCACGCAGCTCAAAGCCCCGGTCGGGTTTCCCGACCGGGGCTTTGACGTGTGGTGATCGGTCCTCAGTGTCGGTCCGTGGCCCGGGGGTGCCCCGTCCCCGCGAAGGTGATCCAGCAGGTGCCGCGGGAGGTGTCCGCGAGGTACCAGATGCGGCCGCCGCCGGTCACCTCGATCTGCCACTGCTCACAGGTCTGTCCCCGGTGGGTGCCATGCGCGAGACCACCCTTGAGCCGGTGGTGCCGGGGCGTCTCCGTGGTCGGCCGGGGATCCGTGCGCATGGTGGTCCAGGCGCGGTAGGTGTTCTCCCGGGCCTGTTGGGCGAGGCTTTCCCAGCCTTTGGCCGAGGCCGCGTCCGCGAAGCGGACTTCCCAGTGGCCTGCCGGTGCCGGTGCCGGTGGTGCGGCGCGGTCGCCGCGACCTGTGGTCACGAGACGCCCCGTGGATCCGGGGCCGGGCCGTAGTCCTCGCCGTGGTCGCTGGTCAGTGCGGCCAGCAGTGCCGGGTCGGAGTGGACCTCGGCCGTGTGCTGCCAGGCGATCAGGAGTTGGGCGACGGACGCGCTGTTGCCGAGCGAGTCGGCGCCGCGCATGGTGTCGACCAGTTCGACGGCGAAGGCGTGGAGGTCGGACTCGGGCAGGAAACGGACCCAGGGGAAGGCGTCCGGCAGTATGTCGAGGAGCAGCTCCGTGCTGCCGGGCTCTCGGCGCGCCATCGCGGAGAGCATCCGCGTGGCGGCCGACACCACGGTCTGGTCCTGCTCGGCGCGTGCCGCCGTGGTGAGGACCAGGTCCTCACCGTCTCTGCGGTGCAGAAGCAGTCGCGGCGATTCCCGCAGCCGGGCAAGTGTCTGCTTGTTCTTGTTGACCAGCTCGGAGAAGTTCACCGCGGCGTTCTCAGTAGCCATGACTTTGAAACTACTTCGAAATTTCGCTCCCCGCCATCGCTCGAAAGGGTGGGCCGAGGAGGCGGGAGCCGTCGGGGACTACAGCGGCTTCGCGTAGCAGCGGCTGTCCTCGTAGTCGCGGTAGAGGCCGAACTTGGCGCAGGGCGCGTAGCCGCTGGAGGTGTAGAGGGCGATCGCCTCGGGCTGCTTGGTGCCGGTTTCCAGGACCATGCGGGTGCGGCCCGCCGCGCGGGCGTCGTCCTCGAGCCGGGCGAGGATGCGGCGGGCGAGGCCGCGGCCGCGTGCCTCGGCCACCACGAACATCCGCTTGAGTTCGGCGTCCCCGTTCTCGTAGCCCTCGTCGTTGGCGTCCTGGGTGCGCCAGCCGCCGGTCGCGACGGGACGGTCGCGCTCGTCGTACGCGATCAGGTACAGGCCGCCGGGCGGGGCGAACATGGCCGGGTCGAGCGGGGTCATGTCACCGCCGTCGCCGTAGCGCAGGTCGTACTCGGCCTGTACCTCGTCGTTGAGCTTGACGGCGTCGGGGTGGTCGAAGGGGACGGGGCGTATGTGCATGCGGGATGTCGTCTTCTGTGCGATTGGAGGCAAGTGTGCCTGCGTAGCGTACGCGTCGAGTGTGACGATTTCCGGCGGGTTTCGGCTGGTGGAGGGGCGTGAGGGGTGTGGCACGGGCCACCATGGGGCGGTGGAGGTAGCCGAGCTCGTCCTGAAGTACGTACGGGTGCTGGTGTGGCCGGTGGTCACGCTGGTCCTGGTGTGGAGCCTGCGGGCGCAGTTGCGGGCGGCGCTGACGCGGATGACCCGGGTGGAGACGCCCGCCGGTGCGATCGAGTTCGCGGCGGAGGCGCGGGAGGTGCTGGACCAGGCGCAGGGCGCGGCCGACGCGGCGCCGCCCGCCCTGCCCGTACCCCCACTGCCCGGACCTCCCCTGCCGTCCGCCGAGTGGCCGGCCCCGTATCCGAGGGAGGAGCCCGAGCCCGTACCGGTGGGGGACGCGTCCGCCGGGGGCGCCTACGCCGGGGACGCGGCCCTGGAGGAGACCGCGGAGGAGGCCGAGCCGGTGGGGGACGAGGAGCCCGCGACCCCTGTGACACCGCCCGACGAAAGGCCGGTGCCGCAGCCCGCGGGGCCGTGGGGCGGGTACCAGGGGCAGGGGTACGACCAGGACTTCCGTCTCGCGCCGCCGCTGCCGTCCGGCCACCAGCCGCAGCAGCCGTACGGGCAGCCCCAGCCCTACGCGCAGTTCCCGTTCTACGGGCAGCAGCAGCCCCAGCCCTATGCGCAGTCCCAGTCCTACGGGTACCAGTCGCCCCCGGGCTCGTCCCGCGCGCCCTGGCAGGAGAAGTTGCGGGAGGCGCGGGGGATGAGCGAGGTCTCGCCCGTGGGGGCCGTCGTCACCGCGTGGAACGCGCTGGAGCGGTTGTGTCTGGACGTGCTCGAGGGCGGGCCCGTCGCGCCGCCCCGGGCCGGGAGCACCGTCGAGATGGGCTTCGCGCTCGCCGCCGTCGGGCTCTCGCCGGGCGCCCTGGACGTCTACGAGCGGCTGCGCGTGCTGCGCGACCGTGCCGTGCACGGGGCCGGTGACGTCACCGCCGGTGCCGCGCGCGACTTCGTCGACAGCTGCCGGGCGGTGGGCCGGGAGGTGGCGGCGCTGCGGCGCGGGTGAGCCGGGTATCGTGCCGGGGTGCTGACCGTTACCTCCGTCAATGTCAACGGCCTGCGTGCCGCCGCGCGCAAGGGCTTCGTCGAGTGGCTCGCCGCGACCTCGGCGGACGTCCTCTGTCTGCAGGAGGTCCGTGCGGAGCCGCACCAGATGCCGGAGGAGGTGCGGGAGCCGCAGGGGTGGCACGTGGTGCACGCGCCGGCCGCCGCGAAGGGCCGCGCGGGTGTCTCCCTCTACACCCGGCGGGAGCCCGACGCCGTGCGAGTGGGCTTCGGCTCGACCGAGTTCGACGTCAGCGGGCGGTACGTCGAGGCGGATCTGCCCGGGGTGACGGTGGCGAGCCTGTACCTGCCCTCGGGGCAGGTGGGCACCGAGCGGCAGGACGAGAAGTACCGCTTCATGGACGAGTTCCTCGCGTACCTCAAGGAGCTCCGGGTGCGGGCCGCGGCGGAGGGGCGCGAGGTGGTGGTGTGCGGCGACTGGAACATCGCGCACCACGAGGCCGACCTGAAGAACTGGCGGGCGAACACCAAGAACGCGGGCTTCCTGCCGGAGGAGCGGGCGTGGCTGAGCCGGGTCCTCGACGCGGAGGACGGCGGCTACGTGGACGTGATGCGGGCCCTGCACCCGGAGGTCGAGGGGCCGTACACCTGGTGGTCGTACCGGGGGCGGGCCTTCGACAACGACTCGGGGTGGCGGATCGACCTCGCCGTGGCCACGCCGGGGCTCGCCCGGCGCGCGGTGAAGGGGTTCGTGGAGCGGGCGGCCTCGCACGAGGAGCGGTGGTCCGACCACGCGCCGGTGACGGTCGTCTACGAGGGCTGAGCCGTCCCGCTGTGGTCCGTCCCGCCGTGGTCCGCCCCGCTGTGGTCCGCCCCGTCGGGAGCCCTCCCACCGGGACTCCTGCCGCCGGGACCCGGTTCCGCGCCCGGCCGGCGCGTGCGGCGGTCCAGGGCGAGGGACAGTTCCGCTCCGACCACGCTCCTGGCCAGCGGGCGCAGGCGGCGCAGGTCCTCCTCCGTGCGGTCGCGCGCGAGGAGCAGTGAGGTGAAGAGCTCCGCCAGCGCCTCGGCGTGCTCGCGGACGTGGCGGGCTGCGCGCAGGACGTCGGCGAGCGGTATGCCCTCGCGGACCAGGGCCGCCGAGACGTCCAGGAGGCTGCGGCTGACGTGGACGATGTCGGCGCCGTCCGTGCCGAGGTAGCCCAGCTCCAGCGCGGCGGCCAGGTTCTCCGCGGTGGCCTCGGAGCCGAAGACGTCGGCCAGCGCCTCGGGGGTGAGGCGGACGGGGGTCTCCTCGCTCGGCCCGCCGACGCCGAGCAGGTCGCCGACGTCGCGGCCGTGGTCGAAGGCCTCGGCCAGCTCCGCTATCCCGTTGAGGGTGTGGCCGCGCTCCAGCAGCGCGGAGATCGTCCGCAGCCGGGCCAGGTGGGTCTCGTCGTACCAGGCGATGCGGCCCTCGCGGCGGGGTGGCCGGATGAGTCCGCGCTCGCGGTAGAAGCGCAGCGTGCGCACCGTGATGCCGGCCGCCTCGGCCAGCTCCGCCATGCGGTACTCGCGCCGCTCCCCTTCGTCCGTCACTCCCGCACCCTAAGCCGTACCCGCGGTAACTTTCCTCGCCGCACCCCCTACCCATCGGTACGGCGCTGTCCTACAGTCCCACTGTGCCAGTGAACACTGGCACGGTCGTACGGACGTAACGGGACGCAGACGCGAGGACGCGTGGAGGCGGTGGCATGGCCGAGCACGAGCATGTACGGGTCGCGGTGGTCGGGTCGGGATTCGGCGGACTCGGGGCGGCCGTACGGCTGCGCCGCGAAGGGATCACCGACTTCGTCGTCCTGGAGCGGGGCGACCGTGTCGGCGGCACCTGGCGGGACAACAGCTACCCGGGGTGCGCCTGCGACGTGCCCTCGCACCTGTACTCCTTCTCCTTCGCGCCCAACCCCGAGTGGCCGCGCACCTTCTCCGGGCAGCCGCACATCCGGGCCTACCTGGAGCGGGTCGCCGACGTCTTCGGGATCCGTCCGCATCTGCGCCTGAACACCGAGGTCACGCTGATGCGCTGGGACGCGGAGAACCTGCGCTGGGAGATCGGGACCAGCCGCGGCACGCTCACGGCCGACCTCGTCGTCTCCGCGACCGGGCCGCTCTCCGACCCGAAGATCCCCGACATCCCCGGGCTCGCCGACTTCCCCGGCAAGGTCTTCCACTCCGCCCGCTGGGACCACGACTACGACCTGCGCGGCAAGCGGGTCGCGATGATCGGCACCGGCGCCTCCGCCATCCAGATCGTGCCCGAGATCCAGCCGCAGGTCTCCCGCCTCACCCTCTTCCAGCGCACCCCGCCCTGGGTCATGCCACGCGCCGACCGGGCCATCGGCACCCTGGAGCGCAAACTGCACCGCGCGCTGCCCGTCACCGCCAAGGCGCGGCGCGGGCTGCTGTGGGGCATCAGGGAACTGCAGGTGCAGGCGTTCACCAAGTTCCCTGGCGAACTGGACGTGGTCGAGCGCCTCGCCCGCCGGAACATGGCCCGGGCGATCAAGGACCCGGCACTGCGCGCCCGGCTCACCCCGGACTACCGCATCGGATGCAAGCGCATCCTGCTGTCCAACACCTACTATCCGGCCCTCGCGCGGCCCAACACCGAGGTGGTCGGCGCCCTCGCGGAGGTGCGCGGCTCCACCCTCGTCTCCGCCGACGGCAGCGAGACGGAGGCCGACGCCATCGTCTTCGGCACCGGCTTCCACGTCACGGACATGCCGATCGCCGAGCGGGTCGTCGGTGCCGAGGGCCGCACCCTCGCCGAGTCCTGGAAGGGCGGCATGGCGGCGCTGCGCGGCGCCTCCGCCGCCGGATTCCCCAACTGGATGACGATCATCGGCCCCAACACCGGCCTCGCCAACACCTCGATGATCCTGATGATCGAGGCCCAGCTCAACTACCTCGCCGACTACGTGCGCCAGCTCGGCCTGCTCGCCGGGTCCGGCCGGGCCGCGCTCGACGCCCGCCCCGCCGCCGTCGACGCCTGGAACGAGCGGGTGCAGCGGCGCATGGAACGCACGGTGTGGAACACCGGCGGCTGCTCGAGCTGGTACCTGGACGCCGGCGGCCGCAACACCACCATCTGGCCGGGCACGACGACCGAGTTCCGCCGCGCCACCCGGCAGGTCGACCTCGCCGAGTACGAGGTCCTGCGCACCCCCGGCCGCGCACACGAGGGCGCGCAGCGCACGGTGGAGGCGGGCTCATGAGCCGTACGACACCAGCCACCGCCACCGCCACCGCCACCGCCACCGCCACCGCGACCACCGACCCGTACGCCCCCGTCGAGCCCGGCCGCACCCTCACCGTGACCTCCGCCGACGGGGCCGCGCTCCACGTCGAGGTGCACGGACCCGCCGGGAATCCGGCCGCGCCCGCCGTGGTCCTCGCCCACGGCTGGACCTGCTCGACCGCCTTCTGGGCCGCCCAGATCCGCGAGCTGAGCGCCGAGCACCGCGTGATCGCCTACGACCAGCGCGGCCACGGCCGCTCCCCGGCGAGCGAGGCCTGCGGCACCGAGGCACTCGCCGACGACCTCGAGGCCGTGCTCGCCGCCACCCTCGCCCCCGGTGAACCGGCCGTGATCGCCGGGCACTCGATGGGCGGCATGACGATCATGGCCGCCGCCTCCCGGCCCGGCTTCCGCGAACACGCCGCGGCCGTTCTGCTGTGCAGCACGGGCAGTTCGGCACTGGTCGCCGAGTCGCTGGTGGTGCCGCTGCGCCCGGGCCGGCTGCGCACCTGGCTCACCGGGCGGATCCTCGGCTCCCGCGCCCCGCTCGGACCGGTCACCCGGCTCGGCTCGCGCATCCTCAAGTACGCGACCATGGGCCCGGGTTCGTCCCCGGCGATGGTCGCCGCCTGCGCGCGGATCGTGCACGCCTGCCCACGCCGGGCCCGGTACGCCTGGTCGCGCGTCCTCGACGCGCTCGACCTCGACCACGGGGTGGGCGCGTTGCGCGTCCCGACGGCGGTGATCGTCGGCACCGCCGACCGGATGACGCCGCCCGTGCACGCCCGGCGGCTGGCCGCCGCGCTGCCGGACTGCGTCTCGCTGACCGAGCTGCCCGGTGTCGGGCACATGTCCCCGGTGGAGGCACCGGACCTCGTCACCACGAAGATCCGTGAACTGGTCGCCGGTCACGTCGAGTTGAAGGAGGGCGCATGAGCAGGTCGAAGCTGGAGGGGCGCGTCGCGGTGGTCACCGGCGCGGCCCGGGGGGTGGGCGAGCTGCTGGCCCGCAAGCTGTCCGCGCGCGGCATGAAGGTGGCGCTGGTCGGGCTGGAGCCGGAGGTGCTGAAGGAGGTCGCCGACCGGCTGCACACCGAGGGCGCGTACTGGCACGCCGACGTCACCGACCACGAGGCGATGACCCGGGTCGCCGCCGAGGTGCGGGAGCGGTTCGGGCGGGTGGACGTCGTCGTCGCCAACGCCGGTGTCGCGCTGGGCGGTCCCTTCGCCGTCTCCGACCCCGATTCCTGGCGGCGCGTCATAGAGGTGAACCTCATAGGCTCCACCGTCACCGCGCGCGCCTTCCTGCCCGCGCTGCGCGAGCGGCGCGGCTATCTGCTCCAGATCGCCTCGCTCGCCGCGCTCACGCCGGCGCCGATGATGTCGGCGTACTGCGCCTCCAAGTCGGGCGTGGAGGCGTACGCGCACAGCCTGCGCGCCGAGGTCGCGCACGAGGGCGTGGGCGTCGGGGTCGGGTACCTGTCGTGGACCGACACGGACATGGTGCGCGGGGCGGACCAGGACGACGTGATGCGGGAGCTGCGGCAGCGGCTGCCGTGGCCGTCCAACAAGACCTACCCGCTGGGCCCGGCGGTGGACCGCCTCGTCGCCGGGATCGAGCGCCGGGCGCCGCACGTGTACGGGCAGTGGTGGCTGCGCGGGATGCAGGGCGTGCGCGGCTACCTGCCCTCGCTCATCGCGGCCGTCGGGCAGCGCGAGATGCGACGGTTCGCGCCCCGCCTGGAGCGGGTGCGGACCGGCCTTGTGGGGGCGGGCGGGGCGGCCGACGAAGCCACCAGGGGCCCCGTACGGCCGGGCTGACCTGCGGCTTCACGCGCCCGTCACGGAGGGTGAGTGATCGACGAGCGCAGCGTGACCGGGCGTGTCACGCTGATCGGGCCCGATCCCCTCAACCCCCTTGGGAGTGAACACACATGGGCATGAAGGACCAGTTCCAGCAGAAGTCCGAGCAGCTCCGTGAGAAGGCGCAGGAGCGCATGGGCCAGGGCGGCCAGGGCCGTCCCGAGCGCCAGGACCGCCCCGAGCGCCAGGGCCGCCCCGGTGGGCAGAACCGTCCCGCCGGCCAGGAGCGCCCCGAGCGGCAGCGTCCCGGCAGTGCCCCGCAGGAGCGGGGTCGCCGGGAGATGGACGAGCGTGCCCATGAGGGTCAGGAGCGGCTCGACGTCGAGTACGACGCCTAGCCGACCCCGGCTCGGCGGCTAGCCGAGCACACGGCTTCACCCACGAGGGGTGGGGTGTCCGGTGGCCGTACGGCCACCGGGTGCCCCACCTTCTCGTCGTGCCGTGGCCCGCGTGTCACGCGGTGCGCGGCGGGAGTGGCGGCCGGGTGCGGTCGGGGACGCCGGCGTACGGGGGCGGCATCGCGGGCGGGTGCTCCTCCAGGAGGGCGAGGGCCAGCCCGACCGCGTCGTCGAGCTGGGCGTGACGGCCCTCGGCCCAGTCCAGCGGGGTGCGCAGGGCCTCCAGGTCCGGATCGACCCCCCGGTTCTCCACCGACCATCCGTACGCCTCGAACCACGCCGCGTTCATCGGCACCGTGATCACCGTGCCGTCGCCCAAGGAGTGCCGGCCGGTCATGCCGACGACCCCGCCCCAGGTCCGCTGCCCCACCACCGGCCCCAGGCCCAGCAGCTTGAACGCGGCCGTGATCATGTCGCCGTCGGAGGCGGTCGCCTCGTCGGCGAGGGCGACGACCGGGCCGCGCGGGGCGTCGGAGGCGTACGAGACCGGCTGGGCGTCCCGGGTGACGTCCCAGCCCAGGATCCTGCGCGTCAGCTTCTCCACGACCAGTTCGCTGATGTGCCCGCCCGCGTTGCCGCGCACGTCGACGATGAGCGCGGGGCGCGCCACCTCCCCGCGCAGGTCGCGGTTGAACTGGGCCCAGCCGGAGCCGCCCATGTCGGGGATGTGCAGATAGCCGCACCGGCCGCCGCTCAGTTCGCGGACCACCTCGCGGCGCCTGGCCACCCAGTGCTGGTAGCGCAGCGGCCGGTCGTCGACGAGCGGGACGACGGCGACCCGGCGGGAGGCGCCCGCGTCCCCGTCCGGGGCGAAGGTCAGTTCCACGCTCGTGGATCCCGCGCCGGCCAGCAGCGGGTACGGGCCGGTCAGGGGGTCGACGGGGCGGCCGTCGACGTGGGTGAGGACCGCGCCCTCCCGGATGCCGGTGCCGGCCAGCGGGGAGCGGGCGCGGGAGTCGGAGGAGTCGCCGGGCAGGATGCGCCGGATCACCCAGCGCCCCTCCCGGCACACGAGGTCCGCGCCGAGCAGGCCCTGCCGGCGCTGGTAGTGCGGCGGGCCCTCGTTGCGGCGGGCGGCGGTGACGTACGCGTGCGAGGTGCCCAGTTCGCCGAGCACCTCGCGCAGCAGGTCGGCGAAGTCGTCCGGGGAGGCGACGCGTTCGACCAGCGGCCGGTACTGGGCCAGGATCGCGTCCCAGTCGATGCCGCACATGCCGGGGTCCCAGAAGTGGGCGCGGATGATCCGGCCCGCCTCCTCGAAGGACTGCCGCCACTCCGCCGCCGGGTCCACCTGGTGCAGGATGCGCCGCAGGTCGATCCAGACGGTGCTGTCGGCCTCGCCGGACTCGTCGGCGGGCACCGCGCGCAGCTCGCCCTCGTCCATGACGACCAGCCGGGTGCCGTCGCCGCTCACCGCGAACCAGTCGAGGTCGCCCACGAGTTCGGTCTTCTTCGCCCGGCCCACGTTGAAGTGTTCGAGGGTGGGCCGGCCGGAGAGGTCGTCCGGGTTGGCGAAGGTCTCCCCGAGGGCGCCGGAGATCGGCCAGCGCAGCCAGACCAGCCCGCCGCCGGCCACGGGGGCCAGCCCCGAGTACTTCGAGGCGGTGACCGGGAACGGCGTCACCCGGCTGGCCAGGCCTTCCACCTCGACGGTGACCGTGCCGTCCCCGGCCTCTTCCTCCACGGGGTCCAGGCCCCCGGCGGCCGGGCGGCCCTCGGGGTTGAGGGCGAACGGGGAGGGGGTGGCCGAGGAGAGGGTGACGAGGTACGGGCGGCAGCCGAGGGGGAAGGACAGGTCGCCGGTGTGCACGTCGTAGACCGGGTCGAAGCCGCGCCAGGACAGGAAGGCGAGGTAGCGGCCGTCGCGGGTGAAGACGGGGTTCTCGTCCTCGAACCGCCCGTCGGTGACGTCCAGCACGGGCCCGGCCTCCGGCCAGGTGATGCGGGCCATCCTGATCTGCCGCAGGGAGCGGCCGATGCCGGGATGGGACCAGGTCAGCCAGGCCCCGTCCGGGGAGAAGGCGAGGTCGCGCACGGGCCCGTTGACGGAGCGGACCAGCTCGGTGACCTCGCAGCCGGTGCTCTCCCCGGGGGCGCGCGGGTCGTGTTCCCGCTCCGGGCCGGTCATCTCCTCGGGGGTCGCCCCGTCCGTCTCAGGGACGCGGACGAGGAGCAGGCGGCCGTCGTGCGAGGCGAGGGCGAGACATCCGCCGGCCGGGTCGGCGACCATCTCCCGCACCCGGCCCAGCCGTCCGGCGGCGAGCCGGCGCGGGGCGCGGGCCCCGCTCGCCCGGGGCAGATGGGCGATCTCGACGGCGTCCTCGCCCTCCGCGTCGGTGACGTACGCGACCTGGCCGCTGCCGCCGAGCATCTCCGGCAGCCGGACGCGCACGCCGGGGGTGTCGGTCAGGGTGCGCGCGGGGCCGTCGCGGTGGGTGAGCCAGTGCAGGCTGCCGCGCACGACGACCGCGCTGGCCCGCCCCGTCTCGTCCACGGAGACGCCGTCCACGTGCTGGGCGGCCGGCACCTGGTACGTGCGGCGGCCGGCCCGGGGCCCGCACAGGCGCACGTCGAGACGGCGGGGGACCGCGCCGGGGGACAGGTCGTCCACGAGCCACAGCTCGCCCGCGCACTGGTAGACCACGCGGCTGCCGTCCCCGGCGGCGTGCCGGGCGTAGAACTCCTCGTGGTCGGTGTGCCGGCGCAGGTCGGAGCCGTCGTGGGCGCAGGAGTAGAGGTTGCCGACGCCCTCGTGGTCGGAGAGGAAGGCGATGCGGTCGCCGAGGAACACCGGGGCGTCGAGGTGCCCGTCGAGGTCGGCGAGGAGCCGCCGGCCGTGCAGCCAGAGCCTGCCGGTGGCACCGCCCCGGTAGCGCTTCCAGGAGGCGGGCTCGTGCGGCGGGGTGCCGGTGAGGAGCAGGGAGCGGCGCTCGCCGCCGAGGTCGGCGACCTGGATGTCGGTGACCGGCCCCCAGGGCAGCCGCCGGCCCGGGCTGCCGTCGGTGTCGACCTTGTACGCCCAGGTCAGGTGGGAGAAGGGTTCGTCGTGGGAGGTGACGGCGAGGACGGCGCTGCGGCCCTCGGCGTCCGGGGGCGTCCAGCCGCGCACCCTCGTGTCGGTGCTGCCCCAGTAGGTGAGCCGCCGGGAGGGGCCGCCGGTGACCGGCACGAGATGGATCTCCGGGTCCAGGCTGCGCCAGGTGGTGTAGGCGAGGTACCGGCCGTCGGGGGAGAAGCGGGGGTGGCCGGTCCTGGTCCGGTCGACGGTGAGGCGGCGGGGGTGGGTGGAGCCGTCGAGGGGGGCGATCCAGAGGTCGTCCTCCGCGACGAAGCAGAGGAGGTCGCCGTGGAGGTGCGGGTACCGGAGGTAGCCGCGAGCGGTCGCGTCTGTCGTCGTCTGCCTCACCGTGTCCATGCTTGGCCCGGCCACGGGCCCGGGCAACTCGGCGGGGCCCCGCCGGGGGCTTGGCGAGGGGGCCGTGTGGGGTGCGGCGGGTTGGTCGGGTGCGGGCGGGTGGTGGCTGGTCGCGCAGTTTCCGCGCCCTTGGGTGGGGTGGGGGTGCCGAGGGTTCGTGTGACGGTTGCGCGGGTGAGGCGTGATGCTGGCCACGTACGAAACCGTTTCGTTTCGTTCGTGGTTCGCGGTACTCTCGTCACGTACCCGACCGGTGGCAGCCCGTGGCTGCGCCGCACAGGAGGGCTGGTCATGACCGAGGTCGCCGCGACGTCGCGCCGCAGCCGCATCACGCCCGCACGCGAGGCCGAGCTCTACACCGCCGTCCTCGACCTCCTGCGCGAGGTCGGCTACGACGCCCTCACCATGGACGCCGTCGCCGGCCGCACCCATTCCAGCAAGGCCACGCTCTACCGCCAGTGGGGCGGCAAGGCCCAGCTCGTCGCCAAGGCACTGCGCGCCAACAAACCCGGCGGCAGCGCCGCCGCCGACACCGGGTCCCTGCGCGGGGACCTGCACGCCCTCGTCGTACGCGAGGACGACTGCACCATGGAGCAGAACCACGCGCTGATGCGCGGCGTCGCCATGGCTGTGCACACCAACCCGGACCTGCACCGCGCCCTGCGCGAACTCGTCGTCGAACCGGAACTCGTCGATTTCCAGCGCATCCTGGACCGTGCGATCGACCGCGGCGAGGTCCGCGCGGACAACCCGGCGCTGCGCTACATGGTCCACATGGTGCTCGGCGCCTTCGTCACCCGGGCGCTCATCGACGACCTGCCACCCACGCAGGAGTTCCTGCACTCGTACATCGACGCCGTGGTGCTCCCGACCCTCGCCGTCTGACCCGCCCCCACCGAGCCCCCTCCCCGCCCCACCTCCCCGCCACCCCTCCTGACGGACGACCCGCTCTCGTCGTCGGGCCGGTCGGTCCTGCCCCGGTGCCCCCCAGCGCCGGTCACCGGGCCGATCACCCTGCCAGCACCCTCACGACCTGACCGGAGTACGTCCACGTGGCCACATTCCTGTACCGACTGGGCCGATTCGCCTTCCGGCGACGGCGCTTGGTCGCCCTTGTCTGGGTGGCACTGCTGACCCTCGCCGGGGTCGGCGCCGCCACCGCGCCCTCGGCGGGCGACAGTTCCTTCTCCATACCGGGCACGGAGGCGCAGAAGGCCTTCGACCTGCTGGAGGAGCGCTTCCCCGGCAGCAGCGCCGACGGAGCGACCGCCCGCATCGTCTTCAAGGCCCCCGCCGGTGAGAAGATCACCGACGCCGGGGCCAAGGCGGCCGTCCACAAGACCATCGACGCCCTGGACGACGGCTCCGAGGTCGCCGCCGTCTCCGACCCGTACACGACCAAGACGTTCAGCCGGAACGGCAAGATCGCCTACAGCTCCGTCTCGTACAAGGTCGGCCCCGGCGAGCTCGCCGACTCCTCCATGGACGCCCTGGAACAGGCCGCGGAGGACGCGCGGGGCGCCGGTCTGACCGTCGACGTCGGCGGTGACGCGCTGGCCGCCGAGCCCGAGGGCGGCGCCACGGAGGCCATCGGCATCGTGGTCGCCGCGGTGGTCCTCGTCCTCACCTTCGGCTCGCTGCTCGCGGCCGGACTGCCGCTGCTCACCGCGATCGTCGGCGTCGGCATCGGCGTCGGCGCCATCACCGCCCTGGCCAGCGCGCTGAGCCTCGGCACCACCACCTCCACCCTCGCCGCGATGCTGGGCCTCGCGGTCGGCATCGACTACGCGCTGTTCATCGTCTCCCGCTACCGCTCCGAACTGGCCGAGGGCCGCAGCCGCGAGGAGGCGGCGGGCCGGGCGACCGGCACCGCGGGCTCCGCGGTGGTCTTCGCCGGCCTCACCGTCGTCATCGCGCTGGCCGGCCTCGCCGTCGTCCAGGTGCCGATGCTGACCAAGATGGGCGTCGCCGCGGCGGGCACGGTCGCCGTCGCCGTCCTGATCGCGCTCACCATGATCCCGGCGATGCTCGGCTTCGCGGGCCGGCGGATCAGTCCGGCCGGGGGGAAGGCCCGCTGGCTCGGCGGCAACCGGCCGCCGAAGACGGACGCCGCGGGCGAGCCGAAGCCGAACATGGGCACCCGCTGGGCCCGCTTCGTGCTGCGCCGCCCGGTGGCCGTGCTGATCGTCGGCGTGCTGGGCCTCGGCGCGGTCGCCGCCCCGGTCGCCTCGCTGGAGCTCGGCCTGCCGGACGACGGCTCGCAGCCCACCTCCACCACCCAGCGCCGCGCCTACGACCTGCTCTCCGAGGGCTTCGGCCCCGGCTTCAACGGTCCACTGATGATCGTCGTCGACGGGAAGTCGAGCAAGGACCCGAAGGCGGCGGCCACGGACGTGGCGGACGGCATCAAGAAGCTGGACGACGTGGTCTCGGTGACCCCGGCGGCCTTCAACAAGGCCGGCGACACCGCGACGATCACGGTGATTCCGGACTCCAAGCCCTCCTCCACCACCACCGAGGACCTGGTCCACGCCATCCGCGAGGGCGACGGCCCGGTGAAGGGCTCCACCGACGCGGAGGTCCTGGTCACCGGCACGACGGCGATGAACATCGACTTCTCGCAGAAGCTCAACGACGCCCTGGTGCCCTATCTCGCGCTGGTCGTCGGCCTCGCCTTCCTGCTGCTCATCGCGGTGTTCCGCTCGATCCTGGTCCCGCTGAAGGCGGCGCTCGGCTTCCTGCTCTCGGTGCTCGCCGCGCTCGGCGCGGTGATCGCGGTCTTCCAGTGGGGCTGGCTGAGCGGCCTCATCGGGGTCGAGGAGACCGGCCCGATCATGTCGATGATGCCGATCTTCATGGTGGGCGTGGTCTTCGGACTGGCGATGGACTACGAGGTCTTCCTGGTGACCCGGATGCGGGAGGCGTACGTCCACGGCGAGCGCCCCGACCAGGCGGTGGTCACCGGGTTCCGGTACGGGGCCCGGGTGGTCTCGGCCGCGGCGGTCATCATGATCGCGGTCTTCTCCGGCTTCATCGGCTCCAGTGAGTCGATGGTCAAGATGATCGGCTTCGGCCTGGCGATCGCCGTCGCCTTCGACGCCTTCGTGGTCCGCATGACGCTGGTCCCGGCGGTGCTGGCCCTGCTCGGCGACAAGGCCTGGTGGGTCCCGAAGTGGCTCGACCGCGCCCTGCCCAACGTGGACGTCGAGGGCGAGGGCCTGCGCACGGCGGAGGAGGACGGGGCACCGGACCCGGACGCCGGTCCGGACGGACGCAGGGAACTGGTCGGCGTCTGAGGCCCGGCCACCGGACGAGGGAGGGCGCCCCCACGGCTGTGGGGGCGCCCTCCCTCTCGTCGTTCCCGGGACCGTCAGCCCGCCACCGGCGCCGCCGTCGCCATGTACGTGCGGCGCAGGAAGCGGCTGAGGGTCTTCGCCTCCAACTGGATGACCGAGACGCCCTGCTCGGTGTGCAGCTCCATGACCGCCTGCACCCGCCCGCAGGGCCAGATGCTGACCTCGGCCGTGGCGGCCGGAGTCCGCAGACCGCGTTCCAGCAGCTCACGGGGAAAGGTCCACTCGTGCGGGCCGGGGAGGCCGAGGCGGACCTGGCGGGGATCGGTCTCGGGGTCGTAGCGCAGCACGACGGGGACGGTGTCCTGGGCGTCCGGGGCATCCGTGACGACGTGAGCGCGCGCGTACTGTTCGACTACGGACATCGGACGACTCCTCACCCTGCGTAATCCGAGCAGAGGTTGTGAATCCGCTACCTCGCTCTCCACTGTCGCACGGATGAGCGAGCCGGGCCCGCTGTGAGGCGGCGACTCTTCGTGTTCGTGGGGAGTCTCACAGTACGGGACGCGGGGGTTTGACCTGCTCCGGGCGGGGTTATGGCGGGGCGGGACCCGGGGGTTTCGGTGGCTCGCTGTAACGGCAGGAGAGGCGCTCTTGCAAGAGGTTCGCAACAAGCCTCTATCATCGAACAGTGCATGTGCCTGACGGATTCATCGACGCCCCCACCTCCGCCGCCGCCGGGGTCATAGCCGCCGGCGCCGTCGCAGTGAGCCTGCGCGGTGCCCGGCGCGAACTGGACGAGCGCACCGCGCCGCTCGCCGGACTCGTGGCCGCCTTCATCTTCGCCGTACAGATGCTGAACTTCCCCGTCGCCGCCGGCACCAGCGGCCATCTGCTCGGGGGCGCGCTCGCCGCGATCCTCGTCGGGCCGTACACGGGTGTCCTGTGCGTCTCCGTCGTCCTGCTGATGCAGGGCATCCTGTTCGCCGACGGCGGCCTGACCGCCCTCGGCGTCAACGTCATCGACATGGCGCTCACCACCACCGTCGTCGCCTACGCCGTCTTCCGCGGCCTGGTGAAGGTGCTGCCGCGCACCCGGCGCTCCGTCACCGTCGCCTCCTTCGCCGCCGCCGTGCTGTCCGTGCCGGCCGCCGCCTGCGTGTTCACGCTGATCTACGCGATCGGCGGCACCACGGACGTGTCGATCGGCAAGGTCGCCACCGCCATGATCGGCGTCCACGTGCTCATCGGCATCGGCGAGGCGGTCATCACCGCCCTCACCGTCGGCGCCGTCATCGCCGTGCGGCCCGACCTCGTGCACGGGGCGCGCGGGCTGCGGCAGCGGCTCAAGCTGCGGGTGGGCGACGACCTCGTCGACGTCCCCGACACCGCCCCGGTTCCCGCCGCCGCGCGCACCGGCCGCGTCTCCCGCCGCGCGGTGTGGGCCGGCGGCCTCGTCGCCTCCCTCGTGCTCGCCGGGTTCGTCAGCTTCTACGCCTCGGCCGACCCCGACGGCCTGGAGAAGGTCGCCCACGACAAGGGCATCGACAGGACGGCGAAGGAGCACGCCTCCGCCGACTCCCCGCTCGCCGACTACGGCGTCAGGAACATCACCGACGCCCGCCTCTCCGGCGGCCTCGCCGGGGTGATCGGCGTCGGCGTCACGGTCGTCGCGGGCACCGGCGTCTTCTGGGCGGTCCGCAGGCGGCGCGACGCCGACGCCTCCCCGGCCTCCCTGGACACCTCCGCCGCCGAGAAGGTCTGACGGGGGAGCACGGTGAACCCGACACCCGGCAAGGGGAGCGTCTGACATGGGCGCCGGACACGCGCACCGGCTCTACCGGCACGGGCACTCGCCCGTGCACGCCCTGCCGCCGCACACCAAACTCGCCGCGGCCTTCGCCTTCGTGGTCGTGGTCGTCTCCACCCCGCGCGAGGCGATGTGGGCGTTCGCGCTGTACGCCGTCCTGCTCGCGGGCGTCGCGTACGCGGCCCGCGTGCCCGCCGGCTTCCTGCTGAAGCGGCTGCTGATCGAAGTGCCCTTCGTCGCCTTCGCCGTGCTGATGCCCTTCGTCGCGGAGGGCGAGCGGGTCGACGTCCTCGGGCTCTCGCTCAGCGTCAACGGGCTGTGGGGCGCCTGGAACGTCCTGGCCAAGGGCACCCTCGGCGTCGCCGCCTCCGTGCTCCTCGCCTCCACCACCGAACTGCGCGAACTCCTCCTCGGGCTGCAGCGGCTCAAGCTGCCGCCGCTGCTCGTGCAGATCGCCTCCTTCATGATCCGCTACGGCGACGTCATCACCGACGAGATGCGGCGCATGCGCATCGCCCGGGAGTCCCGCGGCTTCGAGGCGAGCGGCGTACGGCACTGGGGGGTGCTCGCCAAGTCCGCCGGGGCGCTGTTCATCCGCTCCTACGAACGCGGCGAGCGCGTGCACCTCGCGATGGTCAGCCGGGGATACGCCGGATCGATGCCGGTCATCGACGAGGTGACCGCCTCCCGGGCCCAGTGGTCGTACGCACTGGCCCTCCCCGTGGCCGCGCTCGCGGTGTGTCTGCTGGGATGGGTGCTGTGACAGTTCCCCCGGTTGCCCCCGGTTCCCCGGTCCCCGCGGACACCCCCGCCCCGGCCTCCCTGGAGGTCGCCGGGCTCGCGTTCGCCTACCCCGACGGCCACCAGGCCCTCTTCGGCGTCGACTTCCGCATCGCACGCGGCGAACGGGTCGCGCTGCTCGGGCCCAACGGCGCGGGCAAGACCACACTCGTCCTCCATCTCAACGGCATCCTCGGCGGGGGCGCCGGGACGGTGACCGTGGCCGGGATGCCCGTCGGCAAGCGGCACATGGCCGAGATCCGGCGACAGGTCGGCATCGTCTTCCAGGACCCCGACGACCAGCTCTTCATGCCGACGGTCCGCGAGGACGTCGCCTTCGGCCCCGCGGCGGCCGGGCTCAAGGGGCCCGAGCTGGAGGAACGCGTCGACCGGGCGCTCGCCCTGGTCGGCATGGCCGAGTTCAAGGACCGGCCGCCGCACCACCTCTCCTTCGGGCAACGGCGGCGGGTGGCGGTGGCCACCGTGCTCGCGATGGAACCGGAGATCCTCGTCCTGGACGAGCCCTCCTCCAACCTCGACCCGGCATCCCGGCGCGAACTCGCCGACATCCTGCGCGCGCTGGACGTCACCGTGCTCATGGTCACGCACGACCTGCCCTACGCGCTGGAACTGTGCCCACGGGCGCTGATCCTCAGCGAGGGCGTCATCGCGGCGGACGGCCGCACCGGCGAACTCCTCGGCGACGAGGAGCTGATGCGGGCGCACCGCCTGGAGCTGCCGTTCGGGTTCGACCCGCGGGCGGTGTCCTCCGGGGCGGCGGAGCGCGCCTAGGCAGTGTCTTCAAATGATCACCCGTGTTGGATCATGGTGTCGTGATACGTCGTCATGAACTGTCCGATGCGGAGTGGGAGTTCGTCCGGCCGTTGCTGCCCGAGTCGTCGCGGGGGCGGAAGCGGCTGGACGACCGCAGGGTCCTGAACGGGATCGTGTGGAAGTTCCGCCCCGGAACGGCCTGGCGGGATGTGCCCGAGCGTTACGGACCGTGGGCCACGCTGCATACGCGTTTTCGCAGGTGGGCGGGGGACGGGACGTTCGACCGGATGCTGCGGGCCGCGCAGGCCAAGGCGGACGCGACGGGCGACATCGAGTGGCTGGTGTCGGTCGATTCCACGGTCGTCCGGGCCCACCAGCATGCGGCGGGGGCTCGAAAAGGGGGCTCCGCGACCCGGCCCTCGGCCGGTCCAGAGGCGGCCTGACCAGCAAGATCCACCTGGCCTGCGACGGCAGGGGCCGTCCGCTCGGCTTCGTCGTCACGGGCGGCAACGCCAACGACTGCACCCGGTTCACCGCCGTGATGGAAGGGATCCGCGTGCCCCGGCTCGGACCGGGACGTCCGCGCGTCCGGCCCGATCACGTCCTGGGCGACAAGGGCTACAGCTCGAAAGCGATCCGCGCCTGGCTCCGCCGCCGCGGCATACCTCACACGATCCCGGAACGGGCCGACCAGATCGCCAACCGGGCCCGGCGAGGCAGCCGGGGAGGCCGCCCGCCGGCCTTCGACCGTGAGGCGTACAAGCACCGCAACGTCGTGGAACGGTGCTTCAACCGCCTCAAGCAGTGGCGCGGCATCGCCACCCGCTACGACAAATCCGTCCAGTCCTACGAAGCAGCCGTCACCCTCGCCTCGCTCCTGATGTGGGCGTGACAGTTGAAGACAACTCCTAGCGCTGGTGGTGATGGCTGTGGGACTTGGTCTTGTGCGCAGAGGTGTTGATGGTGTTGGTGATGTCGCCGACGTTGAAGTTGATCAGTCCGCCGCAGGCGAGGAGGCAGAGTCCGGGGGTCGGGCCTGGGGGTGTCGGGACGGCGGTGACCTGGACTGTCGTGGTGCTGTTTGAGGCGTCGCAGTCGGCGTTGCCGTTGTAGGCGGCGGTGATGGTGTGGGTGCCGGTGGTGGCGAAGGTGGCCGTGTAGGTGGCCTGGCCGTTGGCGTTGACGGGCACCGTGTCGAGCAGGTCACTGCCGTCGAAGAACGTGACGCCCAGGCCGCCCGTGGGATCGGAGGGGCAGTCGACGGTGGCAGCCAGTTGCACGGGGGTGTTCACCTCGGTCGACTGAGGGCTGGCGGTCACCGTAGTGCTGGAGGGTACGGCCCAGGCGGGGGAGGCGAGCCCCAGTGTGGCGGCCAGAGCTACGCCGACGACCAGTTGCGCTTTGCGTGGCGTGATGTGCACCGGTTCCGTTCCTTATTCTTGTGCCCGGCCCGCCGGGTGCGGTGCCGTGGAACCTCACGCTATGGCGGCCGCTTCTGAGCTCCTGGCACGCGACGCTGATGAGTAACCTGGTTGGATTAGCTGCCTGCATGGCTCGCCGGGCGACCGGGTGAGGGGATCGAGCGGGTGGTCGCGGGCGTCGGCGTGAGGTGCTCTCCCCGGTTGCCGGGTCAGATGCCGGGCGCGGCGGTTCGTGTGTAGGGAAGCCCCGGGCTGGTACCGCCCGCGGTGGTGACGGACACCGTGACCGGACCCGGGGCGCCCGCGGGTGCGACCGCGGTGACCTGTGTGTCGGACACCACGGTGAACGAGGCGGCCGTGCTCCCGAAGGTGACAGCCGACGTAGTGGCCAGGTTCGCGCCGGTGAGAGTGACCACGGTGCCCGCTGACGCCGGACCGGTGCTGGGGACCAGCGCCGACAGCGTGGGCGGGGCGACATAGACGAAGGCGACAGGGTTGCTCGTGCCGCCCGGCGTAACCACCGTGATCGGGGCGCTGCCCGTCCCGGGAGGTGCGGTGGCCGTGATCTGTGTTGCCGACACCACGGTGAAGGAGGCGGCGTTGGTGGCGGCGAAGAGTACGGCGCCCGCGTTGAGCAGGTTGCTTCCGTTGAGGGTGACCACGGTTCCACCGGAGGCCGGGCCCTGGGCGGGGCTGCCGCTCTGGAGAGCGGGCGGCGCCGCGTAGAAGAAGAACGCGTCCGGGGCGCTGCTGCCTCCTGGTGCGGTGACGGTCACCACGGCGGCTCCGGCGGCACCGGCCGGGGTGACGGCGGTGATCTGGGTGGCCGAGTTCACCAGGAACGACGTGGCCGGGAGGCCGGCGAAGGTGACCGCCGTGGCCCCGGTGAAGCCGGTACCCGTGAGGATGACAGTGGTGCCGCCGGCCGTTGGGCCGCTGGCAGGCGTCACCCCCGTGATCTGGGGGACCTGCGCCACGACGTAGGTGAACGTCACCGAGTTGCTGTTCCCGGTCGGATGGATGAGCGTCACTGCCGCTGCACCTGCGGCGCGGGGAGGGCTCACAGCTGTGATCTGGGTGGCCGAGTTGACGGTGAAGGAAGTGGCGTTGGTACTGCCGAAGCGTACGGCGGTGGTTCCCGTCATCGCCGTGCCGGTGAGGGTGACGACGGTGCCCCCGGCAGTGGGCCCCTGCGTGGGGTTGATGGTACTGATCGTGGGCGGCATGAAGGGTGCTCCAATGGCAGCCTGGGTGAAGCCCGGGCCGACGAGGGCGCCGGCCCGGGCTGGGAGTCACCGCACGGGAGAAGCCGGAGGCCGTCCACCCGGCGCGGGCCACCCGGTCGAACGGTGGTGGGGCTGCCGCCCGTTGAGAGTCGGGCGGCAGCAGGGCGCGGGTCAGATGCCGGGGCCGGCGACGTAGGTGAAGGCGTCGGCGGCTGTGTCGGATCCGGCCGCGTTGGTCACCACCACGTCGACCGCGCCAGCGGCGCCGGGCGGGGTCACTGCCGAGACCGTGGTGGCGTTCACCACGGAGAACGGCGCCGGGGTGCCGTCGAAGGTGACCGATTCGGTGGTGTCGAGGTTGGTGCCGGTGATGGTCACACCCGTGCCGCCCGACGTCGGTCCGGAGGCAGGTGCGACGGTGGTCACGGTGGGGACGTCCACGTAGGTGTAGGACAGGCCGTTGTTCGTCCCGCCCGCGGTGGTCACGCTCACCCCCACGGGGCCGGCCGCCGCGCCTGCCGGCACGGTGACGGTGAGCTGGGTGTCGGAGACGACCGTGGGCGTGGCGGTGTTGGCGCCGAAGGACACGCTCGTGGCCGTCGCCAGTCCGACACCGTTGAGGGTGACCGTGTTGCCGCCCGTCAGCGGACCGGAAGCCGGGCCGACCGAGGACTTGAACGGGGCTCCGACGTAGAAGAACGGGACGGGGTTGCTGGTTCCACCCGCGGTGGTCAGGGTGACTCCGACGGTGCCGGTGCCCGACGGGGACACGGCTGTGACCTGGGTCGGAGAGACGTTGGTGATACTGCTGGCCGGCCTGGTGCCGAAGGTGACAGCGGTCGTGCCGGACAGGTTCGTACCTGTGATCGTCACCAACGTACCGCCGCCGGTGGATCCCTGGTTCGGAGAGATGGGCATGGAGAGACTCCTCGCTGACAGGAACAGACAGGGCGCAGCGAAACCATGGGCTTTGGGAGCCGACCTTCGCGGAAGAGTTGCACGCAAGAGCAGACGACTGAAGAGTGCCGTCGTGCCGAGGGAGTTCCCTCGATGCCGCACACGAGAAAACCGGCACATGCCGCCCTTGTCGTGATCCCCGGTCATGGGATGGGCGGCCCACCGGTTCGCTGTTTCAAGTACTCCACAGGACCTTCGCTTTGACAAGGCGTCCATCACATGATTCGGACGGAAATGGCGCACGCATGGGCCTGTGCACCCCCGGCGTACGCCTGGGTCTTGCAGACAGAGAGTCAGCCGGCACCGCATGCGGTGCCGGCTGACCATCCAACCCCCTCCGGGGTGCCCATCGCGGTCCCAGCGGAGCCGCGCACCTCCCCACGTGTGAAGGGCTGCACCTCGCACCGTGGCCACGCTCCCCGAACGGAACGGGCTGCCCTGGTTGGATATGCCCAGTAATGCAGGATTACGGCATATGCCTCAAGTCCCGGAGGGCCGCGTCACCTGTTCGGAGTAACGCTCCGTTTGAACCCACTTTGAAGACACGACATAGGTCTTCGTTCGGATCGGGCCGGCTGGGAGGCGCGGTGCGTCCCCGGCCGGCCCGCGACGCCGGGATGATCCGGACGAGAGACCCCGGGGACGCCGGCGACCGGCCCTTGCGGGTGCGGCCTTCCGGGGCCCGAGGGACCCTGGAGGGAGTGGCACTGGGAGGTGGTCGACATGACGGACACCGTCGTGGGCTGGCACGTGGAGCTGGAGTTCGAGGAGGACGCGCACCGCACGCGGGCGGCGGCGCTGGTGCGGTTGCCGGACGGCAGCGAGGTGCGGGCCCACGGGTACGCGCACCGGCACCGGTCCGACGACAACCAGCCGCGCATCGGTGAGGAGATCGCGGGGGCGCGGGCCCTCAACGAGCTGGCGATGCGGATGCTGACGAAGGCGCACGGGGAGATCGACGACGCGGCGGGGCGGGCGTCCCGGCCGCTCGCCGTCTGACGCCCCCGCCAAGGGGCTGCGCCCCTTGGGCCCCGGGGGCGGGGACGCGTGGTGCGTGGGGTGCGTGTGTGCGTGCGGCGCGCAGTTCCCCGCGCCCCTTGTGGCGCGCGGTTTCCCGCGGCGCATTGCGGCGCGCGTTTCCCGCGCTCCCTTACGTGGTGCTCGACCTGAGCGCGCGTATCAGGGACTGGGCGCGGGGGTCCGCGGTGACGCTTCTGCGGAAGCCGTTCGTCACGTAGGCGAAGGCCAGTCCGGACTCCGGGTCGGCGAAAGCGAGGGCGCCGCCGCGGCCGGGGTGGCCGAAGGAGTGCGGGGACAGCAGCGGGGACGCGGGGCCGTGGAGCATGTGGCCGAGGCCGAAGCGGGTGCTCACGACGAGGGTGCGGTCCGGTCCCGCGGACGCCTCGGTGCGGGCCAGCGCGAGCGTCTCCGGGCGCCGCCACAGCCGTACGCCGTCGACCTCGCCGATCAGCGCCGCGTAGAACCGGGCCAGCGAGGGCGCCGTCGCGATGCCGTTGGAGGCGGGGAGGACGGCCGCGCGGTAGGCCGGGTCGTTCTCGTCGGGCATCGGCGTGATGGCGCCGAAGGCGCGCCGGGTCAGCGACTCCGGGTTCGCGTACGCCTCGGAGACCGCGCGCTTGGGCCGCAGCCGGGGACCGGAGCCGTCGGCGGAAGGCTCCGGGAGCGGTCCGACGCGGCCGACCCGGCCGGCCTCCGAGTCCGGCAGCCCGATCCACAGATCGAGCCCCAGCGGGGCGGAGACCTCGGCCGCCAGCCATTCGCCGAGCGAACGCCCGCCGGTGACCCGGCGCACCAGCTCGCCGGTGAGCCAGCTGTAGGTCTGCGCGTGGTAGCCGTGGTCGGAGCCCGGCTCCCAGACCGGGGCCTGCGCCGCGACCGCCGCCGCGGCCAGATCGGGGTCGAGCGCCTCGGCGGGGGTGAGCGGCCGGTCCAGCACCGGCACCCCGGCGCGGTGCGCCAGCACGTGCCGGACCAGCGCGCGCTCCTTGCCGCGCGCCTTGAACTCGGGCCAGTAGTGGCCGACCGGCGCGTCCAGGTCCAGCTCGCCGCGCTCGGCGAGCATCAGCAGGACGGCGGCGGCGACCCCCTTCGTGGCCGACCGGACGATCTGCGCGGTGCCGCGCTCCCACGGCGCCCCACCGGCCTCCGTGACCGCGTCGGCATCCCGGCTGCCCGCCCACAGGTCGACGACCTTGCGGCCGTCCCGGTACACGGCGACGGCCGCGCCCCGTTCTCCCAGTGCCTCGAAGTTCCGCGCGAACGCGTCCCTCACCGGCTCGAACCCCTCGTCGACCGTGCCCCGTACGCCGTCCACGCCCACGCTCCCTTCCCGCCTTCGACAGTGGGTGCAACGTACGCGTACGGCCTTGGATTCCTCACCCCGGCTCCGGTCCCACCTCTGGGGCGTCCGCTCCGCTCGCCGCGGTCAGCTCCCCGCCCGCAGCAGTGCCGCCACGATCGGGCCCGCCGTGTCCCCGCCGTGGCCGCCCGCCAGGACGACGCCCGCGCCGGCCAGGTCGCCCTTCCAGGCGGTGAACCAGCCGTTGGGCTTGTCCTGGTTGTCGACCTCGGCCGAGCCGGTCTTCGCCCCGTCGTCGGGGCCGAGGCCGGCCATCGCCTCGGCGGCCGTGCCGGCCGCCGCCGTATAGCGCAGGACCTCCTTGAGCTGGGCCTGCACCGAGGCGGACATCGCGCGGTCCGCCTTCGCGAGCGTGCGGTGGTCCACCGAGGGGGCGACCAGGTAGGGCTGGTGGAAGACCCCCGTCTTCGCCGTCGCCACCACCGAGGCCATGTTGAGGGGGTTCATCCGCACCCCGCCCTGCCCGATGAGCGAGGCCGCCATCTGCGCCCCGCTCTGCACCGGCACCGAACCGTCCAGCGAGGGCACGCCGATCGCCCAGTTGTTCCGGCCGAGCCCGTAGACCTGCTGGGCGACCCCCGTCAGGTCGTCGTCGTCCAGCTTCTTCGCCTGGCTGATGAAGGCCGTGTTGCAGGAGCGCGCGAAGCTCGCCTTGAACGTGCCGCCCTGGATGGAGAACTTGTCGTCGTTCTGGAACTTCCAGCCGCCGTACGAGGAGTACTTGGGGCACGGGTGGGGCTTCTCGGCCGAGGCGAGGCCCTTCTCGAAGAGCAGCGTGGAGGAGATGATCTTCATGGTGGAGCCGGGGGCCAGACTGCCCTGGAGGGCCACGTTGAAGCCGTGGCTCTGGTTGGCGACCGCGAGGATCTCCCCGGTGGACGCGCGCAGCAGCACCACCGAGGACTTCGCCTTCGTCAGCACCTGCCGCTCGGCCTCGGCCTGGAGCGCCGCGTCGAGCGTGGTGCGCACGGTGCCGGGGGTGCCCTCGGTCAGCGTCACCAGGGTCTTGTCGGGCGTCTTGTCCTCGGCCGCGCCGCCGGTCTTCTTCCCCGAGCCCTTCGCCGCCTTGCGGACGATGCGCAGTTCGATGCCGGCCTTGCCGCCCGCCGTCCTGCCGTACTTCTCGCGCAGCCCGTCGAGGACCGTGCCGAGCGAGGGGTACTTCTCGGTGGTCAGCTCGCCGCCGGACCGGTCCACCGCCTTGATCGGCGGGGTGCCGGCCGGGCCGGCGACCAGCCGGTCGCCGTCCTCCAGGGCGGGGTGCAGCACCGAGGGGCGCCAGCCGACCACCGGCTCGCCGTCCTCCGTGCGCCGCACGACGGTCAGCTTCGAGCGGTACGCCAGCGGCTTGGCCTTGCCCTTGTACGACACCGTGGCCTTCACCCCGAACGGCACGGTCGCCCCGGAGCGTTTGCCGCGGGTCAGGGCGAGATCCGTGAGGTGGGCGTCCTTGTGATAGCCCGTCAGCGCGGCCTTCGCCGCCTCGGGGGCGTCGGTCGCGGCGGCGGCCCGCCCGTCCTTGCCGCCCTGCCAGGCGCTGAGGAAGGCGGTGGCGGCCCTGCGCACCTCGGAGGCCGAGAGGGGGCCCTTCTTCACGGCCTTGTGGTCGGCCGTCGCCGCCGTACGGTCGCCCGAGGCGCCGCCGTACGCGCTGTACGCGGCCAGCGTCCCCCCGACGACGGCCACGGCCGCCACGGCGCCGACGACCAACTGCCCGCGCCCCTTGCGCTCGACGACGCGTCTTCTCTTGCCCACGGCTTCGCAACCCTTCGCTGTCCCCACCCCGGCTGTCCCGTACGCTCCGTGCCCCCAGAGAACGCAACGAGGCCCTCAGCCTAAGGTCCCGGTGTGACAGCGACGGCCTCAGCCGGCGCTTCGTAGCACAGATGCGACGATCGGACCGGCCGCGTCGCCGCCGTGACCGCCGGCCTGGCTCATCGCCGCGGCCGCGACGTCGTTGCGGAACCCGGTGAACCAGCTGTTGGACTTCGCCTGCCCGTCGACCTCCGCCGAACCGGTCTTGGCGCCGATGTCCCCGCTCAGCCCCGACATCGCCTGCGTGGCGGTGCCCTGGGTCGCGGTCAACCGCATCATCTGCTTGAGCTGGCTCGCGGTGCTCGCCGGCAGCCCCTTGGCGGAGGCGAACTTGCGGTCGTCCAGCTTGCGCGGGACGAGGTACGGCTGCCGGAAGCTGCCGGTGATCGCCGTCGCCGTCACCGAGGCCATGTTCAGCGGGCTCATCTGCACCTTGCCCTGGCCGATGGCGTTGGCCGCCCGGTCCGGTCCGCCGGACGCCGGGACGCTGCCGTCGAAGGAGGTGATCCCGGTGCTCCAGTTGTTGTGACCGAGCCCGAACCGGTCCTGCGCCTCGGTCGTCAGCGAGGCGTCGCTGAGCGGCTTCTCGTCGATCAGCTTGATGAACGCGGTGTTGCAGGAGCGCAGGAAGCTGTTGGAGAGCGTGGCCGACTCGTTGGCGGTCATGCCGGCGAGGTTGTGGAAGGTCTGCCCCTGCCACACCGCGGTGTCCGAGCAGGGCGCCGGACCGTTCATCGAGGTGACCCCGTTGTCGATCAGCATCGCGGCGGTGACGATCTTCATGGTGGAGCCGGGCGCGAGCTGCCCCTCGAACGCCGCGTTGAACTGGTCCTTGCGGTGGTTGGCGACCGCGAGCACCTCACCGCTGCTCGGCTTGAGCGCGACGACGGAGGACTCGTCGTACTTGCGCACCGCCTTCTCGGCCGCCCCCTGCACGTCCGCGTCGAGCGTGGTGTGCAGCTTGCCGGGGGTGCCCGGGGAGAGGGTGGCCAGCGTCTCGTCGGCCGCCGCCCGGTCGCCGCGCCGGATCTGCAGCTCGATGCCCGGCTCGCCGCCCGCCTTGTCGCCGTAGCGCTTGCGCAGGGTGGCGATGACGGGGGCGAGCGAGGGGTACTTCTTCGGGTCCAGCACCTTGCCCTTGCGGTCGACCGCCTCGATGGGCGGGCTGGTGGCCTCGCCGGTCACCAGGGTGTCGTCGGCGCGCAGGTCCGGGTGGATCACGGACGGCTTCCAGGCGACCAGCGGCCGCCCGGTGGCCTTGCCGCGCACCACGCGCAGGCTGCTCTTGTACGTCAGCGGCTCCGTGTCGCCCCGGTAGGAGACCGTGGCGTTCACGGAGAAGGGCACCGAGGTGCCCTTCGGGGTGCCGGGCGTGATGCGCACCTTGGTGAGGTGGGCGTTGGTCCGGTAGGCGGTCAGCAGGTCGGCGGCCGCCCCGGACATGTCGTCGGTGGTGTCGGCCGCCTTGGTGGCGTCGCCCTTCTCCCAGGCCGTGAAGAACGTGCTGCTCGCGTCCTTCACCTCGTCCGCGGAGAGCGGCCCGGTCTTCACCTCCGTGCCGGTGTCGCTCACGGCGGACACGAAGCTGAACGCCCCGTACCCGGCGCCTCCCACCATCACCACGCACACCGACGTGATGAGTGCGGCCTTGGCCCCCTTGCGCATGCCCTTCAGCCCCTCCCGGCTCTACCGTGCACCCTCGACTGTAGGGGGCGCATGCAACCCCTGTGGAAGATGTGACCCTACGTTGTCCTAAGAGTCATCAGATTACTGACCCCGCATTCGACCCGCTGAACATCACGGTCCGCCGGGCAGCCGCCTGAGCCGCCGTCAGATCCATGTGTCCAGCCACATCCGTGACCGCCAGTCCTCGATGGGGATGGCGTCGCCGGTGAACAGGGGCCAGAAATAGATGAAGTTCCAGGCGATCAGCAGAACCAGCGCGCCCGCGCCCGCCGCGCCCACGACCCGGCGGCGCTCCGAGGAGCCGGGCGGTCCCAGGATGCCGCCGATCATCATGGCCACCGCCAGGCACAGGAACGGCAGGAAGACCACCGCGTAGAAGAGGAAGATCGTGCGGTCCTGGTACAGGAACCAGGGCAGGTAGCCGGCCGCGATGCCGCAGGCGATCGCGCCCGCCCGCCAGTCCCGGCGGAAGAGCCAGCGCCACAGCACGTACAGGATCGCCAGGCAGGCCGCCCACCACAGCACGGGGGTGCCGATCGCGAGGACCTCGCGGGCGCACTTCTCCGAGGCGTCGGCCGGGCAGCCGTCCCGGCCGGGGGCGGGCGACTCGTAGAAGTACGAGACGGGGCGGCCCAGGACGAGCCAGCTCCACGGGTTGGACTGGTACGGGTGCGGCGAGTGCAGGTTGACGTGGAACTGGTAGACCTCGTGCTCGTAGTGCCACAGGCTGCGCGCCCACTCCGGCAGCCAGGTCCAGCCCTCGCCCCTGCCCGCGCCGTTCGCCCAGTCGCGGAAGTAGCCGCCCCTGCCGTTGTCCGGGGAGAGGATCCAGCCCAGCCAGGAGAGCAGGTACGTGACCAGGGCGACGGGGACGGTGGCCAGGAACGCCAGGCCGGTGTCGCGCCGCAGGACCGCCCGGTAGGGGTGCACGGCGCCCGCCACCCGGCGGCTGCCCACGTCCCACAGGACGGTCATCACGCAGAACGCGACCGTGATGTACAGGCCGTTCCACTTGGTGCCGATCGCCAGGCCCAGCATCAGACCGGCCGCCCAGCGCCAGGGGCGGAGCCCCAGCCGGGTCGTCTCGGCGATGTACGCGTCCGGGCGGACCCGGCCGTCCGGATCGGCCGGCAGGGCGGCCGCCAGCCGCCCTCTGGCCCGGTCCCGGTCGAGGACCAGACAGCCGAACGCGGCCAGGACGAAGAACATCAGCACGCCGTCGAGCAGCGAGGTCCGGGCCATCACGAAGGCGAGCCCGTCCAGCGCCATCAGGGTGCCCGCCAGGCAGCCGAGGAACGTGGAACGGAACAGCCGGCGGCCGATGCGGCACAGCATCAGCACCGCCAGGGTGCCGAGCAGCGCGGTCATGAACCGCCAGCCGAAGGGATTGAAGCCGAACAGCAGCTCACCGAGGCCGATGACGTACTTGCCGACCGGCGGATGCACCACGTACGCCGGGTCCGTGGGGATCGCCACGTGCCCGTCGTGCCGCAGGATCAGGTCGTTGGCGTTCTTCGCCCAGTTCGCCTCGTAGCCGTTGTGGACCAGCGCCCAGGCGTCCTTGGCGTAGTACGTCTCGTCGAATATCACCGCCTTCGGGCTGCCCAGGTTCCAGAACCGGATCACCCCGGCGAGCAGCGTCACCAGCAGCGGGCCGCCCCAGCCCGACCGGCGCCGGATCAGGTCGACGAGCCCGGGACGCAGACCGAGGGTCGCCCACAGCCGGGGGCCGGGCTCGGTGAACGGCGGCACGAGCCGGTCGCGCACGTCGCCGCCGCCGGCCGGGGCGGCGGCGCCCGGTGGGGGCGCGTAGCCGAAACGGCGCAGCCGCTGCTGCCACGCGGGCTGCCGGTCCTGGGCGGCCAGGCTCTGCCGGGTGTCCGTGGAGGACGCGGTACTGGTCACCGCGCCATCGTAGGGAACCGCGCTGTGCGCGTCCCGCGCAAGCCGAGGTTCGGGCCGCAGACGGGGGCGGCGGCCGCGGCCCGGGAGCCCTGGGAGGATGGGGGAGTGACTGGAACCCTCGTACTCGCCGGCACGCCCATCGGTGACGTGGCCGACGCCCCGCCCCGGCTGGCCCGGGAGCTGGCCTCCGCCGACGTCGTCGCCGCCGAGGACACCCGGCGGCTGCGCCGGCTCACCCAGGCCCTCGGCGTGCAGACGACCGGGCGCGTCGTGTCGTACTTCGAGGGCAACGAGACCGCCCGGACGCCGGAACTCGTGGACGCGCTGGTGGGCGGTGCCCGGGTGCTGCTCGTCACCGACGCGGGCATGCCCTCGGTCTCCGACCCCGGGTACCGGCTGGTGGCGGCGGCCGTGGAGCGGGACGTGCGGGTGACGGCGGTACCGGGGCCGTCCGCGGTGCTCACCGCGCTCGCCCTGTCCGGGCTGCCGGTGGACCGCTTCTGCTTCGAGGGCTTCCCGCCGCGCAAGGCGGGCGAACGGCTCGCCCGGCTGCGGGAGGTCGCGGACGAGCGCCGCACCCTCGTCTACTTCGAGGCACCCCATCGCCTCGACGACGCCCTCGCCGCGATGGCCGAGGTCTTCGGCCCCGGGCGCCGGGCCGCCGTCTGCCGCGAACTGACCAAGACGTACGAGGAGGTCAGGCGGGGCGGGCTGGGCGAACTCGCCGAGTGGGCGGCGGACGGCGTGCGCGGGGAGATCACGGTGGTCGTCGAGGGCGCCCCCGAGCGCGGCCCGGAGGCCCTGGACGCGGCGGAACTGGTGCGCAGGGTACGGGTGCGGGAGGAGGCGGGCGAACGCCGCAAGGAGGCCATCGCCGCGGTCGCCTCGGCGGCGGGCGTCCCGAAGCGGGAGGTCTTCGACGCGGTGGTCGCGGCGAAGCACGCGGAGCGGTAGGGCACGGCGCCTTGTGGCTCGGGGCGCCTCATGACCCGGGGGTGCGCGTGCCCGGGCGGGTGCGGGCCGAGTGCGGCCGGTCGCGCGGTTCCCCGCGCCCCTGGCAAGCCGGGGCACCGCCGACCCCCGACACCCCGAACTCGCACGTATGGACGTACGCGCACCTCATCAGGGGCGCGGGGAACCGCGCGCTCGGCCACGACGCCCCCGCACGTGTGGACGTACGCGCACCCCCTGTCAGGGGCGCGACCGGCCACGACGCACCCGCACTCGCGAGCGCACCCGTACCCCCGAGCTGTCACGCCCCGCCGCGCAGGCGCTCCCCGCAGTGGGGCCACGGGGCGGCGCCCCTGCGGACGTAAAGCTTCTTCGCGCGGTACGTCTGCTCCGCCGGCGGCGCCGCCTCGGGCCGGCCCCGGCCGCCCAGCTCGTGCCAGGTGCGCGCGTCGAACTGGTACAGCCCCCCGTACGTCCCGGACGGGTCCACCGCGTCCGCGCGCCCGCCCGACTCGCAGCGCGCCAGCCCTTCCCAGTCCAGCCCCTCCGCCCCCGCGACGGAGGCCGGCAGCGGCCGGGTCCCCACCCGGACCACCCGGGCCCGCGGTTCCCGCAGGATCTCCGTCCGCAGCCGTCGCGGCGGCTGCCGCACCCCGTTGACCGTGCGGACGCCGTACGTCACCCGGCGCACGCCCGTGCGCCCCGCGTCGTCCACGACCTCCGTGCCCCGGAACAGCGCCGGGTCCTCCGTGCGCCGTTCCTCGAAGGGGACGGGCTCCTCGCGCACCTCCCGGTGCCCCCGCACCCGCAGGACGGTGACCGTCTGCCCGTCCCGGGGGAAGCCGTCCGGCGCGACCGAGGTCGTGTCCTGCCCGCGCAGGACGACCCCGGCCTGCGCGACCGCCTCCCGCACGGTCGCCGCGTTGGTGCGCACCCGCCGCTCGCGGCCGTCCGCCATGACCGTCACCGTCCGCTCGGTGCGCACGTCCAGCGCGAGCCCCGCGCGCCCGATGTGCCGGGAGCGCGGGACCGAGAGGTACGCGCCCTCCACCCGCACCCCCAGCTCCCGCAGTGCCGCGTCGACCGTGCGTGCCGTCGTCCACACCCGGTGCCGCTGACCGTCCAGGGTGAGGCGCAGCGGCCGCCCGTGCCGTACGTCGATCTCGTCGCCGCTGCTCAGGGCGGTGTCGGGCCCGGGCGTGACGAGGTCGTGGGCGCCGGTGTCGAGGCCCTGCTCGGCGAGGAGTCCGGTGACGTCCTCGGCGAAGGTGTGCAGCGTGCGCCGCCGGCCGTCGACGTTCAGCTCGACGGCCTTGTCCTTGGCCACGAAGGCCGTGGTGCCGCCCGCGAGGAACGCGACGACGAGTGCCTGCGGGACCAGCCGGCGCACGGCCTCGGGGCGCGCCGGGGGTTTGCGCCGGGCGCCCCGCCGCACGGTCCCGTCACGGGCCACGGTCCCGCCCGGAGCCACGGGGCCGCCCTGCCGTGGCAGCACCGGCACGGTCTCCGCCTCGTGCGCCCCGTACCCGTACGGCTCCGTGGGGACGTACGTGGGCGTGTGCGGCGTGTACGGCGTGTGCGGGGTGTACGGCGTGTGCGGGGTGTACGGCGTGTGCGACGGAAGCGTCGGGTACGACGGACGGGTCGGGTTCGACGGATACGCCGAGGGGGCCGGGGGGTGTGCGGGGGTGTCCTGGGGACGGGTGTTCACGACGACGCGCTCCGAGGTGGGGGCTGGTCCGGACCGGGCCAGCGCAACCTAGCGGGAGCGGCCGTCGCCCACCCGCACGACACGAACACGGAGCGTGGCGACGGATGTTCGCCCGGTGACCCTCCGTGGTCGCCCCGAGGCGGTTCGAGGCCGCCCTCGTCCCCTCAGTAGCCGAAGGCGCGGGCCGTGTTCGCGGCGATCGCCGTGGCCAGTGCGTCCTCGTCCGTGCCGCACACCTCGGCCATCGCGCGCAGCGTGACGGGGATGAGGTAGGGCGCGTTGGGGCGGCCCCGGTAGGGCGCGGGGGTGAGGAAGGGCGCGTCGGTCTCGACGAGCACCAGTTCCCGGGGGGCGAGGGCGAGCGCGTCCCGCAGGTTCTGGGCGTTCTTGAAGGTGACGTTGCCGGCGAAGGACAGGTAGTAGCCGTGCCGGGCGCACTCCTCGGCCATGGCCGCGTCCCCGGAGTAGCAGTGGAAGACCGTCCGCTCGGGGGCGCCCTCCTCCTTCAGGATCCGCAGCACGTCGGCGTGGGCTTCCCGGTCGTGGATGACGAGCGCCTTGCCGTGCCGCTTGGCGATCTCGATGTGGGCGCGGAAGGACCGTTCCTGCGCGTCCTTGCCCTCGGGGCCGGTGCGGAAGTGGTCGAGCCCGGTCTCGCCGACGCCCCTGACCTGCGGGAGCGCGGCGAGACGGTCGATCTCGGCGAGGGCCTCGTCCAGGGCGGCGTCCCCGCCGGGCTCGCGGGCGCCCTGCCGGGACCAGCCGTCGGGGTCGCCGTGGACGATGCGGGGCGCCTCGTTCGGGTGCAGGGCGACGGCGGCGTGGACGGCCTCGTACGCGGCGGCGGTCTCGGCGGCCCATCGGGAGCCCTTCAGGTCGCAGCCCACCTGCACGACCGTGGTCACCCCCACCGACGCGGCCCGCGCGAGCCCCTCCTCCACCGTGCCGGACTGCATGTCGAGGTGGGTGTGGGAGTCCGCGACCGGCACCCGGAGGGGTTCCGGGAGCGGCGGCGCGGCGTTCTTGTCGGTGTGCGAAGGCATGCACCGATCCTACGAACCGCCCGGACCCCACCGGACCCCACCGGATCCCACGGACCGCCCGGAAGGGGTCAGCTCGTCCGGTGCTGCCGGTGCGCGAACAGGTGGAGGAGGTCGGAGAGGTGCCAGTGCCGCCGCCCGCCGGACCCGCCCCCGGCGGCGGAGGACTCGGCCCCGGGCTCCCCGCGCCGGGCCTTCGGCACCCGGCGCGGAGCGGGCCGGGCGGCGTCCTGCCGCTGCCCGTACAGCGAGCGCTGCGCCGAGGAGACCCGGCCGGGCCGCATGATCCGCAGCACGTGGCCGCCGCAGTTCTGGCAGGAGGGGCGGGACAGGGGCGAGGGCACGACGGTGCCGTTCGCCACGTAGGTCACGAACGCGGTGCCCTCGGCGTCGAAGTGGTGTTCTATCTCGAACGACTGCTCCCAGCCGTGCCCGCAGCGCATGCAGGCGAAGGAGTACGACTCGTGGACGACGTCGGCGGCGGCGCGGGGGCCGACGGCCCGGACCCCGTCCGTGCGCGGGTCGACGGTCCTGGCGTCGGCGCCGCGGGACCCGGGGCCACGGGCCCCGGCGGCCTCGGCCCGAGTCGCCTCGGCCCGGGTGGTGCGGGTCCCGGTCTCTCCGGTGCGTTCTGCGCTCTCTGTCATGCCGGCTCCTCTTGCCTCGTCCGGGGACAGGCGCCCGGCGGGTGGCGGCCGCCGGGGGCGTGGGACGGGATGCCGCCCCGTGTTCCAGTGGACGCCCGACGGCCGTGCCGGGGGCAGGGGGCCTGTCGAAGATTGGTCCCGATTTGACCGCTCCGTTGCCGGACGCCCCCGTCATCACCTGCGCCTTTGCCCGACCGCGCGAGGGCTTTGCCGCCGCATGGGGCGCCACCGGTCGCACCCGTCGGCCGGGCGCGCGCCCCTCGGCCGGGTGGCCGCCCCGTACCCTTGTCGCCGTGAGCAACCCCTCCCCCTCCGACGCCCTCCTCGGGGCCGCCGACATCCGCGAGCTCGCGGGCGTGCTCGGCGTACGGCCGACCAAGCAGCGCGGGCAGAACTTCGTCATCGACGCCAACACCGTGCGGCGCATCGTCCGGACCGCCGAGGTGCGGCCGGCGGACGTCGTCGTGGAGGTGGGACCCGGACTCGGCTCGCTCACCCTCGCGCTGCTGGAGGCCGCCGACCGCGTCACCGCCGTCGAGATCGACGACGTGCTCGCGGGCGCGCTGCCGGCCACCGTCGCCGCCCGCATGCCCGGGCGCGCCGACCGCTTCGCCCTCGTCCACTCCGACGCCCTGCGGGTCACCGAGCTGCCCGGGCCCGCCCCGACCGCGCTCGTCGCGAACCTGCCGTACAACGTGGCCGTGCCCGTCCTGCTGCACATGCTCGACACCTTCCCGAGCATCGAGCGCACCCTGGTGATGGTGCAGGCCGAGGTCGCCGACCGGCTCGCCGCCGGGCCGGGGTCCAAGGTCTACGGCGTGCCCTCGGTCAAGGCGAACTGGTACGCCGAGGTCAGGCGGGCCGGCTCCATCGGCCGCAACGTGTTCTGGCCCGCGCCGAACGTGGACAGCGGGCTGGTCTCCCTGACCCGCCGTGCCGAGCCGGTGAAGACGACCGCGGCCAAGGCGGAGGTGTTCGCCGTCGTCGACGCGGCCTTCGCGCAGCGCCGCAAGACCCTGCGTGCCGCGCTCGCCGGCTGGGCCGGGTCCGCGGCGGCCGCCGAGGCCGCGCTCGTGGCCGCGGGGGTCCCGCCGCAGGCCCGCGGTGAAGCGCTGACGGTGGAGGAGTTCGCGCGCATCGCGGAGCACGGCCCCCGCGCGGGCGCCGGGCCCGCCTCGCCCTCGCCGGAACCGGCCCCGTAACCGCGCCGCACGCCCCCGGGGCGCCGCGCGCCCCGACCGTACGTCCCGCGACCCCCGCACGCCCCGCGCACCAAGGAGCCCGGCAGCCAGTGAGCGTCACCGTCCGCGTCCCCGCCAAGGTCAACGTCCAGCTCGCGGTGGGCGCCGCCCGCCCCGACGGGTTCCACGACCTCGCCAACGTCTTCCTCGCCGTCGGCCTGTACGACGAGGTCACCGCGACCCCCTCGCCGGACGGCCCGCGCCTGACCTGCGAGGGCCCCGACGCCGGCCAGGTCCCCCTGGACGAGTCCAACCTGGCCGCGCGGGCCGCCCGCGCCCTCGCCGAGCGCCACGGCCTCGAACCCGCCGTCCACCTCCACCTCGCCAAGGACATCCCCGTGGCCGGCGGCATGGCGGGCGGCAGCGCGGACGCGGCCGGCGCCCTGGTGGCCTGCGACGCGCTCTGGGGCACCCGCGCCCCCCGCGAGGAACTCCTCGAGATCTGCGCCGAGCTGGGCAGCGACGTGCCGTTCTCCCTGGTCGGCGGGGCGGCCCTCGGCACCGGACGCGGGGAGCGGCTGCGGCCGCTGGAGGTGGGCGGCACCTTCCACTGGGTCTTCGCGGTCGCCGAGGGCGGGCTCTCCACCCCGGCCGTCTACCGCGAGTTCGACCGGCTGACCGAGGGCACGGACGTCCCCGGACCGGTCGCCTCCGAGGCCCTGCTGTCCGCGCTGGCCAAGGGCGACGCCGCCGCCCTTGCCGCCACCCTCACCAACGACCTCCAGCCCGCCGCGCTCTCCCTGCGCCCCGCCCTCGCCGACACCCTCGAGGCGGGCCGGACGGCCGGCGCCCTGGCCGCCCTGGTCTCCGGCTCGGGGCCCACGACGGCCTTCCTCGCCCCCGACGCCGCGACGGCCGCGCGGGTGGCCGCCGCCCTCACGGCCTCCGGCACCTGCCGCACGGCCCGGACGACGACAGCACCGGCGCCGGGGGCGACGGTGCTGTCGTGAGGGGCGGGACTCAGAACTCGTCGATGGCGGTCAGATCGATGTCGATGTCGTAGGGCGCGGTGAGCTTGACGTGCTCGTGGTGGATGCCGGTCAGCGAGTAGGTCCCGGTGGCCTGACCGCGCTCGTACACCTGGACGGCGGGGTGGTCGGTCTCGCCCGCCATCTCCACCAGCCAGAAGTGCGGAATGCCCGCGGCGGCGTACTTGTGCGGCTTGGTGTCCCGGTCGCGGGCCTCGGAGTCCGGCGAGACGACCTCGACGGCGAGCAGCACGTCGGCGGCCTCGAACCGGGTCTGCCGCCTGCTCTTCACGGCATCGGCCCGCAGCACGCAGATGTCCGGCTCGGGGCCGTTGTGCCGGTCGAGCACGACAGTCATCTCACGACAGACCGACAGGTCCGGCGGCAACGTGCGGCGCAGCCCGTTCACCAGCAGATCGATGGCGAAGGTGTGGAAGATTCGCTGCGGACTCACGAAAACCAGGCTCCCGTCGATCAACTCGGTGTGCGGCGGGAGATCAGGCAGCGTGAACAGGTCGTCCACGGTGTAGCCGTCCACGGGCGGCACCGGCCAGTGGCGTCGGCGGTGCTCTACGGACTCGGCGGTCATGGTTCCTCCCATGGACGGGATCCTGCTGCCTGCCCTCCACGGTAGCGGCCCGTTCGCGCGCGCGTCATCACAAAGAGTGACCGTCCTCGCGCGCCCCGTCGCCGCCCCCGCAGGGCCTACGCTTGAAGGCTGATCGAGTTCACCTGTCGATCATGTCTTCCGTGTCCCCGATCAGGAGTGAAATGGCCGTCAACCTCGTCAATGTCGAGTCCGTCAGCAAGGTGTACGGCACGCGTGCGCTGCTCGACGGTGTCTCCCTGGGAGTGTCCGAGGGGGACCGGATCGGGGTCGTGGGCCGCAACGGCGACGGCAAGACCACCCTGATCCGGATGCTCGCCAAGCTGGAGGAGGCCGACACCGGGCGGGTCACGCACTCCGGCGGGCTGCGGCTCGGCGTGCTCACCCAGCACGACTCCCTCGACCCCGAGGCCACCGTCCGGCACGAGGTCATCGGCGACATGGCGGACCACGAGTGGGCGGGCGACGCCAAGGTCCGCGACGTGCTGACCGGGCTGTTCGGCGGGCTCGACCTGCCGGGCTTCCCACAGGGCCTGGACACCGTCATCGGCCCGCTCTCCGGCGGCGAGCGCCGCCGCATCGCCCTCGCCAAGCTGCTCATCGAGGAACAGGACCTCCTCGTCCTCGACGAGCCCACCAACCACCTCGACGTCGAGGGCATCGCCTGGCTCGCCCGCCACCTGCAGAACCGGCGCTCCGCGCTCGTCTGCGTCACCCACGACCGCTGGTTCCTGGACCAGGTCTGCACCCGCATGTGGGACGTGCAGAAGGGGACGGTCTACGAGTACGAGGGCGGCTACTCCGACTACGTCTTCGCCCGCGCCGAACGCGAGCGCATCGCCGCCACCGAGGAGACCAAGCGGCAGAACCTCGTCCGCAAGGAGCTGGCCTGGCTGCGGCGCGGCGCCCCCGCCCGCACCTCCAAGCCCCGCTTCCGCGTCGAGGCCGCCAACGAGCTGATCCAGGACGTGCCGCCGCCCCGCGACACCTCCGAGCTGATGCGGTTCGCCTCCTCCCGGCTCGGCAAGACCGTCGTCGACCTCGAGGACGTCACGGTGCAGGCCGGCCCGAAGGTGCTGCTCCAGCACGTCACCTGGCAGCTCGGCCCCGGCGACCGGATCGGCCTGGTCGGCGTCAACGGCGCGGGCAAGACCTCCCTGCTGCGCGCCATGGCCGACGCGGCCGTCAGCGAGGGCGAGAGCCAGCCGGCGGGCGGCAGCATCCGCGTCGGCAAGACGGTGAAGCTGGCCTACCTCTCCCAGGAGGTCGCCGAACTCAGCCCCTCGCTGCGGGTGCTCGAGGCCGTGCAGCAGGTCCGTGAGCGCGTCGAGCTGGGCAAGGGCCGCGAGATGACCGCCGGTCAGCTCTGCGAGACCTTCGGCTTCAGCAAGGAGAAGCAGTGGACGCCCGTCGGCGACCTGTCCGGCGGTGAGCGGCGCCGGCTGCAGCTGCTGCGGCTGCTGATGGACGAGCCCAACGTGCTGTTCTTCGACGAGCCCACCAACGACCTGGACATCGAGACCCTCACCCAGCTCGAGGACGTGCTCGACGGATGGCCCGGCTCGATGGTCGTCATCTCCCACGACCGGTTCTTCGTCGAGCGCACCACCGACCGGGTGTTCGCCCTCCTCGGCGACGGGGCGCTGCGGATGCTGCCGCGCGGGATCGACGAGTACCTGGAGCGGCGCGAGCGGATGGAGAAGGCGGCGGAGGCGGCCGCCCCCGCGCCCGCCGCCCCGGCGGCCGGCGCCGCGAGGACCGTCTCCGCGGCCGACGCCCGCGCCGCCAAGAAGGAACTGCAGAAGATCGAGCGGCAGCTCGACCGGGTCTCCGAGCAGGAGAAGGACCTGCACGCGGCGATCGCGGAGAACGCGACCGACTTCGCGAAGGTCGCCTCCCTCGACGCGGAGCTGCGCGAACTCGGCGGCCGGCGCGAGGAGCTGGAGATGCGCTGGCTGGAACTGGCCGAGGACGTCTGAACCCGGCCGGTTTCGTCCGCGTCCCCCGAGGGCCTCGTTCCGCCCTCGGCGGTGCGCGCGGTGCGCGCGCCGTGTCCGAGTGGTGAAGGCGCGTAACGACCCCATCACGGACCGGTCCTCCCTTGGGAACAGCGGGTGACCGGCCCGCAGGGTTGTCGTAGGGCGGTGATAGAAAGGGCCGGAGTGAGAATCGTCTGAGAAGTACTGCTGTGGCGAGAAACGATCGCTGTCGGACGCGGCGCCACGCGGTGACAACAGGGGGGAAGGCGCTGATGACTCAGCCGAGCGATCCGCCGCCGCAGGGCGGCAAGGACACACCTCAGGGGCAGCAGCCGCAGCAGCAACCGCCGCCCCCGCAGGGCGGCTTCGGCGCCCCGCAGGATCCGAGACAGTCCTCCGCTCCCCAGCCCCCGCAGGCGCCGCAGGCACCGCCCGCCCCGCCGCAGCCCGGGTACGGCTACCCGCAGCAGCAGGCCGGGCCCTACGCGCCCCCGCCGCAGCCGGGCCCCTACGGTGCCACCCCGCCCCAGCAGCCGGGCCCGTACGCCCCGTCCGGGCCGTACGGCGCCCCGCCGCAGCCCGGCCCGTACCAGGCCCCGGCCCAGCCCGGCCCGTACGGCACCCCGCCGGGGCCCGGCTACGGCTACCCGCAGCAGGCGCCCCAGTTCCCCGGCGCGCCCACGCCCCCGCCGGAGGGCGGAGGCGGCCGGAACCCCTTCAGGGGCAAGCCCGCGCTGATCGTCGGCGGCGCCGTGGCGCTGCTGCTGATCGTCGGCGGCACGGTGTGGGCCGTGTCCGGCGGCGGTGGCGAGGACGACAAGAAGCCCGTCGCCCGCAAGAGCGGCAAGGCCTCCCCCTCCGCGAGCAAGGCCCCCGTCGACAAGGGGGACGGCAACGGAGGCGACGGCGCGGACCCCGAGGACCTCAACGAGGGCCGCAAGGACGGCGAGGCGAAGGTCCTCTGGTACAAGGAGGCCCCCAAGGCCCCCGGTGACGGCGCGGACGCCCCCGGCATGTGGATCACCGGGAAGACGGCCGTGAAGGCCGTCTACAAGGAGGTCGTGGCCTACGACGTCGCCACCGGCGAGGCCGCCTGGGACCCGATCACCTTCCCGCAGAAGATCTGCGCGGTGACCCACGAGAAGACCTCGGACGACAAGGTCGTCGTCGCCTACATGAACGGCGTCAGCAGCAACGCCACGTGTAACCAGCTCCAGCAGATCGACCTCACCACCGGCAAGAAGGGCTGGACCGCCAAGGTCTCCGAGGGCGACCTGTTCGACAGCACGCGCTCCCTGGAGGTGTCCCTCGCCGGGAACACCCTCATGGTCGGCCGCTCCCAGTCCGGCACGGCGTACGACGTCCGGTCCGGCAAGAAGCTGTGGGACAAGAAGAAGTACGGCTCCGCCTGCTTCCCCTCGGCGTTCGCGGGCGGCTCGAAGCTGATCGCCGTCTCCTCCTGCGCCGCCTCCACCTCCAAGGAGCACGACGAGGTCCAGCAGCTCGACCCGAAGACCGGCAAGGCCCGGTGGACGAGGAAGATCCCCAAGGGCTGGTCGGTCGCGCGGACGTACTCCGTCGACCCGTTGGTGCTGTACCTCACCGACGAGGACCACAAGAAGTGGAACGTCTCCACGCTCAAGGACGACGGCTCGCTCCGCTCCCAGGTGGACGTGAACGAGTCCTTCGCCCCCGAGTGCGGCTGGGCCATCCTGGAGCGCGACCTCCAGGGCTGCAGCGGTGTCACGGCGGACGCGAGCACCCTGTACCTGCCGACCGAGGCCAAGAGCGGCGCCAACGAGATCGTCGCGATCAGCCTGGACACCGGCAAGGAGAAGTGGCGGACGAAGTCCCCGGCCGACTCCTCGATGCTGCCGATGCGGACCGAGGGCTCCACGCTGTACGCCTACGTCGAGCCGACGTACCGCGAGGGCGGACGGGTGGTGTCCGTGTCCACGGGAGGCGGCGGCCACAAGCCGACCACCCTGCTGCGGAACCCGCAGGGCACCGCCGACATCGAGAACGGCTTCTACTCCCGGGACATCGCGTACGTGGACGGCCGCTTCTACCTCTCCACGGGCCGGCTGAACGGCAACTCCCAGACCAAGCAGAAGCTGATGCTCGCCTACGGCAAGTGACCGGTACCCGCGGGCCCTTCGCGTCCCGCGGGTGCCCCCGCCGGCCGGCGCCGTCCCCGTTGTCACCGCTGCCACCGTCGTCCCCGTCGTCCGTACCCACGAGGAAACCCACACCATGAGCCAGCCGCCGCCCCCGCCGCCTCCGAACCAGCCGCCCTCGGGGGACTCCGGTGCCCCGCAGGACCCGCTGAAGAAGAAGGACTCCGCCGCCCCGGAGACCCCGCAGCCCCAGGCGGCCGCCGACTCCGCCCCGGCCCCGCAGGGCCCGCCGCCGCCCGCGCCC
>BNBP01000025.1 GCA_014656015.1 Streptomyces griseoaurantiacus | reverse complement strand
GCGCGGGCGGCCGGCACGGGAGTGGGTACGCGCGGGCGGCCGGCACGGGAGTGGGTACGCGCGGGCGGCCGGCACGGGAGTGGGTACGCGCGGGCGGCCGGCACGGGAGTGGGTACGCGCGGGTGCCCGCCCTCCCCCGTCGGCGGGCTCTCAGACGGTGGCCGCCCGGCGGCGGTCCGCGGCCCGCGCCATCGCGTGCCCGACGACGTCCACCAGGACCTCCTTGACCGACTCCCGCTCGCGGGCGTCGCACAGCACGACGGGGACCGCCGGGTCGAGGTCCAGTGCCTGCCGCACGCTCTCCGCCGGGTACCGGGCGGCCCCGTCGAAGCAGTTGACGCCCACGACGAAGGGGATGGAGCGCCGCTCGAAGTAGTCGACCGCGGCGAAGCAGTCCTCCAGCCGGCGGGTGTCGGCGAGGACGACCGCGCCCAGCGCACCGGTGGCGAGTTCGTCCCAGAGGAACCAGAAGCGGTCCTGCCCCGGGGTGCCGAACAGGTACAGCACCAGGTCCTCGCGCAGCGTGATGCGGCCGAAGTCCATGGCGACGGTGGTGGTGTGCTTGCCCTCGACACCGCGCAGGTCGTCGACGGGGCGGCCCGCCTCGGTGAGGAACTCCTCGGTGCGCAGCGGCCGGATCTCGCTGACCGCGCCGACCAGGGTGGTCTTGCCCGCCCCGAAGCCGCCGGCCACGAGGATCTTGAGCGTGACGGGCTCGACCGGCGGCGCACCGCGCTCAGAACGCCCGAAGATCATCGCTTGTCTCTCCTGCTCGTTCGGTGTCGGCGACGCCGGTCACCGGGCCCGGCGGGAGCCCGGGGACGGCGCCCCGTACGCGCGTCACAGCGCCCTGAGGCCGTTGATCACGTCGCGCAGAATGCTTTCGTCAACGAGTTCCGCCGCCGGCACGGGCCGTGACACATGGACCAGTTCCTCGTCCACGAGGTCGCCGATCAGGACCCGTACCACCCCGATCGGCAGGTCGAGCCCGGAGGCGAGTTCCGCGACCGACTGGGGAGCCTCACGGCACAGTTCGACGATGTCCATGTGCTCCGGGGACAGGGAGTCCGCCCCGGCGGCGTCGGCCCCGGGTTCCGCCAGCACCAGCGCGATCAGGTCGAGCCGGTGCTGGCCCGCGTGGCTCGTGCGCCCGCGGGTCATGGCGTACGGGCGGACCACCGGTCCGGCCTCGTCGTCGAACCAGTGGCCGCTGTCCCGTCCCTGTGCGGGTCCCTGTCCCTCGGGGTTCATGCCCTGTCACTACCCACCGGTCGGCAGATCGGTGCGCGGGGCCGTGCCCAGGTGCGTGCCGACCCGCTTGACCAGCAGCGTCATCTCGTAGGCGACCTGCCCCATGTCCGCATCGGCGTCCGCGAGGACGGCCAGGCAACTGCCGTCGCCGGCGGCGGTGACGAACAGGAAGGCCTCGTCGAGTTCCACCACGGTCTGGCGGACGCTGCCCGCCTCGAAGTGTCTGCCGACGCCCTTGGCCAGGCTGTGGAAGCCAGAGGCGACGGCGGCCAGGTGCTCGCCGTCCTCCCGGCTCAGGTCCGTGGACGTTCCGGTGGGCAGGCCGTCGCCGGACAGCACGATCGCCTTGCGGATGCTGGCGACGCGGTCGACCAGGTCGTCGAGCAGCCAGTTCAGTTCGCCCTTCGCGCCGGTCCGGTTGGCGGCTGCGTCCTTCGGTGCGGTCATCGACCGTCCCCCTTTGTCGTTCCTCGTGCCGAGCCGTCCGGTCCCTCGTCCCCGGCGGCGTTCTCGTGGCGGCCGCGCTGCCAGCCCCGCTGGAGCGAGGCCATCCGGCTGCGGACCTCGTCCGCGTCACGGTCGGCGGGGTCCGCCGCGTCCGTGCCGCCGGGCCGGGTGTCGGGGCCCTGCCTCAACTGCGGGGCGAGGCTGGCCTGACGTACGCGCCTGGGCAACGGGCCCGCACCCGATTCTGCCTCTCCGGTCGCGGGGCCGGTGCGGGGGGTGGGGTCCGTGGTGCCCTGCTGCGGGCCGGCGGTGCCGGATCCGGGCGCCCATCGGTCCTCGCGGAGGCGGCCGGTGCCGGTGCGATCGCCGCCGCGTACGGCCCCGGTGTCCGGCCGGTCGGTGCGGCGCCGGCCGCTGACGGGACGGCCGCCGTCGGGACGGCCGTCGCGCGGGCGGTCGTCGCGCGGGCGGTCGTCGCGGGTGTGCTCCGCCTCCGCGCCCTCGCCGTGGGCGCGGGCCGCCTCGGAGGGCTCCTCGTCCCAGCCGCCGCGTCGCGCCCGGCCGTCCGGCACGGGGCGGCCGTGCGAGCTGACCAGCTTGGGGGCGTGGCGGCGCGGCAGCGGTGCGGGGCCCTCGGACCGCCCGGCGTCCTCGTGGGCGCCGGGCTCCTCGCCGGTGCCGCGGGTGTGCTGCTCCTCGGGCACCCCCGCGAGCGGCCTGCGGGGTCCGAACAGTCCGCGGTGCCCCTCGTCCCCGCTCAGGGCCTCGGGGAACCCGGCGAGCGCGTCCAGGTCGACGGGCGCCTCGAGTTCGACGGGGCCGTCCAGGACCGGGGCGGGCAGTCCGGGCGGGTCGCCGGGCACCCTGCCGAGCGCCGCGTCGCGGCCCGCCCCGCCCCTGGCCTTCTTGCCGGACAGCCGGTCCAGACGGAAGCCGGTGCCGTTGGTGTCCGGGATGTCGTCGGTGAGCAGCGTGTCCGGGATGAGGACGACCGCGGTGATGCCGCCGTACGGGGAGGGCTGCAGGGAGACGCGGATGTTCTGCCGCTGGGCGAGCCGGCTGACGACGAACAGGCCGAGCCGGTCGGTGTCGGAGAGTTCGAACTCCGGCGTCTCGGCGAGCCGCAGGTTGGCGTCCAGGAGTGCCTCGGCGGCCATGCCCAGGCCGCGGTCGTGGATCTCCAGGGCGAAGCCGTTGGGGACGCGTTCGCCGATCACCTGGACCGCGGTGTGCGGGGGCGAGAACACGGTGGCGTTCTCGAGGAGTTCGGCCACGAGGTGGGTCAGGTCGGCCACGGCGGGGCCGGTCACGGCGACCCGGGGCAGTCGACGGACCTCGATGCGCTCGTAGTCCTCGACCTCGGCGACGGCGGCCCGTACGACGTCCATGAGCTGGATGGGCTTGCGCCACTGCCGGGAGGGCGCGGCCCCGGAGAGGATGACCAGGCCCTCGGCGTGGCGGCGCATGCGCGTGGTGAGGTGGTCGAGGCGGAACAGGTCGGCGAGTTCGTCGGTGTCCTCGGTCCGGCGCTCCATCGTGTCGAGCAGGGTGAGCTGCTTGTGCAGCAGGACCTGGCTGCGGCGGGCGAGGTTGACGAACACCTCGGAGATCCCGGCGCGCAGTTCGGCCTGCTTGACGGCGCCCTCGACGGCGGCGCGCTGAAGGGTGTTGAGGGCCTGTCCGACCTCGCCGATCTCGTTCTTCTCGTACTCCAGGCGCGGCGCCTCGGTCTCGACGTCGACCTGTTCGCCCGCCGAGAGCCGGCGCAGGACGCCGGGCAGCCGCACGCCCGAGGCCTCGTGGGCCTCCTGGCGCAGCCGGCGCAGGTCGCGGACGAGGCCGCGGCCCACGCGGACGGAGAGCACGAGGGAGAAGAGCAGGGCGACCAGCCCGAGGACGCCCACGACGGCGGCCTCGGTGATGGTGCTCACCGCGGCCGGGTGGACCCGGTCCTGGTAGCGGTCGGTCGCCGCGTCGTCGAGCGCGGCGAGCCGGTCGAGCACACGGCCGCCGAGGGTGTCCCAGCTCTTGGCGGTGACGCCGGGGGGCATCTCCTCGGGGTCGGTGTTGAGGACGAACTTCTCGGCCTCGCGCAGCGGGGCGGTCGGGGCGCCCTGCCAGAAGCTGTCGTAGCGGTCGCGTTCCTCGGCCGGCAACTGGTCCATGCTGACCTCGTAGACGGCCCCGCGCCGGGCGATCAGCTGGGAGATGTCCCGCAGTTCGGTGCGGGTGACGCGGCCGGCGACGAGGGCGGAGCCGAGCAGGGCGTCCTCGCGGGAGAACAGCTCCCGGGCGCGGGCGGCGTTGACGAGGGCGCGGTACTGCTTGTCGAGTTCCGTGGTGTCGACGACGTCGAGGGTGGCGAGCATGGCGTAGCAGGGGTCGACCACGCGGTTGTAGAGGTCGAGGGCCTGCGCCCGGGTGAGGCTGGTGCCGTCGATGCTCTCGCGCAGCGAACCGATGCTCTTGAAGCCGTCGAGCACGGTGGCGAGGCGGGCGGAGTCGTCCGCGTCGAGCGCGTCGCGCACCTTGGAGGAGGCGACGTTGCCGCGCAGGGTGGAGAAGGCGTCGTCGGTGGCGATCCGGGTGCGCCGCAGCGCGCCCAGCGCGTCGGAGGCGCGCGGGTCGGCGAGGTAGAGGAGGGTCTGCCGTCGCTCCTGCTCCAGGGCGCGGACGGCGTCCTCGGTGGGATAGGCGACCTTCTCCATGACGGAGGAGACGTGGAAGAGCTGGACCACCTCGCGGCCCATGAGGAGCGAGGCGTAGCCCCAGACCGCGGTCAGGGCCAGCAGTGGCACCAGGAGCAACGCCACGATCTTCCGGCGGATGGACTTCCCGCGAAAGCGCATGGCCTCCCCCAGCCGGCCCCTCTCGGATCAGGGGCACACATGTGCGTCAACAAACGGCGTGAGCCTACTACTGCCGAGGGGGGAACTCGACGCTCCACAGGTGTGGGCGAGGTGCGAAAGGGGAATGCGGCGGGGGGAGTTGTCCATCGATAGGGGGCATGCGCGGATATGCGCGTACGCACCCGCGGTGGCCGGGGGTCCTGGGCATCGGAGCGCGGCGACCGGCGAGTTGGCCGAGATTTTCCCTGCCCGGGGGAATCTTCACGGAACCCGGATCGTCTTCCCCTACAGATACCTACGGGTTCCTACAGGGGAATCGGGGGCGGAACCGGCGACAGCCGCCGTATGCCGTACTCAGGCGGCGTATATCTGTGCAAGCCGGGCAGCAGCTGGGAAACGGGCGTCGGACGGCGCCCGTGGGGCGGCCGGGCGGCAGCGGGGAGGACAAGTTGATGGGGACGGCGGAGCGGAGCGAGGCGCCCGCGAGCGGGGCCGTCGGTCATCCGGGTCTCGACGGGGGCGGACGGGAGTCGGCGTACGCGGAGTCCGGAGACGAGGAGCTCGCGTACGAGGAGTCCGGGTACGACGAGGACGAGAGCGAGCGGGAGGCGTACGCGCGCCGTGCCCCGCTGTGGGTCGAGGAGCCGGCCAAGCGGCGCAGGATGCCGGATCCGGTGCGGACGGCGGCCGTGCGGGCGGTGCTGCTCATCGCGGTGACGCTGGTCCAGGCGGTCACGGCGTTCCTGTGCACCCTGGCCGGCTCCTGGCTGGCCTTCCCGATGGTGCTGAGCAGCGTGGTCAGCACCATCGTGGCGACCTGGGGCGTACTCGACGTGTGGGTGACCCGGCAGGTGTGGAACCAGCGCCACGGCGTGGTGTCCACGCCGAGCGCGGCGGCCCGGGCGCTGCGGCGCGAGCGGCGCCGGGTCCGGCGCCAGGAGCGGTCCGCCGCGCGGGCGCAGGAGCGCATACGCCGGCGGGGTGCGGGGCAGTTGTCGCACCCCTGACGGAGGAACTACGCCTCCCCTCCCCCGCGCCCCGCGCGGGAGAGGGGAGGCGTTCTCACGTCTGAGGGGTCTCCTGCGGGCGCCTGAACATCCGGGTGGCCGTGATCTCGCTGTGGACCGCCTCGTCCGGGTCGGTGGGCCGGGGCAGCCCCGGGCGCAGGTGCTCCTCGACGCTGATGTACTTCAGCCCCGCCCTGAGGTCGGCGTCATTGCGCAGCCGGATCACCAGAGGGAACTCGGCAAGCGCGGTCGTGTCGAACAGCCCTGTGGTGTACAGCAGTTGCACGCCGAGCGCGTCGGAGACGGCCCGCTGGAGCTCCAGCAGATAGGTGGCGTTGGCGCGGCCGATGGGGTTGTCGAGGAACAGCGTCCCGGCGTGCCGGTGCTTGTCCCGGCCCCGGTCGTTGGAGCGCAGGGCGGCCATCGTGCAGTAGAGGGCGATGGCCGCGGTGAGGAGCTGCCCGCCGGAGAAGACGTCCCCCATCTGCCCGACGGGCACGCGCTCGGCGCGCAGCACCGCGTCCGGCTTGAGGATCTCCACGGCGACGCCCTTGGGATGCAGGGCCGCGCCGACCCCGCGCAGCAGCAGCGACATGCCGTCCCGGCGCAGGTCCGCGTTCTTCCTGACGGCGGAGCGGGTCGCCTCGTCGACGACCTCGCCCAGCCGTTCGGTGAGGGTGGCCTGGTCGGGTTCCTCGAAGCGGATGCGGAGGAATTCCTGTCCGGACCATTCGCCGAGTCCCTCGGGCAGCCGGGACAGGCGCTGCGCGGAGCGCAGGGTGGCGAGCGCGGACTCCACCAGACCGCGCAGCCGGTCCACGATGGAGTCGCGGTTGCGCTCGAGCTGCGCGAGTTCGTCGGTGAGGACGCGCAGCCGCGGCGCGAAGGCCTCCTGCCAGCGCCGGGCGTGCTCCGGCAGCGCGGCGGCGGGCAGTTCGCGGATCTGCTGCCGGGCCGGGGTGCGGACCTGTTCGTACCGGGTGGAGTTGGCGTGCCGGACGAGGACGTCGCTCGCCTCGCGGACGGCGCCCTCGGCTGCGGACAGGTCGGCGGCGCAGCCGCGCAGTGAGCGGCGGGCCTCGACGGCCGACTGCCGGGCCTCCTCCAGGGTGCCGGGAAAGGGCTCGGGGGCGGCCTGCTCCTCCTCGGTGGTGTGCTCGCGCAGCAGGTCGCGGAGCATCGCGGCGGTCTCGTCGAAGCCGCCGGCCGCGTCCTCGGCGGCCCGGTGGGCCTCGAGGAGTTCGGCGTGGGTGTCCCGCGCGCCGCTCAGTTCCCCGGTACGGGCGGCGAGTTCGGTGGTGGCGGTGCGCAGGAGTGCCTGGGCGTGCTCGGCGTCGCGGGGAACGAGGTCCTCGGGCAGTGCGGTGTGTGCCTCGCCGTCCTCGGGGGCGAGCCGTTCGGCCTCGCCGCGCAGCCGGCCGAGCTGCTCGCTGGCGGTGGACATCCGCGTCTCCAGCAGCTGCACGAGTTCTTCGGCGCGGGCGGCGGCGGCCTGGCGGGAGGGCCCGTCGGCGCCGTCCGGGGCGGCCAGGAGCTGCTCGGCGCGGGTGCGGACCTTGTTGGTGAGCCGGTCCAGTTCCCTGCGGGCGGCGGACTCCTCGCTCTCGGCCCGTGCCTGCTCGGCCCGCAGGTCGGCGCCGACGCCGACCTTCTCGTACAGCTGGGAGGCGGCCCGGTAGGCCTCGCGCAGCGCGGGGAGCGAGGAGGCCGGGGCCTCGGCCCCGTCCTTCTGTGCGTCCTCCGGTACGTCCTCGGGGGCGCCGGCGATCTCGGCGCGTTCGGCGCGCAGGGTGCGGGCGGTGCGGCGGGCGTCGTCGGCGGCGCGCTGGGCGGCGCGCCGGTCCTCGTCGGCGGCGCGAGCGCGGTCCAGGCAGGCCTGGGCGCGGGCCTCGGACTCGACGGCCACGTCGGCGAGTTCGCGCAGGCCCGCCTGCCAGCCGGCGCGTTCGCGCAGCCGGAAGGCGAGTCCGGCGAGCGCGTCGGCGGCGCGCCGTGCGCGCTGCGCGCTCTCCTGGCGTTCCTCGCGCACGGCGGTGGCCTCAGCGGCGGCCTCCTCGGCCTCGGCGCGGGCGGTGCGGGCCTCGGCGAGTTCGGCCTCGGCCTCCTCGGCGAACGCGCGGGCCTCGGCGGCCGCGCCGGCGAGTTCGGTGAGGCGGCCGGCGGGGCAGCCGGTGCGCCAGGAGGCGAGCCGGGCCGCCAGTTCGCGGTCCTTGGCGAGCCGGGCGGCGAGCGCCCGGATCTGCTCGTCGCGTCCGGTGGCGCGGGCGCGCAGGGCCTGGCGTTCCTCGTCGGCGGCGTGCTCGTCGTGCATGGCGGGGTTCGGCGGGACGAGGAACACCTCGCCCTCCCCCGCCTCCGGCGCCGGGGTCGGGGCGAGCAGGGCGGCGGCGGTGCCGACGGCAACGGCGGAGCGGGGCAGCAGCGCGGCCTCGCCGAGCGTCTCGCGGGCGCGGGCGTGGGAGGCGGGGTCGGTGATGATGACGCCGTCGACGAGTTCGGGGCGGGCGGCGAGCACGCGCGCGTGGTCGGCGGGGTCGACCGCCTGGGCCAGGTAGCGCCAGCCCGGCAGCGCGGGGATGCCGTGCTCGCCGAGGAACTCGACGGTGGCCAGGACGTCGGGGCCGGGCGGCAGCAGTCCGCCGTCGCCGAGGGCGCCGAGGATGCGGGCGTCGTCGGCGGCGGCGGTGCGCAGGTCGAAGAGCTGCCGTTCGGCGGAGGAGACGGCCTCGTCGAGCAGTTCCCGCAGTTCCTCGGCGAAGTGGTCGAGCTGTTCGGGGGTGAGGGGGCGGCCGGGGGCGTCGCCCAGTGCCGTGGGGGCGCGCTCGGCGCCCCCGGGGCCCTGGGCGCCCTCGCTTTCGTGCCGGCCGCCGGGCGGGGCCTCGGTTCCCGTCCTGGGGCCCGGGACGCCCGCCCGTGCCGCCCCGGACGGGCCGGTCGCGGCCGCCGTCGGGGTGCCGGGCAGGCCGAGCAGCTCCGCGAGGCGCTCCTCGATGGCCAGGGACTCGGCGAGCCTCAGCTCGGCCTCGTGGGCGCGGGTGGCGGCCGTGGCCGCGTCGGCCGAGCGGGCGGCGGTCAGTTCGGCGCGGGACTCGGCCGAGGCGGCCTCGCGGGCCAGGTCCGTGGCCCTGCGGGCGGCCTCGCGGGCGGTGTCCCAGGCCGCGACCGCGTTCTTCTCGGCGTCACTGGCGGCGAGCGCGGCGCGGGCCGGGTCGGCGTCGGGCGCGCTGTCGTCGAGCCAGCCGGCCCGCACGGCCTCGGCCGTCTCCTGCTCGACCTCGGTGAGCCGCTGGCGCAGGTGTCCGGCCTCACTGCGGGCGCGCTGTGCCTCGGTGGCCGCCGCGGTGGCGTCCCGGTGGGCGGCCTCGCCCGTCTCCTGAAGGGCGGCCGAGCGCTCCTCCTCCTCGTTGGCGAGAGCCTCGGCCTCCCCGGCGGCCGAGCGCAGGGCCCGTACGAGGTCGACGGCCGCCTTGGCGCGGGCGGCGAGGGCGGGTGCCGCGTCCCGTTCGGCCTCGCGGATGGCGGCGGCCACGCGGGCGGAGCGGTCGGCGGCGGCACGGTGGCGCAGCACGACCTCGGCGGCCTGCCACGCGGAGTGCAGGGTGCGGGCGTCGGCGAGTTCCCGTTTCTGGGCGGCCGCCCCCTTCTCGGCGCCGGCCAGGGCCAGCGAGGCGTGCCGGTAGGCGAGTTCGGCGGCGACCAGGGCGGCCCGTTCGCGGGCGCCCTCGGCGTGGGTGACGGCGTGGGCGGCGGCGGTGACGCGCTGGGCGAGGTCGGCGGCGCGCGCCCGTTCCCGTACGCCCCGCGCGGACAACCGCCGGGCGAGGGTGCGGGTGCGCCGCTCGGCGGCCGCGTGGATGTCCCGGGCGCGGGCGCGGGCCTCGGCGGCCTCGACGATCCGGCCGAGCAGGTCCACCGACCCGGCGGTGAAGTCGCGTTCGGCGATCAGTTCGGCGCGCCGGCCCAGTTTGTTGCCGAAGCCGCTGACCAGGTCGGCGAGTCCGTCGGTGTCCCGGGTGTCGGTGACGGCGCGCAGCAGCAGGTCGGTGAAGTCGGAGTCCTTCTTGACCGCGAAGAGGCCGGCGGCCTCGCCCTCGTCGGCGTTCATCTCCCGCTGGTAGCGGAAGAGTTCGGGGTCGAGGCCGAGGTCGGTGAGGTGTTCGTTCCAGCGGTCGTGGATCTCCTCCCAGTGGACCTCCAGGTGCGGGTATGCCTTGCCCGCGTCCATGAGCGCGTCCCGGAAGCCCTTCATCGTGCGCCGCCGGCCGCGGGCGCCGGAGACGCCCTCGACGGGGGGCCGGACGGCGGTGGACTCGGCGACCGGCAGGTTGTCCAGGGTGAGGCCGGGGCCGGGCCGGAAGGAGTACCAGGCCTCGGCGAACTTGCGCGGGTCGCTGGAGACCTGGCGGCCGCGCCACTCGCTGGCCTTGCCCACCACGACGCACTCGCCGGTGAGCGTGTGCTGCCATTCCAGGGCCACGTGTCCGCAGTCGTCGGCGAGCAGGAACTTGCGCAGCACGCCGGAGCTGGCGCCGCCCAGGGTGTTGCGGTGGCCCGGCAGCATTACGGAGAAGATCAGCTTCAGCAGGACGGACTTGCCGCCGCCGTTCTCCAGGAAGAGGACGCCGGCGGGCGCCGGCCGGCGGGGCGGGCCGACCGGTTCCTCCTCGAAGAACTCCGCCTGCTGGGGCGCGGGGTCGGGCACGGGCTCCCCGACGCCGCGCAGGTCCAGCACGGTGTCGGCGTAGCGCGCGCCGGCCGGCCCGATGGAGTAGAGGCGGACCCGGGACAGTTCGTACATCGGCTGGCTCTCGTCGGTCTTCGGCGGATCGGAGTGCCGCGGTCCTCGGCGGACCGGCGGGCGTGGACGCGGGTCAGGCCCGCGGGGAGTGGAAGGGCAGTCCGGCGTCGGCCACCAGTTCCAGGTCGTCGCTCTCCTCGGCGGGCAGCAGGGTCGGTGTGCCGTCGGTGACCGGGACGACGCCGAGTTCGAGGAGTTCGGCCATGGCGGCGCTGCCGGCCATGTCGCGGACCTGGAGCTGGTAGCGGGCGGTGGTGCGGTAGGTGCCGCCGCCGTCGTCGCCGGTGCGCTGCAGGAAGCCGGAGTCGGTGAGGAAGGCGACGGCCTTGCCGATGATGCCGGTGGTGGAACCGGCGAGTCTGCGGGCGTCCTTGGTGGCGCCGGTGGCGCTGCGGCGCACCCAGATGCGCCAGGCGGCCTCGAGGCCGGGGGCGTCGGTGGCCGGGTCGGTGTTCTCGCCCCGCTCGGCGGCCCGTTCCTCCAGGCGGCGGCAGGCCTGGCGGACGAAGGAGTCGACGCCGTTGACCGTGACGCGGCCGATGTAGCCCTCGTCGGCGAGGTCCTCGGGGCGGGGGAAGGCGAGGGCGGCGACGGCGAGGTGGGCGAGGCCGTGCAGGAAGCGGTCGCCCGCGTCGGCGGAGGTGCGGCGGGCGTAGTCGCCCATGCGGACGGCGAAGACGGAGTCCTCGGCGGCGGTCACGGCCATGCCGGCGCGCGGGGAGACCTCCAGCACCACGAGGCCGAGCCCGGCGGCCACGGCCTCGGCGAGCCGGGCGAACCGCGGGTCCTCGCGGTGGCGGCGCAGCAGTTCGGCGTACTCCTGGTCGCGGGCGGGCTGCAGTTTGGGCTGCAGTCCGAAGGCGACGAGTCGCGCGGCGTCGGCGGCGTCGGCGGGCGTGACGCCGGCGCTCGCCGGTGGCGCGGCGACGGCCTCCGGCTCGCTCCACTCGACGGGCTCACTCACGGTCGGGGCTCCTTGGTGCGGGGGGTGGGTGCTGCGGGGAGGCGGGAGGGGCGGGGGCGGGCGCTTGCGGTGCCGGGGCGGCGGACCGCGGCGGCCGGGCGGGCGGTGCGCACGGCGGGGGTCTCCCCTCGCGGGTTCACGCGGGCTCCGAGCGGGCCGTCGCCATCGCCGCCGCGTCCAGCAGGGCCGTGCCGACGATGAGGTCGGCGCCGCCGAACTCCCGGTCGTCGAGCTGGGTGCCGTCGTCGACCGCGAAGAGCAGTCTCTCCTCGCCCTGCCGGTAGGCGGTGCCGACCGGGGGGCTGGCCGCGTGCACCGCCAGCAGGGCGACGAGGTAGGGCAGTTCGGGGTCGCGGCGGCGGGCCTCCGCGAGCAGGCCGGAGAGCCGGCGGGGCGCGTCGGCGGGCAGGTCGAGCAGTTCCGTGGCGGCGGCGAGCTGCTCCTGGCTGAAGCGGCTGTCGTCGGGGGTGGCGATGAGGTCGGGCTCGGGCATCTCGGCGCCGAGGTGCTCACGTTCCACGGGGGGTGTCAGCAGCAGGTCGACGAGGTCCCCGACGCGCACCGAGGCGGGGGTGCGCAGTCCCGTGCCGCGGGCGAAGAAGGCGTCGGTGACGCGGACGGACTGCTCCAGCGGCAGCGGCAGCAGCGGGGCGAGCAGCTGTCCGTACAGGTCCGTGCCGGAGGCCGCGGTCGCCGGGGCGAAGGCCTGGCGGTCCTGCTCGGCGCGGAACAGCGGGCCGGCCTCCAGCAGCCGGGACTGGAGCTGGGTGTGGCGGCGGATGCAGTCCTTGACGATGTCGACGAGCTCGGCGGCGCGCCGCTTGTTCTCCGGGTCCCCGGACTCGTCGCGCGCGCGGCGGATGTTGGTCAGGATCGCGTTCTCGTGGCGGTAGCGGTCGGCGACGTGGTCGAGGGCCTCGGCGATCATGTCGGGAACCGCGTTGAGCCAGTCCACCGCCCGTACGTTGCGCCGCGTCGCCTCCAGGGCCCGGCGCAGCGTCTCGGCGTACTGCACGGTGCGGTAGCGGGCCTGCTCGGCGGCGAGCTGGGCGTCGGCGAGCCGGCCCCGGCTGACGAGGACCTCCAGTTTGACCTCGGCGGCGATCTGGGCGCTGGTCACGTCGGTGTCCAGGGCGCCCACCAGGACGTTGACCGCCTCGTCGGTCGTGCGCAGGTAGACGCCCCCGCCGTAGCCGGGGACCTCCTCGACGAGCTTGAAGTCGTAGTCCCGGCGCACATAGGTGCCGTCCTGGGCGAAGGTGCCGTACACGGCGCGGAAGCCGCGGTCCACGCTGCCGACGTTGATGAGGTTCTCCAGGACCCAGCGGGCCACCCGTTCGTGCTCGGCGGCCGGGCGGTGCGGGGCCTGGGCGGCGATGCGCGGGAGGAGGCGGGAGACGATCTGCTCCTGGTCGGCGCCCGCGTCGAAGTCCATGTGGAGGGTGACCAGGTCGATGGCGGCGAGGGCGACCTCGGCCATCCCGTACACGGAGTACTCACCGGCGAGGTTGGCCTTGCGGGCGTCCAGGTCGTGCAGGGGCGCGGTGCAGGCGAGCGCGCGCAGGCGGCGGGCCAGGCCCTCGTCGGCGGCCGGTCCCGGCGCGGGGCGCGGGCCCGCGCTGAGCTGGGGCGGAACGCGATCCGTCGGTACGGGGGAAGTCACGGTGCACAGACTAGGTCCTGGGTCCGACAACGGGCCAAACGGTGCGCGGGGACGCGTTCACGACACCGCCGCGGCGCGCGGGGCCGGAAGGGACCGCTCCCGGGACGGCATGCCTGAGGCCGTCCCGGGAGGGACGGCATGCCTGAAAGCCGTCCCGCGATCCCTGGCGGGGCAGGCCTCAGACCGCGTCCGCCACCCGGCGGGCGTAGACGTCGACCAGGCCCTCGCGGGAGTCGTCGAGGTAGGTGGCGAGGAGTTGTTCCGCCTGGTCCCGTTCGCCCGCCCGGAGGATGCCCAGGAGGTGGCGGTTGCGGGCGAGGTAGGGCTCGTGGAGGCGGCGGGGGTCGTCCACCACGTGGAAGGCGAGGCGGAGTTCGGCGAAGACGCTGCGCATCACCTCGTCCGTGCGGTCGCTGCCGGCGAGGGCGACCAGGGCGCGGTGGAAGTGGATGTTCGCGGTGGAGACGCCCTTCCAGTCGCCCTCGCGGGCGGCCGCCGTGCCTTCCTCCACCGCCGCGGCGAGTCCGTCCACGGCGTAGGGCGGGGCGCCCAGGCCGCGTACGACGGCGCACTCGACGAGCCGCCGCACCCGGTAGATGTCCTCCACGTCCTCGACGGTCAGCACCCGTACGAACACGCCCCGGTTCAGCTCGTGGACCAGTAGCCGCTCGTGCGTGAGCAGCCGGAACGCCTCGCGCAGGGTGTTGCGGGAGACGCCGAGCGCGCCGCCGATGTTGTCCTCGGACAGCCGGGTGCCGGGCGGGAAGTAGCCCTCGGCGATGCGGCTTCTGAGGATGTCCGCCACCCGCTCGGCGGTGCTGGTCCGGCCCAGGAGGGCGCGGTCCTCGGCCAGCGGCGTCAACTGGTCTGCCATGGGCGGAATTCAATCACGTGCAAGAACAAGGCGACATAGGTATTGAAGGATCGTTGAACGATCCTCTACCTTCCTGAGTAGCGGCCCCCGAGGGCACGCACCGCCCGGCCCGCTGTTCGACTCCCTCGCCCGGCCCGTTCGACCGCTCGACCGCTCCAGCCGCTCGGCCGTTCCACTCGCTCCACCCGCTCCATCGCACTCTCCGTCCCCTTACCGCGAGGTGCCCATGAGCACGACTCCTCCCTCCCGCGCCCCCTCCACCACGGACCCCCGCCCCGGCGAAGGACACGCCACCGGCACCCCGGTGGCCGACGAGGGTCCGCTCGCCTTCTGGCGCGCCCTCGGACCGCGCGGCCGGCGCGCCTTCGGGGGCGCGTTCGGCGGCTACGCGCTCGACTCCTACGACTACTTCACCCTCCCGCTGAGCATGGTGGCCCTGGCCGCCTACTTCGGCCTGGACAGCGGCCAGACCGGACTGATCACCACCGTGACCCTGGTGGTCTCCGCGGTCGGCGGCGCCGTCGCGGGTGTCGTCGCCGACCGGATCGGCCGCGTCAAGGCGCTGATGATCACCGTGGTCACGTACGCGGTCTTCACCGTGGCCTGCGGTTTCGCGCCCAACTACGAGACCCTGCTGCTCTTCCGCGGGCTCCAGGGGCTCGGTTTCGGCGGCGAGTGGGCGGTCGGCGCGATCCTGGTCGCCGAGTACGCGAGCGCCCGGCACCGGGGCCGCACCCTGGGCGCGATCCAGAGCTCCTGGGCCGTCGGCTGGGGACTGTCCGTCCTCGTCTACACGCTGGTCTTCTCCTTCGCGGGCGACGACCTCGCCTGGCGCGTGATGTTCTGGACCGGCGCGCTGCCCGCGCTGCTCGTGCTGTGGGTGCGGCGCCGGGTGCAGGACGCGCCCGAGGCGGCCGCCGTCCGCCGGGAGAGCACGGAGAAGGGCTCGTTCGCGGCGATCTTCCGGCCGGGTACCGCGGGCGAGCCCGGGCTGCTGCGCACGACCGTCTTCGCGGGACTGCTCTCCACCGGCGTCCAGGGCGGCTACTACACACTGGCCACCTGGGTGCCGACCTATCTGAAGTCGGAGCGCGGCCTGTCGGTGGTCGGCACCGGCTCGTATCTGACGTTCCTCATCTCGGGCGCCTTCGCCGGCTATCTGACCGGCGGCTACCTCACCGACCGGCTCGGGCGCCGGCGCAACATCTGGCTGTTCGCCGTGCTGTCGGCGGTCTGCGTCCTCGCCTACACCCACATCCCCGACGGCGCCAACACGCTGCTGCTGATCCTCGGCTTCCCGCTCGGCTTCTGCATGTCGGCCATCTTCAGCGGCTTCGGCTCCTACCTCAGCGAGCTGTACCCGACGGCGGTGCGCGGCACCGGCCAGGGCTTCACCTACAACACCGGTCGCGCCGTCGGCGCCGTCTTCCCCACCCTGGTCGGCTATCTCGCCGACAGCTGGGGAGTGGGCGGCGCGCTGGTCTTCGGCGCCCTCGGCTACGGCCTCGCGGCGCTCGCGCTGCTGGGGCTCCCGGAGACGCGTGGAAAGGAACTGCGGTGAACCGCACCCAGGACCGCCCCGTGACCGCTCTCGAACCGCACGCCCACGCGTGGAGCCCGGCCACCGCGCGCGCCCGCTTCCGCGCGGGGCTCGCCGGCCCCACCGCGGGCGTCGCCTTCGGGCACACCCAGGCCAATCTGATCTCCGTCCCCGCCGACTGGGCCTACGACGTCCTGCTGTTCTGCCAGCGCAACCCGAAGCCTTGCCCGGTCCTCGACGTCACGGACGCCGGCTCCCCGGCCACCGTGCTCGCGGAGGGCGCGGACCTGCGGACCGATCTGCCGCGCTACCGGGTGTGGCGGGACGGCGAGTTGGTGGACGAGCCCACGGACGTCACCGCGTACTGGCGCGCGGACCTGGTGTCGTTCCTGATCGGCTGCAGCTTCACCTTCGAGTCGGCGCTGGCGAAGGCCGGGGTCCCGCTCCGCCACATCGAACAGGACCGCAACGTGCCCATGTACGTGACGGACCGGCAGTGCCGTCCGGCCGGGCGGCTGCACGGCCCGATGGTGGTCTCCATGCGCCCCGTCCAGCCCGAGCACCTCTCGGCGGCGATCCGGGAGACCAGCCTGCTCCCGGCGGTGCACGGCAGCCCGGTGCACTGCGGGGACCCCGCGGTGCTCGGCATCGAGGACCTCGCCCGGCCCGGCTTCGGGGAGCCGGTGGGGCTGCGGCCGCGCGACATCCCGGTGTTCTGGGCGTGCGGGGTGACCCCGCAGGCGGCCGTCATGGCCTCCCGGCCGCCGTTCGCGCTCACCCACGCCCCGGGGCAGATGTTCCTCACGGACGCCCGCGACGAGCAGTACCGCGTAGCCTGAAACCCGGAGAGCCGGGGGCCGGTCACCGGCCCCCGGGCAGGAGAGAACATGATCGACCTGAACGCGGATCTCGGCGAGGGCTTCGGCCGCTGGCGGCTCACCGACGACGCGGCCCTGCTGTCGGTCGTCACGAGCGCCAACGTGGCCTGCGGCTTCCACGCCGGGGACCCGTCCACCATGCGCCGGGTGTGCGCGCTGGCGGCGGAGCGGGGCGTCCGCATCGGCGCCCAGGTGTCCTACCGCGACCTCGCCGGCTTCGGGCGGCGCGCGATGGAGGTACCGGCCGAGGAGCTGGCCGCCGAGGTCGCCTACCAGATCGGCGCCCTGGAGGTGTTCGCCCGGGCGGCGGGCGCGCGCGTGGCCTACGTGAAGCCGCACGGCGCGCTCTACAACCGGGTGGTGCACGACGGCGAGCAGGCCGCGGCGGTGGTCGAGGGCGTGCTCCTCGCCGACGCCGCGCTCCCGGTGCTCGGGCTGCCCGGCTCACGGTTCCTGGCGGCCGCCGCGAAGGCCGGTCTGCCCACCGTCACCGAGGCGTTCGGGGACCGCGCCTACACCGAGGAGGGCACGCTGGCGCCGCGCGGACACGAGGGCGCGGTCCTTACGGAGCCGGACACGGTGGTCGAACGGTCCCTGGGGCTGGCCCGCGAGGGCGAGGTGACCACGCTGTCGGGGCGCCGCATCCCGGTGCGGGCGCGCTCGCTGTGCCTGCACGGCGACACCCCGGGCGCGGTGGAGCTGGCCCGCCGGGTGCGAGCACGGCTGGAGGAGGCCGGCGTACGGGTGGAGGCGTTCGCATGACGGTGCGGGCGCTGCCCGTCGGCGACCGGGCCCTGCTGGTGGAACTGGACTCCGGCGAGGCGGCCCAGGCCCTCCACGCGGAGCTGCTGCGCCGCCGGGCCGCGGGCGCGCTGACGGTGCGGGAGATCGTGCCCGCCGCGCGCACGGTCCTCCTCGACGGCCTGGACGAGCCCGGCCGGCTCGCGGCCGAACTGCCCGGCTGGGAGGTGCCGCCGGTCGCCACCCGCACGCAGGAGGCGATCGAGATCCCCGTGCGGTACGACGGGCCCGATCTGCCGGACGTCGCCGCGCTGTGGGGTGTGCCGGAGACCGAGGTGGCGCGGATCCACTCCGCGGCCGACTTCCGGGTCGCCTTCTGCGGCTTCGCCCCCGGCTTCGGCTATCTGACGGGGCTGCCGCCCGCGTACGACGTGCCGCGCCGGCCGACCCCGCGCACGGCGGTCCCGGCGGGTTCGGTCGCGCTGGCCGGGCCCTACACGGGGGTGTACCCGAGGGCCTCGCCGGGCGGCTGGCAGCTCATCGGCACGACGGACGTCGTCCTGTGGGACCACACGCGGGTCCCGGCCTCGCTGCTGAGCCCGGGGGCCCGGGTGCGCCTCGTCCCGGTGACCGGCCGGGGGGACGGCGCGGTGGGGCCGTCATGAGCGACCGCGCCCTCGCCGTCGTCCGCCCCGGGGCGCTGACCACCGTGCAGGACCTCGGGCGGCCCGGCCACGCCCACCTCGGGGTGCCGCGCTCGGGCGCCCTGGACGTGCCCGCGGCGGCCCTCGTCAACCGCCTGGTCGGCAATCAGCCGGCCGCGGCGGTCCTGGAGACGACGCTCGACGGCTGTGCCGTGCGACCACGGGCGACGGTCACCGTGGCGGTGGGCGGCGCCCCCTGCCCGGTCTCGGTGGACGGCCGTCCGGCGCCCTGGGGTGCCCCGTTCCGGGTGCCGGGGGGCGCCCTGCTGGACATCGGGGCCGCTCGGTCCGGGGTGCGCGCCTATGTCGCCGTCTCCGGCGGGGTGGCCGTCGAGTCGGTGCTCGGCAGCCGCTCCACCGACCTGCTGTCCGGGCTCGGCCCGCCGCCGCTCACGGCCGGCGCGGTGCTCCCCCTGGGCCGGCCGGTCGGTGCGCCGGCCCGCGTGGACCTCGTGCCGCAGCCGGCGCCGCCCGCCGAGCTCGTGCTGCGGGTCACGCTCGGGCCGCGCGAGGACTGGTTCACCGCGCGTGCGGTGCGCACGTTCACCACGCGCGCCTATCGCGTGTCCTCCGCGAGCAACCGCATCGGGCTGCGTACGGAGGGGCCCGCCCTGGAGCGGGCGCTGTCCGGGGAGCTGCCCAGCGAGGGCATGGTGCTCGGCGCGGTGCAGGTGCCGCCGGACGGCCACCCGGTGGTGTTCCTGGCCGACCATCCGACCACCGGCGGCTACCCGGTGCTCGCGGTCGTCCGCCCCGCCGACCTGCCGGCCGCGGCCCAGGCCGCCCCGGGCACCCCGGTCCGCTTCGTGGCGGTGCGGCACCGCTGAGGCGGGGGCCGCCCGGGCTCCGGAGCCCGGGACTCCGCGGGGTCCTCTCACACCCGGCGGGGGCCCTCCGGTCCGATGCGGCTGCGGACGGCGGTCTGTACCTCGGCCTCCTCCGCCGGATCGGCGGCGAGGCGGCGCAGGCGTTCGACGACCCGCACGTCACCGGTCTCGGCGTGCCGGGCGGCGAGTTCGCGGGTGGTCTCCTCGCAGTCCCACAGGCACTCGACGGCGAAGCCGGTGGCGAAGGAGGGGTCGGTGGCGGCCAGGGCGCGGGCGGCCCGGCCGCGCAGGTGGGAGGAGGCGGTCTCGCGGTAGACGTGCCGCAGAACGGGGGCCGCGCAGTCGATGCCGAGGCGTCCGGCGCCGTCCACCAGGGTCCACAGGGTCGGCGCGTCGGGTCCCTCGCCGCGCACGGCCTCACGCAGGGCGGCGAGCACCAGGTCCTTGTCCTGTGCCCCGCCGTGGCAGGCGAGCATGCGGCCGGCGGCGGCGCCGAGCAGGTCGGGCCGGTGGACCCAGCCGCGCGCCCGCGTGACGGCGACGGCGCCGCGCATCCGTTCGAAGGCGGCGACGGCGGCCTCGGCGACGAGGGTGCCGCCGTCGGCGACGGCGGCCTCGACCAGGTCGAGGAGGGCGGGATCGCCGGCGTCGGCCAGATAACGCAGGGCGGTGCAGCGGGCGCCGTCGCCGCCGTGGCGGGCGGCGTGCACGATCTCGGGCCGGTCCTCGGGCCCGGCGACGGCGCTCAGGCAGCGCGCGGCGGGCACATGGAGGGCGGCGCCGCGGTCGAGGCCCTCCTGGGCCCAGTCGAACACGGCCCGCACGCTCCAGCCGGGGCGGGGCCCGGAGGGGCGGAGCTGCCGCTGCCAGCGGTCGAAGCTGCCGGCCTCCTGGGCGGCGCGCACCCGGGTGGCGACGGAAGGGCGGGGGTCCTCGGCCCACAGCCGCCAGGGCCGGGGTTCGAAGGCGTCGCGCACGGCGGCGGCGAGTTCGGCCTCGCCCTCGGGACCGGCCGGGAAGCGGGCGAGCACGGGGGCGGCGAGGGCGCGCAGCGCCTCGTCCTCGTCGCGCAGCGCCAGCTCGTCCAGGGCCCAGGCCCAGTTGCTGCCGATGGCCGCGTAACGGCGCAGCAGGGCGAGGGCGTCCCGCCTGCCGTAGGAGGCGAGGTGGCCGAGGACGGCGAGGGCGAGCCCGGTACGGGACTCCTCGGTGTTCAGGACGTCCTCGGGTTCGAAGAGGTGGGCCTCGACGGCGTCGAGTTCTCCGTTGAGGTCGAGGTAGAGGCGGGCGTAGTAGAGGGAGCGGTTCTCCACCTGCCAGTCGTGGCGTGGGTCGCGCAGCACGCAGTGGTTCAGTGCCTCGAGCGCCTCGGCGCGCGGGGCGGTGAGCGCGTGCAGTGTGCCGTCGCCGCGGCCCCGCTGGAGCAGGCCGAGCAGCGTACCGCTGGGCGCTATGACCGGATCGAACATGGGAAACAGCCTCACATCAAGCGTCGACGCAACCGGGGTGCAACCGTGGTGCCTGGGTTACCTGGCCGCGTGACAACACGTCGGAGCGCCCGCCGTCTCTTGCTTGCTGTGAACCATCTTCCTCTGCCTCTCGTCGGTGGCCCATGCGGACCGGTCACGGTCCGCGCGGTGCGGCAACACCTGCCCAGCCGTCGCGTCCGTGAATCACGACGTCATGATGGCTCGCTGGTCCTGCTGCCGCGACCGTATTTCCGGCGGCCCGGTGCCGCCTCCCCCGTCGTTCGGCGTCCTGTCGCGTCCGGGACGGCGCGGGCCGGTGCGGCCCTCGTCCCGAATGGCCAGGAGATTACCGTCAGTTGGCGCCGAAGAGCACGAGAAGTTCGGTCCGGCCGAACATCCGGGCGGTGTCGGCGGCGGACGGCGTGCCCTGGCTCGGGTCGGCGCCGGCGGCCAGCAGGACCTCGATCACCTGGCGCTCGTTCTTGAAGACCGCCCCCGCGAGGGGGGTCTGGCCGCGGTCGTTGACGCGGTCGGCCTCGGCGCCGCGCTCCAGCAGCGCGCGGACCGCGCCGGCGTGGCCGTGATAGGCGGCGAGCATCACGAGGGAGTCGCCGCGGTCGTTGGTGAGGTCGGCGGGGACGCCCGCGTCGACGTACGCGACGAGCTCTTCGGTGCGGCCCCGCCGGGCGAGGTCGAAGATCCTGGTCGCGAGCTCCACGACCTCCGGGTCGGGGGCTTCACTCATCACCGCATCACCTTTCACTGCCTCCGTGGGGGGTGCCCGTGCGGCGGCCGTGGCGCGGCCGTACGGGTGAATCGCCAGCGTACTGGCTCGGCACGGCACATGACCTGCGCCCGCCGTGGCGAGGATCACCAGGAGCCGTCCGCCACGGGGCCGGGCGTCCCGCCCGGGACGATGCCGAGCAGAGGGGCGGAGACACCGGACACACACAAGCGGTGAAACGCCCGGAGATCACCCAGTTGCACCTTTTGTCATATGGATACATTCTGTGATCCTGGAAGAACTCATGGTGACCGTCCCCATCAACCAGGAGAGCTCAAATGATTCTGTCCATCTCAGGCGTGGTCCTGTTCGGCATCATCGTCTTCCTGTTCTTCAGGAAGGACGGCCTCAAGGCTTCCCACGCAACGGTCTCGGCCCTGTTCGGCTTCTACCTGGCGAGCACCGCGATCGCCCCCAGCATCAAAGCGGGCGGCGAGAGCCTGGCGAGCCTCCTCGGCGGAATCAATTTCTGACCCTCCCCTGACCGCCCCGTACCTCCAGGAGACGACGTGGCCCGCCGCCCCCTCCCCCGCATCCTCAAGCGAGGCAGCGCACGGCTCACCGGCACCGGTGCCGTACCGCTCGCCCGCGGCCGGGAGCTGGCCAGGACGGCGGCGGACGGCGCCACCGACGTCCTCCACCCGCTGATCACGGTCACCCGTGGACTGCGCCGGCTGGCCGCGGCCGGACGGCGCAGGTGGGCGGAGACACCGAAGGACCGGCGAGGACCGCTGGTCTTCCTCGTCCTCGCGGTGCTCCTGGTGGTGGGCCTCGCTCCGTACGGGCCGCTGCTCGCCCTCGTGGCACTGATGGCGGCGGCGGCCTGGCACGGCCGCGAGCAGGCGGTGCCGGTGGCGGAGGGCCCCGACGAGGCGCAGGCCGAGCGGCTGCGTGCGCTGTACGACGCGCTCGTCCCCTACTTCACGGCGGCCGGCGACCCCTCCCCCCTCTTCGGGCACGGGGGCGACTGGACGGCGGCCCTGTCCGGATACGAGTTCGACGAGGCGGGCCGGGTCTCCCGGCTGACCATCCGCTACCCGGCGTACTTCACCGACGGCGAGCCCGAGTCGCGCGCCCGCATCGAGCAGGTGCTGCAGGCCAAGGCCGGCCGGGGGCGCGAATACCACTTCACGTGGGACGAGGAGGGCAACGAGTTGACGCTGTGCGTGCTGCCCCCGCTCCCCACCGACATCACCGCCCAGCGCTTCGTGACCGCGCCGGGCGAACTCGTGCTCGGTTTCACCGATCCCACCGGCGTCCAGCGCACCGTTCCCCTCGACTACGGCGAGGAGCGGCGCGACGAACCCCCGGTGGTGTGGCGCACCGGCCCGCGCTCCACGGAGCCGCACCTGCTGGCCGTCGGCGAGCCCGGCAGCGGCACCACGACCCTGCTGCGGTCCCTCGCCCTCCAGGCGCTCCAGCACGGCGACGTGCTGATCGTCGAGGGCGGCGGCACCGGCGAGTACGCCTGTCTGACGGGGCGCGACGGCGTGCTGGCGGTCGAGTGCGCGCTGGCGGGCGCGGTGGCGAGCCTGCGGTGGGCGACCCACGAGACGGAGCGCCGGCTGATCGCCGCGAACCGCGCCCGGCAGGCCGGGCAGCCCGCGCCGGACGACGTCAGACGCCCCCTGTGGATCTTCCTCGACCGGCCCGTCGCCCTCGGTCACCTGGCCGCGGCCGGCGGGCACGAGGACCCGCTGGCGCTGCTGCAGGTGCCGCTGCGGCACGGCCGCGCGGCGAACGTCACCGTGGTGGTGGCCGAACACGCCGAACACGCCAGACGCGCCGAGCACACCGAGCACGCCGAGCACGCCGAATACACGGACGGCCTCGACGCGCTCCCGGAAGCGGTCCTGCGACACACCCGCGCCCGCGTGGTGCTGGGACCGGCCGCCGCCGACCTGCTCACGGCGGTCCTCGGCGCGCCGCCGCACACGACCCCCACCAAGGACGTCCCGCCCGGGCGGGGGTACGCCCGGCTCGGCGCCGGTCCGGTCCACCGGCTGCAGGTGCCGGCCACGCCGGACCCGTACGACGAGGCCACCGGCGAGCGGGAGCGCGAGGCGGTGCTGGCCCTGCTGCCGGCGCGCACGGAGGCCCCGGGGGCGGAGGAGGCCGGACGCCTCACCAAGGACTCCCGGTCCCGCGCGGCCTCGGAACCGGTGGCCGCGGAGGGGTGAGCGCGCCCGTCGTCCTCACGCCACGAAGGTCCGCGGCGGCTCCGTCGTCCCCGGCGCCCCGGTGCGGACCAGGTGCGCGGCGGCGGCCAGCCGGCTCGCCGCCTCCTGTGCCACCGCGCCGCCCACGGTGAACGGCAGCCGGACATAGCCCTCGAAGGCGCCGTCCACCCCGAAGCGGGGTCCCGAGGGGACCCGGACCCCGGCCCGCTCCCCCGCCTCCGCCAGTCGCGAACCGGACAGTCCGCCGGTGCGGACCCACAGGGTGAGGCCCCCGTGCGGCACCTCGAACTCCCAGTCGGGCAGCTCTCGGCGCACCGCCGCGACCAGGGCGTCGCGGTTCTCGCGGGCCTGGACGCACCGCTGCGCGACGGCCTGTTCCCAGCCTCCCGTGCTGAGCAGCCAGTTGACGGCGAGCTGTTCGAGGACGGGGGTGCCGAGGTCGGCGTAGGCACGGGCCGCGATCAGGCTGCGGATGACGTCGGGCGCGGCCCGCACCCAGCCGATGCGCATGCCCGCCCAGAACGCCTTGCTGGCGGAGCCGACCGTGATGACGGTCGAGCCCGCCGGGTCGAAGCCGCACACCGGGCGCGGCAGCGCGGTCCCCTCGTCGAGGACGAGCTCGCTCATCGTCTCGTCGACGACGACCACGGTGCCCGCCGAACGCGCCAGTTCCACCAGGCGGCGCCGCTGGTCCTCGTCGGCGAGCGCGCCGGTGGGGTTGTGGAAGTCGGCGACCACGTAGGCCAGTCGCGGCGCCGCCTCGCGCAGCACCTGCCGCCAGCGCTCCAGGTCCCAGCCGGTGAGCCCCTCGGCCATGGCGACGGGCACCAGCCGGGCCCCCGCCGCGCGCATCAACTGCAGGATGTTGGCGTAGGAGGGGGACTCCACCGCGATCCGCTCGCCGCGTCCCGCGAAGAGGTGGCAGATGGCGTCGATCGCGCCCATCGCGCCGGTGGTGACCATGATCTGCTCGGGCATGGTGGGGATGCCGCGCGCGGTGTAGCGCTCGGCGAGCATCGCGCGCAGCGCGGGCAGTCCCGCCGGGTAGTCGCCGTGCGTGTGGGCGTAGGGCGGCAGTTCCTCCAGGGCTCCCCGGACGGCGCGGGTGAGCCAGGGCTCGGGGGCGGGCAGCGCGGCGGTGCCGAGGTCGATGAGCGAGCCGAGCGCCTCGGGCGGCAGCGGTTCGAGGCCCCGCGCGGGCAGCGGGTTCCCCGCGGGCACGGCGGTCCAGCTCCCCGCTCCCCTGCGGGACTCCAGGAAGCCCTCGTTGCGCAGTGCCTCGTAGGCGGCGGCGACGGTGGTGCGGCTCACCGAGAGGGCCAGCGCGAGTTCCCGTTCGGCGGGCAGCCGGGCGGCGACCGGAACCCGGCCTTCCAGGACCAGCAGCCGGATGCCGTCGGCGAGGGCACGGTAGGCGGGCGGGCGGCGGGTGCCGGGACCGGCGGGGCGGTCCTGCTGGGAGCCGAGCTGCCGGGCGAGCTGAGCCGCGCCGACCGCGGACGTCCACTTCACCATGACAAGCGGTCCACCTTCCTGGAATTGGCCCTGGATGGTTCGATTCCCCGAGCCACAGAGTGGCACGCGCCGGTCCACTGCAACCACCCGGGGGCTTCCCTTGTCCGCCTCTTTGCCCGCTCCTTCCGATCCTCCCGTGGGTTCCGTCCCCTCCGAGCCGCCCCGGCGGCGTCTCGTGCGGCGGCTGACCCAGCTCTACGGCGGCCTCGCGCTGTACGGCGTGAGTTCCGCCCTGCTGGTCTCGGCGGGCCTCGGCATGGAGCCGTGGGGTGTGCTCCACCAGGGGCTGGCGAGGCGGTCCGGTCTCACCATCGGCGAGGTGACGATCGCCGTGGGCGTCGTGGTGCTGCTGCTGTGGATACCGCTGCGGCAGCGTCCGGGCCTCGGCACCGTCTCGAACGTCTTCGCGGTCGGCCTGGCCATGGACGCCACGCTGGCCGTGCTGCCCGCCACGCACGCGCTGTGGGCGCGGATCGCGCTGATGGCCGGCGGGGTCGTCCTCAACGGGCTGGCCACCGGCCTGTACATCGCCGCCCGGTTCGGGCCGGGTCCGCGGGACGGTCTGATGACGGGGCTGCACGCGCGGACGGGCCGGTCGATCCGGCTGCTGCGGACCTGCATCGAGGTCGCGGTCGTGGTGGCCGGATTCCTCCTCGGCGGCACGGTCGGCGTGGGCACCGTGCTGTACGCGCTGGCCATCGGCCCGCTGGCGCAGCTCTTCCTGCGGCTGTGCGCCGTCCCGGCCTCGCCCCGGGGAGGCACCGTCGTCGCCGCCGGTACCCCCCGGCGCGCCATACTGCGGCGGTGACCCCCGCGACACGCCACCCCTATCTCGACCACCGCGGCCCGCTCGCCTTCGCCCACCGGGGCGGGGCCGCCGACGGTCTGGAGAACACCGCCGCCCAGTTCCGGCGGGCGGTGGCGGCCGGCTACCGCTATCTCGAGACGGACGTGCACGTCACGGCCGACGGCCGCCTCGTCGCCCTGCACGACGCGACCCTGGACCGGGTCACGGACGGCGTGGGCCGGATCGCGGAGTTGCCCTGGTCGCAGGTGCGCCGGGCACGCGTGGCGGGCGGCGAGCCGGTCCCCCTGTTCGCGGACCTGCTGGAGGAGTTCCCCGAGGTCCGCTGGAACGTCGACTGCAAGGCGGAGTCCGCCTTGCTCCCGCTGCTCGACCTGGTCGGGCGGGCCGGGGCCTGGGACCGGGTGTGCCTCGGCTCCTTCTCCGAGGCCCGGGTGGCCAGGGCCCAGCGGCTGGCCGGACCCCGGCTCGCGACCTCGTACGGCACCCGTGGGGTGCTCGGGCTGCGGCTGCGCTCGTGGGGGCTGCCCGCCGCCGTGCGCCGTTCGGCGGTCGCCGTCCAAGTGCCCGAGCGGCACGGGCGCGTCCCCGTGGTCGACGCCCGGTTCGTGCGGAGCGCGCACGCGCGGGGACTGCAGGTGCACGTGTGGACGGTGAACGAGGCGGAGCGCATGCACCGCCTGCTGGACCTCGGCGTCGACGGCCTGATGACCGACCGTCTCGAGGTACTGCGCACGGTCCTCGAGGAACGGGGCGCCTGGACCTGAGCCCCCGCGGCGCGGCGTGTTTCCGCGCGCCGGGGGAACTCGTCGGCGACCGGATTTAGCGCTCCGGGGCAAAGGGCGGTAGTGTACGCGTTTGGCCTGCCAGGCGTACCGTTACTGCGCGTCAGAGAAGACGCAACGCTGGGTGACATCTGCGAGCAGATGTGACAAACCGGGCGCCGTTGGGTACTGCATGGGGAGACAAGGCTGCGGCTACGACGGCGACGCATGACCCGAAACGGGACACGGGACGGGAATCTTTACCGCCGACCGGACGTTGACCGGATGACGACGACAGCGACACCTGTCCTGTGGGCGACAAGCCCGGGAGGCACGATTCATGAGTGAGCGAGCTCTTCGCGGCACGCGCCTCGTGGTGACCAGCTACGAGACGGACCGCGGCATCGACCTGGCTCCGCGCCAGGCCGTGGAGTACGCATGCGAGAAGGGGCATCGATTCGAGATGCCCTTCTCGGTCGAGGCGGAGATCCCGCCGGAGTGGGAGTGCAAGGTCTGCGGGGCCCAGGCACTCCTGGTGGACGGTGACGGCCCGGAGGAGAAGAAGGCCAAGCCCGCCCGTACGCACTGGGACATGCTGATGGAACGGCGCACTCGCGAGGAGCTCGAAGAGGTCCTCGAGGAGCGGCTGGCCGTCCTGCGGTCCGGTGCGATGAACATCGCGGTCCATCCGCGCGACAGCCGCAAGTCCGCATGATCCCCACGGGGATCGGGCGGTAGCACAGCGGACACCACACGAGAGCGCGGGCGCCGTACGTGAGAACGTACGGCGCCCGCGCTCTCGTGCGTGCGGCTTTCCCCGGGCTCAGGCCGGCCACTCGGCGGGGCCGGCCGGGCTCGCGGCAGAGGTGATCGCGCTCAGCCCGTGAGCGGCGGGCGGTCCTCGCCGCCGTCCCGGGGGCCGGGGCGGTCCTCCCTGATGACCTCGCCCTGGACCACCTTGCCGTCGGGCCGGTGCATCCGGGCCTGCTCGAAGGCGTCGCCGAAGGAGCCGGGGACGGTGGCGCGCAGTTTGCGGTCGATCGTGCGCTCCGTGTAGGCGCTCACGGCCTTCTGGACCGGCGGGACCAGCAACAGCAGGCCCACCGCGTCGGAGAGCAGGCCCGGCAGCATGAGCAGCAGACCGGCGAGCATCGTCAGGCCGTTGGCGCCCCCGCTCTGCGGGGGCGCGCCGCGCTGCAGGGACTCGCTGAGATTGCGGAAGGCCCGGCGCCCGGCCCGTTTGACCACCGCCGCGCCGCCAAGGAACCCGGCGAGCAGCAGCAGGAGCACGGCGATGCCCCCTGCCGCGTCCGCGACCAGCAGGAGCAGCCAGATCTCCAGCACCAGCCACGCGGCGAGGCCGAGCGGCAGGAAGGTGCGCAGGCGCGAGCGGCGGGGCCGGGCGGGGGCGGCGGGAGTCGAGGCACCAGACGTCATGGTTCCAGTGTGCCTGGGGCCTGCTCAGAACGGCGTAAGGGGGTGATCAGCCGGAGGACTTGGGCTCCGTGCGCTTGGTGAGCCGGCCGACCCGCTCCCCCACGCCCCAGGAGGTGACCCGCCACAGGGCCTCCACCAGGATGTCGCGGCTCATCTTGGAGTCGCCGAACTCCCGCTCGACGAAGGTGATGGGCACCTCGACCACGTGGTAGCCGGCCTTGACCGCGCGGCGGGCGAGGTCGACCTGGAAGCAGTAGCCCTGGGAGGCCACCTCGTCGAGGCCGAGGCCCTCCAGGGTCTCGCGGCGGAACGCGCGGTAGCCGCCGGTGATGTCGCGCAGCGGCAGGTCGAGGGCGAGCCGGGAGTAGAGGCTGCCGCCGCGGGAGATGATCTCGCGGGAGCGGGGCCAGTTGACGACACGGCCGCCGGGCACCCAGCGGGAGCCGAGCACCAGGTCCGCGTTCTTGAGCGCGGTGAGCAGCCGGGGCAGTTCCTCGGGCTGGTGCGAGCCGTCGGCGTCCATCTCGATCAGTACGCCGTAGTCGTGCTCCATGCCCCAGCGGAAGCCCGCGAGGTAGGCGGCGCCGAGGCCCTCCTTGCCCTTGCGGTGCAGCACCTGGACGTGGTCGTCCTCGGCGGCCAGTTCGTCGGCCAGCTTGCCGGTGCCGTCGGGGCTGTTGTCGTCGGCCACAAGGACGTGCGCCTCGGGAACGGCCTTGCGCACCCGGCCGACGATGGCCCGGATGTTCTCCGCCTCGTTGAAGGTGGGGATGATCACCAAGGCCGTGCCGAGCGGGCCGAACCGTCTTCCCTGGGCTCCCGCCTCGGGGGTCCCCTCGCCGTCGTTCACTGCATCCCCTTCATGTCCGTACGCAGGGCACCACCATAGTGGCCACTGCCTGGAAGGACGCGACAGCACAGGCCCACGGGGGTGTCGGCCGGACAGAAAGTGGGTAGGGGTGCGCGTCCTCAGGTGTCGTCCACCCGTTCCGGGCCGCTTCCGCGACCGTCGCGGGCAACGGGTTGGGGGCCCGGCGGCCCTTCGGGCCGACCTGGGAACCGCTGGCTGCGGATCGACCGAAAGCCGTTGTCTACTGAGCGGCCGGACCCCACCCGGGTCGCACCTGCCGGCCGGGCACGAAACATTCCCTCGCCGTGGCGCGGACGCTGGGCCTGGCTCCCGGTGGCGGCGCGCCGGGGGCGCGCCATCCCCGACCCAGCGGGCTCCGGCGACCTCTCGGACGTTCTCCGGCCGGACGTGACGGTGGTGGACCCGGCAGAACCTACCGGCCCCCGGCGGCTCACTGTCAACACCCGTCCCACCTGCGGCTTCGCGGTCCCGCCGCAGGTCAGCGGGGAGGAAACGCAGGTCGCGCCGCGGCGTGCGGGGCGGGCCGCGGCACCCGGGCGCCCGGGGAGATCACTCGCCCGGCCGTACGAACACCGTCCGCCCGCCGACCACGGTCCGCAGGCAGAGCGGCAGGTCGCGGCCGGGGGTGAGGGCGGGCAGGCCGGGGGTGCCGGAGCGGGGGTCGGTGGACCAGCGGGCGACCCTGTCGTCGGGGGCCTGGACGATCAGTTCCCCGGTGCGCCAGACGGCGTAGTCCGCGGGGGCGCCGGGCACCAGGACGCCCGCGTCGTCGCGGCCGACGGCCCGCCAGCCGCCCCGGGTGTGCGCCGTGAACGCGGCACGCACCGAGACGCGGTGTTCCGGGGTGCGGTGGAAGGCGGCCGCGCGGACCGTGCCCCAGGGGTCGAGCGGGGTGACGGGGCTGTCGGAGCCGAGCGCCAGGGGCACTCCGGCGCGCAGCAGGGCGGCGAAGGGGTTGAGGGTGCGGGCCCGTTCGGCTCCCAGTCGGTGCGCGTACATGCCGTCCTCGCCGCCCCACAGGGCGTCGAACGCGGGCTGCACGGAGGCGGTGAGGCCGAGTTCGGCGAAGGCGGCGACCGTCTCGGGGGTGAGCATCTCGGCGTGTTCGACGCGGTGCCGGGCGGCCCGCACGCGGGCGAGGCCGACCTTCTCGGCGGCGGCGCGGACGCCCTCGACCACCGTGGTGACGGCGGCGTCGCCGATGGCGTGGAACCCCGCCTGGAGGCCCGCCTCGGTGCAGGCCACGACGTGCGCGGCGACGGAGGCGGCGTCCAGGTGGGCGGTGCCGTGGTGGGCGGCGTCGGCGTACGGCTCGTGCAGGCAGGCGGTGTGCGAGCCGAGGGCGCCGTCGACGAAGAGGTCGCCGGCGGCTCCCCTGGCGCCCAGTTCGCGCGCCCTGGCCACGCCTTCCTCGCCCTGTTCGGCCCAGTAGCCCACCACACGGGGGCCGGCTTCCTCGGCGGCGAGCCGGAGCAGCCCGGTGAAGTCCTCCTCGGAGGAGATCTCCGGGCCGCCGCACTCGTGGACCGAGCCGATGCCCAGCGAGGCCGCGTGGGCGAGTGCGGCGCGCTGGGCCTCGGTGCGCTGGGCGGACGTGAGCGCGCCCAGGGCGAGAGCGCGTACGGCGTGGTGGGCCTCGCCGGTGAGCGGGCCGTCGGCGTACCCGTCGAGGCCGGTGACACCGGGGGTCAGGTCGAGCAGGGCGGTGGTGACGACGGCGGAGTGGACGTCGATGCGGGAGAGGTAGAGCGGGCGGCCGCCGGCGGCCTCGTCGAGTTCGGCACGGGCCGGGGGCCGGCCCTGGGGCCAGCGGGCCGCGTCCCAGCCGTGCCCGAGCAGGACGCGGTCGGCGGGGTGGGCGGCGGCGAACGCGCGGACCAGGGCGAGGGCCGCGTCCAGGGTCGGGGCGGCGGACAGGTCGAGCCCGGTGAGGGCGAGGCCGGTGGCGGTGGTGTGGACATGTGCGTCGGTGAACGCGGGGGTGACGAGTGCGCCGTCGAGGTCGACGGTCTCGTCGACGCCGTCCGCGAAGGCGTCGGCGGCACCCTCGGAGCCGACCCAGGCGACCTTGCCGCGTTCGACGACCATCGCGGTCGCGAACGGGTCGGCGGGGCTGTGGACCTCGCCGCGGCGGAGGAGGACGGTCTGCGGGTCGGGGGTGCGCTCACTCATGCGTAACAGTGTCGCGCGGCCCCCGGACGGGGCGGACCTCGGGTGGCCGTCGGCGCGCGCGGGCAGCGGCGGGTCAGATGCGGGGCGGGCGCGCCTCGTACGGAGTGGACAGGACGACCGTGGTGCGGGTGGAGACACCGGCCAGGGTCCGCACGCGGGCCAGCAGCTCCTCCAGTTCGTGCGGGGTGGCGACGCGCACCTTGAGGATGTAGTTCTCCTCGCCCGCGACGCTGTGGCAGGCCTCGATCTCGGGGACGCCGGCCAGCCGGTCCGCGATGTCGTCGGGAGCGCTGGGGTCGAAGGGCTTCACGGAGATGAACGCGGTCATCGGCAGTCCCACCGCCTCCGGGTCGACGACGGCGGCGTAGCCGCGGATGACCCCGCGCTGCTCCAGCCGGCGCACGCGCTGGTGCACGGCCGACGTGGACAGGCCCGTGGCCTTGCCCAGGTCGGTGTAGCTCATCCGCCCGTCCTTGACGAGCAGCTGCACGATCTGTCGGTCCAGCTCCTCCATGGCGCAAGAACCTACAGTGCCGCCGATCACCCGGGACAGCTCGGCGGCGCAGGTCATGCCGGTTCGTGACCTGCGCCGGGCCCGGTACGCGCGGGCGGGCGTGTCCCGGACGGAACCTCGTCACGGCATCTGCGGGCGGCATGTGACGAACGCCACAATGCCCGGACAGGCTTCGTGATGTCCTCGTGATTACCCGGCGGGCGGGGCGGGAAGTGCTTGCTGTGGTCGAGGCCGTAGCGCCTGATCGGCCCAGCCCTAGGGGGAGAATCCCATGCAGAGTGTGAAGCGCCCTGGCCGTTCCGTGCCCAAGCGGCTCAAGTCCGTGAGCGAGCCCGAGCCGGAGGGCGTCGAACCGGACGACGAGTTCGACGCGTACGACACGTTCGAGATGTACCGGGTCGTCTGCCCGGACTGCGCGCAGCCCATCGCGCTGCTCGCCGACGAGGAGGTCCTGCCCGAGCACGCGCTGTGCGCCTCGCCGTGGAACCCCTTCGGACTCACCGTGTGCGCCGGCACGGGCCGCCCGGCGGACGAGGCCCGCCCCGCGGACGAGTCCCTGCGGCCGCAGCAGCAGGAGACGGCTCTCCTGCTGACCCTGCCCCAGGGCCTCGACTGGCGCACGCAGCCCTTCTCCCACGTCGGAGGCCCGGGCTCCCGCCCGATCAGCGTCCCGTCGATGCGCCGAGAGGCCGCCTGACCGCCGTACCGCGGCGGGGACGGAACCAGGTACCGCCCGTACAGGTGAGGTGACCCGTACGGGCCCGGTGGTGGACACACGGGCGAATGTCCGGGGCGGTGACCCGGCCGTCCGCTCGCGCGTTTGCCCGGTATGACCCCCACGTCCTCAGTGACCGGCCATCGCCGACGGGTGTTTCTGCCGGTCCCGGCCGCATCGGTTCCGCCTGCCCCTCCTCAGCCGCAGGACCCTCCCATCTACCGCGCCCTGATCCGCGCCTGGGCCGACCGCGGCCGCACCCTCCCCGGCCGCCACGACCCGGAGTGGACCCGTCTGACGGCGCCCCCGCGCAGCACGGCCCCGGGCGCCTACGAGGCAACGTGGGTTCCCCCGGCCGTCCCGCGCGAGCCCGGGGGCACGGTGCACGGCTCGGGGCGGGTACGGCAGCCCGAACCGGCCGCCGTTCCGCCGCGTTCCTGACGGCTCCGTTCGCCCCGGGCACGAGCGGCCCCGCCCGGTGCCGTCTCAGTCGCGCGCGCCCGCGCCCCGCCGCGCCGCCGCGGGCGCCGGATGCGCGGGCTCCAGTTCCTCGATGGCCCGCAGTGTGCCCCCGAGCATCTTCGCCAGCAGCTCCCGCAGCCTCTCCCGGGGCAGTCCGGGGCGGTCGATCCAGTCGAGGGTCGCGCCCTCGACGCTGCACAGCCAGGCGAGCAGTCCCATGCGCGCGAGCGGGGCGATCCGCCCGGGGCCGTAGGCGCCCTCGGCGATCGCCTGGATCATGGCCTCGCGGACACCGTCCCGGATCTCCTGGACCTGGGCGTCGAAGCCGACGCCGCCGCTGACGATCGCGCGGTACGCGGCCTGGTTGTGCTCGGCGTAGCGGAGATAGCCGTCGAGGGTACGGTGCAGCCGTTGCGTGGGCGGCAGGTCCTGCCCCTCGGCGGCGCGCGTGACCAGGCCGGCGACCGAGTCCTCGATGATCGCCAGGTAGTAGCCGCGCTTGGACTCGAAGTAGTAGTAGATCAGCCCCTTGGCCACCTGCGCGTGACGGGCGATGTCGTCCATCGAGAGCGCGTCGTAGGACGTGTCGGAGAACAACGTGCGGCCGATGGCGATGAGTTCGGCGCGGCGCGCCACGGAACGGTCGGTCCCGCGCGCCCGGGGGCGTGCGGTGTCGCGCTGCTGACTGTGCGTCAATTTCGGCCCATGTCTGAAGCGGTCGGGCGGGACAGCGGCAGTATGGCAGAGCCACCCCGCCCGCATGTTCGACCCCGATCACCGGACCACGATCGGGGGCCGGTTCGCCGCGCGGCGCTCCCCTGGACCGGAGCGGGCCGAGCTGCGCTCGGAGCGGGCCCAGTCGCGTGGACAGCGGGCCGCGCCGCGTGGACAGCGGGCCGAGTCACGTGGACAGCGGGCCGCGCCGCGTTCAGAGCAGGCCGAGTTGCGTGACGAGCATCGCGAGGACGACGACGAGCGTCCAGCCGAGGACGTGCTCGAGGTGGGCGGGGCGCTCGTCCTTCGGCCCGCCGGTGCGGGCGTGCGGGCGGGCGGCGGCGGCGGCAGACAGTGCGGTCATGGCTTCTCGCAGGTGATTTCTTCGTGCGGCGGACACGGACTTTCCCCCCACCGTGCAGTCCACCATGCCACCGGATGCGGCGGGCGCTGCCGAGAGCTTGCTCACAGGCCGCGCCCGCCGGCCGCGTGGCGCCGGCCCGCCCCCCGCGGTCAGCCCTGCCGGGAGGGCAGCATCGACAGCGCCCGGGAGCGCTGGGCGACGAGCGCCTCGTACGTTCCGTCGCGCTCGGCGAAGCGGTGCCCGAGGACCCCCTCGACGAGGATCTCGCGCGGGGTGGGCTCCTGCGCCAGCAGGTCCATGACCTCGCCGAGGTAGTCGTCGAGCGGCAGTGCGTTCGGGTTCACCTTCTCCTGGCCCGCCGAGGCGACGGCGGGCGGGACGAGTTCGACGACGTCGACGCCGGTGCCCTCGAGCTGGGCGCGCAGTGCCTCGGAGTAGGCGTGCACGGCGGCCTTCGAGGCGGCGTAGCCGGGCATGGGCGGGAAGGGCAGGAACGCGATGCCGGAGGTCACGGTGACGAAGGTGCCGGCGCCCCGTCCGACCAGGTGCGGGGTGAAGGCGTCGAGGACCCGGACGGTGCCGAGGAGGTTGGTCTCGACGGTCGTCCGGGTCGTCTCGAAGTGCGCGGGGTCGCGCAGGTCCTCCATGACCATGACGCCGGACATCGTCACGACGGTGTCCAGTTCCGGGTACCGGGCGAGCACGGTGTCCCGGGCCCCGGCGACGGACGTGTCGTCGGTGACGTCGAGGACGACCGTGCCGAAGCCCTCCGCGGCGAGTTCCTCAAGAGCGCTCGGGTTGCGGCCGGCGACGGCCACGGTGCCGCCGGCCGCGGCGAAGCGGCGGGCGAGCCCGCGTCCGATGCCGGAGGTGCCGCCGACGACGAGAACGGTGCGGTCGGAGAGATCCACGGGATCCTCCCTTTCGTGCGGGGCGCCACCCGCTGGAGGCGGTGGCGCGAGGGGTTCGGTACGGGGGCGTCCATCCGGGACGGACGGCACGGAACGAGTCTGGGCGGGCCGCCCCGGAGGTGGCAGAGCCCTCGTTCTCCCTGGTCCCGACAGGGCCCCCCTCGTGGCCCGCACCCGGCGTTACCGTGTCGGTATGGGTGGCACGAAGGACGAGGAATCCGGCAATCGGCTCGGCGCGTATCTGCGCGCCCGGCGCGAGCTGGTCACCCCCGAGCAGGCGGGACTGCCGCCCGGTGGCACCCGGCGGGTGCCCGGGCTGCGCCGCGAGGAGGTCGCCCTGCTCGCCGGGATCAGCCCGGACTACTACCTGCGCCTGGAACGGGGCCGGGACCGCAACCCCTCCTCCCAGGTCCTCGAGTCCCTCGCCCGCGTCCTGCGGCTCGACGAGGTGGAGCGGACGTATCTGCTCGGCCTCACGGCCGCACGCCCGCGCGCCGCGCGGCCCCGGCGGCCCGAGCGGGTGCCGGCCCGGGTGCACGAGCTGCTCGCGCACCTGACGATTCCCGCGTTCGTCGAGGGGCGCGCCTTCGACGTCCTGGCGTCCAACCCGATGGCCGTGGCGCTCTCGCCCCGGCTGCGGCCCGGTGAGAACCGGCTGCGCTCCCTGCTCCTCGACCCCGAGGAGCGGGCCTTCCAACGGGACTGGGAGAAGGCGACCGCCGGCATCGTGGCCGCCCTGCGCACCACCGTCGGGGACGACACCGACAACCCGCGGTTCGTCGAACTCGTGGGCGAACTGGCCCTGTCCAGTCGGCGGTTCCGCACCCTGTGGGCCCGGCACGACGTGCGCACCCTGGAGGGCGGCACGGTCACGGTAGACCACCCCACGGTCGGTGAACTGCGCCTGCACCGCGACAAACTGCCCGTCGGCGGGGTTCTCCTTGTCCTCTACTACCCGGACAAGGACAGCGACAGCGACGAGAAGCTGCGGCTCCTCGCCTCCCTGTCGGCCACGCGCACCCCGCGGGCCGCCGAAGCCGGGTCCGCCGACGCGGAGTCCGCCGGGCCGACGCCCTAGCGGGCCGGAGTGATACCGCCGGAATCCTTTGACGGGTTGCCCCGAAGGGGATATTGGCGACATCCGGCGTGAACCCCGCGTCAATCGCTGCACGTAGCGCACAGCGTCGAGAAGCAATCGCCGGTCGATCCCGCACACCCTGGCGAGGGGTACCATCTGGCGGATACGCGCCCGCCCGAGTGGCGCTCGCCCCGATATCCTCCGCACCGGTCCTCGGGGGCCATCTCCCCTGATTTCACGGTGCAGTTGGCCTTGGGTGATCATGGTAACGTCCTCATTCGAAAGGACAGTGCCACCTGAAAGGGAAATCGTGAACACGGAGAAAATCGCCACTCGCCGTCTCTCGCTCGAAGAGGTGACGAAGCTCGGCGTGAAGGACAGAATCTTCGTTTCCGCCGACACGGCCGAGCTCAAACTTCCCGACTGCTATGTCCCTGCCTTTCTGACCAGGCCCGGTGAGGAATTCGAGGGCGGCGCGATCACGGCGCGCACCATATTCCAGGAAGAAGTCACCTGCCTTCCGGACGACGAGAACGAAGCCGGAATCCACGTGGCCGACGAGAACGGCTCGGAGACCGTCGAGGTCCTCCAGTCCGCCGGTGTCGTACTGGACTTGGCGCTTTTCGTCCCGGGCGGGGACAAGGGGTCGCTCAGTGCCCTCTACGCCGCGGCCCGGCAGGCGTTCGGCGCCGACATCGTGCAGATCTGGCGGCAGGGCCTCAAGGAGGTCCCCGACGTGAAGGTCGACATCTTCGAGGAGCAGGTTCCCCGGGGACGCAAGGGAGGCGACAACCCCAAGCGTGACCGTCGCGCGATCGACACCTACCCCACCCGCGCGGACTTCATCGAGTTCTCGGCGGGGTGGAAGCCGGTCGTCGAGGTGCACAAGCCGGTCGTCGACGACACCCCGACCATCTGAGGCGGTCATATCGGGACGTCCGCCACGCCCGTACCCTCCGGCACGCCAATCGACCGGTGTCCCCTCCCGCGAGAGATCTCGTGGAGGGCACACCGGTCGATCGGTCGACGGCGGACCCGATCGGGACGGGAATCTCACTCAGGCCGGCGTGCCTCGGCGGCGCACCTGGTCGTCACACCCCCACGCTCGCGAGAGCGCGCTGTGCCTCCGGCGTCGGACGGGCCGGGAAGTACAGATAGCAGACCCCGCCGGAGCCACCCTTGACCTGGCCGTTGGCGTCGTAGCGCTTGGTGCGCAGCCAGATGTTCTCGAATTCGCGGCGCCGGTAGACGCGGCGCACCTCGGCGTCGCCGGGCGCGGCGGGGTCGTTGGCGATGACGTCACCCTCGGCGGTGAAGCCGATCACGGTCATCAGGTGTCCCGCGGTGCCGTAACCGGCGCCCGTCAGCTCCTCCTTGAGGAAGGACTGCGAGGTGATGACCGGGATACCCGCGGCGACCAGCGTCTCGACGTCGTTGAGCGAGGTCAGCCGGGTCACCACCCCCTGCATGTCCGGGTAGGTCGCCGCATAGGCCGCGTTGAAGGGCCAGTTGCCACAGCCCTCGTACTGGTGGTCGAAGGTGTAGCGGGCCGCGTGGCAGACCTGGGGATCGGCGTACGACGGGTCCACCCAGGCGAGTTGCCCGGCCGTCGGCCTTCGGCCCCAGTACTCGATGATCATCTGCGAGGAGGTGGGGCTGCACCAGGCCTCGCCGCCGTTGTCGTACTGCGGGTACTGGCCCTTGTGGATCTCCTGGGAGTAGCGCGGGACCCGGAGTTCCCCGGCGTACCCCGGCGTGGAGGCCGGCACCGTGAAACGGTCGGGGACGTCCGAGCCCATGGCGCCGAGCCGCCACACGGTGGGCGTCTTCTCGGTGCCGGGCGCACGGTACAGGGTGAGGCGCAACCGGTAGGAGGCGAGGCGCAGCCCGCTCGCGGCGTCGTCGACGGCGAGGGTGTCGGTCCAGACGCTGCTCCTGCCGTCGCTCTGGTCGTCCACGGAGGTGCGGCGGATGTCCTCGTCGCCGGCCGCCCAGCGCCCCATCACGTACCAGGGGGTGTCGGTGCCGTCGGAGTAGCGGGCCGAGACCTCGGTCTGGATCCAGGTGCCGGCCGGGGTCCGCGCGTTCCAGGAGGCGATGAGCTCGGTGGCGGGCACGGCCAGGGTGTGGGCCCGGGAGGTCCAGGTGGCGTACTCCCAGGCGGAGGTCCGGCCGGTGTGCGGGTCGGTGTAGTCGGTGCGGCCCGCGGGGGCGTCGAGCACCAGGCCGGGGCGGGCACCGGCGAGGACGCGGGTGCCCTTGGCCGTGCCGGAACGCCAGTCGGTGACGGAGGTCCAGGCGTGATGGTCCACGGTGGGTGCGGGCTTCGTTCTCGTCGGACGGTGGAAGGGGGCGGCCGCCGCGGGGGCCGTCGCGCCGGCCGCGGCGGCGACGGCCACCGCGGCGGTGAGGAGGGTACGGCGGGAGGGCTGGGAAGATCCGGTCATGTGTGTCTACCCCCGAGTGTCCTTGGGTCCTTGGACGGTGGTGGGACGCGAGTGGGCCAACTATGGCCGCCGCGGCGGGACGCCTGCCAGCATTCCGGCGCTTCGGCGCGCCACCACTATTGGTCTCGACCTCCGACAGGAGAGAATGGTTCCGTCAATCTCTGCCGGTACTCGGCGTTCGGGGCTCGTCATTCAGCAGCTCGTTTCCTCGGTGCGCCGCACACCGCCCTCGTGCGGGGACGTGCGGCTCCTCGGCGTGGACGGGCACGCGGGGTCCGGGAAGAGCACGTTCGCGGGGCGACTGGCCGAGGCACTGGGCGGGGCACCGGTGCTGCACCTCGACGACATCGCCACCCACGCGGAACTCTTCGACTGGACGGGGCGGCTGCTGCGCGAGGTCCTCGCACCGCTGCGCGAGGGCCGCACGGCGCACTACCGCCCGTACGACTGGCGTGCGCGCCGCTTCGGACCGGCGCGCGCGCTGCCGCCCGCTCCCGTGGTGCTGCTCGAGGGGGTCGGCGCCGGACGCCGGGCCCTGCGCCCGCATCTGGCGCTGCTGCTGTGGATGGAGCTGCCGGCCGAGGAGGCCTGGCGGGCCGGCCGGGAGCGGGACGGCGAGGAGCAGCGGGAGTTCTGGGACGGTTGGATCCCGGCGGAGCGCCGGCACTTCGCCGAGGACCCCTCACGACCGCACGCCGATCTGCTGGTGCGGCGGACGCGCGAGGGGATCCGGTCCGGGTCCGCGGCCGGCACCGAAGCCGGGTCCGGGTCCGGGTCCGGGCCCGAAGCCGCGTCCGCGTCCGGGTCCGAATCCGCGTCCGGCGAAAAATATCTGGTGCTGCCGGGGCCCGCGGGGACCTGGTGACAGGGGATTCCCTCACGGAGGGTGACGGATCGTCAGCGGTGTGCTGATTCAGTGAAGGGCCAGCTCATCGACGTGTGCGCCCGGCCCTCCGCACCGCTTGACCGGGGCGCCGCACACGTCCTACGTTGCCCATGTGCGGTTCCGCGGAACCGCCCTCGCGCGCGAAGCCCCCGGTTGTTCCCCCGTGATCGGGGGCTTCGTCCTGTCCGCGGGCGCCTTCCCGTGTGCCGAGCGGCGCCCCGCGCTCACTCACCGTCACCGGCGCGTGTGCGCCCCCGTGCTCCCACCTCGTCCGAAGGCCCCGACGGCACCCTTCGGCGGGCGGCTGCCCCGCAGGTACGATGCCCTCGGCGTGACCGGGCCCGCCTGGTCGCACCACTGCAACTCCGGTCCGCGGTACAGCGGTTCGAGGACTGCCGACGGGCACCTGCCCGGCGGTGAACCATCGGGGGCACGGTTTGTGGGGGACGTGATGGACTTCGGCACGCAGGGCCCCGAGGCTCCGGCCGACCTCGCCTGGCTGCGCGGCGTGGACGCCTACACCATGGGCGCCTACCCACAGGCGGAGGAGGAGTTCCGGGCCGCGGTACGGATGGACCCCGGGATGGCGGACGGCTGGCTCGGCCTGCACGCGCTGCGCGTCGACACGACGACCGCCCTGCTGCGGATGTTCCACCACCGGGAGCGCTTCGGGGAGCAGCGGGCCCGGCACCGACGCACCTTCAACTCCTGGTACTGGCTGGGCTGGTGGGTGCAGCCGGTGCTGGAGAGCCCCCGCGATCTCCTGCTCGCTCACGCCTCGCACTGGCTGGACGGGCGGCACGTGCCCGAACTCGACCGGGCCCTCGCGGGGCTGCCGCCCATCGACACCGACCCCCAGGTCCGCTTCCTGCACGCCTGCCGGGCCTATCTGGTCAAGGACTGGGAGCAGTTGGTCCGGCACACCGACCCGCTGATCGACGACACCCTCCTCGGCATCGAGGCGGGGCTGTTCGGCGGCATGGCACGGGTGCGGCTGGAGATGTTCGGGCAGGCCGAGCCGCTGCTGTCGGCCGCGCTGATGCGGTGCCGCAGCGAGCAGCCGCAGCGCAAGGAACTGCGGTACTGGCTCGCGCGGGCACATGAGGGCACCGGCCGTTCGGCGGCCGCGCTGCCCCTGTACCGGGCGGTGCACCGGGTGGACCCGGCGTTCATGGACACCTCGGCCCGGCTCGCGGCGATCTCCGAGGGGGACGGGTACGAGGACGCGACCGGTCTCGCGGCGATCACGCTCGCCGGCCTCGGCCAGGACCTGCTGGACGGCCCGGACGGACTCGACGCCGCCGACCCGCTGTACGGCGCCGGCGCGGAGGGCTGGGACCTGCGGACCGCCCCCGAGCCCGAGCCGCCCACCGTTCCGGCCGCCCCGGTCGTCGCGGCGCCGGCCGCCGACGCGGCCCGGGAACGGACCGGAACGGGCACGTCCTCGCTGCCGGCCGGGCCCACCGATTCCGCGCTGCTGGCGCAGGCACTCGCCGAGCTGGAGCGGATGGTCGGCCTGGAGCCGGTGAAACGCCAGGTCAAGGCGTTGTCGGCGCAACTCAACATGGCGCGGCTGCGGGCCGGTCAGGGGCTGCCCGTGCAGCCGCCGAAGCGGCACTTCGTCTTCTCGGGTCCCTCCGGCACCGGGAAGACGACGGTGGCGCGCATCCTCGGCCGGGTGTTCTACGCGCTCGGGCTGCTCGGCGGCGACCACCTGGTGGAGGCGCAGCGGGCGGACCTCGTAGGCGAGTACCTCGGGCAGACGGCCGTGAAGGCCAACGAGCTGATCGACTCGGCGATCGGCGGTGTCCTCTTCGTCGACGAGGCGTACGCCCTGTCCAATTCCGGCTACGGCAAGGGCGACGCGTACGGCGACGAGGCGCTGCAGGTGCTGCTGAAGCGGGCGGAGGACAACCGGGACCACCTGGTGGTCATCCTCGCCGGGTACCCGGAGGGCATGGACCGGCTGCTGGCCGCCAATCCCGGGCTGTCCTCGCGGTTCACCACACGGGTGGACTTCCCCTCGTACCGGCCGCTGGAGCTGACGTCCATCGGGGAGGTGCTGGCGGCGGAGAACGGCGACGTCTGGGACGAGGAGGCGCTGGACGAGCTGCGCTCGATCGCCGGGCACGTCGTCGACCAGGGATGGATCGACGAACTGGGCAACGGGCGGTTCCTGCGCACGCTGTACGAGAAGAGCTGTGCCTACCGGGACCTGCGGCTGAGCACGTATCCCGGGGCCCTGTCCCGGGACGACCTCGCCACGCTGCGGCTGCCGGACCTGATGCAGGCGTACGGGGAGGTCCTGTCCGGGCGGAGCCCGCAGGATCCGTCCGCGCTGTAGGACGTCACGGCCCTCACCGGGAGGGCGTGCGCGGGGACGGCGGAGTGTCCGCCGCCCCCGCCGTCCCTCACACCGCGGGTGCCTTCGCCCCTTCGGGGGCGAGCCGGTGCGCCGGGTCCCGCACCTCGCCGACCAGCAGTTCCAGGACGTCCTCCAGGGCGACGAGGCCCAGCACCCGGCCGGAGGCGTCCGCCACCTGCGCCAGGTGGGTCGCGGCCCGCCGCATCACCGTCAGGGCGTCGTCCAGCGGCAGTTCGGCGGCCAGGGTGGTCATCGGCCGCCACACGTGCTGGGGTACCGCCCGCTCGGACTCCTCGAGGTCGAGGACGTCCTTCACGTGCAGATAGCCCATGAAGGCACCGGTCTCGGCGGCGACGGGGAACCGGGAGTACCCGGTCCGGGCCGTCAGCGCCACGATCTCCCCCGGGGTGACCGCGGGGCGCACCGTCACCAGCGAGGCGCGGTCCAGGAGGACGTCGGTGACCGGGCGGGAGCCCAGTTCCAGTGCGTCCTCCAGGCGCTCCTGCTCCTCGGGGTCGAGCAGTCCGGCCTGGCCGGAGTCCTCGACGAGCTGGTTGAGCTGCTCGCTGGTGAAGACCGCCTCGACCTCGTCCTTGGGCTCCACCCGGAACATCCTGAGGACGAGCCGGGCGCAGGCGCTGAGGAAGACCGTGACCGGCCTGCACAGGCGGGCGAAGGCGACCAGGCCGGGACCGAGCCACAGCGCGGCCTTCTCGGGTGCCGCCATCGCGAGGTTCTTCGGCACCATCTCGCCGATGACGAGGTGGAAGAAGACCACGGCGGCGAGCGCGATCACGTAGCCGAGGGGATGGACCATGCCCTCGGGGATCCGGACCGCGGCGAAGAGGGGCTCCAGCAGGTGCGCCACGGTGGGTTCCGCGACGGCGCCGAGGGTGAGCGAGCAGACCGTGATGCCGAACTGGGCGGCCGCCATCATCTGCGGCAGCCGCTCCAGCCCCTGGAGCACCTGACGCGCCCGGGCGGTGCCGAGCGGCTCGATCTGGCTGCGCCGCACGGAGACCAGGGCGAACTCGGCCCCGACGAAGAACCCGTTCGTGAGCACCAGGAGCGCGGCGAACAGGAGTTGGACGACGCTCATCGCACGGCCTCCGCCTGGGAACCGCTGCGGGCGGGCCGTCCTGCGCGCCCGGACGTGTCCGCGTCGCCGTCCGGTACGGCTTCGCGGCCGGTCGCGGCGGTGCCGCCGCGGCGCTCCGCCGTCTGCGCCGCGCCGCCGGGGACGGCGTGCGGCAGCACGGTCCCGGTGCCCGGGCCGGGCGCCGCGGTCATGCTCCAGGGCGCGGCCGCCAGGGCCGGAGCCGAGGAGACGCCGGGCGCGGACGCCTGTGCCGCCGCCGGGCGGGTCGGGGCGGACGCGGCGGGCGCGGTGCGCGGGGCCGGCGGGGAGGAGGCCGCGTGGGTCTCGACTGCCGGATCCGTGCGGGTCAGGCGGACCCGCTCGGCGTGGTAGTGGTCGACCTGCCGGACGGTCAGCCGCCAGCCGGGGAGGTCCGTGCGGTCGCCGGGGGCGGGGATGCGTCCCAGGAGGTCGGCGACGAGGCCGGCCACCGTCTCGTACGGCCCCTCCGGCGCGTCGAGGCCGATGCGCCGCAGCACGTCGACCCGCAGCCCGCCGTCGACGTCCCAGGAGGGGCGTCCGTCCTCGGGCGGGGCGACGGCGAGCTCGGGCAGGTCGAGGCCGTCGTGCTCGTCGCGCACCTCGCCGACGAGTTCCTCGACGATGTCCTCCAGGGTGACCACGCCCGCCGTGCCGCCGTACTCGTCGACGACGACGGCGATGGGCTGCTCGCTGCGCAGCCGCGTCAGCAGCGGCCGCACCGGCAGGGTCTCGGGGACCAGGACCGGCGGCTGGGCGATCCGGCCGACGGTGGTGCGCAGCCGGTCGTGCACGGGCACGGCGAGCGCGTCCTTGAGGTGCACCATGCCGACGATCTCGTCGATCTTCTCCCGGTAGACGGGGAAGCGGGACAGTCCGGTGGCGCGGGTCAGGTTGACCACGTCCTCGGCGGTCGCGGAGGACTGCAGGGCACTGACCTTCACGCGCGGGGTCATCACGTGCTGGGCGGTGAGGTCGCCCAGCGACAGCGTGCGCACGAACAGGTCGGCCGTGTCCTGCTCCAGCGTGCCGGCCTGCGCGGAGTGGCGGGCCAGCGAGACCAGCTCGCCGGGGGTGCGGGCGGAGGCCAGTTCCTCGGCCGGTTCCACGCCCAGGGCCCGAACGAGCCGGTTGGCGACGGTGTTGAGCGCCGAGATCACCGGGCGGAACAGGCGGGCGAAGACGTGCTGCGGGCCCGCGACGAAGCGGGCGACCTGCAGCGGCCGGGACACCGCCCAGTTCTTCGGGACGAGCTCGCCGATCACCATCTGTATCGCGGAGGCCAGCAGCATGCCGACCACGACCGCGAGGGGGGAGAGCACTCCCTCGGGCAGGCCGAGGGCGGCCAACGGGCCGCGCAGCAGTTCGGCCAGCGCCGGTTCGGCGAGCATGCCGACGACGAGGGAGGTGATGGTGATGCCGAGCTGGGTGCCGGAGAGCTGGAACGAGAGTTGCTTGAGCGCCTCGACGACCGTGCGTGCGCGCCGGTCGCCCTCGGCGGCGGCCTTCTCGGCCTCGGCCCGCTCCACGGTGACCAGACCGAATTCGGCGGCCACGAAGAAGCCGTTGGCAAGGATCAGTACGAAGGCCGCTGCGAGGAGCAGCAGGGGGATGGTCATGATGCCGCCGCCCGAGCACGCGCGCGGAACGGGTCCGCGCTATGTCGGCAGGGGGCGGCGCAGGTACTGCAGGACGGTCCGTCCATCGCCGGAGGGAGTCACTCCTCGGATAGCAGGAGCCCCCGGGCACCGGGCGGTGCGGCAGGGGCGGAGGTGTTGTGTCAACGCCTCCGCCCCCAAGATTAATCAAGACACGGCCGAATGCGGCAGGGCCGGCTTCCCCGACTCAGCCCTGAGGCTCCCCCGAGGGCGTCTCGGGGTCGTCGGCGGAGCGGGCCCGGACGAGCGCGCGCAGCGCCCGCGCGTCGGCGATGGCACGGTCCCGTGCGATGCCCGGCTGGATGCCCAGCGCGGGGAGGCTGGTGCCGTCGCTGAGGTCGAGGAAGACCCAGGCGTCGCCCGGGCGGAGATTGACCTGAACGATCTGCGCCCACGCCAGCCGGCGCCGGCTGATGATGTTCACCACGGTCACCCCGGAGTCGTCGGCGGTGATCCGGGGCCGCGCGAGCAGGACCAGCACGCCGGCGAGCAGGAACGCGGTGAGCACGAAGCTGAGACGCTCCCCGGGCCCGAGCTGTTCGAGCAGCAGGGCGACCACGGTGATCACGAGGACGGTCGCGAGGGCCGCCGTGAGCAGCACGGCCCGGGTGCGCCCCGGCCGGAAGGTGACCGGCAGGGCGGGGACCTCGGGGGTGCCCGGGGTGTCCCGGGCACCGGACGGATCGGCGGGGCCGGTGGGGCCCCCGGGTGCGGGCGGTGTCGGCATGGTGTCGCTCCGGCCGGTCAGAGGCGGCAGGCGTGGATCGCCGTGGTCAGGATGGCGCGCGCGCCCAGGTCGTAGAGGTCGTCCATGATCCGCTGCGCCTCCTTGGAGGGGACCATGGCACGCACGGCGACCCAGCCCTCGTTGTGTAGCGGGGAGACGGTCGGGGACTCCAGACCGGGGGTGAGCGCGACGGCCTTCTCGAGCTGCTCGACGCGGCAGTCGTAGTCCATCATCACGTAGGTCCGGGCCACCAGGACGCCCTGGAGCCGGCGCAGGAACTGCTGCACCTTGGGCTCCTCGACGTCCGCCCCGGTGCGGCGGACGACGACGGCCTCGGAGGTCATGATGGGCTCCCCGAAGACCTCCAGGCCCGCGTTGCGCAGCGAGGTCCCGGTCTCGACGACGTCCGCGATGACCTCGGCCACGCCGAGCTCGATCGCGGTCTCGACGGCGCCGTCGAGGTGGACGACGGAGGCATCGACGCCGTGCTCGGCGAGGTGCCCGGCGACGATGCCCTCGTAGGAGGTGGCGACCGTCAGGCCGGCCAGGTCCTTGACGCCGTCGACGGTGCCGGGCTTGCCGGCGAAGCGGAAGGTGGAGCGGGCGAAGCCGAGCGGAAGGATCTCCTCGACCTGGGCTCCGGAGTCGACGAGCAGATCGCGTCCGGTGATGCCGATGTCGAGGCGGCCGGAGGAGACGTAGATCGCGATGTCGCGGGGGCGGAGGTAGAAGAACTCGACCTCGTTGACCGGGTCGACGATCCGCAGTTCCTTGGACTCCCGGCGCTGCTGGTAGCCGGCCTCATGCAGCATCGCCGCCGCAGGGCCTGACAGGGAACCCTTGTTGGGGACGGCGATGCGCAGCATGAGGTCGGCTTCCTTCGCGTGGGAGAGGTGAGTGGGGCGGGGCAGGAGGGGCGGGACGGCTACAGATGGGCGTAGACGTCGTCCAGGGAGATGCCGCGGGCGACCATCATCACCTGGACGTGGTACAGCAGCTGCGAGATCTCCTCGGCTGCCGCCGCCTTGCCCTCGTGCTCGGCGGCCATCCAGACCTCGGCGGCTTCCTCGACGACCTTCTTGCCGATGGCGTGCACACCCTTGCCGACCAGCTCGGCGGTGCGGGAGGTGGCGGGATCGCCGTGGGCGGCCTTGTGCTGGAGCTCGGTGAAGAGCTCCTCGAACGTCTTCTTGGACATGGTGTTCCTTACCCTACGCGGTCCGGCCGGTGCCTCAGTGCCAGGGTTCGGATACCGAGCGGAGCGTGGCCGCGGTGGCGACCGCCGCCGTCACCGCCTCGTGCCCCTTGTCCTCGTTCGAGCCCTCGAGGCCGGCCCGGTCCAGGGCCTGCTCCTCGGTGTCGCAGGTGAGGACGCCGAAGCCGATCGGGACGCCGGTCTCGACGGACACCTGGGTGAGCCCCTGGGTGACGCCCTGGCACACGTAGTCGAAGTGGGGGGTGCCGCCGCGGATGACGACGCCCAGGGCGACGACGGCGTCGTAGCCGCGGCCCGCGAGGACCTTGGCGGCGACGGGGAGCTCGAAGCTGCCGGGGACCCGGAGCAGTGTGGGTTCGTCGATGCCCAGCTCCCGCAGGGCGCGCAGGGCGCCGTCCACCAGTCCGTCCATCACCTTGTCGTGCCACTGCGCCGCGACGACGGCGACCCTGAGGTCGCTCACGTTCCGTACGGACAGTTCCGGTGCGCCCTTGCCGCTCACGTTCTCGTGTCTCCTGGGAGGTCTGGTTGTGGACTGGTTCCGGTGGGGGCCGGCCTGATGTGTCCGGCCGGGCCGTGTCGCTGACGGTGTCTCTACTGGTTGCCGCAGGGGGAGGCGGTGGCCGTGTCCAGCCAGGGCAGGTCGTGCCCCATCCGGTCCCGCTTGGTGCGCAGGTAGCGCAGGTTGTGCTCGCCGGCCTGCACGGGCATGGGTACCCGCGCGGCGACCCGCACACCGTGGCGTTCCAGCGCGTCGGTCTTGTCGGGGTTGTTGGTCAGCAGCCGTACGCTGCGCACCCCGAGGTCGGCGAGGATCCGCGCCCCTGCGCCGTAGTCGCGGGCGTCGGCGGGCAGGCCCAGTTCGAGGTTGGCGTCCAGGGTGTCGCGGCCGCGCTCCTGGAGTTCGTAGGCGCGCAGTTTGGACATCAGGCCGATGCCGCGCCCCTCGTGGCCGCGCAGGTAGACCACCACTCCCCTGCCCTCGCGCTGGACGAGCTCCAGGGAGGTGTCGAGCTGGGGGCCGCAGTCGCAGCGCAGGGAGTGGAAGACGTCCCCGGTGAGGCATTCGGAGTGGACGCGCACGAGGATGTCCTCGCCGTCGCCGAGGTCGCCGTGGACGAGGGCGATGTGCTCGACGCCGTCGGCGGTGGCGCGGTAGCCGTGCGCGGTGAACTCGCCGTGCGCGGTGGGCAGCCGGACCTCGGCCTCGTGCCGGACGGCCGGCTCGGCGGCTGCGGTGGGCTCCTCGGCCTCGGCGGTTCGGCGGTAGGCGACCAGGTCCTCGATGGAGATGATCGTCAGGCCGTGCTTGCGGGCGAAGGGCACGAGTTCGGGCAGTCGCAGCATGCGGCCGTCCTCCCCGGCGATCTCCACGATCGCCCCGGCGGGACGCAGCCCGGCGAGCCGGGCCAGGTCGACGGCGGCCTCGGTGTGCCCGTCGCGGGTGAGGACGCCGCCGGGCCGTGCGCGCAGCGGGAAGATGTGGCCGGGACGGACGAGGTCGGCGGGCTCGGCGGAGCCGCTCGCCAGCAGCCGCAGCGTGGTGGCGCGGTCGGCGGCGGAGATGCCGGTGGTGACGCCGTGCGCGGCGCCGGCGTCCACGGACACGGTGAACGCGGTCTTCATGGACTCGGTGTTGTCCTCGACCATCTGCGGCAGTCGCAGCCGGTCCAGTTCCGCGCCCTCCATGGGGGCGCAGATCAGGCCGCGGCACTCGCTCATCATGAAGGCGACGTGCGCGGGGGTGACCTTCTCGGCCGCCATGACGAGGTCGCCCTCGTTCTCGCGGTCCTCGTCGTCGACGACCACGACCGGGCGGCCTGCCGCGATGTCGGCGATCGCCTGCTCGACGGGGTCGAGCGCGAGCTCGTCGAGGAGGTCGGTGCTGTGCAGGACGGGCGCCGTGGTCATGCCGTGGCTCCTTCCAGGACGGGCCGCGTGCTCCGGCGGGAGCGCAGCCACCAGTCGCGCAGGCCCCACAGGACGAGCGCGCCGTACAGGACGTAGACGAAACCGGAGAAGGCGAAGCCGTTGGCGAAGTTCAGCGGGACGCCGACGGCGTCGACGAGCAGCCAGGCGAACCAGAACTCGACCATGCCGCGCGCCTGGGCGTACATCGCGACGACGGTGCCGACGAAGATGTACGCGTCCGGCCAGGGATCCCAGGACAGCGAGGGGTACGCCTTGAACAGGGCGGCCACGGCAACCGTGCCGACGGCCGCGAACGCGGCCAGTGCCGCGCGCTCGCGCCAGGTGGCGAAGCGGACGGCGATGTGGCCGTCCTCCGCGCCGCCCCGGCCCCGGTTCCACTGCCACCAGCCGTAACCGGCGACGACCATGACGACGACCTGCTTGCCGGCGCTGCCGGACAGGTGGGCGGTGGCGAAGGCGGCGAAGAGGATGAGACCGGAGAGGAACTGGGTGGGCCAGCTCCAGATGGACCGGCGCCAGCCGAAGGCCAGACCGATCAGGCCGATGACGTTGCCGATCATGTCCGACCACTTGATCTGCTGGTCGAAGAGGGTGAACGCCTGCGAGTTCAGCCAGTTCACTCGGCCGCCTCCCGGTCCGCGCCGAGCAGCCGCTCGACGTACTTGGCGACGATGTCGACCTCGAGGTTGACCGGGTCGCCGGGCTGCTTGCGGCCCAGGGTGGTCAGGGCGAGGGTCGTGGGGATCAGGCTGACGGTGAAGTGGGCCTCGCCGGCCTCGACGACGGTGAGGCTGATGCCGTCGACGGTGATGGAGCCCTTCTCGACGACGTAGCGCGCGAGATCCGGCGGGAGGGAGACCTTGACGATCTCCCAGTGCTCGGAGGGCATGCGCGCGAGGATCTCGCCCGTGCCGTCGACGTGGCCCTGCACGATGTGCCCGCCGAGGCGCGCGCCGACGGCGGTGGGGCGTTCGAGGTTGACGCGGGAGCCGACGGTGAGGGCACCGAGGCTGGAGCGGGCCAGGGTCTCCGCCATGACGTCGGCGGTGAACTCCTCGCCCTCGTGGTCGACCACGGTGAGACAGACGCCGTTGACGGCGATGGAGTCGCCGTGCTGCGCCCCCTCGGTGACGACGGGGCCACGGAGCCGGAAGCGGGCGGCGTCGCCGAGGTTCTCGACGGCGGTCACTTCGCCCAGCTCTTCGACGATTCCGGTGAACACTTCCCGGGTCCTCCTGCCTCTTCGGGCACGGACTCCGGGGGCTGTCGGAACGACAGACTCGTACGGGAGGAACACCGGGGGCGACGCCGAGAGCGGATCCGCCCCGGGCACGGAGTGCGGATTCGCGCGGGATGTCCCGCGGGTCCGCACGGTCACGCGTCCTCATGGACGAACCGTTACGGCGGCGCGCACGAATGCCCGCCCGCCGCGCACTGCCTCCCATCCGGACTTTAACCGTCGGTCCAGGAATTTCACCTGGTCAACCGGTCGCTGGAAGCGACCGGGTCGCGGACTGTAACCGCCGGTTCGGACTTTCACCGACCCCGGAGTGCGCTGCTTCTTGTACAGGCACAGTGTGCCACGGCCGTGCGGGTGAGTGACTGTGCGGTCTCTCACAGCGAGGACCGGGAATTTCCGGCGCGGAAGCCCGGGAGCCCGCAGGGCGGAACGGGACCGCCGCGTTCGCGCTGGTCAGCCGAGCCGGGCGGCGAAGACGGACTCCTGCACCGCGTCGCGGGCCGTCAGCAGCGCGCCCCGCAGCACCGCCCCGCCCCCCAGCTCCCCCACCCGCACCCGTGTCGGCAGCGGCGACATCCCGGCCAGCCGCTCCGCCACGCGCCCGGCCAGTTCCTCCCCGCCGGCCCGGCCGACCTCGCCCCCGAGCACCACGCACCCGGGGTCCAGGACGGCGACGACGGACGACACTCCGATCGCCACCCGCTCGGCGAGCGCGTCGAGGAAGTCCTCGGCCCCGCCCGCGATGCCCGCCCGCACCAGCAGGGCCGCGTGCTCTCCCGGCTCGGCCGAGGGCGCCGTCACCCCGTACCGCTCCGCGAGCCGGATCACCCCCGCGGCCCCCGCCAGCGCGTGGAATCCGCCCTCGCAGTCCCTCGCCGAGGGCAGGCCCCCCGTTCCCGGCACCGGCAGGAAGCCGATCTCCCCGGTCCCGCCGGAGGCGCCGCGCCGCAGCGCGCCGTCGAGCACGACCGCCGCCCCGGTGCCGTGTCCCAGCCACAGCAGCACGAACGTGTCGTGCTCGCGCGCGGCCCCGTCGCGCCGCTCGGCCAGCGCCGCCAGGTTGGTCTCGTTCTCGACGATCACCCGCGCGGGGAGCCGCTCCTGCAGGGCGGCCACCAGCCGCCGGTGCCACTCGGGCAGTCCGGAGGAGTCGCGCAGTTCTCCCGTCGCGGGGTCGATCAGCCCGGGCGCGCCGATCGCGAGGGTGTGCAGGCGGTCGACGCCGGCCTCCTTCGCGGTGCGCTCCACCAGCGTCACCGCCTGTTCGACGGCAGGCCCGGTCCCGGTGCCGCCGACGATCGGCACGGACGCCTCGGCGAGCACCTCGCCCAGCAGGTCGGCGACGAGGACCGTGACACCCTCGGTGCGCACGTCGAGGGCGGCCAGATGCGCGAGCCCGGCGACGAGCCCGTAGAGCCGGGCGTTGGGGCCCCGGCGCTGCTCCCCGGACTCCCCCACCACCTCGATCAGCCCGGCGGCGGCCAGCCGTTCGACGAGGTCGGCGACCGTGGGCCGGGACAGTCCGGTGAGCTGCTTCAACCGCCCGGCCGTCAGCGGCCCGTGCTCGTGCAGCAGCCGCAGGGCGAGCCGGTCGTTGATGGCCCGGGCGGTGCGCGGGGATGCGGGCATGCCGGGATCCTCCCAGACGGGACGGCGCGAAGGGCCCCGGGCGCCCGTCACGCCGGGCCCGGGCCGACCGGCCGTAAAGCGACTATCTAACAGGTAGGCTCCCTGATAGTTTACGCGAGCATCGCGGCCCACGGGTCCAGGGAGGGAAGAGGCACCATGGCGGACGTGTACGGAACGGGCCACGAGGTCCACGACAGGCGAGGACTGAGGCGGGCGCGGTACGCCGTGGCGGCCGTCTTCGCCGTGCACGGGGCGGTGACCGGCTCGTTCGCGACCCGCGTGCCGTGGATCCAGGACCACGCCTCGGTGAGCGCGGGACAGCTCGGCCTGGCGCTCGCCTTCCCGGCGTTCGGCGCGGCCGTGGCGATGCCGCTCGCAAGCCGGATCACCCACCGCTTCGGTTCCCGCGCCGCGCTGCGCGGCCTGCTCGCGCTGTGGACGCTCTCCCTGATCCTGCCGTCCCTCTCGCCGAACGTGTACGCGCTGTGCCCGGCCCTCTTCGCCTACGGCGCCGCGGCGGGCATGTCCGACGTGGCCATGAACGCGCTGGGCGTGGAGGTGGAGAACCGCCTCGACAAATCGATCATGTCGGGGCTGCACGGCATGTGGAGCGCCGGTGCCCTGGTCGGCTCGGCCGGCGGCACGCTCGCCGCCCACCTGGGCAGCGACGCGCGCGTCCACCACGCCCTGGCCGCGGGTGTCCTGACCGTGCTCGGCCTGGCGGCCTGTCACTGGGTGCTGGACCTGCGGCCCACCGAGGAGGAGGAACCGCCGCCGCGGTTCTCGCTGCCGCCCCGGTCCGCGCTGCTGATCGGCGCGGTCGGCTTCTGCGCGGTGTTCGCGGAGGGCGCGAGCCTGGACTGGTCGGCGGTGTACCTGCGCGACCGGCTCGAGACCTCGGCCGGCCTCGCCGCGGCCTGCACCACCGGCTTCACGCTGACCATGGCGGTCGCCCGCCTCGTGGGCGACGCGGTGGTGGACCGGTTCGGCGCCGCCCGGACCGTACGCGTCGGCGGTGTGCTGGCGACGCTCGGCGGGCTGATGGTCGTCCTGGCCGGGCACCCGGCCGTCGCCATGAGCGGCTTCGCCCTGATGGGACTCGGCATCGCGGTGGTGGTCCCGCTGTGCTTCGCCGCGGCCGGCCGCAGCGGGCCGAACCCGAGTCAGGCCATCGCGGGCGTCGCGGCCATCACCTACACCTCGGGGCTCGTCGCCCCCGGCGCGATCGGCACGCTCGCCGAGGCGACCAGCCTGATGGCGTCCTTCGCCCTGGTGACGGTGCTGGCCTCGGGGCTCGCGCTGTTCGCCGGAGTACTGCGGGTCGGCGACCGTGACCGACAGAGGGTCAGCGGCGGTCCGGGTGCAGCAGTTCCCGACCCACGGCCCTGAACGGCTCGCTCCACGGCGCGGGCCGCAGCGTCACCGGGTCCAGCCGCACCAGGACCCGGCTGCCGCGGGCGTACGTCACGGTCCCGTCCGCCGAGCAGAAGCGGAACCCGTAGGTCAGCCCGGTGGTGCCGAGCCGCTCCAGCCACAGGTGCACGGCGTAGACGCCGGGGCGGCTCACCGGCGCCTCGTAGCCGATCCGCAGCTCCCGCACGGCGTTGCAGGCGTCACCGGCGGCCTCCCAGTCCCCCTCGTACCCGCCGAAGCCGTACTCCCGCCACAGCTCGCCCCAGGCGCGCTCGACCATGAGGGGGTAGCGGGCGTTGTGCAGCAGCCCGAGGGCGTCGAGGTCGTCGAAGTGGACGGTGACGGGAACCAGCCGCCCGTACGACAGTGCGGGCGCGGCTGGGGCTTCGGCGGTCACGGGGGGCTCCTGGAGAAGGGCGGGGTGCGCGGACCTTCCCATACTAAGCGTCCGCTCAGACAGACCCGCCGTGCGGCCTATTCCCGCGGACCCTCCTCCTCGTCGTACTCGGTCAGACCGCCGTCCAGCAGCGCGGGCTGGTACGTGCCCGCCGCCTTGGAGAGCCAGCGCAGGCAGTGGTAGCCGGCCAGCACCAGCAGGGTGCCGAGCGCGATGCCGCTGAGCTCGAAGTTGTCGGAGATCTTCAGGCTCACGCCGCCGATGCCCACGATGAGCCCCGCGGCCGCCGGGATGAGGTTCAGCGGCTGACCGAAGTCGACCTTGTTGCGGATCCAGATCTGGGCCCCGAGCAGCCCGATCATGCCGTAGAGGATCACGGTGATGCCGCCGAGGACGCCTCCGGGGATCGCCGCGACGAAGGCGCCGAACTTCGGGCAGAGCCCGAAGAGCAGGGCGAAGAGCGCCGCGCACATGTAGGCGGCGGTCGAGTACACGCGGGTCGCGGCCATGACGCCGATGTTCTCCGCGTACGTGGTGGTGGCCGGACCGCCGGCGACCGTCGAGACCATGGAGGCGGCGCCGTCCGCCATGATGGCCGTGCCCAGCTCGTCGTCCAGCGAGTCACCCGTCATCTCGCCCACGGCCTTGATGTGGCCGGTGTTCTCCGCGACCAGGGCGATCAGGACCGGCAGGGCCACGATGATCGCCGAGGAGCTGAACGCGGGCGCGTGCAGATCGGGGAAGCCGACCCAGGCGGCCTGCTCGACCGACGTCAGGTCCAGGCGCAGGTGGTCCGTCACCTTGCCGCTGCCGTCCACCGAGTGGATCTTCCCCGCGGTCAGGTCCAGCACCCAGGAGAGCAGGTACCCGAACACGAGCCCGAGGAAGATCGCGATGCGCGACCAGAAGCCGCGCAGCACCACCAGGGCCAGGCCGGTGAACCCCATCGTGGCCAGCGCCGACCACTGGTCCTGCGGCCAGTAGGTCGAGGCGGCCACCGGAGCCAGGTTGAAGCCGATCAGCATGACCACGGCCCCCGTCACGGCCGGGGGCAGTACGGCGTGGATCACCCGGGAGCCGAGGAAGCGGATCACCACGCCGACCACGGCGAGCGCGAGACCCACGACGAAGAGGGCACCGGTCAGCTCGGCCGGCCCTCCGCCCTGGCTGCCGATGACCGCCGCCACGCCGACGAAGGAGAGCGAGGACCCCAGGTAGCTGGGCACCCTTCCGCGCGTGATCACGAGGAACATCAGCGTCGCCACACCCGAGGCCATCAGGCCGAGGCTCGGGTTGAGCCCCATGAGCACGGGGGCGACGAAACACGCGCCGATCATCGACACGACATGCTGAGCGCCCAGCCCGATGGTGCGGGTCCAGGTGAGCCGCTCCCCCGGCCGGACGACCTCACCCGCTTCCAGGCGGCGTCCGTCGCCGTGCAGCTTCCAACCAAAACCCGACATCAAGCACACTCCGTTCGTTCGGTACCGCAAGAAAATATAGGTCGCACGTTCGCCCGACCGGACCACCGAGGCACCGACCACCTGCCGGAAGACCCGGCGCCGCACCCTCCAGGCGTCACCGCCCCGCTCCACCCTCGCGTCCCCCGTTGTGGGGAATGCCCTCGGCCCATGCGGTGCCGGAGGCGGGTGGGCTGGGACGCTGCGGGGATGGTGTGGTCGCGGGAGTCCTTGGCCGGTGTCGGCGGTGGTGGCGTTGTCAGCGGTGGTGGCAGCGGCGGCGCCGGCGACGTCGACGCGGTGGTCGCCCGTATGCGGGCGCTGGGCGCGGCCTGGCCGGAGTGGGACGGGGTGGGGGTGTTCAACCGCGTCTATCTGGCGGTCACCGAGGAGATGGACCGGCGCCTCGAGGCCGGGGAGTTCACGGACCGCAGGGGCGCGAGCACGCTGGACGTCCGGTTCGCCGAGCGGTACCTGACGGTGGCCGAGCGCGGACCGGTGCCCGCGTGCTGGCGTCCGCTGTTCCAGTTCCGCCGGCACCCGGGCGTACGCCCGCTGCAGTTCGCCCTCGCGGGGATCAACGCGCACATCGGGCACGACCTCGCCCTGGCCGTGGTGGACGCCTGCCAGGTGCTCGGCTGCGAGCCCGAGGATCTGGAGGACGACTTCGAACGCGTCGGCGACGTGCTCCTCGCGATGGAGGAACGTATCCGCGAGGAGCTGATGCCCGGCCCCGACCTGCTCCAGGTCGCCGACCCGCTGACGCATCTGCTGGGCTCGTGGAGCCTGGAGCGGGCCCGGGAGGCCGGCTGGTCCTCGGCCCGTGCGCTGTGGGCGCTGCGCGGACTGCCGGAACTGGCCCGGGAGTTCGCCGCCCGGCTGGACGCGGTGGTGGGCCTGGCGAGCCGCATGCTGCTCACCCCGCTGGGACGGTGGGACCCCGGCGCCCGCTGAGGCCTCCGGGGGACGCCGAGGCGGAGCCCCTCAGTCCTCCGGCAGTTCCACCGGCGCGATCTCCTCGTACACGTCCCCCGGCCCGGGGTTGGTCGGGTCGGTCGTGCCGCCCAGGTGGTGCATGACGCCCCAGACCGCGTTGAGCGCGGTCTGCACCGCGCCCTCGGCCCAGCCCGCCGTCCAGGAGATGTCGTCGCCGGCGAGGAAGATGCCGCGCTTGTCCGCGGGCAGCCAGTCCTGCACGAAGTGGGTGAACAGGCGGCGCTGGTAGCGGTAGTGGCCGGGCAGGTTGGCCTTGAACGCGCCCATGAAGTAGGGCTCGTTCTCCCAGGAGACGGTGACCGGGCTGCCGATGACGTGCTTGCGGATGTCGACGCCGGGATAGATCTCGCCGAGCGACTTCAGCATGACCTCCATCCGCTCGTTCGCCGACAGCGGCAGCCACTTCAGGCTGTCGTCGCACCAGGTGTAGGAGAGGCAGATGACGGCCGGCCTGTCGGGGCCGTCGTCGAGGAGGTAGGTGCCGCGCGTCATGCGGTCGGTGAGCGTCATCGACATGACGTCTCGGCCCGTGCGCGCGTCCTTGTCGAGCCAGAACGGCCGGTCGACGGGGACGAACAGCTTGGAGGACTCCATGTAGTGGGTGCGCTCGATCGCCGTCCAGTGGTCGATCGGGAAGAGCGAGTCGTCGCAGTCGATCTTCGAGAGCAGCATCCAGGACTGGGCGGTGAAGACCGCCGCCCGGTAGGTGCGGATGTCTCCGTGCGCGTCGGTGACGGTGATGCGGTTGCCGGCCGTGCGGTGCAGGCGGGTCACGGCGGGGCGCGGGGCGCCGTCGACGTGCAGGGACTTCAGCGAGGTGCCGTACGGCCAGTGGACGATCTTGCCCGGCTCGCGCTCCCACAGCCGCAGCGGCAGCTGCTGGGAACCGCCGACGATGCCGCGGTGGTGGTCGTCGGCCTCGGTGTAGACGACGCGGAGGATCTCCAGGATGGAGTTGGGGAAGTCGGTGTCCCAGCCGCCGGTGCCGAAGCCGACCTGGCCGAAGATCTCGCGGTGGCGGAAGGAGGAGAAGGCGTCGGAGTCGCAGAGGAAGCCGTAGAAGGTCTGGTTGTCGAGCTTCTCGACGAGCCGCGACCAGACCTCGCGGATGCGCGGCACGTCCCGCTCGCGCAGGGCGCGGTTCATGTCGGAGAAGTCGGCGCCCTCCTCCAGGCAGCGGGCCCATGCCTCGGCCACGTCCCGGTAGACCTGTGGCAGATCGTCCATGGTCTCGGCGTAGTGGGACTCGCCCTTGAGGTCGACGACGGTCGACGGGGTGGCCTCCGCGAGGGGGTTCGGGAACGGCCGGGTCTCGAGGCCGACCAGGTCGATGTAGTGCTGCAGCGCCGTGGAGGACGGGGGGAAGCGCATCGCGCCCATCTCGGCGGTCAGCGAGGGGTCGCAGCCCTCGAAGCCCACCGTGCGCAGCCGGCCGCCGATCCGGTCCGCCTCGTACACCACGGGCTTGAGGCCCATCTTCATCAGCTCGTAGGCGGCGACGATGCCGGACAGTCCACCGCCGATGACGGCGATCTCGGTGCCGTGCTCGGTCGCGGGGACCTGGCCGAGACCGGCGGGGTGGGCGAGGAAGTCGTCGTAGGCGTACGGGAAGTCCGGGCCGAACATGGTGATCGGCGGCTGCTGCCCCTCGGGCTGCTCGATCGCGTTGGGCACGGTGGACGTCATGGGGTACGGCTCCTTGCACGGGTGGTACGGGAGAGCGGGGGTCACGGAGGGAAACGGGGGGAAACGGGGGGAAGGGGACGCGGGTCAGGCGGGCGTGCCGTAGAGACCCGGGCGGCGGTCCCGCAGATAGGGGTTGGCCTCGCGGGAGGCGGCGAGGAGGGCGGGGTCCACGTCGGCGAGGAGCAGTTCCTCCGTCCGGCCGGCCCGGGCGCGGGCGGTGCCGTCGGGTCCGGCGAGCGTGGAGAGGCCGACGAACTCGAACTCGCCCTCCTGGCCGACCCGGTTGACGTAGGCCACGTACATCTGGTTCTCGAAGGCGCGCACCGGCACGAGGGACTCGGCGACGAACTCGAAGGGGTGCAGTTGCGCCGTCGGCACGAGCAGCAGGTCGGTGCCGGCCAGGGCGTGGGCGCGCACGTTCTCCGGGAACTCCACGTCGTAGCAGATCATCAGGCCGACGGTGAGGCCGCCCAGCTCGGCCTGGACGATGTGTCGCTCGCCGGGGGTGAAGTGCGCGCGCTCGAAGCCGCCGTAGAGGTGGGTCTTGCGGTAGTTGGCGAGCCGGGCGCCCTCGGCGGTGACGAGCTGGACGGAGTTGAAGACCGTGCCCTCCGGCGCCCGTTCGGGATAGCCGTAGGCGAGGGCGAGTCCGTGGCGGGCGGCGGTCTCGGCGACCTCGTCGGCGGCCTCGCCGTCGGCGGGCTCGGCGAGCCGGGCGAGGTCCTCGCCGATCGCGTACCCGGTGAGGAACAGTTCCGGCGTGACGAGCAGCCCGGCGCCCGCGGCGGCGGCACGGCCCGCGGCCTCGTCGAGGACCTTCAGGTTCTCGACGACGGAGCCGGGGCGGCCGGAGCTCTGGAGCAGGGCGGTGCGCATGCGGGGTCCTCACCGGGTACGGAGGGGGGTCGGGGATCGCTTAGACCGTACGGTCGGGCGACTTGGGCGGACAAGGCGGAGCCGTTGCGCGCCGGTGCGCCTTCCGTTGCGTCTCCCGGGCCGCTTCCGGCGATTCGTTGCGCGCGTGCCGGGAGGGGCGGCGGCCCGCCCGCGCCAGCAGGGCCGCCGTCAGCAGGTACGGCGCCGCGCCCCAGGTGAAGGCGGCGGCGTGGCCGGCGGCCGTGGCGAGCGCCCCGTACCCCGCGTACACGGCGACCGTCGTGAGGGAGCTGCCCAGTCCCGCCACCGAGGTGAGGGTGGCCCGGCGGCTGTCCGTGAGGCGCCGCTGGAGCCGCGCGTCGGCGAGCACGACCGCGAGCTGGAAGCCGCCGAAGGCCGCGGCGATCCCGACCAGTCCGGCCGGGCTGCCCGAGGCGGCGCCCAGGGCCAGGGCGCAGGCGGCGCCCGCCAGCAGTGCGGCGAGGCCGCGGCTGCCGAGCCGGGACCCGGGTCCGGCCAGCAGCCCCCCGGCGGTGGCCCCGGCCCAGACCAGTAGCAGGAGCCACGGCACCGTCCGGTCGGCCACGCCGGTGTCGCGCACCAGCAGCGGGGTGTACTCGTCGAGCGCCTCGAAGACGGAGGTCACGGCCGGGACGAGCAGCAGCGCCCCGCGGACGGAGCGGTCGTCGCGGGCCTCGGCGAGCCCGGCGCGCAGCGTCGCGGTCCAGCCTCTGACGCCGGCGGCCGGCCCCCGGTGCTCGGGGAGGCGGGTCGCCGTGGCCGCGGCGAGCAGGCAGGTCAGTACGCTCGCCGCGCCGACGGCGAGGTAGCCGCCCCCGGCGAACACGGGTCCGGCGAGGGCCATCGCGGCCATGACGGCCACCAGTCCGCAGGCGCGGGCCCGGCCCATGATCCCGGCGTAGCGGTCGGCGGCGCCGAGCCGCTGCAGTTCCTCGTAGACGAGTGCTTCTAGGGTGCCGGAGCCGAGCGCTCCCCCTGCGCCCCACAGCACGAAGCCGACGGCGAAGGAGGCGTACGAGGGCAGCAGCACCCACAGGGCGAAGCCGGTGGCGGTGAGCAGCGGGGCGAGGACGAGCAGCCGGCGCCGGGAGGTTCCGTCGGCCAGCGCGCCGGAGGGCACCTCGAGGACGACGCCGGTGAGGGACCAGAGGGCGAACAGGGAGGAGATTTGCCAGACCGAGAGTCCGGTGTCGCTGAACAGCAGTGCGTACACCGGGTACAGGAGGACGAACTCGTCGAGGAACGCGTAGCGGTAGAGGGTGCGCGTGAGCCGCCGCGGACCGCCGGCGGGCGCGGGTGAAGAGGGCATCGGCCTTCCCGAGGTCGAATGTCGGACACCGGACGTGTGGACGTGCGGTGTCCGGGGCGGCCCTCGGGAAGCGTGGGCGGGCCGTCGCCCTCGGGAGGCGCGGGCGGGGTATCAATGTCGCCAGGTCATACGGGGAGCGTAGACCGGCGGGGCGGGCGGTGTCGCCGGGATTTCACGCCCGGCCCGGCGTGGGGAGGACCCCTACGCCGGTGCCCCCGAGGAGAAGCGGCGCAGCAGCGGGGAGAGCACGAGGACGGACTTGGTCCGTTCCACGAAGGGCTCCCCCGCGATCCGTTCCAGCACACGTTCGAAGTGGCGCATGTCGGAGGCGAAGATCTGGACGACCGCGTCCGCGTCCCCGGTGACGGTGGACGCGGCCACGACCTCCTGGTACCGCTCGAGGCCTCGCCGGATGGTCTCCGGCGAGGTGTTGCGCCGGCAGTGCAGCTCGATGAACCCCTCGGTCTCCCAGCCGAGCGCCGCCGGGTCCACGCGGACGGTGAAGCCGGTGATGGCACCGGTGCTGCGCAGCCGGTCGACGCGCCGCTTCACGGCGGGGGCCGACAGGCCGACCAGGTGCCCGATGTCCGCGTAGGAGCGCCGGGCGTCCTCGGCGAGGGCGTGCACGATGCGTTCGTCGAGTTCGTTCAGCACGGGTGGCGGTTCACTTCTGCTCGGGGAAGGGGGCGCCCCCGGCCGGAGCCGGGGACGTCCTCGCGGTCTCAGCTCCAGCTCGCGTGCAGGGGCTTGCCCTCGGCGTAGCCCGCCGCGCTCTGGATGCCCACGACGGCCTTCTCGGCGAACTCCTCCAGGGAGCCCGCGCCGGCGTAGGTGCAGGAGGAGCGGACGCCCGCGATGATCATGTCGATGAGGTCCTCGACGCCCGGACGGGTCGGATCGAGGAACATCCGGGAGGTGGAGATGCCCTCCTCGAACAGCGCCTTGCGGGCGCGGTCGTACGCCGACTCCTCCGAGGTGCGGTTGCGCACGGCGCGGGCGGAGGCCATGCCGTAGGACTCCTTGTACGGCCGTCCGTCGGCGTCGTGCTGGAGGTCGCCGGGCGACTCGTAGGTGCCGGCGAACCAGGAGCCGATCATCACGTTCGAGGCGCCGGCCGCGAGGGCCATCGCCACGTCGCGCGGGTGACGGACGCCGCCGTCGGCCCACACGTGCTTGCCGTACTTGCGCGCCTCGGCCGCGCACTCCAGGACGGCGGAGAACTGCGGCCGGCCGACGCCGGTCATCATGCGGGTGGTGCACATGGCGCCGGGGCCGACGCCGACCTTGATGATGTCCGCACCCGCGTCGATCAGGTCCTTGACACCCTCGGCGGAGACGATGTTGCCGGCCACGACGGGCACCTCGGGGTCGAGGGCGCGGACCAGCTTCAGCGCGCTGATCATCGACTCCTGGTGGCCGTGCGCGGTGTCGATCACGAGGGTGTCGACGCCCGCGTCGAGGAGCTGCTTGGCCTTGCCCGCCACGTCCCCGTTGATGCCGACGGCGGCGGCGACACGCAGCCTGCCCCGGGCGTCGGTGGCGGGGGTGTAGAGGGTGGCGCGCAGGGCGCCGGTGCGGGTGAGGATGCCGGCGAGCCGGCCCTCGGCGTCGACGGCCGGGGCGTAGCGGCGGTTGGCCCCGTCCAGGCGGTTGAAGGCCTCGCGGGGGTCTATGTCCGCGTCGAGGAGCAGCAGGTCCTTGGACATGACCACTTCAAGCTGGGTGAAGCGGTCGACGCCGGTCAGGTCCCGGTCGGTGACGACGCCGACGGGGCGCCGGTTCTCGTCGACGACCACGCCGGCGTTGTGGGCCCGCTTGGGCAGCAGGGCGAGCGCGTCGGCGACGGTCTGGTGCGGGGCGAGGACGATCGGGGTGTCGAGCACGTGGTGACGGCTCTTGACCCAGGCCAGGACGTCGGTGACGACCTCGATCGGGATGTCCTGCGGGATGACGACCAGGCCGCCGCGGCGGGCCACGGTCTCGGCCATGCGGCGGCCGGCGATCGCGGTCATGTTGGCGACGACGAGCGGGATGGTCGTGCCGCTGCCGTCGGGGGAGCTGAGGTCCACGGACTGGCGGGAGCCGACGGTGCTGTGGCGGGGGACCATGAAGACGTCGTCGTACGTCAGGTCGTGGGGCGGCTTGATGTCATGGAGGAAACGCACGTACTTGATTCTCACACGGGGAGCGGCCCGGTGGGACGGGGAGGATCGTCCAGGGCACGGGGTCCGGGGCTCGTACGAACGTCCAGACGGTGCCCATAGGAACTCCGTACGGGTGCCCATGGGGGTGTCTCCGCCGATGTCCTCACGGGGCGGACCCCGCGCCGGAGGCACCGCCCCGGCCCGCGCGGTCCCCCGCCCTCCCCTCAGGAGGCGCGGAGAACCGGGCGCTCCGCTCAGGGGGCGCGGGGTGCCCGGGGAGCGCGGCCGTGCTCACACCCCGTCGGGGTCCGCGCGGCTCAGCGCCGGTTTGGGGGCCGGTCCCGCGGTCATCAGCGCGTCCGCGGCGGAGGTGTCGGTGACGAGGCTCGTCACCAGTCCCGAGCGCAGCACCGCGTCGATCGCCGCCGCTTTGCGCTGTCCGCCCGCGATCGCGACGACCTCGGGGACGCGCCGGAGCTGGTCGGCCTTGACCGTGATGCAGCGCTCCCCCAGGTCACGTCCCACCCGGCGCCCCTCGGCGTCGAAGAGGTGCGCGGACATCTCCGCGGCCACACCGAGCGTCGCGTAGTGCGAGCGCTCCTCCTCGCTGAGCATGTCGTGCACCGTGGAGATGCCCGCCTCCCAGGAACCGATGGAGACGCAGGCGACGGTGACCTTGTCGAAGTACTCGAAGGCCCGCGCGATCCCGGTCTGGTGCCGCAGCGCCGCCGCGGTGGCCGCGTCCGGCAGCAGCATCGGGGCGTAGATGGGGTGCGCGTCCCCGCCGGAGACCTGCGCGGCCCGCCGCACGGCCTCCACCGAGCCGCGTTCCGCGGTCCCGGCGTCGTAGACCCCCGTGAGCTGCACGACCGTGCACGGCGGCAGCCGGTCGAGGGCGGCCGCCATGTGGATGGTGGAGCGGCCCCAGGCCAGCCCCAGCACATCGCCCTCGGTCACCAGTTCGCCCAGCAGGTCCGCGGCGACCTCGCCGAGGTTCTCCGGGTCGGGCGACTCGTCGACGTCGGCGGGGGACTCCACCACGACGGCGTGCCGGAGACCGTAACGGGCCCGCAGCGCGTCGGAGCGCTCGGCGTCCAGCTCCGCGGGGACGCGGATCTCGATGCGCACGAGATCCCGTTCGAGGGCGGTCTCCAGGACCCGGGCCACCTTGAAGCGGCTGACGCCGAACTCCTCGGCGATCTGGATCTTCGATTTGCCCTCGAGGTAGAAGCGGCGTGCCATGGCCGCCGCCTGCACCAGCTCAGCGGGTCCCATCCGCATCGCCGACCGGCCCGCCGACATACCCGACACGGCCATCTCCTCACTTGTGTGCTGCTGTTCACATTTCGATGTGCCGTTCATCCTCGCAGATCCACGGATCGCGATCAGCCCGGACGATCGGCGTTCGGCTCGCGTTCGTTCAGTGGTCGCCTGCCCAGGAGGCACCCGCCGTCACGTTCTCGGCCCGGGCGCGCAGGGCACGCACCGCCGCAGCCGGGTCCTCGGCGCCGTAGACCGCGCTGCCGGCGACGAAGACGTCCGCGCCGGCCTCCGCGCAGCGCTCGATGGTCGAGGCCGAGACACCGCCGTCGACCTGCAGCCACAGGTCGAGGCCGTGCTTGCCGATGAGCTGCCGGGTGCGGCGGATCTTGGGCAGCATGATGTCGAGGAAGGCCTGGCCGCCGAAGCCGGGCTCGACGGTCATGATCAGCAGCATGTCGAGCTCGGGCAGCAGGTCCTCGTACGGCTCGATCGGGGTCGCGGGCTTGAGGGCCATGGAGGCGCGGGCCCCCTTGGCGCGGATCTCCCGGGCGAGGCGCACCGGCGCGGCGGCCGCCTCCGCGTGGAAGGTGACGGAGGAGGCGCCCGCCTCGACGTACTGGGGCGCCCAGCGGTCGGGGGCCTCGATCATCAGGTGGCAGTCCAGCGGGGTGTCCGTCGCCCGGGCCAGCGACTCCACGACCGGCACGCCGAGCGTCAGGTTGGGGACGAAGTGGTTGTCCATGACGTCGACGTGGAGCCAGTCGGCCCCCTCGACCGTCCGCGCCTCCTCGGCGAGACGCGCGAAGTCGGCGGACAGGATGCTGGGGTTGATCTGCACGGCCATGCCTCAAGCCTCCCATGCCGCGGCGGCGGGCTTCGCCCCGCGGCCCTCCGGGTGCGCGGGGAACGGTGTCGAACGGTGTCTTCGGGTCGGCGCGGTCCTCGGGTACGCACGCACGTCAGGCGCGCACGCACGTCAGGCGCGCACGTACCGAGGTACTGCCCGCCCACCGAGGTACCGACCTACCGACCTACCGACCTATTGAGATACGCGGGGAACGGCGTCCCCGCTCACGCGGCCTCGGGATGCCGGGGACCGCTCAGGAGACGCGGCGCAGCAGCGCCAGGTACATCGCGTCCGTGCCGTGCAGATGCGGCCACAACTGCACGTCGGGGCCCTCCCCCAGCAGGGACACCCCCGGCAGCAGCGGTCGCGCGTCGAGCTGTTCGAAGCCCGGCTGCCGCTTGAGCACGTCCGTCACCACCGCCCGCGTCTCGGCGAGGTGCGGCGAACACGTCGCGTACCCGACGACTCCGCCCACCCGCACCGAGCGCAGGGCCATCTCCAGCAGACCGCGCTGCAGCGGGGCGAACCCGTCCAGGTCCTCCGGCCGGCGCCGCCACCGCGCCTCGGGCCGCCTGCGCAGCGCGCCCAGACCGGTGCAGGGCACGTCCACCAGTACCCGGTCGAACGTCCCCGAGCGCCACGCCGGGCGGGTGCCGTCGGCGGTGACCACCTGGTAGGGGCCGGGATTGCCGTGCAGCGCCCTGGCCACCAGGCCCGCCCGGTGCGGCTGCTTCTCCGCCGCCACCAGAGCGGCTCCCCGCTCGGCGGCGAGCGCGGCCAGCAGCGCGGCCTTGCCGCCGGGTCCGGCGCAGCCGTCCAGCCACCGTTCGTCGCGGCCCTCCACGGGGGCGTTGGCGAGGGCCAGCGCGACGAGCTGGCTGCCCTCGTCCTGCACCCCGGCGCGGCCCTCCCGCACGGCCTCCACGGCTCCGGGCTCGCCGCCCTCGGTGAGCCGGACGGCGTAGGGCGACCAGCGGCCCGGCTCGGCGGCCGGCTCGCGCAGGAGTTCCTCGGCGGTGGCCCGGCCGGGGCGGGCGACGAGGGTGACCTCGGGGCGCTCGTTGTCGGCCTCCAGCAGGTCCTCGATGCCGGCCCGGCCGCCGCCGAGGGAGTCCCACAGGGCGGAGACGATCCAGCGGGGATGCGAGTGCACGACCGCGAGGTGCTCCTCGGGGTCGTCGTCGTACGGCGGCGCGACCTGCTCCAGCCAGCCGTCGAGGTCGTGCCGGGCGACCTTGCGCAGCACGGCGTTGACGAACTTGGCCCGTCCGTCGCCGAGCACCACGCGGGCCAGCTCTACGGAGGCGGAGACCGCGGCGTGCGTGGGGATGCGCGTGCCGAGCAGCTGGTGCGCGCCGAGGCTGAGCACGTCGAGGACCGGCGGGTCCACCTCGCGCAGCGGACGGTCGACGCAGGCGGCGAGGATCGCGTCGTACGTGCCCTGCCGGCGCAGCGTGCCGTAGACGAGCTCGGTGGCAAGCGCGGCGTCCCGGCCGTCGAAGCCGTCCTGCTCGCGGGCCTTGCGCAGCAGCGGGGGCAGGACGAGGTTGGCGTACGCGTCCCGTTCGTCCACCGCGCGCAGCGCCTCGAAGGCGAGGAAGCGGACGGGGTCCTTCTGGGGCCTGCGGTAGGGCTTGCCGGGTTTACGGGGACGGCGGGGCTGATCGCTCACGAAAAAGGTGCTCCGGGTCGCAGAACGGGCTGTCCGCCCAGCCTACGCGGTGACCCCGGGGACGCCCGGCGGGGAGCGGACGGACCGCCCGCGGGGGTCTGACAGGCCCTCGGCCGGAAGTCCGTGAGGGCCCCTTCGTCCTCCGTGGGGCCGGTTGTCGCCCGTGGGGCCCGTTCGCCGCCCCTGGCGCCGGTCGGTCGCCCACCCGCTCGTCCTCCGTGGGGGCCCGTTCGCCGCCCTTGGAGCCCGTCAGTCGCCTCCCGTTCGCCGCCCGTCGGGCCCGTCAGTCGCCCACCCGCTCGTCCTCCGTGATGCGCACGCCCCGCGCCCAGTCGGCCGCGCGCATCGGCTTCTTGCCCTGGGCCTGCACCCACAGCAGCTCGACGGCGTGCGAACCGGTGCCCACGTGGACGCTGTTCTTGCCGACGGCGACCGCGCCCGGGGCGAGTTCGGCGCGTTCGGGGGCGAGGGCCAGCTGGATCAGCTTCAGCCGCTCCCCGCGGAAGGTGGTCCAGGCACCGGGGGCCGGGGTGCAGCCGCGCACGACCCGGTCGACGCGGAGGGCCGGGGCGGCCCAGTCGACGCGCGCGTCCTCGACCGTGATCTTCGGGGCGAGCGTGACGCCCTCGGCGGGCTGCGGCACCGCCTCCAGGGTGCCGTCCTCGATCCCGTCCATGGTGGCGGCCAGCAGCCCGGAACCGGCGAAGGCGAGCCGGGTGAGCAGGTCGCCGCTGGTGTCGGTGGGCCGGATCTCCTCGGTGACGGTGCCGTAGACCGGTCCGGAGTCGAGCCCCTCCTCGATCAGGAAGGTGGAGGCGCCGGTGATCTCGTCGCCCGCCATCAGGGAGTGCTGCACGGGGGCGGCACCGCGCCACGCGGGCAGCAGCGAGAAGTGCAGGTTGACCCAGCCGTGGGCCGGCACGTCGAGAGCGACGCGGGGCAGCAGGGCGCCGTATGCGACGACGGGGCAGCAGTCCGGGGCGATCTCGCGCAGCCGTGCCAGGAAGTCCTCGTCGCGGGGGCGGCGCGGCTTGAGCACCTCGATGCCGGCCTCCTCGGCCCGCTCGGCGACCGGGCTGGCGACCAGCCGCCGGCCTCGTCCGGCCGGGGCGTCGGGGCGTGTGACGACGGCGGCGACCTCGTGCCGCCCGGAGGCGATCAGGGCGTCCAGGGCGGGGACGGCGACCTCGGGGGTGCCTGCGAAGACGAGCTTCATACGGGTGTGTCGGCCTCTCGGGCAGTGTTGCGTACCGATGCGTACCTGCGGCGAAGTCCGCCCAGTCTATGGCCCGGCGCCTCCGGGACGGCCGTGGCCCGGCGGTGCCGGGAGGCCCCGGCCCGCGGCGCCGCCCTCGGGGGTGCGGGCGGGCCCGGTGGGCGTACGCGAATGCTTCCGCGCCCCCACACCGTGACCAGTCACGCGCGAACGCGTTGGTCAAGAAGGAGTTGACCCCGACGGACCGGAACCCCCGGTCCACAGCCCGCCGCACACCTCCAGTGCCCTCTGCTCACCCTCACCACCTTCTTCACCCTCAGCACCTTCTTCACCCTCTTCATCTCTTCATCGCCGGTTCGAGAGGCTTGTTCATGGCCGACCACGCAACCCACGACGCCCAGGCCCGGGCCAGCCTGCACTTGCTGGTGCGGGACATCGAGCGGGTCCGCCGGCAGGTGGACGCGCTGCGCACGCTCACCGCCCAGCTGGGCAACGTCTACCGTCCCCGCCGCTCCGGGCCCTCCGCGGGCTTCGTCGTCTACGGGCGGGCTCCCGCTCCGACCGTCCGTCTCGCCCAGGAACTGCGGGACAGCGTCGAGACCCTGGTCACCGCGGCCGTCGACTTCGACCGCTCCCTGGGGTTCTCGTGGGACGCGGTCGGCTCCGCGCTCGGCGTCACCAAGCAGGCGGTGCACCGGCGCTACGGGGCGCGCAGGGCGGCCGCCCAGGCCGCCGCCGAGGCGGAGCGCACGGCGGAGTCGGCGGGCTCGCGCCCCGTCAACGTCGGTTCCGGTCTGCCGACGGTACCGGCGGCGCGGGCGATGCCGACGCAGCCGAAGGCGGGGAGTCCGTCCTTGCGCGAGGAGCCCAGGCCCCCCGCGTTCCCGACCCCCCGCAACGGCTGACCCCCGGCCACCTCACGGAGCCCCGTGCACGGCCGGGGCTCCGGGTGCGCCCCTCTCACGCGCTTTCCCTCTCCAGGGGCCGCGGGGAGCCCCTCAGCCGATGTCCGGCGGGTCGATGCGTATCCGCACCTCGGGGCCCGCTCCGCGTGCCATCCGTGCCGCCTGCGCCATCTTGAGCGCCGCCGCGAGCCCCGCACCGCTCCCCGGCGGCACCCGGACCAGCGCCCGTTCGCTCTCCGCCGACGGGGCGGCACCCCCCGGCGCGGCGACCGGCACCGGTCCCAGCACCTCCGCGTCCCCCGGCAGCTCCACTCCCGCCAGGAACTCCGCCACCGTGCCCACCGGACCCGCCACCGCCGCCATCCGGAACACCGGCGGGAAGGCCAGCTCGCGCCGCTCCCCCAGTTCCCGCACCGCGTGCCCGGCCGGGTCCCAGCGGACCAGCGCCTGCACGGGCCGCAGCGTCGGCTCGGCGACGATCACCACCGTGCCCCCCGCCGTGTGGGGCCGGACGAGCGCGGCCGCCCCGATCCAGCGGCGCAGCGCCTCCTCCCCCGCCCTCAGGTCCGGCCTGCCGAGCATCGCCCATCCGTCGAGCAGCAGCGCGGCCGCGTAGCCGCCCTCGGCGACGGGCTCGGCCCCGGGTGTGCTCACCACCAGCGCCGGTGTCCCCGGCACCGTGTCCAGCACGTGCTCGCGACCCGAGGTGCGCACCGGCACCGCCGGGAACGCCCGCCCCAGCTCCTCCGCCGTCCGTCGCGCCCCCACGACCTGCGCCCGCAGCCGGAACCCGCCGCACTCCGGGCAGTGCCAGGAGGTCTCCCCGGTACCGCACCACACACAGCGCAGTTCTCCGTCGTCCCGTGCCTCCAGCGGCCCGGCGCAGCGCCGGCAACGGGCCGGCGCCCGGCACTGGGCACAGGCCAGCCGGGGCACGTACCCCCGCCGCGGCACCTGGATCAGCACCGGTCCCTGCCGCAGCCCCTCCCTGAGCGTCTGCCAGGCGAGCGTGGGCAACCGGGCCGCCCTGGCGGCCTCGTCACGTGCCAGGTCCTGGTCCCCCACGGTCCGCACCAGTGGGGCGGTGACCCGCACCGTTTCCCGCTCGGCGACCAGGGGCGCGGCCCAGCCGCTCTCCACCAGTTGCGCGGCCTCCACCGTGCAGCTCCAGCCGCCCAGCAGGAAGGCGCACCGGTCCCGGGTGGCGCGCAGTTCCAGCACCTCGCGCACATGCGGGAAGGGGGCGTGGTCGTCGCTGTGCCCGGAGTCGCCGTCGTCCCACACGACGACCAGGCCCAGGTTCCGCACCGGCGCGAACATCGCGGCGCGGGTGCCGACGACTGCCCGCACCGCACCCCGGCGCACGGCGAGCCACTCCCGGTAACGCCGCTCCTGCCCCGCGTCGGCGGTCAGCACCGCGTGCTGCCCCTCTCCGAGCAGGGCGGTGAGCGCGGCGTCGACCCGGCCGGCGGGGCGCCCGGAGGGGACGACGACGAGCGCGCCCCGGCCCGAGGCGAGCGTGGCCGCCACGGCCCGGGCGATCTCCTCGGCCCACTCGGGGCCGGGCAGCGCCGTCCACACCGCTCGGGGCGCGCCACCGCCGGCCAGGGCGCGCAGGAATCCCTCGCCCCTGCCGTAACGCGCCCAGCTCCCCGGCTCCGGCGGGGCCGGCGGGGCGGGCGGCGCACCCGACTCGCGGGCCTCGGCGCGGGCGTGCCGCGGCGGCACCGCCAGTTGCAGCACATCGGCGAGGCTGCCCGCATACCGGTCGGCGACGGCCCGGGCGAGGCCCAGCAGCTCGGGGTCGAGCACCGGCTCCGGCGAGACGACCTGGGCGAGGGCGGCCAGCGGCCCGGCGTAGTCGGACTCGGCGACCCGTTCGACGAGGTAACCGTCGATGAGGCTCCCACCCTCGCGCCGCCCCTCCCGGACGGTGCGCCCCCCGGCGCCGAACCTCACCCGCACCCGTACCCCCGGCTGCGCGGCCTCGTCGAGTTCCTCGGGCACGGCGTAGTCGAAGTACCGGTCGAGGTGCAGGACACCCTTGTCGACCAGCACCCGGGCCACGGGCAGCTCCTTGGCCAGCGCCGCCCCCCGCCAGGTGCGCGGCTTGGCCCGGGGCACCTTCGCCCTGCGCACACTCTCGCGAATCAACGCAAGCTGCTCCGGCGGCGCCCCGTCACCCCCGGCGCCCCCGCCCCCCGCCTGCCCGTTCTCGCCGCTCACACCAGCATTTCTACCAAAGGGCACTGACAGTGGAGCAGCGACGGGCGGCGGGCACGAACCGCGTGGGCCCGGCCCCCGTGGAGGGGCCGGGCCCGGCGGAACGGCGGGATGTGCCCGGTGTCAGAGACCCGCCGCCTTGCGCAGCGCGTCCATCCGGTCCGTGCGCTCCCAGGTGAAGTCGGCCAGTTCGCGGCCGAAGTGGCCGTAGGCGGCCGTCTGGGCGTAGATCGGGCGGAGCAGGTCGAGGTCGCGGATGATCGCGGCGGGGCGCAGGTCGAAGACCTCGGAGATGGCGGCCTCGATCTTCTCGGCGTCGACCTTGGCGGTGCCGAAGGTCTCCACGAAGAGGCCGACGGGCTCGGCCTTGCCGATCGCGTAGGCGACCTGGACCTCGCAGCGCGAGGCGAGGCCCGCGGCGACCACGTTCTTGGCGACCCAGCGCATCGCGTAGGCGGCCGAGCGGTCGACCTTGGACGGGTCCTTGCCGGAGAAGGCACCGCCGCCGTGGCGGGCCATGCCGCCGTAGGTGTCGATGATGATCTTGCGGCCGGTGAGGCCGGCGTCACCCATCGGGCCGCCGATCTCGAAGCGGCCGGTGGGGTTGACCAGCAGGCGGTAGCCCTCGGTCTCCAGCTTGATGCCGTCGTCCAGCAGGGCCTTCAGCTCGGGCTCGACGACGAACTCGCGGATGTCGGGGGCCAGCAGCGACTCCAGGTCGATGTCACTGGCGTGCTGGGAGGAGACGACGACGGTGTCGAGGCGGACCGCCTTGTCGCCGTCGTACTCGATGGTGACCTGCGTCTTGCCGTCCGGGCGCAGGTAGGGGATGGTGCCGTTCTTGCGCACGTCGGAGAGGCGCTTGGACAGCCGGTGGGCCAGGAAGATCGGCAGCGGCATCAGCGTGGGCGTCTCGTCGGAGGCGTACCCGAACATCAGGCCCTGGTCGCCGGCGCCCTGCCGGTCCAGCTCGTCCTCATCGCCCTCGACCCGGTTCTCGTAGGCCGCGTCCACTCCCTGGGCGATGTCCGGGGACTGGGCGCCGATGGAGACGGAGACACCGCAGGAGGCGCCGTCGAAGCCCTTCTTGGACGAGTCGTAGCCGATCCCGAGGATCGTGTTGCGCACCAGCGTCGCGATGTCCGCGTACGCCTTGGTCGTGACCTCGCCGGCCACGTGCACGAGGCCGGTGGTGATCAGCGTCTCCACGGCGACCCGGGAGGTCGGGTCCTCCCGCAGGAGCGCATCGAGAATGGTGTCACTGATCTGGTCAGCGATCTTGTCCGGGTGACCCTCGGTCACTGATTCCGAGGTGAACAGGCGACGGGACACAACGCTCCCTGGGGTTGCAGCGGCTGCTGGCTGATCATTGGTGGACGGGCGGGGGCTGCGCCCGGCGACGTCCGGGGACAGTTTATCGGTCATGCCCGGCCACGGGCCCACCCGTCTCGCCTCTCGGGCGCACTGTGACCTGCGGCACGGGCATTCTGCCCAATGCCGGGCCCGCGTGCCAGAGGCCCCGGACAGCGTGCACGAGCGGAGGGCGCGGGTCCGCCGGGCCCGGCCGCGCGGTCAGGCCAGACGGGCGGCCACGAGGTCCCAGACGGTGTCCGCCAGGGCCTCCTTCGGGCCGTGCGGCACGGGGGTTTCGCTGCCGTCGGCCCCCAGGACCACCGCCTCGTTCTCCTCGGCGCCGAAGGTGCGGTGCTCCCCCACCTCATTGACGACGAGCAGGTCGCAGCCCTTGCGCGCGAGCTTGGCGCGGCCGTTGGCGAGGACGTCGTCGGTCTCGGCGGCGAATCCCACGATCACCTGGCCGGACCTCGCCCGGTCGGCCGATATCTCCGCGAGAACGTCCGGATTGCGCACCAGCGCGACCGGTTCGGGCTCCTGTCCGTCCTTCTTCTTGATCTTTCCGGTGGCGTAGGCGGCGGGGCGGAAGTCGGCGACGGCGGCGGCCATGACGACCGCGTCGGCCTCGGCGGCCGCCTTCAGCACGGCCTCGCGCAGCTGCACCGCCGTGCCCACCGGGACCACGTCCACGCCGGCCGGGTCGGGCAGCGCGGCGTTGGCGGCGATCAGCGTGACCCGGGCGCCCCGCGCGGCGGCGGTCCGCGCGAGGGCGTAGCCCTGCTTGCCGGAGGAGCGGTTGCCGAGGAAGCGGACGGGGTCGAGCGGCTCCCGGGTGCCGCCGGCGCTGACCACGACGTGCCGCCCGGCGAGGTCGGGTTCCGCAACGCCCCGGGCCAGGACACGGCGGCAGACCTCGAAGATCTCGGCCGGGTCGGGCAGCCGGCCCTTGCCGGTGTCGACGCCGGTGAGGCGGCCGACGGCGGGCTCGATCACGACGGCGCCGCGGCGGCGCAGCGTCGCCACGTTCTCCCGGGTGGCGGGGTGCTCCCACATCTCGGTGTGCATCGCGGGGGCGAAGACGACCGGGCAGCGGGCGGTGAGCAGGGTGTTGGTCAGCAGGTCGTCGGCGAGGCCGTGGGCGGCCCTGGCCAGGGTGTCGGCGGTGGCGGGGGCGACCACGACGAGGTCGGCGGCCTGGCCGATGCGCACGTGCGGCACCTCGTGGACGTCGTCCCAGACCTCGGTGGAGACCGGGTGGCCGGAGAGCGCGGACCAGGTGGCGGCGCCGACGAAGTGCAGCGCGGAGGCGGTGGGGACGACGCGGACGTCATGGCCCGACTCGGTCAGCCGGCGCAGCAGCTCGCACGCCTTGTAGGCGGCGATACCGCCGCTGACCCCCAGAACGACCTTGGGCTTGCTGTCCGGACGCACCGGGCCTCCCCGCTCTCGACGCTCGTACGCCCCGGCAGATCGGCGTACGGGTTCCATGACACACCACAGGCCCGGCAGTCGCGCTGCCGGGCCTGTGGAAAAACCAGTTGCGGTCCGAAAATGCTACCGCCGTTACTGCGCCGGGCCCTCGACGGCCTCGGAGGTCAGCAGACCGGCGTTGATCTCGCGCAGGGCGATCGAGAGCGGCTTCTCGTGGACGTGCGTGTCGACGAGGGGACCGACGTACTCGAGGAGGCCCTCGCCGAGCTGCGAATAGTACGCGTTGATCTGGCGGGCCCGCTTGGCCGCGTAGATCACGAGGCTGTACTTCGAGTCGGTGGCCTCGAGGAGCTCGTCGATCGGCGGGTTGATGATGCCCTCGGGCGCGGTGATGGAAGAGGACACGCTCTACCTTCCGAAAGGTGGGATGAGATCGAAGAAAACGATCACACTACGTCCATCAAGGCTAGCAGCTCGCGCGCCACGTCCTCGACGGAGGTGTTGACGAGGGTCTCGTCGAACTCCGACTCGGCCGCGAGCTCGATCTTGGCCACGGCGAGGCGGCGCTCGATCACCTCGGGCGGCTCGGTGCCGCGACCGGTGAGCCTGCGCACCAGTTCCTCCCAGGAGGGAGGTGCCAGGAACACGAGCCGGGCGTCCGGCATGGACTCGCGGACCAGCCGGGCCCCCTGGAGGTCGATCTCCAGCAGGACCGGCTCGCCGGCCTCCAGGCGCTCCAGCACGGCGGCGCGCGGCGTGCCGTAGCGGTTGCCGGCGAACTCGGCCCATTCCAGCAGCTCGCCGTTGGCGATCAGCTTGTCCATCTCCTCGTCAGTGACGAAGAAGTACTGGACGCCGTGCTTCTCACCGGGGCGGGGCGTCCGGGTCGTCGCCGACACCGAGAGCCATACCTCGGGGTGTTCCTTGCGCATATGAGCGACGACCGTGCTCTTGCCGACCCCGGAGGGGCCGGAGAGCACGGTCAGCCGCGGACGTGCGTCCGGGGGTACGGGGGACGTCCCCCGGGGTGTTACAGCCATGCGGCGATTATTCCAGCAATCCCGGAGTGCCCCGGACTCAGCTGGCCTGGCCGCCGAACTCGCGCTCCAGGGAGGCGATCTGGTTGGAGCCGAGGCCGCGGACCCGGCGGCTCTCGGAGATGCCGAGCCGCTCCATGATCTGCTTGGCGCGGACCTTGCCCACGCCCGGGAGGGACTCGAGGAGTGCGGAGACCTTCATCTTGCCGATGACGTCGTTCTCCTGGCCCTGCTTGATGACCTCGTGAAGGGAGGCGCCGGAGTGCTTGAGTCGATTCTTCACCTCGGCCCGCTCCCGGCGAGCCGCGGCGGCCTTTTGGAGCGCGGCTGCGCGCTGTTCGGGGGTAAGGGGCGGAAGAGCCACGCCTACGTCACCTCGGATGTCGAACTGTCGGATACGGACCGGTGAGGAACCTAGTCGTCCCACACCAGGTGAGCCGCGAGCAACACGCTTGCCCGTCGACTCTCGTCGGAGACTAGCGGTCAAGGCCGCGAGAGTCAGCGAGAACAGCGGAAAAGTCCTGGTCAGCCTCTGTCGAGCCGGGCATTTACGGCATACCGGCGCGGATTTGAGCCTGTATTCACGCTCAAGTGGGCTCAGGAGACGGCCAGAGCGGCCCTGACCTCCTCCGCGAAGCGGTCCGAGGCGGCCCGCAGCGCGCCCGTGTCGGGCCCGTGCCGGAGCACCCCCCGGCTGACGTTGGGGACGACCTCGCCCGAGGCCGCGCCGAAGACCCGCGGGAGATCGGCGGGGGTGGCGCCCTGGGCGCCGACGCCGGGCGCGAGGAGCGGCCCGTTGATCGCCAGGTCGTAGGAGGACAGGTCGCCGAGCGTCGCGCCGACGACCGCGCCGAAGGAACCGAGCGGCTCCTCCCCCGCGTTCTCCGCGGCCAGGTGGGCGAGGATCGTGGCGCCCACGTTCCGTCCCGGGCCCTCGCCGTCCCCGGCGCGGACCGCGTGCTGCACCTCGCCGCCCTCCGGGTTGGAGGTGAGGGCGAGCACGAAGAGACCGGCGCCGCTCTCCCGGGCCTGCTCCACGGCGGGGCGCAGCGATCCGTACCCCAGGTAGGGCGAGACGGTGAGCGCGTCCGAGAACAGGGGCGCGTCCTTGTGCAGGAAGGCCTCGGCGTAGGCGGCCATGGTGGAGCCGATGTCGCCGCGCTTGGCGTCCATGACGACGAGGGCGCCGGCGGCCCTGGCCTCCTGGACCGTCCTCTCCAGGACGGCGAGGCCGCGGGAGCCGAAGCGCTCGAAGAACGCGCTCTGCGGCTTCAGGACGGCGACCCGGTCGGCGACGGCCTCGACGACCGTGCGGCTGAACCGCTCCAGACCGGCCACGTCGTCGTTCAGTCCCCACTCGGTGAGCAGGGAGGCGTGCGGGTCGATGCCGACGCACAGCGGTCCGCGCGCGTCCATGGCACGGCGCAGCCGGGCTCCGAAGGGTTCCATCACCGTCATGCGTGCTTCCTCACGTCGGCGCCGACCGCGTCGGCGAGGGTGGCGTACGGGCTGCTGCGCAGGCGCGCGGCGAGACCCTTGTGGATCCCGCGGGCCCAGAAGGGGCCCTGGTAGATGAAGGCGCTGTAGCCCTGGACGAGGGTGGCGCCGGCCAGGATGCGCCGCCAGGCGTCCTCGGCGTCCTCGATGCCGCCGACGCCGACCAGGGTGACGCGGTCGCCCACGCGGGCGTGGAGGCGGCGCAGCACCTCCAGGGAACGTTCCTTGAGCGGCGCGCCGGACAGTCCGCCGGTCTCCGCGGTCACGGACGGGTCGGCGCGCAGGCCGAGGCCCTCCCGGGCGACGGTGGTGTTGGTGGCGATGATCCCGTCCAGGCCGAGTTCCACGGCCAGGTCGGCGACGGCGTCCACGTCCTCGTCGGCCAGATCGGGCGCGATCTTGACGAGCAGGGGGACCCGGCGTCCGGTCACCGCGCGGTCGGCGGCCTCGCGGACGGCGGTGAGCAGCGGGCGCAGGGCCTGTGTGGCCTGGAGGTTGCGCAGGCCGGGGGTGTTGGGCGAGGAGACGTTGACGACGAGGTAGTCGGCGTGCGGGGCGAGCCGCTCGGCGGACTTCACGTAGTCGGCGGCGGCCTCCTCCTCCGGGACGACCTTGGTCTTGCCGATGTTGACGCCGAGCACCGTGCGGAAGACGGGGGTGCGGGCGGCCAGGCGGGCGGCGACGGCGGCCGAGCCCTCGTTGTTGAAGCCCATGCGGTTGATCAGGGCCCGGTCCTGGACCAGGCGAAACAGCCGCTTCCTCGGGTTGCCGGGCTGGGGCTCGCCGGTGACGGTGCCGATCTCGACGTGGTCGAAGCCGAGCATGGCCAGGCCGTCGATCGCGAGGGCGTTCTTGTCGAAGCCGGCCGCGAGCCCGAAGGGGCTGTGCAGGCGCAGTCCGAGGGCCTCGGTGCGCAGTTCCTTGTGGCGGGGGGCGAGGGCCGCCGCGACGAAGGTGCGCAGCACGGGGACGCGGGCGACGAGGCGGATCCAGCGCACCGCGAGGTGGTGCGCCCGTTCCGGGGCCAGACGGGAGAAGACGAGCCGGAAGAAGAGCGGGTACATGTGTGTCCTGGGTGTCCTGGTGTCCTCATGAGGAGGGGGACACCGTTTCCGGTGTCCCCCTCGTCCGTCAGTCGCGGGCCGCGGTCAGGAATTCGGCGTGTTCCTGCAAGGAGCGCACGCCCACGCCGCCTGCGTGGAGGGCGTCGATGCCCTGGACGGCGGCGGCCAGCGCCTGGACCGTCGTCAGGCAGGGCACGGAGCGGGAGACGGCCGCCGTACGGATCTCGTAGCCGTCGAGGCGGCCGCCGGTGCCGTAGGGGGTGTTGACGATGAGGTCGACCTCGCCGTCGTGGATGTGCTGGACGATGGTCTTCTCGCCGTTCGGGCCGGGGCCCTCGGACTGCTTGCGCACGACGGTGGCGTCGATGCCGTTGCGCCGCAGCACCTCGGCGGTGCCGGAGGTGGCGAACAGCTCGAAGCCGTGGGCGACCAGTTCCCGGGCGGGGAAGATCATGGACCGCTTGTCGCGGTTGGCCACCGAGATGAACGCGCGGCCCTTGGTGGGCAGCGGGCCGTAGGCGGCGGCCTGCGACTTGGCGTAGGCCGTGCCGAAGACGGAGTCGATGCCCATGACCTCGCCGGTGGAGCGCATCTCCGGGCCGAGCACGGTGTCGACGCCGCGTCCGGAGGTGTCCCGGAAGCGGCTCCAGGGCAGCACGGCCTCCTTGACGGAGATCGGCGCGTCCAGCGGGAGGGTGCCGCCGTCGCCGTTCCTCGGCAGCAGGCCCTCGGCGCGCAGTTCGGCGACGGTCGCCCCGAGGGAGATGCGGGCGGCGGCCTTGGCCAGCGGCACCGCGGTCGCCTTGGAGGTGAAGGGGACCGTGCGGGAGGCGCGCGGGTTGGCCTCCAGGACGTAGAGGATGTCGCCGGACAGCGCGAACTGGATGTTGATCAGTCCGCGGACGCCGACGCCGCGCGCGATGGCCTCGGTGGAGGCGCGCAGCCGCTTGACGTCGTGGCCGCCGAGGGTGATCGGGGGCAGGGCGCAGGCCGAGTCGCCGGAGTGGATGCCGGCCTCCTCGATGTGCTCCATGACGCCGCCGAGGTAGAGCTCCTCGCCGTCGTAGAGGGCGTCGACGTCGATCTCTATGGCGTCGTCGAGGAAGCGGTCGACCAGGACCGGCCGGGAGGGGCTGATCTCGGTGGACTCCTCGATGTACGCCGAGAGCCGGGTCTCGTCGTAGACGATCTCCATGCCGCGGCCGCCGAGCACGTAGGAGGGCCGCACCAGGACCGGGTAGCCGATCTCGTCGGCGATGGCCTTGGCCTCGGCGAAGGTGGTGGCGGTGCCGTGCTTGGGGGCGGGCAGGCCGGCCTCGGCGAGCACGCGGCCGAAGGCGCCGCGGTCCTCGGCGGCGTGGATGGCCTCCGGGGAGGTGCCGACGACGGGCACGCCGTTGTCCTTGAGCGCCTGCGCGAGGCCGAGCGGGGTCTGCCCGCCGAGCTGGACGAGGACGCCCGCGACGGGTCCGGCCTGCTGCTCGGCGTGGACGATCTCCAGGACGTCCTCCAGGGTGAGCGGCTCGAAGTAGAGCCGGTCGGAGGTGTCGTAGTCGGTGGAGACGGTCTCCGGGTTGCAGTTGACCATCACGGTCTCGTAGCCGGCGTCGCTGAGGGCGAAGGAGGCGTGGACGCAGGAGTAGTCGAACTCGATGCCCTGGCCGATGCGGTTCGGGCCGGAGCCCAGGATGATCACCGCGGGCTTCTCGCGCGGGGCGACCTCGCTCTCCTCGTCGTAGGAGGAGTAGAAGTACGGCGTCCGGGCGGCGAACTCGGCGGCGCAGGTGTCGACCGTCTTGTAGACCGGGCGCACGCCGAGCGCGTGCCGCACCTCGCGCACGACGTCCTCGCGCAGGCCGCGGATCTCGCCGATCTGATGGTCGGAGAAGCCGTGCCGCTTGGCCTCGGCGAGCAGTCCGGCGTCGAGCCGCTCGACGGAGGCGATCTCGTCGGCGATCTCCTTGAGGAGGTAGAGCTGGTCGACGAACCAGGGGTCGATCTTGGTGGCCTCGAAGACCTCCTCGGGGGTGGCGCCCGCGCGGATGGCGCCCATGACGGCGTTGATCCGGCCGTCGGTGGGGCGGACCGCCTCCTCGAGGAGCGCGGCCTTGTCGCCGGGGTCGCCGACGAACGTGAACTGGCTGCCCTTCTTCTCCAGGGAGCGCAGCGCCTTCTGGAACGCCTCGGTGAAGTTCCGGCCGATCGCCATGGCCTCGCCGACGGACTTCATGGTGGTGGTCAGCGTGGAGTCGGCGGAGGGGAACTTCTCGAAGGCGAAGCGGGGGGCCTTGACGACGACGTAGTCGAGCGTGGGCTCGAAGGAGGCCGGGGTCTGCTCGGTGATGTCGTTGGGGATCTCGTCGAGGGTGTAGCCGACGGCGAGCTTCGCGGCGATCTTGGCGATGGGGAAGCCGGTCGCCTTGGAGGCGAGCGCCGAGGAGCGCGAGACGCGGGGGTTCATCTCGATGACGATGACCCGGCCGTCCACGGGGTTGACGGCGAACTGGATGTTGCAGCCGCCTGTGTCGACGCCGACCTCGCGGATGATCGCGATGCCCATGTCGCGCAGGATCTGGTACTCGCGGTCGGTGAGCGTCATCGCGGGGGCGACGGTGATGGAGTCGCCGGTGTGCACGCCCATCGGGTCGAAGTTCTCGATGGAGCAGACGACCACGACGTTGTCGTTCTTGTCGCGCATCAGCTCCAGCTCGTACTCCTTCCAGCCGAGGATGGACTCCTCCAGGAGCACCTCGGTGGTCGGCGAGAGGGTGAGGCCGGTGCCGGCGATGCGGCGCAGCTCCTCCTCGTCGTGGGCGAAGCCGGAGCCGGCGCCGCCCATCGTGAAGGAGGGCCGTACGACGACCGGGTAGCCGCCGAGCGTCTCGACGCCCGCGAGGACGTCGTCCATGGTGTGGCAGATGACCGAGCGGGCGGACTCGCCGTGCCCGATCTTCTTGCGGACCTCCTCGACGACCAGCTTGAACTGGTCCCGGTCCTCGCCCTTGTGGATGGCCTCCACGTTGGCGCCGATGAGCTCGACGCCGTACTTCTCCAGGACGCCGTTCTCGTGCAGCGAGATCGCGGTGTTCAGGGCGGTCTGGCCGCCCAGGGTGGGCAGCAGGGCGTCCGGGCGCTCCTTGGCGATGATCTTCTCGACGAACTCGGGGGTGATCGGCTCGACGTAGGTGGCGTCGGCGATCTCCGGGTCGGTCATGATCGTCGCCGGGTTGGAGTTCACCAGGACGACCCGCAGGCCCTCGGCCTTGAGGACGCGGCACGCCTGGGTGCCGGAGTAGTCGAATTCGGCGGCCTGGCCGATGACGATCGGGCCGGAGCCGATGACCAGGACGGACTGGATATCGGTGCGCTTAGGCACGCTGGCCCTCCATCGGGACTGTGCTCATCAAAGACGTGAAACGGTCGAACAGGTAGGCGGCGTCGTGCGGGCCGGCCGCCGCCTCGGGGTGGTACTGGACGCTGAAGGCCGGCCGGTCCAGGAGCTGGAGGCCCTCCACCACGTTGTCGTTGAGGCAGACGTGGGAGACCTCGGCGCGGCCGAAGGGGGTCTCGGAGACCTTGTCGGTGGGGGCGTCGACGGCGAAGCCGTGGTTGTGCGCGGTGACCTCGACCTTGCCGGTCGTGCGGTCCTGCACCGGCTGGTTGATGCCGCGGTGGCCGTACTTGAGCTTGTAGGTCCCGAAGCCGAGGGCACGGCCGAGGAGCTGGTTGCCGAAGCAGATCCCGAACAGCGGGGTGCCGCGCTCCAGGACACCCCGCATGAGGGCGACGGGGTGGTCGGCGGTGGCCGGGTCGCCGGGGCCGTTGGAGAAGAACACGCCGTCGGGCTCGACCGCGTACACCTCGTCGAGGGTGGCGGTCGCGGGCAGCACGTGCACCTCGATGCCGCGCTCGGCCATGCGCTGCGGGGTCATGCCCTTGATGCCGAGGTCGATCGCGGCGACGGTGAACTTCTTCTCGCCGACCGCCGGGACGACGTACGCCTCGGGGGTGGTGACCTCCTCGAAGAGGCTGGCGCCCTTCATCTGGGGGGCCTCCTGGACCCGTGCCAGCAGGGTGGCATCGTCCGCGAGGGCCTCGCCGCTGAAGATGCCGACGCGCATGGCGCCGCGTTCGCGCAGGTGGCGGGTGAGGGCGCGGGTGTCGATGCCGGAGATGCCGACGACGCCCTGCCCGGCCAGCTCCTCGTCGAGGGTGCGCCGGTTGCGCCAGCTGGAGGGCACGCGTGCGGGGTCGCGCACGACGTAGCCGGCGACCCAGATCTGCCGGGACTCGGCGTCCTCGTCGTTGACGCCGGTGTTGCCGACGTGCGGGGCGGTCATGACGACGACCTGGCGGCGGTAGGACGGGTCGGTGAGGGTCTCCTGGTAGCCGGTCATGCCGGTGGAGAACACCGCTTCGCCGAAGGTCTCCCCCACGGCCCCGTAGGCACGGCCGCGGAAGATACGGCCGTCCTCCAGGACGAGTACGGCGGGAACCTTGGCTCCCCTTGTGGAGGTGGTCATCGTGCGCCTTCCGTTTCCGTCTTGTTGATCATGTGGTTCAGGGTCCTGACCCATTCCGGGTGCTCGGCCGCGTGGTCGGAGCGGAAGCCGGAGTCGATCAGCCTGTCGCCGTGCTGCCAGGTGACGACCAGCAGTCCGCCCTCGGTGAGGACCTTGCCGGCGATGCCCTTGTCGAGCCGGGCCTCGCGCAGTGCGGCGGCCGGGACGAAGAAGTCGGCGGCTCCGGGGCGTACGACGTCCAGACCGGCGCCGGTGAGGGTGAGCTCGACGCGGCTGCGGGTGCCCAGTCCGCGCGCGACGATGCGGTCCAGCCACTGTCCGGCGGTGGTGGAGCCGTGGTAGCGGCCGCTCATGGTCAGGGTGGCGGGCCCCCGCTCGTCCGGCGCCAGGGGAAGCTCCGGAAGGTCGTTCTGGAGGGTGCCGCGCCACTTCCAGCCCTCGCGCATGAGCCAGTAGAGGAGCGCGACGAAGAGGGCGAGACCCACCAGCCAGCCGATGCGCGCGGCCCAGTCGGTCACTTCCGCCGATTTCTGTTCGGCGGCCAGCAGCTGCAGAGATGTCACGTGAGCTTCCCGTCGACGAGCGTGGCCCTGCCCCGGAGCCAGGTGTGCGTGACACGGCCCGGCAGCGCGCGGCCCTCGTAGGGGGTGTTGCGGCTGCGCGAGGCGAAGCCCGCGGGGTCCACCTGCCCACGGTATGCCGTGTCGACCAGGGTGAGGTTGGCGGGCTCACCTGCCGAGACGGGCCGGCCGTGGCCGTGCGCCCGTCCGATCTCGGCGGGTGTGGCGGACATGCGCGCGGCGACCCCGGCCCAGTCCAGCAGCCCGGTCTCCACCATCGTCTCCTGGACCACCGACAGGGCGGTCTCCAGGCCGACCATGCCCATGGCGGCGGCGGCCCACTCGCAGTCCTTGTCCTCGTGCGGGTGCGGGGCGTGGTCGGTGGCCACGATGTCGATCGTGCCGTCGGCGAGCGCCTCGCGCAGGGCGTGCACGTCGGCCTCGGTGCGCAGCGGCGGGTTGACCTTGTAGACCGGGTTGTAGGTGCGCACCAGCTCGTCGGTGAGGAGCAGGTGGTGCGGGGTGACCTCGGCCGTCACCCGGATGCCGCGGGCCTTGGCCCAGCGGACGATCTCGACGCTGCCGGCGGTGGACAGGTGGCAGATGTGGACGCGGGAGCCGACGTGGTCGGCGAGCAGCACGTCCCGGGCGATGATCGACTCCTCGGCGACGGCCGGCCAGCCGCCCAGGCCGAGCTCGGCGGAGACGACGCCCTCGTTCATCTGGGCGCCCTCGGTGAGCCGGGGTTCCTGCGCGTGCTGGGCGACGACGCCGCCGAAGGCCTTCACGTACTCCAGGGCGCGGCGCATGATCACGGCGTCGTGGACGCACTTGCCGTCGTCGGAGAAGACGGTGACACCGGCCGCCGAGTCGTGCATGGCGCCCAGCTCGGCGAGCTTCTTCCCTTCCAGTCCGACGGTGACGGCGCCGATGGGCTGCACGTCGCAGTAGCCGTGCTCCCGGCCGAGCCGGTACACCTGCTCGACCACGCCGGCGGTGTCGGCGACGGGGAAGGTGTTGGCCATGGCGAACACGGCCGTGTAGCCGCCGGAGGCGGCGGCCCGGGTGCCGGTGAGGACCGTCTCGGAGTCCTCGCGGCCGGGCTCGCGCAGATGGGTGTGCAGGTCGACCAGGCCCGGCAGCAGCACCTTGCCCTCGGCCTCGACGATCTCGGCGCCCTCGGTGTCGGCGGCGGGGAGCCCGGTACCGACGTGCATGATCGTTTCGCCGTCGATCAGGACGTCCTGGGGCGCGCCGCCGAGGACCTTCGCACCGCGGATCAGGGTCTTGCTCATGCCGGTTACTTCTCCTCCGTGGTGCGGGCGTGGGTGAGGGCGGGCTCGTTGCCGCCGAGCAGCAGGTACAGGACGGCCATCCGGATCGAGACGCCGTTGGCGACCTGCTCGACGGCCGTGCAGCGCGGCGAGTCGGCGACCTCGGCGGTGATCTCCATGCCGCGGACCATCGGCCCGGGGTGCATCACGATGGCCTGCTCGGGCATCCGCGCCATGCGGTCGGCATCGAGGCCGTAGCGGCGGGTGTACTCGCGCTCGGTCGGGAAGAACGCGGCGTTCATGCGTTCGCGCTGCACGCGGAGCAGCATCACCGCGTCGGACTTGGGAAGCGTGGAGTCGAGGTCGTAGGAGACCTCGCAGGGCCAGGTCTCGACGCCCACCGGCAGCAGGGTGGGCGGGGCGACGAGGGTGACCTCGGCGCCCAGGGTGTGCAGCAGGTCGACGTTGGAGCGGGCGACCCGGCTGTGCAGGATGTCGCCGACGAGCGTGACACGCCGGCCTGTGAGGTCCTGGCCGAGTCCCGCGTCCCGGCCGACCAGGCGGCGGCGCAGGGTGAAGGCGTCCAGCAGGGCCTGGGTGGGGTGCTGGTGGGTGCCGTCTCCCGCGTTGATCACGGCGGCGTCGATCCAGCCGGAGTTTGCCAGCCGGTAGGGGGCGCCGGAGGAGCCGTGCCGGATCACGACGGCGTCGACGCCCATCGCCTCCAGGGTCTGCGCGGTGTCCTTGAGGGACTCCCCCTTGGACACGCTGGAGCCCTTGGCGGTGAAGTTGATGACGTCCGCGGACAGGCGCTTCTCGGCGGCCTCGAAGGAGATCCGGGTACGGGTCGAGTCCTCGAAGAAGAGGTTGACGACGGTACGGCCTCGCAGGGTGGGCAGTTTCTTGATCGGCCGGTCGGCGACCCGGGCCATCTCCTCGGCGGTGTCGAGGATCAGGACGGCGTCGTCGCGGGTGAGGTCGGCGGCCGAGATGAGATGACGCTGCATCTTTTTTCAGGCTCCGTAGGGCGGTTCTGGGCAGGAGGCCGGGCTCCGGGAGGCGGGCGCCTTCCGGCGACCGGGTCCTCCGGCGGGTGTCCGGCGGGGCTTCGCCGGGCGGGGCGGCACGTGCGGGGGCGCACGCGGGCCCGGCCGGGCTCGCTCGCGGCAGGCGTACGGCGGTGCCGTACGCCGGAAGCTAGGGCTGGGCGCCCTGGGCGGCCGGCTTCACACCGAGCAGCACGGTGTCGCGGCCGTCCTCCTCGGAGAGCTGGACCTTGACCGTCTCCCGCAACGACGTGGGGAGGTTCTTGCCGACGTAGTCGGCGCGGATCGGGAGTTCGCGGTGACCGCGGTCGACGAGGACGGCGAGCTGCACGGCGCGCGGCCGGCCGATGTCGCCCAGCGCGTCCAGGGCGGCGCGGATGGTGCGCCCGGAGAAGAGCACGTCGTCGACGAGGACGACGAGGCGGCCGTCGACGCCGTCCCCGGGGATCTCGGTGCGGGCGAGCGCACGCGGGGGCTGCATGCGCAGGTCGTCGCGGTACATGGTGATGTCGAGGGAGCCGACCGGGACGGCGCGGCCGGTGATCTGCTCGAGCTTGGCGGCGAGCCGGCGGGCGAGGAAGACGCCGCGGGTCGGAATGCCGAGGAGCACCACGTCGTCGGCGCCCTTGGCGCGTTCGACGATCTCGTGGGCGATGCGGGTCAGTACCCGCGCGATGTCGGGGCCCTCGAGTACGGGCCGGGCATCGGACGCGTACGCGTCGACAGGGGTGTCCATGAAAAACGGACCTCCTTCTCCGCCTCACGGGACGGACCTTAAAGGACGTCGGATGTACGCCGTCCACGCTACCAGCCCCGGGACGGGCCCCCGCCGGCCACCCCCGCACATCCCCGGTCGCCCCGGAATGCCCCGGATCTCCGCCCTTCCCCGCACCCCCTCCGCGCCCCGCCGCGCCGCCCGGTCACCCCTTCGGCCGTCGCATCTCACCCGATCGGCGTCACCACCCGTCGCCGGCAGGTGGACGGGGCGGGCCGACCGATTCCGCTTGACGGGGCAGAGTCACGCTGCGTAACCTCACAGTGAGTCACCAAGCCGCGCGGCCGCGCCGCACGTCGACACAGTGTCCGGGAGCCATATGTCCAGCGAATACGCCAAGCAGCTCGGGGCCAAGCTCCGGGCCATCCGCACCCAGCAGGGGCTCTCGCTCCACGGTGTCGAGGAGAAGTCCCAGGGACGCTGGAAGGCCGTCGTCGTCGGCTCCTACGAGCGCGGCGACCGCGCCGTGACCGTGCAGCGCCTCGCCGAGCTCGCGGACTTCTACGGGGTGCCGGTGCAGGAGCTGCTGCCGGGCACCACGCCGGGCGGGGCCGCCGAGCCGCCGCCGAAGCTCGTCCTCGACCTGGAGCGGCTGGCCACGGTCCCGGTGGAGAAGGCCGGGCCCCTGCAGCGCTACGCGGCGACGATCCAGTCGCAGCGCGGCGACTACAACGGCAAGGTTCTCTCCATCCGCCAGGACGACCTGCGGACACTCGCCGTCATCTACGACCAGTCGCCCTCGGTCCTCACCGAGCAGCTGATCACCTGGGGCGTTCTCGACGCGGACGCGCGCCGCGCCGTCGCCCACGAGGACGCCTGAGAGCCGCTCTCGCGCAGAAACGTGCCGCCGGGGCGGCGGGAACCCATCCGGTTCCCGCCGCCCCGGCGGCTTTGCGGTGCCTCGGCGGTGCGATACGCGCTAGGCGCGCCGCAGCGAGGGCTTCAGCTCCTTCAGACGGCCGAGGAGGCCGTTGACGAACCCCGGCGACTCGTCCGTGGAGAACTCCTTGGCGAGCTGCACCATCTCGTCCAGCACCACCGCGTCGGGCGTCTCGTCGACCCAGATCAGCTCGTAGGCGCCGAGCCGCAGGATGTTGCGGTCGACGACCGGCATCCGGTCCAGCGTCCAGCCCACCGCGTACTGCGCGAGGAGCTCGTCGATCCGCGTCACGTGCTCCGCGTAGCCCTCGACGAGCTGCATCGTGTACTCGCTGACCGGCGGCTGCCGGGTGTCGCTCCGGGAGAGGGAGACCCAGTCCGCGAGCACGGTCAGGACGTCGGCACCCCGCTGGTCGCCCTCGAAGAGAATCTGGAAGGCGCGCTTGCGGGCCGTGTTACGGGCAGCCACGGTTAGCTGTTCACCCGGCCGAGGTAGTCACTCGAACGGGTGTCGACCTTGATCTTCTCACCGGTGGTGATGAAGAGCGGGACCTGGATCTGGTGGCCGGTCTCCAGGGTGGCGGGCTTGGTGCCACCGGTGGAGCGGTCGCCCTGGACGCCCGGCTCGGTCTCCTGGATGGTCAGCTCGACGGCGGCGGGCAGCTCCACGAAGAGCACCTCGCCCTCGTGCTGGGCGACGGTGGCCTCGAAGCCCTCGATGAGGAAGTTCGCGGCGTCACCGACGGCCTTGCGGTCGACGTGGAGCTGGTCGTAGGTCTCCATGTCCATGAAGACGAAGTAGTCGCCGTCCATGTAGGAGAACTGCATGTCGCGCTTGTCGACAGTGGCCGTCTCGACCTTGACGCCGGCGTTGAACGTCTTGTCGACGACCTTGCCGGAGAGCACGTTCTTGAGCTTGGTGCGCACGAAGGCCGGGCCCTTGCCGGGCTTGACGTGCTGGAACTCGACGACGGACCAGAGCTGGCCGCCTTCGAGCTTGAGCACCATGCCGTTCTTGAGGTCGTTCGTGGAAGCCACGGTTGCGGAATCTCCTGGACTGACGAGTGGACGACAAGAAGACACGCGCCTACAGCGCGAGCAGCTCCTTGGTCGTGATGGTGAGTAGCTCGGGTCCGCCGTCCGCCTCGGGGCGCACGACGAGCGTGTCATCGATCCGGACACCGCCCCGGCCCGGGAGGTGGACCCCCGGTTCGACGGTGACCGGCACGCAAGCGTCCAGTTTACCCATGGCCGTGGGGGCCAATTGAGGGTCCTCCTCGATTTCCAGTCCGACCCCGTGTCCCGTCATCTGCGGCAGCGCGTCCCCGTGCCCCCCGGAGTCGATCACCTGCCGCGCCACCCGGTCCACGTCCCGGCACGCCACACCGGGTGCCAGGGCCTCGCGTCCGGCCCGCTGAGCGGCGAAGACCAGGTCGTACAGCTCGATCTGCCAGTCGGCGGGCGAGGTCCCGATGACGAAGGTACGGCCGATCTCGCAGCGGTAGCCGTGGTAGGCGGCGCCGAGGCAGACGGTGAGGAAGTCCCCTTCCTCCACGCGCCGGTCGGTGGGGCGGTGGCCGCGGCGTCCGGAGTGGGGGCCGGTGGCCACGGAGGTGGTGAAGGCGGGCCCGTCGGCGCCGTGGTCGACGAGGCGGCGCTCCAGTTCGAGGGCGAGGTGCCGCTCGGTGCGGCCGACGAGGATCGACTCCAGGAGTTCGCCGAGGGCCTGGTCGGCGATCTCCGCGCCGACGCGCAGCAGGGAGATCTCCTCCTCGTCCTTGACGAGGCGCAGTTGTTCGACGATGCCGCCGACGTCGTCGAGCCGCAGCCGGGGGGCGACGGAGCGCAGGGCGCGGTGGCGGGAGACGGTGAGGTGGTGCTCCTCCACCGCGAGGGAATCGACACCCTGGTCGGCGGCCAGGTCCGCGGCGGCGACCGCGGCGTCGCCGCCGGTGGCGTTCGGGCCTCCGGTGCGGCCCGGCAGGGTCTGGACGCGCAGCGCCTCGTCGAGGCGGTCGGCGCCGGGCTGCGGATCGGGCGGGCCGGGACTGAGCAGCAGGTCCTCCTCGCGGCCGAGGAGGAGGACCGCGCCGCGGGGCGCGGCGCCGGCCAGATAGCGGACGTTGACGGGGCGGGAGATCAGCGCCGTCGCGCTGCCGCTCGCGCTGCAGCGGTCCCTCAGGCGGTTGCGGCGGTTCGCGTACACCTCGGACATGCCCCGAGCCTATGAGCTATGGGCGATTTGTGCCGGTTGGGGACCGCCGAGCGGGGCGCGGACGCCCGGGGGCGTGCGCCACCCCCGGCCGGACGCGCCGGACGGGCCGGTCACCAGGTAGGCGGGCTCGCGATCGCCCGGGCCAGGACGTCGTCCAGGAGCCGTGCGGTGGAGGGAACGTCGAGGTGGGAATTGTCGATGATCGGCAGACCCGAGCCGTACCAGCCGGCCATGCGCCCGTGGATGCGGGCGACCTCCTCGTCGCTGAGGCGGCGGTTGCCCGAGCGCTCGGCGTTGCGCTCCAGGACGATCTCCAGTCCGGGCAGCAGGACGACCGGCAGCAGGCCGGGGCCCACGTGCCGCTTCCAGCCGCCGAGGCCGACGACGGGACGGTCCGGGAAGACGGCGTCGTCCAGAATGCAGGAGATGCCGTTGGCCAGGAAGTTGCGGGCGGCGAAGCCACAGGTGCGGCGGGCCAGACGGTACTGCGCCTCGGAGTTGTCGTTCCAGCCGGACTGGGGGTCGGCGAAACCGGAACGCACCCATTCGCGCACGTCGTCGAGGCTGATGTGCGCGGTGGGGACGCGGCGGCGGTCCGCCCAGTACTTGGCGACGCTGGTCTTGCCGGCACCCGCGGGGCCGATCAGCAGGACGGCGAGCGTGGTGGCCGTGACGTCGGGCGCGCCCGCGGCGGGCGGGACGTGCGGGATGCCGACGGGGCCTCCCGGCGGAAGCGTCACATGGCCGGTGGTCTCCGGCCGGACCTGCCCGGGCGGGGCGGAGTGCGCGGGCGGCGGGGCGGAGTGCGCGGGCGGCGGGGCGGAGGGCGACATCCTGTGACTGCACGTTCAGCAGAACGAGCGAACGGCGGCGAGGTCACCGGGCTCGCGGCCCC